>CAYQVB010000109.1:0-61984 GCA_964420925.1 uncultured Ectothiorhodospiraceae bacterium | reverse complement strand
CTCGTCCCGCGGCGCGCGGTTTCGGAACCGGATCGCTCTCTGGATGCTTACGCGACCGGAATCGACCCCGCGGGGAAAATTGACAATCTATTGAAATAATGACGATTTATAGACTTGTAGAGCACTTCCTACGGTATTTGTGTCGAGCATGTACTTCACGAGCTCTCTCGCTCGCGTCGTTCACGCGCTCGCGAACGTCCGGGAGTCCAGTCGCGTTGGCCTTGTAGGGGTTGCTCGCGGTGGAAGTCCTGAAAATGCGGCCCGAGCTTGCGGAACGCGGCGCCGAGGCCGGTGAGCTTCTGCTTCGCCGGCCGTACGATGAGCTCGTCACCCCGACGCTCGATTTCCACCTCGACGTCAACACTTTCGAAAGCGAGTGCTTTCGGGATCCGGACCGCCTGACTGTTGCCGTTGCGGAACAGGCGCGTCGGTACGATTGCGGGAGCGAATTGCTTCACGAGGGATGTCCTGGATTGTCGAGGCACGATTCGACGTGAAGCATAGACAGCTCTCCTCCAGTTGTAAACACATACGTGTGTACGGCAAGTGACAACAACGTGAGCGAGGCCACGCTCCTTCTCGCCGTGCCGATCGACGCGGACGGCTGGCTCGATCTCGACAATTGGAGGTGGCCTGTGACGGGTTGCATGGGAACGTGCGGACCACCGAACGTTCCGCTACGCCGCCGCACTCGACTCAGCCCAGACGATCCAGGACCGTGCGCGTGATCCGCTCGACGAAGAAGTCTCCCTCGATCAGGCCGTTCACCCACTCGCAGGTGCCGCTGTTGAACACCGTGCCGTCGTTGCGGTTGAACACCGCGACCATCGCACTGCCGTAGATCGAGGCATCCAGGGCGTCCTGCTGCACGAGCGGGAAACCCCTGGCGGCCGCCCCCCGGATCAACGCGTTCAACTCCTCGATCGGACCGTTCAACAGGTAGTTGCGCCGATCGATCTCGCCGCGCAGCGCGGGCGCCATCGCGAGGATCTCGAGGTTTTCCGGTGCGCCGTCCACGTGGGTCGGGAAGGGAAGCCCGTGGCGGAAGGTGTAGTCGACGCCGTCCACCTCGAAGCTCACGATCTTCGCCTGCTGGCCGAACACGTCACCGTAGTAGAGATCGCTGCCTTCGAATATCCAGTGATCCGGGCGGTACACGGTGAGCCCCCCGCTCGCCCTTCCTGCCGCGCTGCCGAAGCGGGTGTAGATGCCGCCGAGTCCGGTGAGCCCCAGAGTGCGGGCTCCCGGCCGGCCGATGAACTCGAAATCCCACGCCGTCGAAGTCCGGGCGCGCTCGTCGGAGTCGAACACGGGATCGGCGAAGGGGTCCTTGTAGCAGACCTGGGTGCGACCCTCGTCCTCCAGGCGCACCTGCCAGGCGAAGTTGGCGCCGAAGCGCGACACGTTGCCGCCGCGGTCGACATGGGCGTCGATCGCGTCGCGCATCTCCGCCGTCCAGTACTCGTCGTGCCCGACCAGGACTACGTTGCGGTAAGGGAGCAGGCAGCGTGGGTCGTAATGCAGGTCGTGCTGGGTGAGGAACTCGAGCCGGTAGCCGGCCCGCGCCGCCCAATGCACGAAGGGGCGCTCGTAGGTGGCCCAGCCCGCGTCGCGGCAATGGCGGCTGTACCCGTAGGCGAAGGCCCACTCCAACCACGGGTAGCGCGGATGCCCGAAGGGGGGCAGGTCCGGGGAATCGGTGTAGCGTGGCGCCCCGATCGGCATCCGCAGCAGGCCGCGGGCCATCGGGCGCCTCAGCGAGAGGCGCGGCGCGGGTTCTTCGCTCGCAACCCCGTCGATGGTGCGCCGATAGGAATTGGCGCCGCCCCAGTCGTTGTAGGCGACCCAGGTGCCGGTGCCGAGCACCAGAACGGTCCCCGTGGCGTGGCCGGGGTCATGGGGGGCGACGACGAAGAAGGCCTCGCTTTCCACCGATTGCCCGTCCCGCTCGGCACGCAGCAGGACCAGGTACACGCCGGCCGGCCACTCCGGGGCGATGCGGAAGACATGGCTGTCTTCCCAGGCGCAGCCCGCGGCGTACGCGTCGCGCGGCGTGTCCTGCCGGCGGCCGGGAATGCCTCCGACCGCATGCAGGGTCTCTCCCGGAGCGGAATCGCACACCACCTCCAGATCGAAGGACGTGGCGGTGGTGTGCACCTTGACCGCGACCTCTTCGCCGGGACGGAAGGTGTAGGCATCGACATAGGCCCAGAGCTCCAGGCGGCGGCCGTCGCCGGCGGGGATCTCCTGCTGACCGGCGCGGTCCATCTCGGTCCAGGCGTTTATGCGTCCGAAGGATGAGCTCATGCGTCTTCCCGAGTCGATTGATTCAATGGTCCGAGCGCCCGCCAGATCGCTTCCGCGAGGACCGGCATGTCGATGCGCTGGTGGCCGAGCGCATTCGCCACCGCGTTGACGATCGCGGCGGGGGCGCCGATGGTGCCGACCTCCCCCACCCCTTTCGACTCTCGCTTCCCGGCGGTGCCCTCCGGGCACCAGGCACAGACGAGGCTCGGGATATCATCGGCGCGCGGCATGGTGTAATCGAGGAAGGACCCGCTCTGCAATTGTCCCTCCTGTGGGTCGTAGACGGTGTGCTCGAGCATCGCCTGGCCGATCCCCTGCACCGCACCGCCATGGATCTGGCCGCGCGCGATCGCCTCGTCCAGCACGGTGCCGATGTCGTCGGCGCTCGTGAAAGCGACGAGCGCAACGTGGCCCGTATCCGGATCGATCTCCACTTCCGCGACGAAGACGCCGGCGGGAAAGGTCGCGTCCTCGTGCGTTGCGCTCGCCCGTCCTGCACACCCCTCGGCCTCGTCGGGCAGATCCACGGCGAGCTCGAAGAGGGACAGGACGCGATCCGTCCCCGCGATGCGGAAGGCCCCGGCGGAGTACTCGAGATCGATGGCCGCCGCTTCGAGTCGGTCCGCGGCCCGTTCCCGCGCCCGCTCCACGAACACGTCCGAAGCGCGCAGGACGGCGGCGCTGCCGATGACCAGTGAGGAGGATCCGCCGGTGCCGGCGCCGCCGGGAAGCCAGTCGGAATCCCCCTGCCGCACCCGGATGCGGGCGGGGTCGATGCCGAGACGGCGGCCGAGCACCCGCGCAAACGATGTCGCGTGCCCCTGTCCCGAGTCCTGGGTGCCGCAACGCACTTCGATGCAACCGGACGCGTCGAGACGGATTTCCACGTGCTCCCGGCCCTCCGCCGAAGTCCCGTGGAGATAGAAGGAGAGACCGATTCCCCGGGTCAGACCTTGCGCCTGCGCCTGCGTTCGGCGCGCGGGAAAGCTCTCCCACGCCGAGCGTGCAAGTGCGAAGTCCAGGAGCCGGGGGAAGTCGCAGTCCCGAACCGTGCGTCCGCCTGGATTCGTGTAGGGCATCTCGCCCGCGGTGACGAGGTTCCGGCGCCGCAGCTCGACCCGGTCGACTTCCATCTCGTCGGCGGTGAGTTCCACGAGGCGCTCGACGAGGTACACCATTTCCGGAGTCCCGGCCCCTCGATAGGCTTCCACCGGTGCGCTATGGGTGAGCACCCCCTGTACCCGCAGATGCGCGGCGGGAACGCGGTAGACATGCCCCAGCATCTTTGCGTAGCCGTGGGTGGCGGTGTTCGGCCCGTAGCCGGTGAGGTAGGCGCCGAGGTTGGCCAGCGTCGAGATGCGCAGCCCGAGAACACGTCCGTCCTCGTCCAGGGCGAGCGAAGCCTCGCTTCGGTGATCCCGGGCGTGGGCGTCGGCGAGGAACGCCTCCTCGCGATCCGCCACCCAGCGCACCGGGCGGCCGAGCGCGCGGGCCACGAAAAGCACCAGCCCCTGTTCCGGGTACACCGCGAACTTGATGCCGAATCCTCCGCCGACGTCGGGCGTGCAGACCCGCAGGCGCTCGGCAGCGACCCCCAGCACCGGCTCCGCGAGCATCGAACGGACGAGGTGCACCCCCTGACAGGGCGTGTGCAGGGTGTAGCGGCCGGTGTCGGAATCGTAGATGCCGACCGCGCTTCGCGTTTCCATCGGATTGACGATCACACGGTTGTTGACCAGCGACATCGAAGTGACGTGGGCGGCCCGCGCGAAGGCGGCCCGGGTCGCCTCCGCATCCCCGATCTCCCAATCGAAGCAGCGCGCAAAGGGGTCCTGCGGGTCGACCCGCGCCGGGCGGAGCCGGTAGTCGATGTCGAGCACTTCAGCGGCGTCGCGGGCCGCGTCGAGGGATTCCGCGACCACCATCGCGACGCCTTCCCCTACGTATCGCACGGTATCGGCCGCGAGCAGGCGCCAGGCGGGCGCATGGAGGGGCGCGCCATCACGCGTGTCGATCTCGGCCCGACAGGGCAAGGGGCCGATTCCGGCCGACATGAGGTCGCGGCCGGTAAAGACGGCGACGACTCCCTTGCATCGGAGTGCCGCATCGATGACCACCGGACCGAGCGACGCGTGCGCATGGGGAGAGCGCACGATGAAGGCCTGGAGGGCGTGGGGAAACTCGAGGTCGCTCGTGTATCGTCCCCTTCCCCGCAGAAAACGCTCGTCCTCCACTCGCAACCCTTCCGACCTTGTCATGTTCGCTGAAGATCAGACAACACGTGGCTCCCCACCGTCTCGGTCATGCGCGACCCCCGGGTTCTCTTTGCCGGAGAGGTTGCCCGATTCGTCGGGGGTCCGACCTCCGAGCCCGGCTCACCCCGCGTCCGCACCCGGTATCCAGCTCCTGCTCTCACCGGCATAGAGGGGGCCGGGGTTGCCCCAAACCGTGGTCCGCCACATGAGCCGCTCGTAGCGGTCGGCATCGAACCAGGTCGCGCAGTGGGCGAGGCAGCGGTTGTCATACGCGATGAGGTCGCCGTTCTCCCACTCGTGCGCGTACGTGAAGCGGGGCTGGGTGTAGTGGGACATGAGCTCGTAGAGCAAGGCGGCACCCTCCCCGTCGGGGCCTCGTTCCATGCCCGCGAATGGCCCGACTATCCAGTCCATCTGACCGGATTCGCACAGGTAGAGGGCGCGCTTCCCGGTCACCGGGTGCTCGCGCACCACGGGCTGGCGCTGTGGTCGCTCGTGGGGCGCCAGCGGGCGCGGAGTCACCCCTGCCCTCACCTCTTCCTCCGAGCGGCCCCAGAACGGGTAGACGTGCACGCCATCGAGATCTTCGATTCGCGCCTTGAGCGCGGCGGGCAAGGACTCGTAGGCTCCGGCGCCGTCCGCGAAGAGAGTCTGCCCCTGCCCCCTGGGACATGCGATTACGGCGTAGAAGAGAGACATGTCGGGCGGTGGTCGACGGAAGCTCTGATCCGTGTGCCAGCCCTTTCGATGGGGAAACTGAACCGGCAACCCTCCGTCTGCGCTTCGTGGCGGGTCCGGCGGGTCCGGCGGCTGGCGGTTGCTCGGGGGACGGTTGCCGAGCACGTAGATCTCGTCGGCCAGGGGATGGACCATGTGCGCTTCGGAAAGCGTTTGGCGGTAGTTCTCCACCTCGGGGCCGAAGAGCCGGCTCAAACGCACCAGCAATTCGGGTTCCCGCGCGACCGCGTGCAGGCCGGGAAACAGGAGCAGGCCGCCCGAGTGGTTGAGTGCGTCGGACAGGAGCGCGGGCTCCGCCTCGAGCGTCGCGACCGCGCTCCGGGTATCCATGTCGAGAGGGAAACGAAACACGGCGCCGAAGCCGGCGCCGGGCAGCGGGCTCACCTCGAAGTCCATCCGGCGATCCTACAACACCGGCCCCCAAGCGCCGACGCCTGGCGCAGGATGGGAGCCGCGCGGGCTCGGTCGACCGGTCGGACTCGTCGACCGAAGCAGTCACGTCAGGGAAGAAGGACGCTCGTCGATATCAGTGGGAGCGGGGACTCCGACGCCTGGCGTGCGAGAAGGTTCAGGCTGACGCCAGTCCCGATCGGGTGCGATGTTCGATTGCCTTTCGGAGGCTCGCGAGCGCGCCGGCTTCGATCTGGCGCACCCGTTCGGCCGAGATGCCGTAGTCGTCGGCGAGCTCGCGCAGCTTCGCCTTCGGTTCCTGCAACCAGCGCCGGGTGATGATGTCCCGGCTCCGTTCGTCGATGTCTTCGAGCGCCGCGGCCATGTGCCCGGAGGCGTAGGCGGACCACTCCGCCTCTTCGACGAGCGCGCCCGGCTCGTAGCGACGATCTTCGATGAAGAGCCCCGGCGAGGGAACCGCCTCTCCCGAGTCGTCCTCCGTGCCGTCGAAGGCGGCGTCCTGGGAGGCGAGGCGGCGCTCCATCTCCAGCACTTCGTCGGGGCGCACGCCGAGATCTGCGGCGACCTCCTCCACCTCCTGCTGCGAGAGCCATCCGAGGCGTTTCTTCCGGCTGCGCAGATTGAAGAAGAGCTTTCGCTGGGCCTTGGTGGTGGCGACCTTGACGATGCGCCAGTTCCGCAGCACGAACTCGTGGATTTCGGCCCGTACCCAGTGCACGGCGAAGGAGACGAAGCGCACTCCGACCTCGGGGTCGAAGCGCTTGGCGGCCTTCATCAGCCCGATGTTGCCTTCCTGGATGAGGTCTTCGTGGGGCAGGCCGTAGCCGAGGTATCCCCGGGTGATCTTGACGACGTAGCGCAGGTGCGAGGTCACGAGCTGCCAGGCCGCCTCGAGATCCTGGTCCCGGCGGTAGCGCTCAGCGAGGGATCTCTCTTCCTCCGCCGTCAGCAAGGGGAAGGTGTTCACCGCCTGCAGGTATCCCTGCAGATCGGACCCGGGCAAGGGCAGGCGCTTGGCAAGGGTGGTCGCCATCGGGGTCGTCGTGCTCCTCGTATCGCGGGATGGATTCGGGTGCGGGTGAAGGACGCGCTCACCTGCTGTCTGAACAGGTGGGGGCATCCGCTCCGAGTTCAAGCCGGCGGTGCGTCGGGGAGACCTGTCGCCTTCCCGTACCGCCGTCGGGTTGCGGTGCAGAGATCTCGGTGTCAGGACCTCTCGAGCCATCGTGCACCCCCATCAACATCCGGTAGGGCACGAGCATGACACCGGCAACCGCGGCCTTCACTTCGTAATCACCGAACTCCGCTCGTGAAAAACCGATCCTCGCTGTAATCGAGGAACAACGGTGAGCGCGGGAACGAGCCCCGGATCGAAATGCGACGAAACGACGCGTGCCCCGGGATTACGTCGAGGCATCATCACGTCTCGCCGCTCGGAGGATCGCGTTCAGCGCCGGCCGGTGGCGCGCGATCTCATCGTCGCTCAGGCCTTCGAGCGAGTGAGGGAACTTGATCCACTGCTGCGTCTCGTGCAGGTAGTAGTCCGGCACCCGAGCGGTGCGGTTTCGCGCCGGCTTGTAGTAGGGCACCGCGACCCGGATCTCCCCTGGCGAGTTGCGCCGCGCCTTCTCCCGCAACACCGCGATCACGCGCTCGATCGTTTGGCCGGTGTCGAACACATCGTCCACGATGAGCAGGCGATCGCGATGGTCGATGTTCTTGACCAGGTAGTTCAGCCCGTGCACCCGCACCTCGGAGGCGCGCCCGTCGATCCCGTGGTAGGAAGAGGTGCGAATCGCAATATGGTCGGAGCGCACGCCGAAGTAGTCGAGCAGTTCCTGCACCGCGATCCCGATGGGAGCGCCACCCCGCCAGATCGCGACGATGAAGCTCGGCCGGAACCCGCTCTCGAGCACCCTCGCCCCGAGCTCGAATGCGTCCTCGAGCAGTTCCTGCGCCTCGACGTAGAGCACCCTCGGCCCCCGGCGATTTACCCTCTCGCCCCGCTCCAGTATGTTGATTGCTTCGAACCGAAGGCAAGCACCGCCCCGTGGACAAGCTATTCATCTCCGAAGAAGACCTCCTCCTCGACGCCTATCGCCTCGGAGTGAAGATCTTCAACAGCGGGTTCCGGCCGACCTTCATCGTCGGTCTGTGGCGCGGCGGCAGCACGATCGGGATAGCGGTCCAGGAGTGCCTCCAGTATCTCGGCGTCGAGACCGACCACGTCTCGATCCGCACGTCCTACCGGGGCATGCAGCGATACGAGCACATGATCGAAGAGGCGGTTTCCGAGATCCGGGTTCATGGCACCCAGTACCTGCTCGAGAGCATGAACGCGGAGGATCGGCTGCTGATCGTCGACGATGTCTACAGCACGGGCCTCAACGTGAAGGCGGTGCTCGATCGGCTGCAGACGCGCACCCGGCGCAACATGCCGCGCGACGCGCGCATCGCCGTCCCCTGGTACAAGCCGGCACGGAACCGCACCGGCCGCGTGCCCGACTACTTCCTCCACGAGACCGGGAAGTGGCTGGTGCTGCCCTACGAGATGAATGGACTCAGCCTCGGGGAGATCCGTGCCCACAAGCCTTTCCTCGCCCCTCTCGTGGAAAGACTCGCACGAGCGGAACGCGTCCGGGCACCCGGCCGCTGAACCCGAAGGAAGTCGGCATGGCCTGGATTCACGACTCGCCGATCGGAAGGATTTATTCCTTTACTATTAATAAAATAAGAGATATTTCTCACAAGATGGATTCATAGTCGGGAGTCCCCGAGTCTGGACCGGATGTCGCCCCTGAACGGCGTCTCGAGCGGGCCCGGGCCGGCGGGCGGCGCGGATGATTTTCCCTGGCCCGCCTTGTATCGTAGGGTTGCATCACCTTCCTGAAGGGCGGAAATGCCCGCGCCCTGACGACCACCGCATCCAACAGGAGAAGCTCCATGCAGATCATCAAGCGCGGCGAAGTGACCAGGTACGCGTTCGACGCCCGGGACGAGCCGGTGCTTCACGTCAAGCAGGAGGAGTCGTTTCAGGTAGAAACGGAAGACGCGCTGACGGGCCTGATCGAAGACGACAGCGACGACCCGAAGGTGCACCAGTTCGTGGGCGATGCCCACGTCGACGCGCTGAACGCCGCGTGGCCGCCGAAGTACAACCCGGTCATCGGCCCGATCCACGTCGAGGGCTGCGAAGCCGGGGACGTGCTCGCGGTGAACCTCGAGTTCATCGACCCCTGGCGATACGGGTTTTCCGGCATCCTTCCGGGAATTGGCCCTTACGGCCAGTCGATGCGCTGGGACGGGCAGTGCGCGGAGCCGAGGGTACAGGTGATCGAGCACCTGCCCGGCCCGAGCGGTCACACGCGCGACGGCAAGGGGAAGTACTCCGACCGCCTCACCTGGGATCTGGAGCCCTTCTGCGGAACCCTCGCCACTGCGCCGGAACGCGAGGTCTTCACCTCGTTGCTGGGCCAAGGCCCCTTCGGCGGCAACATCGACTGCCGCGATGTCGCGCCCGGCCACACCATCCTGCTCAATTCCTACCACGAGGGCGGCCTGCTCTACATCGGCGACATCCACGGGGGACAGGGCGACACCGAGTTCACGGGCATCGCCGACGAGACTCGTGCCACGGTGCAGTTGAACTGCCGCGTCATCAAGAACAAGCGGCTGCCGACGGTGCGTATCGTCAAGCCCGAGAGCATCGTGGCGGTCGGCATCAACCTGCCGATGGAGCAGGCGGTCTACGATGCCTGCGCCAACATGATCGACTGGCTGAACGACGAGTACGACATCAAGCCGCAGGACACCTACATCCGCATGTCCTGCGATCCGGCCTTCCGCATCCGCACCTATCAGATGGTGCGGGCGATCACCATCCAGCACGTCGTCGGGGCGGAGTACCCGAAGCACCGCCTGAGCCCCGCGTTCTAGCGCGGTCGCCCCGGGACGTGTCGCGAAGACGCGCCCTCCTGCACCAGACGCATGCATCGACACAGGGGAAAAAGAGAATGGAATTGGGACTCAAGGGAAAAGTCGCCGCGGTGACCGCTTCGAGCCTCGGCCTCGGCCAGGCGATTGCGATGGAGCTCGCCCGCGAAGGCGCCAAAGTCGGCATCTGCGCGCGCCGCGAGGGGCCGCTCGACGAGACCCGGGCGGCGATCGAGGACGACGGCGGGGAGGTGTTCTCCTGCGTCGCCGACATGAGCAAGCGGGAAGACGTCGAGCGCTTCGTCCAGGGCACCGCCGACCATCTAGGAGGGCTGGATATCCTCGTGAACAATGCCGGCGACGCGGCGGTCGGCCGGACCATCGAGGATGACGATGAGGTCTGGGAGCAGACCTACGACATCAACCTCTGGAGCGCGGTGCGCGCGACCCGGGTCGCGGTGCCCTTAATGCGCGAGCGCGGCGGCGGTTCCGTCGTCAACGTCGCTTCGGTGAGCGGCCACAGCGGGCTCGGCGGCATGGCGGACTACAACTCGGCCAAGGCGGCGATGCTCGCCCTGACCAAGACCCTCGCCCAGGACCTCGCCGGCGACGGCATCCGGGTCAACGCCGTGAACCCCGCGCTCATCCACACTCCGTTGTGGGAGCGCCTTGCCGAGGACAGCTTCGTGGGCACGGTAGGGGAGAACACCGAGGAGGTGTTCAAGAATCTCTCCGGCCAGCTCCTCCTGATACCGCGCTACGGGCGCCCGGACGAGGTGTCGGGCGTGGTGGCTTTCCTCGCATCGCAGCGGGCGAGCTTCGTGACCGGCGCATGCTGGAACGTCGATGGCGGCTTCACGAAGTTCCTGACCTGAGGACCCGGAAGCGCGAGGGGCGCCGCCGGATCGCGGTGCGTCCGGAGACGGTATTGAAGCAGTTGTTGGTGGTCTCAAAGCTGTTGTCATCACATGCGGACCCCCGGTGTAGCCAGAATCAGACCTGTGGATTCCCGCTTTCGCGGGAATGACAAAGAGTTGCGGCATACGAATTGCCCGTCATTCCCGCGAAAGCGGGAATCCACAGGATGGCAACAATTTTCGGAGCACCAATAAAGGGGTTGCTCCATGCGTTCGATCGCGATTCTTCACGACACCCCGGAGGACTGCCGGGATCTGCTCGAAGAGCGCTTCCCCGCGCTCGCGTTCCACTATGCGACTCGCAGCGAGGAGATCGTCCCGCTGCTGGAGGCGCACGACCCGGAAGCGGTGCTCTCCATCAAGCACCCGGGATTCCCCGGCCCTACCCACCGCCCGAGCGTGCTCCATCCCTCGGTGCGGTGGGTCCACGTCGGGGGATCGGGCTACGACCACATGACGCCCTGGGACCCGGACCGGGTGACCGTCACCAACAGCGCCGGCGTCCTGAGCCCCTATCTCGCGGAGACCGTGATCGGCGCCATCCTCACGATCAACGCGGGCTTTCTGCACTACGTGGAGCGGCGCAGAGAGAGGCGCTGGGCGCCCCGGGCCTTCGTGCCGCTCTCGGAGCAGACGCTGCTGGTGGTGGGCCTCGGAGAGATCGGCGGGCGCGTGGCCACTCTCGCCAAGGCGCTCGGCATGCGCGTGCTCGCGGTGCGCAGGCGCCGCACCCCCCATCCGGCGGTGGACGAGCTGTTGGCCCCGAACGAGCTGCACGCGGTGCTCGGACGGGCCGACTACGTCTCGCTCCACGTGCGCGCCGATGACGAGACCCGGCATCTCGTCGACGCCCCGGCCCTTGCCGCGATGAAGCGAGGCGCGGTGCTCCTCAACACCTCCCGCGGGTTCGTGGTGGACGAGTCGGCGCTGATCGCCGCGCTCGAGAGCGGCCACCTCGCCGGCGCCTACCTCGACGTCTTCGAGACCGAGCCGCTTCCGGAGTCGAGTCCGCTGTGGGGCTTCGAGAACGTCCTCCTCACCCCGCACGCCTCCGACAACATCCACGCTTGGCCTCGCAAGTTCATCCGCCTCTTCGGCGACAACCTCGAGCGCTGGCTCGCCGGTGAGGCGCTGGTGAACGTGGTCGGCCCCTGACGCTATCCCTTCAGCAGCGCGTCCGCCACCCGCCGTGCGAGACGGCGGGTCTCGCGGGAGAGCTCGATGGACGCGTAGCCGGCGAGCAGGTGGTCGAGGTCATCCTGCGAGAGCCCCGGAAGCACCCGGCTCTCATCCGCGGCGCTGAATCCCGGCCCGGCGTCGGGGTCCACGGTCCACAGTCGCGCACCGTCTCTCGGGCTCCAGGTCCATGCCTCGCGTACTCCCATCCGGAAGTAGGGAACGAGCTTGTGGCTCGAATCGACGCTCCGGTCGATCTCCACCACGAGCTCGGGCACCGGGTGGCCCTTGCGCGTGTCGAGGTAGCCCTCGAGGCGCGTCGCCGCGCGCACGTTCTCCTCGTCCATGAAGAGACACTGGTCCGGTTCGAAGGCGCCGTCGTCGCTCAGGAATCGGGTGGCCCCGCCGATGATGAACAGAGCGGGACGTCCGGCATCGTCGAGCGCATCCTCCAGGTAGCCGAAGAGCCGGGATACCCTGGCTGCCCGTCCCTCGTGCGCCATGCCCGGCTCGGCGACGTACTCCGCGCGTCCCGTCGCCATGTCGTAGCGGCTGATGGGCGCGTGGTCCCAGTTCGTCAGCCGGTCGTAGAGGTCGCGTGGCATTTCGACCTCGATGCGCACCGGGGCATCGGGGTTCGGGTCCGGGGGCACGGACCGCAACGCCGGTCCGCCGCTCGGGGTCGGAGTCGGGGCGGGGGATGGAGAATCCGGGATATCGGTATGGGTTCCGGCCACCGGATTCCCTACGCGCGCTTCCGCCTGCGAGGTCATGAGCAACTCCTTCGCCTCTCCTCCGGAAGGAGGATCCTAGCAGCCGGCGTCCGATGTTTCACCAGGGACGGTTCATGCACCCCTTCTCGGACTCGCTTCCCGGAACGCGGCTTCAGTACTGCCCGGCCTTGCCTCGTCCCAGCACCTTCACCCGCTTGTTGTTGGCGTACAGCTCCGGATCGATGACCTTGATGACCACTTGATTGACTTTCAGGTTGTTGGTTTTCGTGAGATTGGTATGCAGGCTTTCAGCGATCTCCGTCGCAACTGCATTGACATCCTCGCTGCGCTTCTTCTCGCTCAGGACGACCAGCACGTAGGGGCCGCGGTTGTCAAAGGTCTCAAGCTGGAACTCGTCGAGCTGCTTGTTGCGCACCAGTTGTTTCATGTGCCGGTTGATGGCGGGCTTGAGCACCTCGACGTCGGTAAGGTAGGAGAAGACGAAAGCCTTTCCGATGATCTTGTTGACTTTCGCGAGCTCGATCTCGGAGATGTGCAAATCGAAGCCCGACCACAATCGGCCGCTTACCGATATCGCGGCACGAGTCCTCTTCTTCGACTTCGAAAAGCCGGTATCCGCGATGTACTCGGATTGGAAGAAGACGCTGTAGGGCATGACCAGACTACCCACCTTGACGCCCTCGATCTGCTTTTCCGCGAGCAAGGTTCTGATGTCCTGCTTGAGCGCCTGGTAGGTCCAGATGTACGAGATGAGGCAGAACAGGACGATCGCGTAAACCGCGCGCTTGACCGTGATCGCTCCGAGGATTGCTTCGAGCGGGCTATGCCGCCGGTTCACGACGTTGCCGGCGGCCGTGTAGAGCGCCAGGAGCTGTGCGCGGCGGTCGGGAGCGGTGACCAGGAGAACGAGCAGGACGGCGAGAACAAAGCCGACGAGGGGAAAGAAAGGTTCGAGAGCGGTCATCGTCAATCCAGTCCCAGCAATCGCCGGCGCTCGCGCGCCCAGCGGGTGACCAGGTGATCCACCGCGAGAGCCATGAAGGAGACGCACAGTCCCAGCACCACACCCTTGCCGATGTTGGTCTCGGAAAGGGCCTTGAAGATCTGTTGGCCGAGATCGATGGTGCCGACGAAAGCTGCGATGATGACCATCGAGAAGGCAAACATGATGGTCTGGTTGACTCCGAGCATGATGTGGGGGACGGCGACCGGAAGCTGCAGGTGCACGAGCCGTTGGCGGGTGTTGCACCCGGCCATGGTCGCCGCCTCGTCGAGCTCGGGCGCGATGCCTCGAATGCCCTCCACCGTGTAGCGGACGGCGGGAATGATTGCGTAGACGATGACCGCCATGATCGCGGACAGATCGTTCACCTGGAACAGCATGATGACCGGCAGAATGTAGATGAACGAAGGAAAGGTCTGGAAGGTGTCGCACCAGAACAGGGCCGTCTTCGCCCGCTTCTCGTTGAGCGCGCTCCAGATGCCGACGGGAATCCCGATCACGATGCAGATCGCGGTGGCGAACATCACCATGTAAGCGGTGATCATGGCCCGGTCCCACCATCCGGCGAGGCCGACGAAGACGAGAAAGGCGAGCGTCAGCAGCGCGGAGTAGCAGCCCCCGAGAATCAGGCCGAGACCACCGACGAGGAGCAGCACCGAGGACCAGGGCATGTACAGCAGGGTGTCCCGGAGCGGCGCCAGCACGTTGGCGATCAGGAAGTAGCGAAAGTTGGTGAGGCCGTCGGACCAGTTGAGAACGATCCAGTCGACCAGACCGTCCCAGGTCTTCGCGTAGGTGATGCTGAGATCGCGCGGCATCTTGTCGAGAATGGGAAAGTACTGCGACAGCACATAGGCGGCCGTCACCATGACGGCCATCAGAATCGGATACCGGAAGCGTTTGTGGAAAGGCAGGTTGGCGGTGTAGTCGCGCTTCTTCTCCGCCCAGGCTCGCGACAGGCCATCGAGCACCACGGCGAGCAGCACGATCGCCACGCCGATCTCCAGTGATTGACCGAGCTTGAGGGACTGCAGCTTGTGAAGCAGCCGGTAGCCCAGGCCTGAGGCGCCGATGAACGCGGCGATGACCACCATCGCCAGACATTGCATGATGACCTGGTTGACGCCCAGCAGCATTTCGTTGCGTGCGCTCGGCAGTTGTACCCGGAACAGGAGCTGCAAGCCGGTGCAGCCGCTCATCTTCCCCGCCTCCAGGATCTCGGGTGAGACCTTCTGAAGTCCGAGCAGCGTCAGACGCACCATCGGCGGGACGGCAAAGATGATGGTGGCGATGACCCCGGTCTGGTGGCCGATGCCGAAGAACACCACCACCGGAATCAGGTAGGCGAAGTGCGGCAGGGTCTGGGCCACGCTCAGTATCGGCAGCAGCGCGAGCTCGACCGCCTTCTTCTTGTAGGCGAGGATGCCGATGAACAATCCGATGACGATGGAAATGGGCACCGCCGCCGCGAGCAGGGCGAGGGTCTCCATGGCGAACTTCCACAGTCCGAAAATCGCGAAGTACATGACCGAGCCGCCCGAGAGCAGGGCCAGCTTCCAGCCCCGGAGCGAGTATCCGAGCACGAACGCGATCACCATCAGCGCGGTCCACGGCGGCGCGCTCAGGCCGAACCCCTTGGACCCGCCGCGCAGGATGTTGTCGAAGATGTCGATGAGGTCCTTGAGGCGCTTGGAGATGAACCGGGTGACCACCGAGAAGCCGAGCTCGTCGCGGACGAAATCGAAGGTGCGATCGAGCATGCGGTCGAAGGGCACCAGCTCGGTGTACTTCTCCTTGCCGGCATCGCCCAGGGTGTCGATGCTGCTTTTCTCCAGATGCTGAGGGAGTTCGTCGAGGAACTCGGGCAACACTCCCGATGCCTTGGCCAGGAGCAGCGCGAGCACGATCGCTCCCAGCCACACATACCCACGCAACCGGCGCCCGGGGGGCAGACCGTGGAGAAGCGCTTGCTTCATCGGCCGGGATCGAGGGTTTCGGGCGGGACCGACTGGGGAAAGAGCACCCGGAGGACATGCGCCTGGTGCATGACCCCGACCACCGTGCCCTCGGAGTCGACCACCGGCACCGGCAGCCGCTG
Source organism: uncultured Ectothiorhodospiraceae bacterium (assembly GCA_964420925.1). Taxonomy (GTDB): domain Bacteria; phylum Pseudomonadota; class Gammaproteobacteria; order HK1; family HK1; genus JAJEAD01. The sequence goes on along the minus strand of CAYQVB010000109.1, from coordinate 46,412 downwards.
ACCGAGCACGTACTCGACCACCTTGTCGATGCGGTCGCTCACGTTGACCGCCCGGTCGGCCACCCTCTCGTCGTCACTCGGCGGCTCCATGACCGATCCGACCCGCAGCACTCTTTCGCGGGGAACATCGCCCGTGAACCTCGCCACGTAGTCCGTGGCGGGCTCGAGCACGATGTCCTCGGGGCGGCCGATCTGCTCGACGCTGCCGTTGTACATGATGGCGATGCGGTCCGCGAGCTTGAGCGCCTCGTCGAAGTCGTGGGTGATGAAGACGATGGTCTTGTTCAGGAGGGACTGGAGGCGCAGAAACTCGTCCTGCATTTCCTTGCGAATGAGCGGATCGAGCGCAGAGAAGGGCTCGTCGAGAAACCAGATGTCGGGTTCGACGGCCAGGGATCTCGCGATTCCGACCCGTTGCTGCTGGCCGCCCGAAAGCTCCCGCGGGAAGTTGTTCTCCCGGCCCTCGAGGCCGACGAGGCGAATCATCTGGCGGGCCCGTTCCACGTAGTCACGGCGCTTCATGCCCCGCATCTGCAGCGGGAAGGCGATGTTCTCGAGCGCAGTGCGATGAGGCAGAAGGGCGAAGTTCTGGAACACCATGCCCATCTTGCTGCGTCTGAGGGCGATGAGCTCCTTGTCGTTCATCCGGAGAAGATCGGCGCCCTCGATCTCCACCGAGCCGGATGTGGGTTCGATGAGACGCGAGAGGCATCGCACCAGAGTCGACTTGCCCGAACCGGACAGGCCCATCACGATCAGGAGCTCGCCGGGGCTCACATCCAGGGTGACGTTGTTGACCGCAGCGACGACACCCTCGCGTTCGAGGAGGGAAGGCGCCACCACGCCCTCGCGATCGGTACGCAGATCCGCCGGGTTGAGACCGAAAATCTTGTAAAGGGACCGACAGCGGATGACGGGCTCCGACATGATTCTCCGTCTTTGTTCTCGAGGCGTGATTCGATGATACAAGAAGTGCGGGGAACCCCCGTCGGAGCCGGCTCCGACGGGGGTTCCCCGCGACATGACCAGGCCGGGCCGGTCGAGGGGTCTCGCTCAGTCCGCTCGTCCGGACCCTCCGCAAGGCGCCCCGGCGCACGGAGGAGCCGCCCCCCGCTGCGTCCCTACGCAGGGGAGCGGAGTGCCCCCGTGCGCCGTAGCGCTATGCCCCACAGACTCCGTCGCCTGGAGGCGCAACCCTGCCGGCACTTATTGCGATGCGTACAGCCAGTCGTACCAGACGCCCTCATTCTCCGAGATCCATCTCTCCGCCGCTTCGTCGTGCTCCATTTCGTCGATGTCGACGTACATGGCCATGGTTCCCACGTGATTGGTGGTGAAGTTGATGCGGGTCAGGGCCTTGTAGGCGGCCGGCCACTTGGTGGGCATCCCGTGCCACGCGGCCTTCTTCAGATAACCGCCGGCGGGGCTGCCGCAGTCATTGGTGGCGTCGGGGTTGATACCCCAGCTTGCGTCGGTCTTGCACTTCTCGTCGAAGGCCGGAAACTCGATGAACGAGCCGCCATACAGCGCATCGGTGAAGTTGGGCGACCAGTTGAACATGACGATCGGCACGTTCTGCTTCGCTGCCGCCTCGAGCTCGGCCCAGAGAGCCGCCGCGCTGCCGACATTGATCTGAATGAAGTTCATGCCCAGCGCATCGATTCGCGCGGGGTCATGCAACCACTCGACCGGACCGTCGACGTAGACGCCCTTGCCGCCGGAATCCGGGCGCGCAAACATCTCCGAGCAGGCGGCGAGCGCTTCCCAGTCCGGAAGCCCCGGGCAGTGTTCCTCGACATAGCTCGGATACCACCATTCCTCCCGGGTAACCGCATCGTGGGTACCGGCATCGAGAATGCCCCCCTTGTCCAATGCCGCGTTGAAGGACGTTGCGAAGGAGCCCTCCCAGACCTCCAGCTCTATCGTGGCGTCGCCGATGCGCACCGCCTCGTAGACGGCCTGGCTGTCGGTCGAGGTGTACTCCACGTTGCAGCCCAGCTTCTCGAACAACTGACCGACCACGTGGGACATCACGATCTGGCTCGACCAGTTGTGGGTCGGGATCACGATGGAATCCGACGAGCCGCAGTCGGCGTTTGCGGTGCCGGCAAATCCCAGTCCGGCAAACAGAACTGCAGTCACCGTTCTTCTCGACAATAACCTCATTGCTCTTCCTCCTCGCCTGTGAGTGCATGGTGCAACCGGATCGACGACGCGCCGGATTGCCCCACATGTCAGAGTACGAACTTTTTGTTAACAGCGATCCAGGTGCTCGTGAAACCTTTGGGGCAATTTGTTAAAAGATGTTAAATTGGCGGGCAGGTGGCAAATCCAAGGTGTTCATCCGTTGGCGAGCGAAGCGACCCACGTGCTGATCGTCGAAGATGACGAAGTAGCCCGAACGAAGCTTGCCGGCTATCTGGAAACGGCCGGGCATCGAGTGAGCGAGGCGGTCGATGGTCGGGAGCTGCGCCGGATACTGGTCCACGATCCGGTGGACCTCGTGCTTCTCGACATCAACCTGCCGGGAGAGGACGGTCTGGACCTCACCCGCTTCATTCGTTCGCGCTACGATGTGGGCATCATCCTCGTTACCGGGCGTACGGATGACGTCGACCGGATCGTGGGGCTGGAGATCGGGGCCGACGACTACGTAACCAAGCCCTTCAATCCACGCGAGCTTCTGGCCCGGGTGAAGACATTGCTGCGCCGCACAAGGGGCTACGCCCCTCCGGCCTCCGAGATCAGGACGTTCTCAGGCTGGCGCTTCGACACGCGCTCGCGCCGACTCGTGTCCCCCCACGGGGACAACGTCGCGCTCACCCGGGCGGAGTTCGAGCTCTTGAATGCGCTGGTCGCGCGCCCGGGCATCGTCCTGAGTCGGGAGCGACTGCTGGGCTGCATTGCCCATCGTTCATGGGATCCGGGCGACCGCACGGTGGACGTGCTCGTTCGAAGACTGCGCCAGAAGCTGGAAGCCGACCCGAAGTCACCGGATATCATCATCACGGCACACGGCGAAGGTTACCTGTTCGCCGCCGAGGTCTCGGGGCGCTGAGTCCGTTCGGGTTCTTCCAGCTTCGTCCAATGGGCCCGCAATGCCGCGGTCGAGTTTTCGATCAATGCGGTGAACAAGCCGAAGTCCTGTGCAATTTCGGGACCGGCCTCCTTCTTTGCGCAGGTCTCGAGCTGGTCGGCCCGGTTCTCGAGTGCGCTCAATCCCAGACTGGCCGCGCTGCCCTTCAGGTTGTGGGCAATGTAGGCAACCGTGGACCAGTCCTCTTCCGCCACTGCATGGGCGAGTTGCTCCACTTTGCGCACGGTGCTGTCAAAGAACGCGTCCACCATGCGGCCGGTCTTTTCCGGACCGAGAATCATGTAGTCGTCATCGAGAACACTGCGATTCAGCAGTACGTGGCGACCGTCTTCCGGGGCGTGGTCCGCCGCTGCGACAATTCCGCGTTTCCTGCGCAGCACCACCTGCGCGAGGGCTTCGGCCAGGCGCTCCGGGGACACCGGCTTGCCGACGAAGGCGTTCATTCCGGCGTCGAGAACGTGAGCGATTTCGTTCTGGAACACATGAGCCGACATGGCGATGATCGGCAGCTCGCGATGGGTGGGGCGGTCGATGTTGCGAATGCGCCGGGTGGCCTCCACCCCGTCGATGCCCGGAAGGGAGATGTCCATGAGCACAACATCGAAAGGCTCGCTCCGAATCGTCTCGACCGCCGCTTCCCCGGTGGTGACCACCTTCACCTCGTGACCCATGTGGTCGAGGAAACCCTCGACCACGATGGCGTTGATCTCGTTGTCCTCGACGACCAGCACCGACAGAGCCCCGAGCTCGGGTTGACTCGACGGAAGCTCGAAACGGGCCGCCGCGATGGCGTCTCCGTCTCCTTCGTCCATTCGGACGTCGAAGCGAAAGCGGCTGCCCTGGCCGAGCTCGCTCGACACGCAGAGGGTGCCGCCCATCGCCTCGACCAGCCGGCGAGAGATCGTCAGTCCGAGCCCGGTACCGCCTTGACGGCGCGAATGTCTCGGATCGACCTGGTAGAAGGGCTCGAAGAGATGCTGCTGTTCCGCTCGGGGAATTCCGGGACCGGTGTCCTCGACTTCGAAGCGCAAGGTCAACTCTCCGTCGGTGGCCTCACCCTCTTTCTCGATCGTCAGCGCAACGAGCCCCTTCTCGGTGAACTTGAGCCCGTTGCCGATCAGATTGAGCAGAATCTGGCTGAGCTTGCCGGCATCGCCCTTGATGAAGTCGGGCACGTCGCCGGCAATCCGGGTTTCGAGCCTGAGCCCCTTCTCGGTCGCGCGGAAGCGCATCAGGGCCTGGATGTCTTCCACCAGTTGACGCAGCTCGAAATCGCGCGGTTCCAGGAGAATCTCCCCCGTCTCGATTTTCGAGTAGTCGAGGATGTCGTTGAGGATGCCGAGCAGCGTCTGACTGGATGACTGGATGACCGCGAGCCTCGCCCGCTGGTCGTCCGACAAGGCACTGTCGCCAACGATGCGCAGCATGCCGAGGATGCCGTTCATCGGGGTGCGAATCTCGTGACTCATGGCCGCGAGGAACTCGCTCTTCGCCTGGTTGGCGTTCTCGGCCCGTTCTCTCGCCTCGTCGTGATTCTCGACCTCGATCTGCAGGCGGGCGTTCGCATCGGAGAGCTGTGTGGTGCGCTCCGCGACCAGCACTTCGAGCTCGCTCTTGTGCCGCCGGAGCTCCGCTTCGGTGCGCTCGCGCTCCCTTTCGAGCTCACGCTTGATCACTCCCTGCTCCTTGAAGACCTGCACCGTTTCCGCCATCTCGGACAGCTCGTCGCTTCCACTGGTCTGGACCGCCACGTCGAGGTCGCCCCGTGCGAGCTTCTGCATGATCAGGGCCAGGGCCTGAAGCCGCCTGATGACGTTGCGCTTCACATACAGCCAGAGAATCAGTCCCGCTACCGCGAGCACCACCACGGTCTGGAGGAGCAGCGTGACGAGCCCGGCATCCACCGCCTCGGTCGCGCCCGCCGAGGCTTCCTCGGCGAGTAGCTGCGACTCCCCCACCAGTTCCACGATAAAGTCACCGAGAGACTCGGACAGTGCACGGTTCTTGCCGGTGAGGGACTCGATGGCGGAGTCGATCTCCAGCACCTGGCGGCGCAGGCCGGGCACGTTCTCCGGGCCGGTGGCATTGGCGCGCAGCAAGGTCAGGAGGAGCGCCCGAGCCTGCCTCAGACGAACCGGATCGCTGATGCTGCGCACCCTCCGCTCGAGAATGCGAAGGTTCTGGGCGAGCAGGTTTTCGATCCACAGGACTTCGTCGTGGGTGCCGGCGCGCGAGAGTTGATTGAGCAGCAATCCAACCTGAGATGCACGCAGCCGCAGCTCGAACATGCGTTCCATCAGGAACACATCCTCTTCGTACAGCCGATCCAGTGCATCCAGGCTTTCCTCGATTCGATCCTGAGACTCCACGAGCTCATAAAGATTGGAAATTACCGCGGTGGTGCCGGAGGCCGCGTTCGAAACCAGGGTTTCGGACAGATCGGACAACCCCTGGGCTGCCTCGAGTGATTGTGCTACGGCGTCGGACAGGCGCCGGACGGTGTCGATACGGGCCGCCACCAGAGCGTTCTGCGCACTCAGGTTGTCGCGCAGGCGTTCCGCGGTGACGTGCAGGGTCTCCAGTTGGGTCTCGGAGTAGCCGTACTCGACATTGCGGTCGAGAGCCTGCCGGAGTCGGTCGGCCAGCTCGAACAGGGCGGCAGCCTCGGCCTCGCGCTCGGTTTCGGTCACCGCGTTGGTGAGCCGCGGGCTGCGTGCGACAATGCGCCCGGCAATCTCCGCGGCGAGACGGGCGTCGGCCACTGCCGGCATGGCCCGCTCGACGATCGTCGTCTGAGCGCTTTCCACGTCGTTGAGAATCCACCAACCCACCCCGCCCGAAGCCAGCGACAGCGCGGCAATCCCGGCAAAGGCGAGAAAGAGTCTCGTGGCGATGCCGAACTTCATCAAGGCAACTCCGGTGCCGAGCGACGAGTCCGGCCCTCATGATACTTTCATGGGCAGGATGACGCGTGTGCTCCGGCTATGGGCGACGGCGGCCCTGGCCTTCACGGTCCTTGCCGCCGGTGCCGGCGCCGAAGATCTGGTGTGGGAGCTCGAGACCTGGGAGGTGCCCTTCGACTACTCGAGCCGGTCCCGTCCCGTGCGTTACGTGCCGCTCGAAAAGGCCACGAAGAAATGGCGAATCTGCGCCTCCTATCCCCACCTGAAAGATTCTTACTGGCTGAGTGTCAACTACGGAATGGTGCTCGAGGCCGAACGACTCGGGGTCGCGCTGCAGCTCGTGGAAGCGGGCGGGTATCCCAATCTCGCCCGTCAGATCGCCCAGGTACGCGAGTGCACCGCCGAAGGAGCCGACATTCTCGTAGTGGGAACCGTGAGCTTCGAGGGGCTGACCCCGACCGTGCAGGAGATTGCCGAGCGCATTCCGGTGACCGCGGTCGTGAACGATATCGCGGACCCGGGAATCAGCGCCAAGGCCGGGGTGTCCTGGACCATCATGGGAAGCAGCATCGGAGAACATCTGGCACGCCGGCACCCCGAAGGGTCACCGCCGGTCAAGATTGCCTGGTTTCCCGGCCCCGAAGGGTCAGGATGGGTACCCTTCGTCGAAGCCGGATTCCACAAGGCACTCGAGCAGAGTTCGGCGGAAATCGTCGTCACCAAGTATGGCGACACCGGCAGGGAAATTCAGTTGATACTGCTCGAAGAGGCGCTCGAGGAACGACCCGATGTGGACTACATCGTCGGCAGTGCCGTGACCGCCGAAGCGGCGGTGAGCGCACTTCGCGCGCGCGGGTTGCTGGGTCAGATAAGGATCCTTGCCGACTACTTCACCCATGCGGTTCACCCATGCGGTGTACCGAGGCATCAAGCGCCGGCGCATCCAGGCCGCACCTACGGACTTCCCGGTCATTCAGGGTCGACTGGGTATCGAACAGGCGGTACGCCTGCTCGAGGGCAAGCTCGAGCTCATCCACGCGGGCCCGGCGATAAAGCTCGTGGATATCGACAACGTCGACGAGCTCGGCACCGGGACATCCCTGGCTCCGGCCTGGTTCACCCCGAGGTTCACCGTCGAGTAGCGTCCGGCCAGCCCGCCGTCGCGCGATGAACCAGACCACGTTCTTCATCCTCTCCTGGATCGTGCTCGCCGCCCTGCTCTTTCTGCCGGTCAGCCGGCTGATGTGGGTGATGAGCGTGCGCCATCTGGAGCGCAGGCAGAAGCGCCGTCTCGAGGACGCGGAGCGCGAAGCCCAGCTCCGCCGCGCCCGCGCGATCGCGGCAATCGTCGTGCTCGCCTTTTCCTTTCTCTTCAATCTCCACGTGGTCGGTCTTCCGGGTGGGTAAGGAGGTCGTCTTTGCCCCGTCCCACGCCGGTCGCGGAACTCTGCACGACCAGCACGGATTCCTGTCGGACGGCCCGCACTGGCTGATCCGCTTCCTGCGCAAAAGGCCACCCAGGGACCACGAGCAGGTCTCCGTGCCGGATCTCGAACTCGCGGACGGCCCGCACTGGCTGATCCGCTTCCTGCGCAACCAGTCCCCAAGGCCATCGATGCGAGTGGGCAGGACGGCGTCGACGGCTTGTCGAGCCATGATTGGCGGCACGGAATGGCGTCAGTCCCGGCCAAGCGCAGCGCGAATGGCGGCGATTCGGTCCTGTGCGATATCGATCAAGCGATGATCGCCGAGCTGTTCGAAGATGGGCAGTACGTCGCAGATCCATGTTCGAAGTGCCTCGTCGAGCTCGCCGCGGGTGGCGAGGATGTCGGCGATTTTGCTTTGGGTGACGGCTCGAGAGCGCACGTCCCCGAGCTGCTCGAAGACGGGAAGCTCTTCCTCGGTGCGGATGCGCAATGCCTCGTCGAGCTCGCCGCGGGTGGCGAGGATGTCGGCGATTTGGCCCTGGGTGATGGCACGAGAGCGCACGTCCCCGAGCTGCTCGTAGACGGGGAGCTCTTCCTCGATGCGAATACGCAGTGCCTCGTCGAGCTCGCCGCGGGTGGCGAGGATGTCGGCAATTCGGCCGCCGACGATTGCACTCCGGCGCCGGTCGTCCAGGGAGTCGAGTGCGTCTCGTGCCTCTCGATACGCGGATTCGGCTCGGTCAATCCTTCCCAGAGAAATGAAGAGATCACCCAACTCGATCATCAAATCGACGTCGCTCGGTCGCCGCAACGAGCCCTTCGCGAGATACCGCTCCAACTCCCCGATTCGCGCCACGCGCCGCGGCGCATCTGCAGACGTCTGATCGACGCTGGAATGTCGCAGGTCGATGCCGGTCGTAACGGCCGGCGAGGTAAAATCGAACACCCCCGAGCGCCACGCCCAGAGGTCCGCGGCACCGGTCGCGACCGCGCGCAAGTCACGCGAGCGAACCCAAACGAGCAGAGGTCGCGCACATCGCTCGGCAAGCGCCCCTCGTCGATAATTCAGTCTCGCCAAAAGATCGTCGAAGCCTTCGGGCCAGCTCTCTATGCCGAGGAGCTGCGCCGCACTGGTGTCCCGATCCTCACTCAGCCTCTCGAATAGCTCCTCCGTACCGCCGATGCGGGTCTCCGGTCCGATGCGGACTCGTACCCGGGCACACAGCCGCTCCTGTAGAAAACTCGCCACTGTGTCGCGATAGTGGCTGTCCGTATACGTCAGGAAGCAAAGCTTGAACGACTGTCGTCCCCCCAGCATCCGCTGGAGCCGCAGGTAGGTCCCCGAATGCTCGGACAGGAGGTTCCAGGCGGCAGCCGCCTTATCCATCACCCCGGTTCCGGAGCGCCTCCCGGGCCGTGCGGTATGCATCGGTCTCTCGAATCACGGGATGACTGCGCCAGTAGAAGTCGTTGTACTCCAGCAATGCCAGGTTGTAGAGCAGGTGGCGGGCGCGGTCGGAGTGAGGAGGCGTGGTCGGGTGCGAATCGATCCTGGCTAGAAGCTCGTAGTCTTCGGAATCGAGAATCCGCCGGAAGTCGTTGGCAGCTTCACGCACCGCCGCGCGCAGGGAGTCCTCGTCGAAGCGATCGTTACCGGCGTGCCTGAACGCCCCTTGCAGCAGCCTCAGCAGATCGCGTGGATGGCCTCCGCTGTACTCGACCATCAATTCGGCGACATCGGGATCGAACAGACCAGCCGAGGCCCGTTGATGCAGGATTCCGCACATTGCGCCGATGCCCCTCTGGTTCGGCGAGCCGTCGGCTTCCGCGACCTTGATCATCGGCAGCTTGAAGACGTGGTCGAAGTTCTGGCCGATGGCGGCGCCTTCGTAGACGAGGTGGATGGGCGCGCAGTACATGAACTGTCCGTGTACCTGCCGGAGCTGGTGCACGTCGGACACGAAGAATGCGTGCGCATCGTCGCCGCGCAGCAAGTCGGTGCCGTCGACCACGAACAGGATCCGATGACCCTGGCCGTTGTCGCTGATGGCCTCCGCCGCAGCATCGATGAGGTGATTGAAGGCATCCGCGAAGTCGGTGAAGTAGTTTCGCAGTGTGCGTCTCAGCTCCTCCTTGTAGGTGGAGTTGTTCCTGAACGCGTTGCTGATCCCGGAGAACAGCTTCCCGACGAAGGGGAGGCCCGGAGCAACCTCCGCACCGGACCTGACTTCGAGCGCGAACTCCCGGGTGGATTCCTGCTTCTCCACTCGTTCGGTGAACCACCCCTCGAGCTTTCCGAGGTGTACGGGGTCGAGGGCGATGTCTTCGCCTTGTATTTGTTCGACCAGCCTGCCGGCGAGGTGCAGCAGGATGTCCTGGTAGCGCAGGTTGTTGACGTCCAGTGCCTGCGCCGCATCGGCGAACACGACGTGGTACGCGTCCGGAGCATGCAGCTCACTGCGGATGCGCCTGAGCTCCGTGCTCTTGCCGCAGCCGCGGTGCCCGCAGAACAGGTAGTAGCCTCGATCGCGCGCAGCACGGTGGCGGTTGCCGGATGCGCGCATGTCGATGCCGAGCTCCCGGTAGAGCTCGTGAAGCTGATATGAGCCGCGTGCCCCCCTGGTATCCACCCACCGGGGATCGTCCGGACCCTCGAGGGGCTCGTCGAGTCGCAGGAGCCGGTTCACTTCCCAGATGTCGTCGGGCGGTTCGTACACGAGCGTCCCCGGGAGTTCCGGTACGGGTTCATGATGATACCAAGCGATGGGGAGCTGCATGTCGCGGACCGACGGTGCGCGCCGGGGCCGGCGCCGCTGCGGCGACGAGAGCCCCCGACCCCTCCCGCGAAGCCCGGGCGAGTGTCGTCGCACCCCGGAATGGGAGACCGTCCGCAAGCGACCCCATGGGCATTGGCTCGTTGCGGCGCACAATGCGGGGAATGTATAAGACGGGCAATTTCGTGCGCGGTGGAAGCCCTCCCGGTGCGAGGTCGGAAGCGATGCCCTTCGACGAGCCGATCGATCCCGAGATCCAGTCCGCCCTCAACGCAGCGGCGATGCTCGACTTAGGCGGGCGATCTCTCTTTCCGCCCTGCTGTTGAGACAGAGAGAGGATGCGCTTCGCCGACCGAAACGCCTTCGTGACCGGAGCCGGTGGAGGCATGGGCCTCGCGATCGCCCGAGGACTGCTCGACGAAGGCTGCACGGTCACCGGCTTCGATCTCAAGCCTTGCCCCGATATGCTCGATGGCCGGCGGTCGCGGGCCGCCTATGTGCAGGGCGACCTCACCGACGAAGCGCTGGTGGGCCGGGCCATCGACGGCGCCTGCGCCCGCGGTGACCGCCTGGACTACCTGGTCAACGCGGCCGGCGTGCTACTCTTCGGCGAGGACAAGTCCGCGGCCGATATCGACCTCGCGCTGTGGGACCGGGTGATGGCCGTCAACCTCAAGTCCGTGGTCCACACCTGCCGCCACGCCATCCCCCGCCTGCGTCAGACCGGCGGAGGCGCGATGGTGCACATCGCCACCATCCAGTGCCTGCGCGGAGACGCCGCGCCCCAGGATGCCTACCAGGCATCCAAGGCGGGCGTGACCGCGCTCTCGAAGTCTCTTGCGGTGCAGCTCGCGGGTCACCGGATCCGTTCCAACGTCATCCATCCGGGGCCGACGCTGAGCCCCATGCAGCAGCGCTGGCACGACGACCCGCAAGCCGCCGCGCGGGTTGCCGAGGGGATCCCCCTGGGCAGACTGGGGGCTCCGGAAGACATTGCCCGCGCCGCGCTCTTCCTCCTCTCCGACGAGGCGTCCTACATCACCGGCACCGAGCTCATTGTGGATGGAGGGCTCATGGCCCTTCCCTGAGCGCCTTTCGTCGAGGACTGCCCACAACGCACTGCTTTCGCGGGATACTCTCGACTCAGAGCGCGGAGGACGCTCCGGACGACGAGTGAAGGGCGAAGCCGGGTACGTGGCGGCTCCGAACACAGCCGCTCCCGACGGCCGTACGCCGAGCGGGTTCGCAGCACCAGCCGCACTACCTCACCGATTTTCGTCGCGAGCATATTGGCGCCCGCTAGCCAAGAAATCGGTGAGATGAAGCGGCTAGGACTCAGGCCGGCGCCGCAGCTCGCGTGACCGATGCTCGGCGCCGTTGCCGCCACAGCACGAGGGCGAAGAGAAGCACGGCCGGGATGTAGAACACCTCCTTTGCAACGCGCTCATTCGGCAGCGAAAGGGTCGCGATCACGACCGGCTCGTCGGCGTAGAAGTCGAAAGCGATCGCGAGGTCCTCGAAGCGCGACGCGGGCAGCGGCTCCTCGAGCAGCGCCGCTCCGTCCTCGACGCTCACCAGCAACCCGTTGTTTCCGAGGCGATCCGCTCCCTCGCCCGAGGCGCCGAGAGGAATCACGAGGCTGGTCTCGCGCACGAGATCCGGGTCGTTGAAATCGGGACCGGACACCGTGATCCGCAGCTCCTCGTCCGCGGCCCGGGAGCCTGCAATCTCGATCACCTCGGCGCCCGGCCGTTCCACGAAGGGTGGCGCAACGCGGTCCAGCCAGAATCCGGGACGGAAGAGGGTGAACGCGATGAGCAGCAGGGCCACCGTCTCCCAGACGCGGTTGCGGGTTGCGAGGTAGCCTTGAGTCGCAGCGGCGAAAAGCATCATCGCCGCCACCGCCACCACGAAGACCGCGAGCGCTTTCAGGGGCGTCACGTCGATGAGAAGCAGCTCGGTGTTGAAGATGAACAGGAAGGGCAGGATCGCGGTGCGGATGTCGTAGGCGAAACCCTGGACGCCGGTCCGGATGGGATCACCCCGCGAGATCGCGGCGGCCGCGAACGCGGCGACGCCGACCGGAGGCGTGTCATCGGCGAGAATGCCGAAGTAGAAGACGAACATGTGGACCGCCACGAGGGGCACGATGAGGCCGCTGTCCGCCCCGAGGGCGACGACGACCGGAGCCATCAGCGAGGACACCACGATGTAGTTCGCGGTGGTGGGCAGGCCCATGCCGAGAATGAGGCTCATCACCGCGACCAGCAGCAGCATCACCATCAGGTAGCCGCCGGAGAGGAACTCGACGAACTCTCCCACCACCTGGTGGGCGCCGGTGAGCGAGATGGTGCCCACGATCACCCCGGCCGCGCCGGTCGCCACGCTGATCCCGATCATGTTGCGGGTCCCCGAGATCATGCCGTCGAAGCACTCGTGGGCGCCGCGGCGAAGGGCGCCTCCGAGGTTTCCGGTGCCCCGCATCAGCGCCTTGAGCGGGTGCTGGGTGAGCGCCACCGCCAGCATCGCCATCGCCGCCCAGAACGCCGACAGCGCGGGCGAGAGCCGTTCCACGAGGATGCACCACATCAGGATCACGATGGGCAACAGGAAGTGCAGGCCGCTCACCGCGGTCGGTCCGGCGCGGGGCAGCTCGACGATCGGCGCGTCCGGCGCATCCACTTCGAGATCCGGAATCCGGGCGGCCAAGAACAGCAGCAGGAGATACAGGGCCGCGCAGAGAGCGGCGACCACGAGAAAGGCGTGGTCCGGAACGGCGATCTTGATCCAGCCGAGCCCCACGTACACCACCGCGCCGATGGCGGCCAGGCCGATGAAGCCGGCGAGAAACCCGATGACCTTGGTCGCGAGACCGAGCGAGGAAGGCGGCTTCGCAAGGCCCTTGAGGTCGAGCTTCAGGGCCTCGAGGTGCACGATGTACACCAGCGCGATGTAGGAAGCGATGGCCGGCACCGCGGCGTGCTTGATGATCTCGGCGTAGCTGACGCCGGTGTACTCCGATATCAGGAAGGCGGCGGCGCCCATCACCGGAGGGGTGAGCTGTCCGTTCGTCGACGACGCCACCTCCACCGCGCCGGCCTTCTCCGGAGTGAATCCGGTGCGCTTCATGAGCGGGATGGTGAAAGTTCCGGTGGTCACGGTGTTCGCGACCGAAGACCCGGAGTAGATGCCGCTCATCGCGGAGGCCGCCACCGCGGCCTTGGCGGGCCCGCCCCGGTAGTGCCCGAGGAGGGAGAAGGCGACCTTCATGAAGTAGTTGCCGGCGCCCGCCTTCTCGAGAATCCCCCCGAAGAGCACGAAGAGGAAGATGAGCGACGCCGACACCCCGATCGCCACCCCGAACACGCCCTCGGTCTGCATCCAGTAGTGCCACATCGCCTTGCCGATGGAAGCGCCCTTCCACCGGATCGCGTCCGGCAGCCACTCCAGGTGGCCGAAGAAGACGTAGAACACGAAGACGCTCGCGACCACCACCAGGGGCAGGCCGAGGGTCCGGTACACCGCGATCCCCAGCACCACCATCCCCAGGATCCCCGCGGCGATGTCGGTGGGGCCGGAGACTCCCGCGCGCAACGCGATGTCGTCCTTGAACACCAGCAGGTACAGGCACGGCGCGGCGCCGAGCGCGGCGAGCGCCCAGTCGTACCAGGGGATGCGATCCCGGGCGCTTTGCCGGAACAGGGGGTAGGCGAAGGCGGCGAGGGTCAGACCGAAGGTGAGGTGGAGAAAGCGGGCCTGGTCGGTGTTGACGGTGACGTTGACTCCGAGGACTTCGGTCAGGGTGAAGGGCAGGTTCGAAGCGATGTAGAGCTGGAAGAGCGCCCACGTGAAGGCGACCCCGATGATGAGGCGCCCCTGCCACCCGGCAGGGTCGCGGGCCCCGACGTCGATGCCCGCGACGAGCTCGCCCACTTCCCCCGCACCGATCGCTTCTTTCGCCAAGGTTGACCCTCCCCTTTCACGCGCCGTGTCAACCCGCTTCCGCCGTCATTCCCGCGTCGCGTCCCGTCACCTCCACATTCCCTTGGCGTGCGGGAATCCGCGAAGCTTTACGGCTGGGCAGGGCCTCGGAATCGCCACCATGGCGCGCACGGCCGGTGCGTGGTGCGGTGGTGTGAGCGAGCGGGGCAGCGGCGTGTCGCCGCTGCCCCGCCCGTCCCGTCGATCACATCCAGCCGCGCTCCTGGTAGTACTTCTGTGCCCCCGGATGGAGAGGCGCGGACAGGGAGTCCGTGATCATCTCCATCTCGTTCAGGTTGCCGAAGGCCGGATGCAGCTTCTTGAACTGGTCGAAGTTGTCGAACACCGCCTTCACCACCGTGTACACGACCTCGTCAGGCACGTCGGTGCTGGAAACGAAGGTGGCGCCCACACCGAAGGTCTTGACGTCTTCCTGATTGTTGTACATGCCGGCGGGAATTGTGGCCGTTCGATAGTAGGGGCGTTCCGCCACCAGCTTGTCGATTTCCGGTGCGACCGCATGCACGAGGTGAGTAGCACAGGTCGCGAGCGACTCCTGGGTGAGGGCGCTCGGATGGCCGACGAGCCAGAAGTAGGCGTCGATCTTGTTGTCGCAGACCGCTTGGCCGGTCTCCGCGGATTTGAGCTCCGAGGCGAGCTTGAGGTCGCTGCGCTCCCAGCCCATCGCCTCCTCGATTACCTCCCAAGTCCCGCGCTGCCCCGATCCGACGTTGCCGATGTTGACCCGCTTGCCCTTGAAGTCGGTGATATTGCTGATGCCCGAATCGTCGCGGGCGATGATGGTCACGGGCTCGGGGTGGACCGAAAAGACCGCCCGCAGGCCCTCGAAGGCGCCACTCTCCTCGAACTTCGAGGTGCCCCGGTAGGCGTGGTACTGCCAGTCCGACTGTGCGACCCCGAACTCCAGCTCTCCGGCGCGGAGGGTGTTGATGTTGTACACGGAGCCGCCGGTCGACTCGGCCGAGCACCGGATTCCGGTCTCCTTGCGCATCTTGTTGACGAGGCGGCAGATCGCGCCGCCGGTCGGGTAGTAAACGCCGGTCACGCCACCGGTGCCGATGGAAATGAACTGCTCCGCGGCCACGGTGCCCGACGTAAACGCCACGGCAAGCGCCGCGGCTACTGCATAGACGTGCTTTCGCATGTGCCTGTTCTCCTTGAGCTCTACACGTTGGAATTCAATATCTTGGTCCGGCCGGATCGGCCGCCTGAGAATCCGGCGATAGAGGCCGGGTCGATCTTCCTGCCGGTCGCAGCCCCCATGCGCCTTGGCGGGATGATAGCGCAACCCGGTTCCGGCAGGCGTCGGACTCCGAGCGAGGAGCAGTGCCCGAGCGTTCGAGCGGAATGGAAGCCCGATGCGGCGTCCTTCGGCGCCGGGTTCCCGCCCCGACGCGATCGATGTCTCCACGCCAGGGCGCGGCACGTGCGACCTCGCGGGGCATGCCTGTCCGATCAGAAGCCGGACAGCGCCAATGCAGGTGTGCCGCTCGGAGAGACTCGGCCCCGATTCGGTCCTGCCGGCCTAGCTCGGGGTGATGCCGCGCATGCGTTCGCTGCGCCTTCGCAGCCACTCCATGGTGAACATCAGGAGAATGGAGATGATGATCAGCATGGTCGCGGCCGCGATGATGGTGGGGCTCAGAAGCTCGCGAATCCCGCTCCACATGCGCCGCGGCACCGTGTGCTGCTCGGTGCTGGCGAGGAAGAGCACGACCACGATCTCGTCCCAGGAGGCGGCGAACGCGAACAGGCTTCCCGAGACCACGCCGGGGGTGATGATGGGCAGGGTGACCTTGCGAAAGACGCGAACGGGATTGGCGCCGAGAATCGCGCCGGCCCGGATCAGATTGTGGTCGAAGCCCTGCAGGGTCGCCGCGACCGTGATCACGACGAAGGGGACGCCGAGCGTGGTGTGGGCGAGGATGATTCCGGTCAGCGTGCTCACCAGCCCGACCTGGGCGTAGAAGTAGAACATCCCCACCGCGATCACCACGATCGGCACCATGATGGGAGAGATGAGAATCGCCATCACCGCCGGCTTTCCCGGGAAGTTCGCACGGGTGAGCCCGAGCGCGGCCAGCGTGCCCAGTACGGTGGCGAGCAGGGTCGCGCAGACCGCGACCACCACGCTGTTGACCATCGAGCGCTGCCACAGGATGGAGATGGGGGAGTCCCCGAAGATCTCCCCGTACCAACGCCACGAGAAGCCCTCCATGGGATAGGTGAAGAAGGGTATGGGATTGAAGCCCAGCGGAATGATGATCAGGATGGGCATGATCAGGAAGAAGAAGATCAGCCCGCACAGGACTCGGAAGGTGTAGTACCAAGCCTTCTCCAGCGGCGTTGCGTAGGGTGCGACGGCCATCGCTTCAGTTCATCCGGATGTTGCCCACGCCCACCAGGCGCTGGTACATGACGAAGAAGATCATTACGCACACCAGGAGCAGCGCGCTGAGGGCGGCGGCGAGCCCCCAGTTGACCGTGGTGTTGACGTGGAAGGCGATGAAGTAGCTCAGCATCTGGTCGGCCGGCCCTCCCACCAGCGCCGGCGTGATGTAGTAGCCGAGCGACAGGATGAAGACGAGCAGCACGCCCGCCCCCACCCCGGGCAGGGTCTGCGGGAGGTAGACCTTGACGAAGGCGCTCACGGGGTTCGCTCCGAGGGAAGCCGCCGCCTTCATGTGGTAGGGATCGATACCCTTCATGACGCTGAACATCGGCAGCACCATGAAGGGCAGCAGGATGTGCACCATGGCGATGTAGGTGCCCAGGCGATTGCGCACCAGTTGCACCGGCTCGTCCCAGAGACCGAAGTAGATCGCGAGATCGTTGATCACTCCCTCGTTCTGCAGCAGCACCAGCCAAGCGGTGGTGCGCACCAGCAGCGAGGTCCAGAAGGGCAGCAGCAACAGCAGGATGAGCAGATTGCTCTGCTTGGTGGGCAGGGTGCCGAGGAGATAGGCGATGGGGAAACCGAGCAGCAGGCACAGGATGGTGACCACCGCGCTGATCACGATCGTGCGCCACAGCACGGAGACGTGGATCGCCTGGTCCTCGCTGATGGGGATGATGTCGGTATTCTCGTCGTAGTCGCGATCCACGGAGCGGAGCAGGTACCACGCGGTGTGCGGAGGCGAGGCCTGCCGGATGATCGCCCAGTAGCGCCGTTCTCCCCAGCGCTTGTCGATGCCGGTGAAGCGATCCAGCATGTCGGCACCCTGGAGCACCGCCTCCTCGCCTTCCTTCTTTATGGCGCGCTCGAGCTTGGTGGCGGTCTTGAACAGCATCGAGCGGAATCCCGACGCGTGGTAGTTGAGGCGCTTGGCCGCCTTGCCGAGCGTCTTCGCCTCCTTCGCGCTCACCGCTTCCGCGGCGAAGGTCTGCATCACGTCATTGGGCGGGAACCCTTCTCCGTCCCAGAGCCGCATCTCGGCCGCGGTGCGCGGCAGCACTTCGACGACCTCCGGGTTCTCCACGCTTCGCACCAGCATCAGGACGATGGGAATCGCGAAGGTGACCATGAGAAAGAGAAAGAGCGGCAGGATCAGCCCCATCGCCTTGATCTTCCGCATCCGCTCCGCCCGCTCGAGGCGGATCTTGAGCGGCACCCCATCGAGCATGATGGGGCCGGTGCTGGTCGGTGCGACGGCAGCCATCGCTCAGGCGCCCAATGCCACTTCTCGGTCCGCTACTCGTGCCCGGCGCGGCTCAGGCGTCGAGGGCCCGGCAGTCGGCAGGGTTCCAGCCCACGGTGTGCGTCTCGCCGACCTCGAGGCGCGGCGCGTCGCCGCTGCGCGGAACCTTGACGATGAAGTCGTCGTGCAGGCACACGTTCACCCGCACCCGGGTATGGTCGCCCAGGTAGATGAGCTCCTCCACCCGGGCCTCGAAGCGATCCGGGTAGCCGTCGCCCGGCGGATCGATCTTGACGCTCTCGGGGCGCAGCGAGAGGGTGGTGCGTTTGCCGACCCCTGCGATGTTCACCGCGAGCGCGGTCACCTCGCCGCCGCCGTCGATCTCGACCTGGCATTCGGAACCGTTCACCGCCGTCACCGTGCCCATGAGGCGGTTGTTCTCGCCGATGAACTGGGCCACAAACGCGTTGTCCGGCTCCTCGTAGAGCACCTGCGGGCTCGCGATCTGCTGGATCTCCCCTTCGTTGAACACCGCGATGCGGTTCGACATGGTGAGCGCCTCGCCCTGGTCGTGCGTCACGTAGACGACGGTCACCCCCACCGTCTCGTGAATGTGCTTGAGCTCGTACTGCATGTTCTCGCGGAGCTGCCGGTCGAGCGCGCCCAGGGGTTCGTCCATGAGCACGAGCTGCGGCTCGTAGACGAGCGCGCGGGCCACCGCGACCCGCTGCTGCTGGCCTCCCGACAACTGGGTGGGGCGGCGGCGACTGAACTCGCTCAGTCGCACCATTGCGAGCGCCCGATCGATCTTCTCCTTGATCCGCTCCTTCGGCATCTTGCGCGCTTCGAGGGGGAAGGCGAGGTTTTCCTCGACCGTCATGTGGGGGAAGAGCGCATAGTTCTGGAAGACCATGCCGATGTCGCGGCGATAGGGAGGCACATTCTTGAGCGAGCGCCCTCCCAGGAGGATGTCCCCGTGGGTGATCGACTCGAAGCCGGCCAGCATCAGGAGGGTGGTCGTCTTGCCCGAACCGGAGGGGCCGAGCATGGTCAGGAACTCGCCCTGCCCGACCTCCATGTTGAGGTTCTTCACGACCAGCGTCTCGCCGTCGAAGGTCTTGTCGACATTGTCGAATTCGACGAGAGCGCTGTTCTCGTTCGCCATTTCGCTCTCCATTCCACCCGGTCTCGAGCGCCGCACTCGGTCTCAGGCCGCTGCCGCCGAGGCCGCCCTTCTACGTGGCGGCGCGGAGACCATACTATGCCAAGCGCCATTCCTTGCAAACCGCCTGCGCCTTACGGATAGCGGGTCGGGTCGCATGCCTCGACGGTCAAAACTCGAGCCCGAGGTCGCAAGAAGACTGAAGCCCTCCGGTTCCACCCCGAGTCTTTCGAACAATCGAGGCCACCTCATTGCCGTGACTCGATCCCTCTCAAGACCGTGCGTGATCGGTCCGGGACTCTCGCAATGACCGTTTCCTGAAAACTCCATTTTACTAAACACTTGAGAAAAATCTCATAGTATATTGTTTTTACTTATTATTTATGGAAGAGCTGCACAGCAGCTTCACATGCGCCTTCAAAACCTGCATCATCGCCTCCCCGCGCCCGCGGGGGGACGGAATTCGGCAACGATTGACTATTCGGGCTTCAGACCGAATTCGAGTGCCATCGGAGGCGTGGGAACGGCGCTCTTCGAGCATCGACGATGTCCCCTCGCGTCTCCCTGTCCGTGGCCACACGGCAAACAGGAGAGGTTGAAGGCAAGAGACCCGTCAGAGTGACTTGACGCAAAGCCCACAATCCTCGCGGACAAACCATAAACCAAACAGGAGTACATCATGAGACTAAGAACCGCACTGACCCTGGGCGCCAGCCTCACGCTGCTTGCGATGGGACCGCCCAGCGTCGCTCTCGCCGGCACGATTACCGTCACGTCCTGGGGCGGCTCCTACAGCGCCAGCCAGCGCAAGGCGTACTACGAGCCCTTCATGGCCGAGACCGAGCACACCGTGCTCGAGGACGAATGGGACGGCAGCATCGGTCTCCTTCGGGCGATGGTCGAGACCGGCAACTACAAGTCCCACTTGGTCGACGGGTCGGTGACCGCCGCCCAGGCAGGATGCGACGAGGGCTTCCTCGAGACCATCGACTGGGACCGTCTCGGCATGTCTCCGGACGATTTCATCGACGGCGCTGCGCACGAGTGCGGTGTCGGCACCATCACCTACTCGACCCTGTATGCGTACCGTACCGACGTGTACCCGGACGATCCGCCGGCAAGCTGGGCCGACTTCTGGAACGTCGAGAAGTACCCGGGCAAGCGCGCCCTGAAGAAGGACGAGGCTCAGGCTACTCTCGAGTTCGCACTGATTGCCGACGGGGTGGCAACCGGCGAGGTCTACGACGTACTGCGATCCGAGGGAGGCATCGACCGCGCCTTCGCCAAGCTGGACGAGATCAAGGATCACCTGATCTACTGGGAGACCGGCGCCCATGCGCCTCAGCTCCTCGCCGACAAGGAAGTGGTCATGACCAGCGGCTGGAACGGGCGCTTCTACAACGCGGTGGTCGACGACGGCCAGCCTTTCGCGCTGGTGTGGAACGGGCAGGCGCTGGACTTCGACTACTGGTTCATCCCGAAGGATCACCCGGAGCTCGATCTCGCCTACGAGTTCCTGGCCTTCGCTTCGCGTCCCGACCGGCAGGGCGACCAGACGAACTACATCGCCTACGGTCCGGTAGTGAAGGCGGCCGCGGACCACATCAACCCCGACATTCTCCCGCACCTGCCCACCGCTCCGGAGAACATGGCGAACCACTTCGTCATCGACGTCGAGTTCTGGGGAGACAACCGTGAGAGCCTGAAGGCTCGCATGGCGACCTGGGCGGCCAAGTAGATCTCCGCATCTTCGCGGCGCACGCCTTGACGCCGCGCACATCTGAACGCCCGCGACCTCGCGTCGCGGGCGTTTTCGTGATCGGACCGTGAACCTCGCTCGCTGATGTTCCGCGGAAGCCATCCACGGTGGAAGACCGCCCGCGGGCGGGGGAGGACTTCGGCAGGGGAGCTCCGCTCGATGAGGAGAGATCCAAAGAGCGTCCGGACGCCATTTCCCGCCATTCCCCTGACAAGCCGGAATCCTTCTGTCGTCTTCCGTGAGATCTGAACCCCGAGGTTCGATTCATGTATCCGGGTCCATGAACCACGGCGAGGAAAAGCCGAACCCCGCGTCCGGGCTCGACGCCCACCAGCCGCTCGCCGGCATCCGGGTGGTGGAGCTCGGCAGCAGCGTCGCCGCGCCCTACGCGGCGTGGCTGCTCGCGGCCCTCGGCGCGGATGTGCTCAAGGTGGAGCGCCCCGGCGCCGGCGACGATGCGCGACAGTGGGGACAACTGTTTGCGGACGGCCGCTCCTCGTTCTTCGAGGCCCTCAACCGGGACAAGCGCGGGATCACCGTCGATCTCAAGAACGATGCGGAGCGCGCGTGGCTTCGCCGGCTCTGCGTGTCCGACATCGACGTGGTGGTACAGAACCTGCGTCCCGGTACCGTCGAGCGCTACGGCCTCGGTGCGGCGGAGCTGACACGGGAGAACCGGCGTCTCGTCTACTGCAACCTCGGGGCCTTCGGCGATCGCGGCCCATTGCGCAACCACCCCGGCTACGATCCCCTGATGCAGGCCTGTGGGGGGATCATGAGCGTCACCGGAGAGGAGGGGCGCCCCCCGGTGCGGGTGGGCACTTCGATCATCGACATGGGCACCGGAATGTGGTGCGCGATCGGCATCCTCGCCGCGCTCAACCGCAGGGCGATCACCGGGCAGGGTTGCATGGTGGACGCTTCCCTCTACGAGACGGCGATTGCGTGGATGACCATCTTCGCGAGCGTGGCGCAGGCGGCCGGTCACAGTCCCGGCCGGCAGGGCAGCGGCATTCGCGGGCTCGCTCCCTACCAGGCTTACGAATGTTCGGACGGCTACCTCATGATCGCCGCGCCCAACGACCGACTCTTCGCCCGCCTCGCGACCGCGCTCGACCATCCCGAGTGGGCCGAGGACGAGCGTTTCGACTCCAACCAGAAGCGCTCTCTCAACCTGGATGCGCTGAACCGGCGGCTCGAGCCGGTGTTCGCGACGCAATCGAGGGGGCACTGGCAGGCGAAGCTCGATGCGGCGGGGGTGCCGAGCGCCCCGGTGCGCGCCACCGCCGAGGTGCTGGAACACGAACAGACCATCGCGCTCGAGATTCTCCAGAGTCTGCCCGGAGACTCCTTGCGCCGGGTGGGCATGCCGCTTCGTTTCGACGGCGAACGCCCTCCCCTTCGCAGCACCGCTCCCTCCCTCGGCGAGCACGACGCCGAAGCAGGGACGAAGGCTCGGCGCGCCGAGCCAGCGAGCGCCGACCAGGCCCCGCCGGGTTCCTCCGGACCGAGAGTTTCCGACTTCTCGAGGTAGCGTCGCAGGAAGAGTCGAATGCACGAATCCCGGATCACTGCGCTAGCGGTCGAGGGGAGGAGCACTTGATGGAAAGCGAGCTTGCCGGCATACGTCCGAAGCGCCGCATCGTCGATGCCGACGACCGAGTGCCCCGCTACCCGAGTGGGGATCGGCTCAAGCAGCTACGCGCGTTCTGCCACGCAGCGCGCGTCGGGAGCATTGCGAGGGCGGCCAGACAACTGGGATGGAGCCAGCCCTCGATGTCGCGGCAGGTGGGTGCGCTCGAAGAGGAGCTCGGGTTGTCGTTGTTCGAGCGCCGCGGGCCGTACATGGTCCTCAGCCGGGACGGTGAGAGGGTCTACCGGCTCGCCATGCCGCTCGTGCACGGCATGGACCGTTTCCCCGACACCTTCGCCGAGCGGCACTACGGCGTCGCGAGGGACGTCCTGCGTATCGGAGCCGGGTCGGTCTCCGCCATGTACCTGCTGCCGGAGTACCTGGAGCGGTTCCGGAAGGAGTGCCCCGGGGTCCGCATCGATCTCAAGATCGGCACCGTCGCGGAGAGGCTGCGGTGGCTTCGCAACTACGAGCTCGACCTCACCATCACCGCGATGGATGTTCCACCGCCCGACCTCGAATTCCACCCCCTCCTCGAGTCCCACGCCGCGCTCATCACCCCCCTGGACCACCCTCTGGCCGGCCGCGATGCGCCCACCATGGAGGAGGTGGCGGTCTACCCCTTTGTCGCGCCCAGCTCTACGCACTACGTGCGCCAGGTGGTGGAGACGGTTCTGCGCGAGCAGGACATCAGCGTCGACGTTGTCGTCGAGATCGATGGGTGGGACGTGATCACGAACTACGTTGCGGCCGGGGTGGGCATCTCCCTCGTCCCCGACCTTTGCGTGATCGGAGACGAGCGGCTGTGGAAGACCTCCATCCGGAGCGTCATCCCGAAGCGCATGTACGGGGCGGTCACGCGACGGGACGAATCGCTCGCGCTGGCGGAGAGCAGCTTTCTGCGCCTCATCTTCGAAGATGGATCACAATCCCCGTGAGCACCGTGACCGAGGACATCGAGCGACCGCGCATCCATCACAAGCGCGACCGTCTCCGCCAGTTGCGGACCTTCTGCCACGCGGCGCGTTTCAAGAGCTTCGCGAAGGCCGCGGTGCAGCTCGGTATCAGCCCGCCCGCGGTGTCTTCTCAGGTGCGCGAGCTCGAGTACGAGCTGGAGGCCAGGCTCTTCGAACGCAACGCCGCGAGCATCAGTCTCACCGCGGCAGGCGAGACCCTCTACGCCATCACCGAGCCTCTGGTGCAGGGGATGGATGCGCTGTCCAACGCCGTCCACCGGGAGAGCATCACGGAAGGTGTCTCGGGCCGTTTCGAGCTTGCCGCCACCATGGTCGCGGCATCCTTTGTCCTGCCTTCATGCATCAAGCGGTTCCGGGATCGATACCCGAAGATCCGGGTTCGGGTGAGGAACTGTCCGTTCCGGGAAGGGATGAGGCTTCTCCTCGACCACGAGGTGGAGCTCATGATCGGCGCGAAGGATGTCTATCCGCGAGAGAGCGTCGAGTACCATCCGCTCCTCTCCTACGACATGGTGCTCATCACCCCCCTGGACCACCCCCTGGCCGGACGCGGCACGGTACCACCGGAAGAAGCCGTCGAGTGGCCCGTCATCGTGCCGCCCGCCGGCATCTACACGAGGGAATTCGATGAGACCATCGCCGAGCGAAGCGGAGCCGAACGCAAGGTCGCGATCGAGGTCGGTGGCTGGGAGCGCATGAAGCGCTACGTCGAGCGCGGCTTCGGGATCTCCATGGTCCCCGGCATCTGCGTCTCGCCCACCGACAGGCTCTCGGTCATTTCGCTGGGAGACCACTCGCCGGGCAGCAGCTTCGGATTGTTCACGCGCCGCGACAGTATCCTCGACCCGCTCGCGGGAAGATTCGTCGGGTTCATGAGCACGGACTTCCTCTCGTCGTTCGGGACAGGGAGGGACGGTGACGACATGAGCGATGTGGGCATGCATGTTCGGCGGTTGGGCGGAGGGCGTGGTGATGCCGGTTGATGCCGACGCCTTCCTGGCGCTCGCACGTTTGCGCCCGTAGCCGGTGCTTCGGCCTCGGAGCGCGTATCCTGGACATCCGGCAAAGGAGCTTCCCCATGAACGACGACCTCGCCTGGACCTCCGCCGTCGAACTCGTTCACCGGATCGGGAATCGGGAGGTGTCCCCGGTCGAGGTCGTGCAGGCGACGCTCGCCCGGCTCGAGGCATTGAACCCTCGCCTCAATGCGGTATGCACCATGACCGCGGAACGCGCGATGGACGCCGCGCGCGAAGCCGAAACGGCGCTCGTGCGTGGCGAAGCCCCCGGAGCTCTGTGCGGCGTGCCGGTCACCATCAAGGATCTCGCCTTCACCCGCGGAGTGAAGACGATGGGCGGCTCCCACATCTTCGCGAACCGGGTGCCGGAAGAGGACGCGCCCTTCGTATCCCGCCTCGCCGAAGCCGGCGCAATCATGATCGGCAAAACCACCACCCCGGAGTTCGGCTGGAAGGGCTGCGGCGACAGTCCCCTGACCGGGGTCTCGCACAATCCCTGGAAGCACGGCCACAACGCGGGGGGGTCGAGCACGGGGGCCGCGATCTGCGCCGCCGCAGGCATCGGCCCCATCCACCAGGGCTCGGACGGGGCGGGCTCGATCCGCATGCCGGCCGCGTTCTGCGGCGTCTACGGCATCAAGCCGAGCTACGGGCGGGTGCCCTACTACCCGATGTCGAACAACGACCACCTGTCGCACATCGGCCCGATTACCCGCAGCGTGGCCGATGCAGCGCTGATGCTGCACGTCATGGCGGGCCCTGACGACCGCGACCAGGGAAGCCTGGAATCGCCGCCGGCGGACTATCTCTCCCGCCTCGACGAGGGCATCTCGGGTCTGCGCATCGCCTACAGCCCGGATCTGGGCTACCTGCCGGTGGACCGGGAGGTGGCGGAGCCGGTCGCCGCCGCGGTGCGCGCATTCGAGGGGCTGGGATGCCCGGTCGAGGAAGTGAATCCCGGTTGGGGAGACCACATCGAAATGGAGCATTGCATCTGGACCTCGATGATTGCCGGCAATGCCGGTCCCCACGTCGCGCAGTGGCGCGATTGCATGGACCCCGGACTGGTTGCCTGCATCGAGGACGGCCACCGCTACTCCGCGGTCGACTACTTCCTCTACCGGGCCAAACGCAACGCCCTCTACCAGAAGGTGCGGGAGTTTTTCGAGCGCTACGACCTGCTGCTCACGCCCACCCTCTCCGTGGCCGCCTTCCCCGCCCCCCGGCTCATCCCCGAGCACTGGGAGCAGCATCCCTGGGACTGGATCCGCTGGGCCGGCTTCTCCTACCCCTTCAACCTGACCTGGATGCCCGCCGCATCCTGCCCCTGCGGCTTCACGGCGGACGGACGTCCGGTGGGACTGCAGATCGTCGCAGGGCGCTTCCAGGATCTCCGCGTGCTCCAGGCCTCCCGGGCCTTCGAGCAGGCCCTTCCCTGGGCGCAACACCGTCCCTCGAGCGGCTAGCCGGCGGCCTCGGCACCGGATCCTCGAGCGCTCGCCGTCGCCGACGCTGCGGGACGCCGGTAGGGCACCAGAACGAGGAAGGGCACGGCGGCGAGCGCGAGCCACATCATCAACCGAAACACGTTCCCGTAAGCGATGGCGAGCGCCTGTTCCGCGACCTCCGCCCGGGCGGCGGCGAGCCCCGAGATGCGATCGAGGGCGTATGTGGCGTGCTCGGAAAAGAGCAGGCGTTCGTCACCGTGGACGAAGTGGGCGCCGAGCTCCGCGGTGTTGATCTGCAGGCTGCGGGTGAACAGCGCGACCAGCAGCGCCACGCCGGCGCTGCTCACCACGTTGAAGCTCAGGCTCACCAGGGTCGCGGCATCGTCGTAGTACTCCGCCTTCACCGTGGAGTACATCATGTAGAAGATGGACATCCACATGAAGGAGCTCCCGATGCCGAAGAAGACGTGAGGGAGGTAGATGTCCCACAGCCCGATATCCTGGTTGTAGCCGGAGACGAGGTGGCAGCCGTAGGCGAATACCAGGTATCCGAAGATGCAGAGCCAGCGCGGATCGTTGCGGGCGAGCAGGGGGCCCAGGAGCATCATCACCACGATCTGCACCGAGCCGCGGAACACGAACACGAGCCCGATGGTGACGACCTCCAGTCCCTTGAGACTGGTGAGCATCGGGGGAATGAGCACGAGGGGGGCGAGGCTCATGCCCGACATGAGGGAGCACAGGACGAGACCGTAGCTCAGGTTCCAGTCGCGCAGCACCTCCCAGCGGATGAAGCGCAGTCGACTCGAGAGCGTGTGCCCCAGGTAGATGGACAGGGCGAGGGCCGCGAGCGCGAGCCAGCCGAGGATCTCCGGCGATTCGAGCCAGTCCAGGCGCTGGCCGCGGTTGAACACCATCTGGGTCGCGAGCAGCACGACCGACAGGGCGACGAAACCGGTCCAGTCGAACTCGAGCTTTCGGTCTTCGTCCACCCGCTCGAGGAAGACCGTGCAGGCCAGCGTCGCCACGATCGAAATCGGGGCGATGATGAAGAAGCTCACCCGCCAGTTGTACCAGTCGGCGAGATAGGCGCCGGCGGTCGGTCCGAACACCCAGCCGGTGGTGAGCGCCACCGACCAGATCGCCATCGCGGTGCCCCGGCGCTCGTAGGAGACGAGACCGATGCACAGGCTCTGCGAGAGGACGAAGATCGGCGCGCCGAAGAATGCCTGGCAGATCCGCCACAGGATGACTTCTTCGAGGGAGCCGGCGGCGCCAATCAGGGCGGAGGAGAGGGTGAACGCGATCATGGAGCCCACGAGCAGGTTCTTGGTTCCGAAGCGGGCCGCGAGCCAGGGGGTGGGGGGAATGCCGATCGCGCCCGCGACCACCGCCGCGGTCACCACCCAGGTCACCTGGTCCAGGCCGACGGAGAGATCCCCCTGCATCTGGGGGAGCAGCGCGGTGCCGATGGTGGTGGCAAAGGTGTAGCACCACGCCCCGAGCGTTATGCTCCAGAATCCGAGGTCAGAAAGACCCTTGCCGGCCGGCATTCCTCAATCCCCGCCTTCCCTTGCTCACCGGGCGCCGATTATGGACAGCCTCATGCGCTCTGGCGATGCTGCACCGCCGTCGTCACACCCCGTGCGGATTCCGGCTACCATGCGTGCCCATTCGAGACCGCGCTCTTCCATTCCATCTTCGTGCCGCTGCCAGGGTCACTTCGCGCTTCCGGGAGGCTTGCCTTGACTCCTTGTTTTGTGCAGCTCGCGTTGGAAGCACAAGTTCGGCCAACGTGAAACGCCCCTGGTGCCGCTGCGGCCGCCGCTTCCACGCCGCAGCCCCTCGAATCCTGCTCGGCACCTTTCTCCTCGCTGCCGTATTCGGCACCGCCGCCCAGTCGGGAGGCGACACGAGCGGGGAGCCCTCCGCGCCGGCAACGTCGGTGAGCGGTGCTTCATCGAGCATGGCGAACCTGGAGGCGGGTGCGGCGGTGGACATCCAGGCCGCGCTCGGGTTCTCCGGCGCCTATCGTCTCGGAGCCTGGACGCCCCTCACGGTGACGCTCGAGAACCGCGGCGCGAGCGCGGCCGGCCAGCTCGAAATTCGGGTACCCGACGGGGACGAGCTCGGCGACCGGGCCTTTCTCAACATTCACCGGCGCACCGTCGACCTGCCGGCAGGATCGCGCAAGCGCTTCCATTTCACGATTTACCTCAAGAGTTTCTCAGAGCCTCTGGAGATCCGACTCCTGTCCGGGGATGGAGAACCTCTCGCCCACAAATCGGTCGATCTCCGCACCGGAGTCACCAACGCCCGCATTGTCCTCGTCCTCGGCCGCGATGCCGACCTCGACTACCTGAACGATGACCGGGGCCGGCGCCTGCGGGTGCTCTACCCTCGGGCGGAACGGCTCCCGGAGCACTGGGCGGGCTACGACGGCGTGGCCGCTCTCGTCCTGCACGGGCTCTCCCTGGAGGGACTGAGCGCCCGGCAGCACTCCGCCCTCACCAAGTGGCTGGCGAGCGGAGGGATTCTTGCCGTTTCCGGAGGGCCGGACTACGGCCTGCTCAGGACCCCTCGCCTCGCCCTGCTCCTGCCCGGGCTCCCGCTCGGCCTCGTGAGCCTGCCGGACGGAGAGGCGGCGGGAATCGCATTCGGCGCGCCCCTGCCCACCCGCCGTGCCTTCCACGTCAATCTCGTCCCGGAATTCGAGGGTCGGGTGCGGTACCGCGCGGGCCGGACGCCGCTGGTCATCGAGCGCCCCTTCGGACGGGGAAGGGTTCTCTACCTCACCTTCGACATTTCCCGCCACCCCTTCGACGGGTGGCCGGGAATGGCCGGGCTGTGGCACACCCTTCTCGATCTCCCGCCTCCGGAGTCACTGTCCGCCCGCCTCATGCGAAGGGAGGAGTCGAGCGCCCTGCCCGGCCTCATCCAGAGGACCTCGCTCTCCTTTCCGGGACATCCCCTGCTCCTGGTCTTCATCGCGCTCTACCTGGGCTGCATGGTGGCCGTATTCGATCTTCCCTCGGAGCGCCGGCGCGGCCGCCGCATCCCGATGCGTCTGCACTGGGTGGCCCCCCTCGTTTTCGCGCCGCTCGCATTCTTCCTGTTCGGGGTCCTCCTCTTTCCGCCGGGGCCGGCTGCGGTGGTGGCGGCGAGAATTGCCCCCCATCCGCAAGGCCCCCTCGCCGATCTCGATCTCGAGATCGCGATGTTCTCCAACGTCGACGATCCTCTGCGCTTCGACTACCGCACTCCCGAACCGGTGTTCCGGCCCGCCTATCGGACTCCTCCCCGCGAGAGCACGCCGAACTGGCGGTACCGGGAAGGGTCTGCCGGTGGATCGCTCGAGCCCACCGCCCGCGGAAGATTTCTGCTGCACACTCTCGAAGGCCGTGACGTCATCTCCTGGGATCTGCGCGCGACGCTCGTGGACGAAGGCGACACGGTGCGCCTCGAGGTCCGCAATCGCTCGGGACGTCCTCTGCATGACCTCTGGCTCGTCCTCGACGGTCTGGGCTACCCGCTCGACCCGGTGCCGGCGAAAGAGAACACGACCCTGCTTCTCGATCCGAAGCGCGGCGCAGTGACGCTTCAGGAACATTCGTGGCGGAAGCTGGTCGCCAGCCGCTCCGACGCTCCGCGCGCCCGTTCGAGTGCGATGGCGCACTTGATCGACCGCGAGCTCTCGAGCCTGCGTGAACGGGACGTGTCCTCCCCGGGCCAGGCAATCCTCGTCGGGTTCACCGGGAGCCCATTGCGTCTTGCCGGTCCGAGCGCCGAGTGGCGGCGACAGGAGTTCGCCCTCGTGCTGCTCCAGGTGCCCGTCGAGCGTCATCACGCTCCGGACACCCGAGGCTTTCGCCCGTGAGCCGCCTCAATCCGCTGCTGCACGAGGCGCTGCTCGGGCTGGGAGAGCCGGGCCGGGTGCACCTGGTGCACCTCGGCTATCTTGCGCTCCAGGGGTTGGTGCTCTTCCTGTGGTGGCCGCCACGCAACGATCTCTACCATGTCCTCGCGACCGCCAACCCTCCCGACACTCTGCTCGCGGTGGTCATCGCGCTGGGAGTGACGCTCTCCTACTACAGCCTGCGCGCCGGCGCCGAAGAACTCATGCTCCCGGGACAGCATCCGCTGGGAGAGTGGGCGCTCGGAAGCCGTCTGCCTCTCGGGCGCATCCTGCACGGGTACATCGCCGGGCAACTCCTGCAAAGCGTGCACGCTCTGCTGCTATCCTCCCCCTTGCTGCTGGCCGCGTTCGCGGTCGGCGGGGGCGCCTGGCCTGCCCTCTTCGCGAGTCTCGGCGCCTTGCTCGTGCAGGCGCTCTTCTTCCGCCTGTCGGGTGCGCTGCTCTACCTCCTGCTGGGGCAGCGACGCACCCTTGCCCTGGTCTCGGTGCGCGCGGTGCTGCTCTTGGGATACGCTGTTCCACCCTTCGTGCTGCCCGCGGCAAGCCATATCATGATCTCCCACCGTCTTTTCGACCCTTCCGCTCCCACGAAGACGGAGACCGCACCGGAGCTGTTGACGTTCGTGTTGATCTACGCGGCACTCTCCGCGCTGTTGACGCTGGTGCTCTTCCTTCTCTTCTCTCGTCACCGCGACGCCGCCGCGGCAGGACGCGAGATACGCTCCGGCTCCGGTCTCGGTGCCTGAAGAATGCCCGCGGGAACCTGGGCATGGGAGAGCGCGGGGGGGCACGAGGATGCCGGCGCCCGTCTCGACGGATTCGTGCGTGACCTCACGCGCGCCCGGCGCTTGCAGATTCTCGTGGAGCTGGCCTGGAGCGGTCTCTTCTTCGGTCTCCTCGCGGCCTGCATTCCGATGCTGGTGATCGAGCTCACCGGCTCTTCCCTGCCGCCTTGGCCGAGCGCGGCGGCCGTTCTCGCCCTCTTCCTCGGCGCGGCGTGGCTGCTGGCATGGCGCAGGCGTCCCAACGCCCTCGACGTTTCGATCCTCGCCGACCTCGAGCTCGGCCTCGAGCAACGGCTGAGCACGGCCTGGGAGTTCGCGGTCCGGGTGCCGGGCACCCCCCTCGCGGGGCGTCTCGCGCGCCAGGCTCTCGCCCGCAAAGTGCCGATGACCCACATGGTCTTTCCCTTGCGCATCAATCTCTGGGGGCGCCTCGTGCCGCTGGCCCTCCTCCTGCTCGGGCTGATCGGACTCGTGGACTTCAGGACGAGCTCCGACACGCCCGCGATTTCGGTGGACCCGGTGGTGGCCGAGGAAGGCGCGCGCCTCCGCGAGCACGGACGGCGCATGGAAGCGCGGGCCGAGCGGGAGTCTCTGCCCCGAAGCGCGGAACGGGCCGGCGAAATGCAGCGGCTCGGCGCCCGAATGGAAAGCGGCTCGACCTCGCGCAAGCAGGCGCTCCGCCGCTTGCGCGAGCTCGATACCGCGCTGGAGCACGAACGGCGCGCGATGCTGATGGAAGACCTCCCCCCCGGCGCCGCGGAGCTCCCGCCCGAGAGCCTCGCCGGCGCTCCAATCTTCTCGGAGGGGCGGCTCGGCGCGCTCCTGGGAGGCTTGCGCCAGGGCGCCCTGACGCTGGAGGAGCTCGAGGTCCTGGGGATGGAGGCGACGGCGTTGTCCGCCCTCGGCATCGCCCCGGCGGAAATCGAAGAGGCGCTCGCGCGCTTTGCATCCGGAGAGTACGACGCGTTGCGAGACCTTCTCGAGAGGCTCTCCGACATCGACGTCACCCTCAAGGAAGCCGCTCTGCTCTGGGATGCGGAACGGGCCATAGAGCTTGCGCGGGAGAACCTCGGCGAGACCGGCGTGTTCCTCGGCTTTCGCGGTGAGGGAGAGAGAACGCAGCCGGAAGGAGAGGGTCATCTGGCGCTGTTGCACCAGCGCTATCCGGTTCGGATGGAGGACGAGAATGGCCCCTTCGTCGCATTCCGGGGACCGGGACGCGGAGAGGGGCCGCAAAGCGAGTCGCCATCCTCCCTCTCTCCGCGTTCGAATCGCGAGCCGGAAGGGGCAGTGCTCGAATTGAAGGGCCGGCCCGGCGAGGGCGAGGTGTACCGGAGCGAGGCCCGGGTGCTACCCCGGGCGGGAAAGGCATCGGCCTCGGTGACGGCGCTCTCGCCCGAGTTTCGCGACGAGGTGGAGGCGGTGCTCGCCCGGCAGAGCTACTCGCGGCAGCACAAGGAGCTCGTTCGGCGCTACTTCCTCGCCCTGAGCACGGGGAGTGCGGCAGAGGGAGCGGAGGAGAACTCACCATGAGCGATGTCCCGCCGAGCTTGGCCGAAGTCCCGAACGAAGAGAGTATCGATCGCGCGCTCGAGCGCCTGGACGCTCTGCAACGGGAGATCGATCGGCGCATCGTCGGGCACCGGCCGGTGATCGAAGGGGTCCTGGCCGGTCTGCTGGCGGCCGGGCACGTGCTCCTCGAGGGCGTGCCGGGACTCGGGAAGACGCTCCTCGTGAAGAGCCTGAGCGATGCCCTCGAGCTGCGCTTCTCGCGAATCCAGTTCACTCCGGACCTGATGCCTGCGGACATCATCGGTACCCAGATGGTGATGCAGGACGACGAGGGCGGGCGCCACTTCCGCTTTCAGCCCGGGCCGGTGTTCACCCAGTTGCTGCTCGCGGACGAGATCAACCGGGCCACCCCCCAAGACCCAGTCCGCCCTTCTCGAGGCGATGGAGGAGCAGCGGGTCACGGTCGGGCGAAGCGGTCACCCCCTGCCGGAGCCCTTCATGGTGCTCGCGACCCAGAATCCGATCGAAATGGAGGGGACCTATCCGCTTCCCGAAGCCCAGCTCGACCGCTTCCTGCTCAAGCTCACCGCATCCTTTCCCGACGCCGAAGAGCTGTCACGAATCGTGGACCGGACCACGGGAAGCGCGCTGCCCGAGGTGCGCCCGGTCATGGGGACCGGGGAGCTCGCGTGGTTGCGGACCCTGGTGCGCCAGGTGGTGATCGCGGAGCACGTGAAGAGCTACGCGATCCGCCTCGTCCTCTCGACCCACCCGGACCATCCGAGCGCGACGCCCCGCGCCCGGCGCTACGTGCGCCACGGCGCGAGCCCCCGCGGCGTGCAGAGCCTGATCCTCGTCTCGAAGGCGTTCGCGCTCTTCGCCGGCCGCCTCAACGTGAGCTTCGACGACATCGAGGCGGCGGCGCGGCCCGCCTTGCGCCACCGCATGCTGCTCAACTTCGAAGGCGAGGCGGAGGGAGTCAGCGCGGAGGATCTGATAGACGAGCTGCTCCGTGAGACTCCGGTGGTGGAGGGAGGCGCCCCACCGTGACGGAAGCGCTCGCCGGGCCCGAATCGGCGGCACTCGTCTTCGACGGAGAGTTCCTGCGCAAGCTCGAACGGCTCGAATGGGTGGCGAGAAAGGCGTTGCGCGGGCTGCCGCGGGGAGAACGCAGCACCGCGCGGCGGGGCCGCGGCCTGGAGTTCGACGACTTTCGCCGCTATCAGCCCGGCGATGACTTCCGCTACATCGACTGGAACATCTTCTCGCGCCTGGACCGGCTGGTGGTGAAGCTCTACACGTCGGAAGAGGACCTGACGCTGCACCTTGCGATCGACTGCAGCGCGAGCATGGGCTTCGGAGAGCCGGTGAAGTTCGACTATGCGAGACGCCTGGCCGCCGCCCTCGGTTTCATCGGGCTCCACCACCTGGATCGGGTCGCGATCACGACCTTCGCGGATGCGCACGGCGCAGGTCCGCCTCCTTTCGCGAGCCGAAAGCAGCTCACCGCCCTGCTCGACTTCCTCTCCGGACTGCGCGCGGCCGGAGCGACCCGGTACGAGCCCTCCTTCCGCGAGCTCGCGGCGGGCAGTCGCGACGCCCGCCTCATGGTGGTCATCAGCGACTTCATGGGGGCGGGCGCGCTTCCCGCCGCGCTCGACGCGCTGCGCCACCGGGGCCATGACGTCGTGGCGATGCAGGTGCTCTCGGAAGACGAGATCGCGCCTCCCCTCGATGGCGCACTGGAGCTCGTGGACGCCGAGAGCGGGGAAACGCTCCGGGCCACCGTGGACGACCGGCTGCGCGTCCTCTACCGGGAGCGCCTGGACGCGCAATTGCGGAGCCTCGAAGACTATTGCCGCCGGACCGGCGTCGAGTACCTGCGTGCGAGCACCGCGATCCCCTTCGAGGACCTGGTGCTCCGCTACCTGCGCCAAGGGACCCACCTGCGGTGATCCATCTCGCCTGGCCGATCGGGCTGCTCGCGCTCGCCGCGCTTCCCGTGCTCTTCGTGCTCTACAGCCTGCGTCCCCGCCGCCGCCGGGTGGTGGTGTCTTCCTCGGCCCTGTGGAGCGAGGCGCTGCGCGAGCGCCAGCGCGGGATCGGGCTGCAGAAGCTGCTTCGGAATCTCAGCCTGCTCGCGCTGCTGCTCTTCGCGCTCGCGCTCGCCCTCGCCCTCGCAGACCCTGGATGGGTCACGCGAGCCGCGGAGACGGGAGACACGGTGCTCATCGTGGACGTGAGCGCGAGCATGCAGGCGAGAGAAGGGAACGCAACCCGCTTCGAAGAGGCGAAGCGTGAAGCGAAGCAGCGCATCGATGCCCTGACCGATGACTCGCGCCTGCTCCTCATGGCGAGTGGACGGCACCCGCGCCTGCTTTCCTCCTTTGAAAGCAGCAAACAGGCTCTGCACGACGCCCTTGCGGGGCTCCTGCCCACCGACGAAGCGGGCCGTCCGAATGCGGCGCTCCAGTTGGGCGCGAGCCTGCTGCGCAACCGAGAAGGGGGCAACATGGTGTTCATCACCGACGCCGCCTTCGACACGGCGCCGGACATCTCGACGAGGGGGACCGAGTACCACGTGGTGGGTTCGGGGGGCCGCAACGTCGCGATAACCCGTTTCGACCTGCGGCGGGAGCCGGGCGCCGACGATCGCTTCCAGCTCCTGCTCGCCCTGCGAAACTACACCCGCGATCCGCAGAGCGTCCCGGTGACGGTCCGCCTCGACGAGCTGCCGATCTTCGAAGAGGTCGCGGAGCTTCCCGCCGGAGGCCGGCTGACACGGGTGGTTCCCTTCGCGGGCCACGCCTCCGGCCGCGCGAGCGCCCACATCGATGTCGATGACGATCTGGCCGCCGACAACCGGGCCTTTGCGGTGCTCGGCATCGACGAGCCGCTCCGCGTCGCCCTCTATACACGGGGCAACTTCTATCTCGAGAGCGCGCTCGCGGCCCTGCCGAACGTCCTCCTCACCCGGCGCGAGGCCCCGGGTCCACACCTCGAGCGCGACGCGCGCCTCCATGACCTGGTGGTGGTCGACGGCGGGAACCTGCCGGAGCTCCCGCCGGGGGCCTGGCTCCTGGTCGACACCCTTCCTCCGAAGCTCCCCTTCCGGCCCGCGGGGGAGCCGGTCGCCCATCCCCTTCTCGAAGGCCAGGCGGAAGATCCGCTGGTGAGGGAGCTGGACTTCACCGCGCTTCGCATCGACTCCGCCCGGCGCATCGAGGTGGACGCCGACACCGACGCCCTGCGCCGGCTGATGTGGTCGGCGGACACCCCCCTCGCCCTCCGCTACGCTCGGGACGACCTGCGCGTGGTGTACCTCGGCTTCGACGTCACGGAATCCAATCTTCCCCTCCAGGCCGCGTTTCCGCTCTTCGTCGAGCGAAGCGCCGACTGGTTGCGCGGCGCGGGCCGGCGTTTCTCTCCCACCCAGATCCCCGCCGGGGACTCGTGGTCGATCCGGGTGCCCCTGAGTCAGCGCGAGCTCATCCTGCGCACTCCGGACGGGGAAGGCATCGTGTACGAGGTCGAGGGCGGCGAGCTGCTCTTCGACCGGACCTCCGTCGCGGGCATCTATCGCCACTCCCGGCAGGATCCCTTCGGAGACGTGCACCGGTACTTCGCGGTGACCCTCGCCGACGAGAGCGAGTCCGACATTGCTCCCCGCGCGGCAATCGCGACGGAGGTGACGGGCGAGACGACGGAGCAGGCCCTGGCGACCAGCACCCTCGCCCTGTGGCCGTGGCTGGCGATGGCGGCTCTGCTCCTTCTCGCACTGGAATGGTGGCTCGGCGGACACGCGGGCGCGGGCCGCTCGCCCGCCATCCAATCGGGCGCCTGAGCGCCTCCCGCCCTCGCATCGGGGCGCACCTGCGCCGCGCCGGAGGGATCGTCCCCGATGCGCTCATCGCCGTCGCCTGACCCACGGGCCGATCTCCGCAATCACCCCTTCCTGAGCGCATCAGGAGAGTAGGCCCAGCTCCCGAGCGCGCTTTCCGGCCCCGGGGCCGGAAAGCGGCGGAATGGCGTCGCCTGCTCACCCACCCCGCGTCGCGCAGGGCGGGTCGACACGAAGGTCGGTCGCTCCATTGGTTTTTCTTGTGGGCGGGGCAAGAAAACAGTATTGGGAATGGCGATCGCTTCCCGCTACGTTGGCGCGCAACGCTAACTGAGCGCCCGAAATCACCGCGCTTCTTCCCGCGCGATCCGGCATCGGGAACGGGGACGCGATTCAGGAAGAGACGGGGTGCGGCCCCTGGGCTTGGGCATGCGGGCGAGAGGATGAAAGAGCCCTGCGTTCGGAATGCACGGACGCCGATTCGCTACCGTCGGGATTCGGAGAACTCGGACATGTCACCCACAGCATCGGAGATCCGCGGTGTGGTCGCTGCGGTCACTCGTACCATCCCTCTCCAGAAGCTCGAGCTTCCGGAAGAGTTCTTCCCTGCCCATCTGTCGGTCGCGCTCATCGATGCGGCGTTTCGGTCGCCGTCCCGGGAATGGGGCCACGTCGAGGAGATCATCGACCGCTATTGCCGGCGTTTCGGCATCCCCCGCACCCGGGAGCGAAAGTGGAAGACGCCTGCAGTTCACAAACAGGAAAGCATCAGAGATCTGATCGGACACTACGAGGAGCTGGGGGTGGACCGGATGAAGAAGGAGATCTTCCAGGTTCGCCGGTGCCTTCCCGGAACGAGGATGTCGAAAGTGGAGTACATCCTCCATGCAGCGAAAGCACTCCGATTCATTGGCGTCGATGTGCTGCAGGACCTTCCCTCGCTGCCTTCCGAAGACATCGAGGAGGCGCTGCAGTCCTCTTCCGACGCCAACGACCACATCGTCAGGAAGTTCCTGATGTGCACGGGCGACGACGACTACGTGCGGGGGGACGTCCACGTGCGAAGATTCGTGGCCGAGGCCATCGGCCAGGCATCGGTATCCGCGACCCGGGCCCGGAGCCTCGTGCGCCGCTCCGCCTACGAGCTGATCCTGTCGCCCCGATTCCTCTACCTCCAGATCCGCCGCTACTGCCTGTCCCGCCAGGAGAGAGAGCGGGCCCGCTTTTTCGGCGAGTCATCGCCGCTGGTCGATGAATCGGGATCCGCCCGGGGATACGCAGGTCGCTTCGGATATTGAGCCCGCGGGCGCTACCTCCACGCTCTCCCCCGAATCAGAACCATACCCAGCACGAGCACCCCGACGAGCATCGCGAAGTCTGCGAGGTTCGCAAAGGCCCACCTCTCGCCGACGACGGGTCCGAAGCCGAGGAAGTCCACCACCCCACCGTTGACTCTGTCCAGAGCGTTTCCGATCACGCCCCCCGTGACGAGAGCATAGCCGGCGCCGGTTGTCAGGCTGCGCGCACCGACGGTGCGCCAGAGCAGGCCGATGATGGCGGCGCCCAGAAACAGCCAGTGCGGGAGGGCGACGAGAGCCACGGGAAGCGTGCCCAGGAACAACCCCGAGTTGTACTGGAGCGCAAGGCACAGCCAGGAGGTGATGAGCACCGGCTCGGCCAGGGTGTTCTCCGCCCAGTGCTTGAGGGCAACGTCCGTCCACAGCACCCCGGCGCAGATGGCCAGGGCGAGAGTGCCGGGACGCAGGGAGCTCTGGCTGCTCAACGTCGTCATGTCCCCTCCGTGCTCGCTCCTTCCCGGCCGACCCGATGCCCGGAAGGCAAATGTAGCCGTTACCGGGACAACGCAAAAGACGAATGATGAGTATGAGTTTTACTTATCAGAAGATGATGAATATAGGAGCACAAGAGATAACTGGAGCTCTTCGTTGCATGGCTGAAGGTGAAATGCGCCCATTGGCCCAACACTGCGAAACATAGTGAGAATTCGAGACGCAGAATATCCAAAGGGCAGTATATCTTTGATTCCCTTCTCAATTCCGCACCACTGCCTATCATCCCTTTGTCGCCGAACGAACGGCGCAGCGTTTCTGCAAGGGGACGGATCGCATGGACGGAGGTCAGGGAAGGGCTCTGCAGGGAGGTAGGAGCCTCGACTCGCTCGAGGGGCGAATCGATCGACCCGATCCTTCCGAGGTCGATGCCCGCCGGCCGAAAGGATGCCGCGCGCAGGCGCTGAGGGGCCTCATTCGCGGACAGCGCGGGTCGGTGTCGGTGGAGGGCGCCATCGCGATCTCCATTCTCGTCGCCGCCTTCGCCAGCCTGATGGCGATCGTGCAGGAGAGCTACGTTACGGATCGCCTGGCGCGCGCGGCGCGCGCGGTGGCGCGCGCGGTCGCCCTCGATCCGGGCGCCGACGCGTGTGCGGCCATTCGGCGCGAGCTTCATCTCGCAGAGAGCTTCGACTGCACGGACCGGTGGCAGATCACCATTGACCGTGGCGTCGACCCGGCCGGCCTCTCCGCCCTCATCGCAGGCACCGAGGGCAACACTATCGTGAGCGGAGAGCTGGTCCTGGTGCGGATTGGATGGAAGCAGACCGGCTCCGCGTCCGATGCGGCTTCCGAGACGGACAACGCCTCCGCCGGCGGCGAAAGCACGTCCGCGGACGACTCCGAAAGCACGGACCCGGTCCAGACCGCTCCAGTCCCGATGGTCGCCATGGGCATCGCCCGCAGCGAGCCGGAAGCGAGCTGAGTCCATGCCGAACGCCATCGAGCGCGGTGCCTCTACGAGGGCCGGTCAACAACGCCCCCGCCTGCACGCCTTCGCCCGTGATACCCGCGGCGCCGCTCCCATCGAGCTCGCGATCGGAGTGGTGGTCCTGGTGGCGCTCTCCGCGCTCTGCTTCGATGTCTACACGAGGGTCCGTGCGGACACCGCAGGCCTGCGCATGGCGGTGACCATGGCCGACTACCTCTCGCGCGAAGTGGCCCCCGAAAGAAACGAACTCTCCGCCCTCGGGACCTTCCTCCACGAGCATGAGCTCGGCGTTCCCGCGGACATCGTGTATGTGCTCACCGCGCTCCGCCAGCCTTCCGGCGACCCTCCCCCCGCGATCGAGGTTCTGTGGTCGGACGACCGCATCCGTGTCGGTACAACGACGGTAACTGACGCCCTCGCCGGCGCATGCGCCCGCCACGTCAATGACGACGGGGCTGCAGTCCTTCCCGAGACCTTCAAGTCCGGGATGGCGTCGGGGGAAGTCGTGATCGTCGCGGAAGTCTGTGTGCGCCTCCAGCGGGAAGGTTCGCTCACCGGGCGATTCGTCGCCGGCGACATCTACAGCTCCCACGCGGTCCCGGCCCGTGATCCGAGCACGCCTCCTTCCCGTCCGGCCTGAGCGAGTCGGCAGAACTTGGAAATGCGTTCATCGGTATCGACAACAACCAGGAAGGCGCCGGGAGATTCCCGTGCCGGGTTCGCCGGCGTCCCGTCAGTCTCTTCGAGGGCAGGAACGACAACCCTCATCAGCCCGATTCGGTCGGCTCGTGTTCGACGAAGGGACCCGAGGGCGGCCCTGCGCAACAGGGCTTCGTCTCCGGATCACCCGGAGACGGCGCGATTGTCGAGCAGGCCGGCGGTGGACGCCGGCAGGGTTTTCAATCACCACTCCATAGAAGGAGCAATGCAATGAAGACGAAGCATGTCTCGCGGCGTTTCCGCCGCTTTGCCTGGGCCAACGAGGCGGTATCCGCCCTCGAGTACGCGATCCTGGTCGGCGTGATCGCGGTAGGGGTTGCGGCGGCTCTCGCTGCTTTCGAAAGCCAGATTGATGCGGCGCTTACAACCATTGGTGGTACGGTTGGGAGCGCCAGCGTTACCGGAGACGCAACAGCCGCCAACAACTAACAACGGATAGTGGCGGGGTTGCCAACCGGCCCTCAACTGCGGGCAGCGGCAGCGAGCGTGCTCGTTGCCGCTGCTACTACGGGTCATTATCCGCCGATCCGTACTCTGTTGGGCCGGGCTGCCTCGGGTAGTGCGAGGGGTGAAGTGAAACCATCCACACTTCTCAAACGGCTCTGCGGATCTAGATCTCTTTCCCTGCACCGCCGAACGCGTGATCGATCACCTGGATCACTCGCCCCACGATATCCCGGCCAATGACGGTGCCACACCCATAGGGTTCGAGAACCTACCGCCGAAATGACGGCACGACGAGAAGAAGAATTGGACGACCTGTTCGAAGCTCCGGCGCGCACGGGCGCAACCTGACCCTGCCGCATAACTTACGGTCTCCGTGACTGGTGGCCTCGAGGTTGTCGCCATCACAAATCACTCGTCCCGACTCAACCAGAGCCAAGTCCCTGGATTCCCGTTTCCGCGGGAATGACGGAAGCCAGACCGGGCGCCGAGACTCGTCATTTCCGCGAAGCCTTCAACCCTCGCGAAAGCGGGGTCAGTCCCCACGAAAGCAGGAACGGGAATGCATCGAGTGGGGACAATTTCCGGAGCACTGATAATCCGAACATCCCTTCACGTTGGCCTCCGGTCGAAGCCCGGACGCAGAAACAAGAATTCAACGACGGATGACAACTTTTCTTGCCAGTGGTCTCTGCCGCTAAGCAACAGGCAGCCTTGATCATGCAGTCAACAGCAATCCTTCGCAGCAACACTTGGTGCAGCCGAAGGGGCATCGTCGGGCGATCCCGTACCGAATCCGGGCGGGATCGATGGAAAACGCGAACAGCGCGTGAGATCAGGGTCATGTCACGAGCAGAGAGGGATATCCGACGAGTAGTGGGCGCGGTGCGCCGTTCGATGTCGCTGGCGGACGTGGACCTTCCCGATGAGTTCTATCCCGCTCACCTGTCGGTCGCGCTCATCGATGCGGTGTTTCGTCCCCGTCTCGGGGCAGGAGTGGTGACGGTGCTGGAACGCTACTGTTCGCGCTCCGGAATCACCCGTCTGCGAACGGAGCGATGGGAGACGCCGCCGCCGGATGCGCAAGAGCCTCTCCGCACTCTGGTTCGGCATCACGAGGAGCTGGGCATGGAGGCAATGGCGCGGGAGATCCATCTCCCCTCCGGACACCCGGATCCGGCATCGTCCCGAGACGCGGAAACGGTCCTCGACGCCGCGCGCGCGCTGCGAGGCATCGGGATCGAAGTCTTCCAGGACGTGGCGCGACTAGGGTCCGACGAGATCGAGTACGCGCTGCGGACCCGGGCGGGAACGAGCGAATCCAGCGCGCGCCGGTTCCTCATGTACACCGCGGACGACGACTTCGTGCGAGGTGATCTGCCCGTGCGCCGCTTCGTTGCGCATGCCCTCGGCCTCCAGGCGGTCTCTGCCGTCCGCGCGAGAAAACTCGTGCGCGGGGCGGCCCACGAGCTGATTGTCTCGCCCCGCTTCCTCGACTGTCGGATATGGATGTTCGGCGCCTCCGACGCCGGGACGAGCCCGCCACCCGAGCCCTCGTCCGAGAAGTGACTCCATAACCGAATGGCCGCTGAACCATCGTCCATGCATGCGGAGACCCTGCTTTCCGAGGGGCAGCCCGCAGAGCCCGGCGTGCTCGCCTTCGCCACGGACGCGGAGAGCGAGCAAGCCTTGCGCGAGGGACTCGCGGGATACCGCGACGCCCAGGTCTGGCCGGGGGGATTGCGTGCGGCGCTGAGCGCGCTCGGACGCGGCGCCGGAACCCGACTGCTCTTCGTGGATCTGGACGAGATCGCGTACCCGGCCGGCGCGATCCACGAGCTCGCCGCAGTGTGCGAAGTGGGCACCGTGGTGGTGGCCTTCGGCTCGAACGACAGTGCGCGCTTCAGCCGGGAGGTGCTGCTCGCGGGGGTGAGCGACTATCTCGTGAAGCCCTTGAGCATGAGCGAGGTGCGGGACACCGCCCTGCGCGCCGGTTTCGTCGAGGAGGCAACCGGGCACCGCGGGCGCGTCGCCGCGTTCGCCGGCAGTGGCGGGAGCGGAACCACTACCCTCGCGGCGGCGGTGGCGCTCCTTGCCGCGGGGCAGGGGCGCTACGTTTCGGTGCTCGATCTGAGCCGACCCTTCTCGACCCTTGCCTTCCTGCTCGACGTGGAGCCCG
Organism: uncultured Ectothiorhodospiraceae bacterium; assembly: GCA_964420925.1. GTDB lineage: Bacteria > Pseudomonadota > Gammaproteobacteria > HK1 > HK1 > JAJEAD01. The sequence goes on along the minus strand of CAYQVB010000109.1, from coordinate 4,395 downwards.
CGGCGGGGCTCGCGCAGCTCCTCGACACATCGGGGCCTGCGGCGATGGATCCGGAAGTGGTGAACGCGGTGCGCGTAAAGCGCTCCGAGCGCATCGCGGTCTACGCCCACCGTTTTGGCCCGGACCCCGCCGCCGCGCCGGCGGCAGAGGCGGTGCTGCGCCTGGTGGCGGGACTCCGGCGCCGTTCACACCTCGTGGTGGTGGACGGACTCCACGAACCCGAGACTCGTTCCGCCTCGCTCGCTTGCGCGGACCGCCGGGTTCTGGTGGTGGAGCCTACTCCGGGTGGCGCGACTCGCGGAGCACGCCTGCTCGAGATCTTCGGCGACGGGCCGCCGCTCGTCGTGGTACGCAACCACACCCGAAGTTGCGACGGCAGCGCGAGCCTGCGGACCCTGCGCCGGGCCGGATGGCGGACTCGACCCCGGATTTCCGTGCCCTTCGAGCCCGCTCTGCCGGCGCTCTGCGATCGGGGCTGGCCGAAGGGTGCGCTACCGAAGTCGCTGGCCGGTCCCGTCTCCATGCTGAGCGATCTGCTCCTCTCCGCACTCGGTGAGGAGTCCCCGGCCCGGGGGCGCGTGGAGCACGAGAAGCAATCCGGGCCTCGCGCCGAGCGGGAGCGAAACTCCGGGGAGAAAAGGAGGTCCAGGCGCCGTTCATCGCTCGGCGCCTGGTGGCCACGCCCCCGTCCTGCCCGGCCCCGGCCCGCCTGAACGCTCTCGGAGGTCCCAGCCGTGCCTGCGCGCGCTTTCGGTCGCCGTCCCCGGCTCGCCGCTCCCTCCGGGGGAAGGCCCGCCCGCGAGGTCGACCTCCGATCGCAGCCTGAGGCGGGCGACAAGGCTCCGGATTCGGCGACCCCGGAGCGTGCTCGCGGACCATCCGCCGCGCCGGTACCCCAGGCACCGGTCACCCTTCGGCGCGTCGCCGGCACCGATCCCGCCATCTCCGAGGTGGTGGCGCGGATCCACCCGGTCATCATCCAGTCCCTGGACATGTCGAAGATCGCCGGACTCGACAACGAGGCGCTCGCCACCCAATTGCTGACCTTCCTCGAGACCAGCGAGGCGGGGGTGCCGGACCTGAGTCCGCTGGACCGCCAGCGGGTGGTCACTCAGCTCGTGCACGACATCAAGGGGCTGGGACCCATCGAGCCTCTCCTGCTCGACCCCGAGATCTCCGACATCCTCGTGAACGGAGTGAGCTCAGTGTACGTGGAGCGCCGCGGGCGCCTGGAGGCGGTGGACGTGCGCTTTCGCGACGCGCAGCACCTGCTGCACATCGCCCAGCGCATCGCGGGCTGGATCGGGCGCCGCATCGACGAATCGAGCCCCATGGTCGACGCGCGCCTGCCCGACGGCTCGCGGGTCAACATCATCATTCCGCCGCTGGCGTTGGACGGAGCGGCGATATCCATCCGCCGATTCGTGATGCGCGGCACGAGCCTCGACGAGATGGCGGAGCGCCGGGTGCTCTCACCCGCCATGGCCGAAGCGTTTCGCATCGGGGTCAAGGCGCGACTCAACATCCTCATCAGCGGGGGCACCGGGGCGGGCAAGACCACCTTCATGAACGCGCTCTCGCGCGAGATCCCCGACGGGGAGCGCCTGATCACCATCGAGGACGCGGCGGAGCTGCAGATGCAGCAGCCGCACGTGATCCGTCTGGAGACGCGCACGATGAGCGCGGAGGGCACCGGCCAGGTCACGATGCGCGACCTGCTGGTCAACACGCTGCGCATGCGCCCGGACCGCATCATCGTGGGCGAGGTGCGCGGGGGCGAGGCGCAGGAGATGCTCCAGGCGATGAACACCGGTCATCCGGGCTCGATGTGCACGCTGCACGCGAACAACCCGCGCGATGCGCTGATCCGGCTCGAGAACATGCTCATGCAGGCGAGCGGGGACATTCCGCTGCCGGCGCTGAGGCGCCAGGTCGCGGGGAGCATCGACCTCGTGGTGCAGTTGGCGCGGCTGCGCTCGGGGCACCGCTGCGTGACGAGCGTGACCAACGTGGTGGGCATCGAGAACGACGTCGTGACCACCGAGGAGATGTGGCGACGACGCCCGGTGGAGGGCGAGCACATCTTCGAGACCTCGGGGCGCCAGCCCTCGTGGATGGCCGCGGTCGACGCGCTGAACCTGCGCGAGCCGCTGCTCGAGGCGCTCAAGAGCGACCCGCGCATCATGGAGGCGGAGGCATGAGCCCCTTCGGTCTGGCGCTGGCCGCGGTGGCGGGCTTTGCGCTGCTCGCGGCGCTGGCCGGCGGCGGGGTGCTGGTGTGGCGCCGTACCCGCGACCCGGTGCTCGAGCGGCGCCTGCGTCGTGCCGCCGCGCCGCTCGCGGGCGCCGTCGCGGCCGAGGTGCCCGAGGGCGAGGAGAGCATCTTCCTTACCCGGGAAAGACGGACGCGGCTGCGGCGCTTCATCGAGTCGGGCTACCCTCTGCTCGACGCTCGGCGCGCCGTGCCGAGGGCGGTAGTGGCGGGGGCGAGCGCGGTCGGCGCGGCGTGGTTCTCGCTGTGGTTCCTCCGCGTGCCCTGGGGCTGGTGGACCCTGCCTCTCCTCGTCCTCGTCGGCATCGGCGCGGTGTGGTACGCGCTCGGCTGGATGCAGGCGCGGCGAGAGACGGAGTTCGTGCGCCGCTTCCCCGAGATCGTGGATCAGGTCGTGCGCCTCGCGGGCGCCGGCGTGCCCGCCCTCGAAGCGGTCTCGGTCGCGGCCGCGGATGCCCCCGACCCGGTGGGACCGGTGCTGCGCGACGTGCGCGACGGCCTCCTCGCCGGTCTGGATGCCGACACCGCGCTGCGCATGGCCGCCGATCGCCTGCGCCTCTCGGAGTTCACCCTCTTCGCAGCGGTCATCCGGCTGCAGCGGCGTGCCGGAGGCGGGATCTCCACCGCGTTCTCGAATCTTGCCGCGACGCTCCGCGAGCGGCGCGGCACCGCGCTCAAGGCTCACGCCTCGACCGCGCAGACCCGCCTCACCCTGCTCGTGCTCTCGGTCATGCCGGTGGCGGTGCTCATCATCCAGAAGTTCAGCGCCCCGAAATCGGTGGAGATACTCTTCGGCACCGAAGACGGGCTGACGCTGCTGCGCTGGGGGACGGGCCTCATCGTGATGGGGCTCCTCGTGGCGCGGGGCATCGCCTCGCGCGCCATGAGGTGAGTGCGGCGCGGTGTCTCTTTCCCTCCTGATCCTCGTCCTCTGCGGCATCGTCGCGAGCAGCCTGGTTCTCGGATGGATGGGGCTGCTGGTGTTCCGCGAGCTGCAGAGCGCACTCGAGTTCGACCGCCGCCTCGGGGTGCCGCGCACCCGGGCTCTTTCCGTCGGGCTGTGGGCGGAGCTCCGGATGCAGCAGCTCGGAGGGGGGGGACGCGAGGCGCGGGCCCTCGGCCTCACCTTGTTGCGGGTGGGCTCGATGCTGGTCCCGGTGGGCGCGGCGGAACGCGAGAAGCTCGCCGGCATGCTTCGCCACGCCGGATTCACGAAACGCGACGCGCTCTCCTACTTCCTCTCGCTCAAGCTCGCGGGCGCCGCTCTGCTCGGCGCGAGTGTGGGTTTCCAGGCGGCGGGCTCCCAGATGCTCGGCGCCCACACCTTCCTCGTGGCATTCGTCACGCTCGCCGGCCTCATCGTCGGGGGCATTCTGCCGGAGTACGCACTGCGCGCCCTCGTCGGCCGGCGCCAGCACCGCATGGCGCGGGCACTCCCCGACGCACTCGACCTGATGGTGATGTGCCTGGAGTCCGGCCTCACCTTCGAGCGCGCCCTGCTCACCGTCGCCACCGAGCTTGCACCCATCGAGGCGAACCTTGCCGGAGAGTTCCGCCAGATGGAGGCCGAGCTGCGGCTCGGCTCGGACCGCCGCGCGGTGCTCCAGGAGTTCTATCGCCGCACCGAGATCGACGGATTGCGCGACATGGCCATGACCCTCATCCAGAGCGACCGCTTCGGCACTCCTCTCACCCAAGCGATGAAGAACATCGCGGCGAGCGAGCGCTCGCAGCGCGCCGCCCAGGTGGCGGCGCGCACCGAGCGCCTTCCGGTGCTCATGACCATCCCCATGCTGCTCTTCGTGGTGCCCGGCACCCTGCTGCTGGTCGCGGGTCCCGCCTTCCTCACCGCCATCGAGGCGCTCGGCAATCTCGGCGGGCAGTAACGTGTGCGTCCGGCTCCCTCGTCGCTTCGCCCGGTGGGTCCGGCTTCCCACTCCCGGCTCCGTCCCGGCCGGCGGCCGGCTCGGCCTCGCGTCCGCGGCCACGTTACGCGAGGCGGTGGATGCGATGTTCGAGTTTCAGTTGGGACGCGAGGCGCCGGATGAGGACAAGGAGGCGATCGTGGCGTTCATTCGCACCTTGGCGGGCGAATCGGAGGAGTTTTCACGATGAAGGCACGGG
>CAYQVB010000108.1:0-24535 GCA_964420925.1 uncultured Ectothiorhodospiraceae bacterium | reverse complement strand
CTTCTCTTCGAAATGTCGATGCCGATGATGCTAACGTTGTTCATGGACGCTCCCCTTATCCCCTGAATGCACACCGCGTGCGATTCTTCCTTGGCGCATCGTGACGCCGTGGGAAAGGGGGCGTCCACTCCATCGCTTACGTTGCAGAAAGGACTCGCCGTCGAAGCCATAGACGCCGATTGTCGCCATCTTGAGCACCGGAAATTACCTATCTGCCTGCTGCTCCTGCCAGTACATAGCGGCTCTGTGCGGCATCAGACTGACCTGCGCGGGGCGATGACGCCGTCCGGGTTGAGCATGCGGTTGACAGCAGACGGTCGGGCTCACTCTTGCGCTCAGGTTGACACCGCATGGGCCGACTCTGGCCTCACGTTCCGTCTTCGACCTCGTGGGACCTGCGGGATCGGGCCTCACGACCCGCAGTATCCGCCGGATGTGTACCGATCCTCTCAGGGGGCGCTCCTTGGAGCGCCCCCTGTTCACGAACGAGCGGAATCCGGTTGATGGATCAGCCCAGACCGGTCCCCTCCATGTCCTTGGTGAATTCCATCGCCGAGTTGTCCATCATGGCGCGTGGGTCGAAGCTGGGGTCGGACATGACGCCCCAGATCTTGCGCCGCTGCATGCCCATGTTACCGGCATCGTAGAGCGGGAAGATGATCGCCTCGCGCAGGCACTTCTCCAGGGGATGACGCTTGTCGGTCGCGTTGACGCCCATGGCCTGCATGCACTTGAAGACGGCCTCGTACATGACCTCGCCGCAGAAGATCTTCGACATTGCGCCGATCGCGTGCCCTTCGGAGTCGTACTCGTCCAGATAGTGCGCCGCCTTCCACGAGAAGGCGCGGCAGGCCTCGATTGAAGTTGCGACGTCAGTCATCAAGTAGCCCACCGCCTGATGATGAATTATCGGCTTGTCGCCTCCCGCCGTGTACTTCTTGCACCAGTCCAGGGTGTATTCGTAGGCCGTGCGCGCCACGCCCACCGCCGCAATGGCTGCAACCGGTCCCGACCAGGTGAACGCCTTGCTGATGATCAGATCGCCGTTGCCTTCCGCGAAGAGGTTCTCCTCGGGCACACGGCAGTTCTCGAATGTCATGGCGTTGTTCTGGCACAAGCGGTGCCCGATCTTGCTGATCGGCTGCTCGTAGGTCACGCCACCCGCGTCGCGCGGTACGAGGATGCCACTCAGCCCCTCCTTGCCGCCCTTGGTGGGGTCGGTCCGGACGATGACGACATTGACGTCGGCGCCCCTGAGGTCCCAGCCGCCGGCGTTGCAGGGCCAGTACTTCTTGCCGTTGAGCACGTACTCGCCTCGGCCCTTGTCGTGCTCGGCCGTTACACCGATGCCTACTGGATGGGCGCCGGGATGATCGAAGTTCGCGGTACCGCCGGGAGTTCCGGCAGGTTCACTGACGACCCATCCGGCAAGGTACTCCCCGTTCGGGTCGCTGGTCGCCTCGCCGAGCCATTTCCTTTTCTGCTCCTCGTTGCCGTACCAGGCCAGCGGCATGAGCCCCAGCCCGTTGACCAGCAGTATGGTCGCAAATCCGGGGTCGACGGCGCAGATTTCCTCGGCTGCGATCTGCAGGTCGAGGTTGCTGACGTCCCCTCCCCCGTATTCGCTTGGCAGGAATCCCATCGCGAAGCCGAGCTTGTAGGCTTCCTTGTATGCGTCCTTCATCATGACGAAGGCTTGCTGCGTGTCCGCGAGCGCGTCGGCTTCCGCGACGACGGGCTTCAGAACCTCCTGGGAAAACTCGCGCGCGGTTTTCTGCAAGGCTTTCTGTTCAGCGGTCAACGTGAAATCGATAGCCATTGTTTGTGCCTCTCTTCGTTTGGTTGCTCTTCTCGGAGATTCGATGCAGAGCAGAAGGGTCCGAGAGTCGAAGAACATGAATGCCGCCAGAGATCCGTGAGAAGGCGATTGGATGCGGCCTGGCCTCTTGACACGAGACCTGATTCATGCTCTCGGCTAGATTGAACCTGCCACCAGCCGATTGCAAGGACAGCATCGAGCGCGAGTTCAACGGCGAGCCAGTCGCACCGCTGGTGGCCGAACGCAAGGCATGAATGCACATCGAACACACGCGGCGGTCGCGCCACGCCCCGGTGGCCAGGGCCATGGACTACATGTTCAATCGCTGGGGCCGCTTCACCCGCTCATTGACGACAGACGCATCTGCCTGACGAACCATGCCGACCGCAGGGGCGTGCGTGCCGCGCCGCGCGATGTACACCGTCGTCGTCACCGCCAAGCGCCAAGGGGTCGACCCGCAGGCTTGGTTCGCCAAAGCCCTCTCCCACATCCCCAAGCTGCCGCACACCCGGGTGCACGAGCGGTTGCCCCAGAACTGGAAAGCCGTCCGGGATCAGTCCTTGGCCGCGTAGAACGGCTCTCGCCTCGAGTTGCGACTTCGAATCCACCGAATCCACGAATTCGGACCTCTTGCCCCGCGGTATTCGCCGGATGGATACGGAGCGTTTGACCGGTGATACTGACTTTCCTCTACTCTCCCACGTACCAAATGGGCGGCTTGGTGTTGCCGAGCCGACCCGGAGCGATGGGGAGGATGGCATGGTGACGATTCAACGCTTTCGCAAGTTCAACACCCGCGACGTCTACCCCGGAGGCCGCCACGACAACGACATGTGCATGACCGTGAAGGCGGGCAACCGGACCTTCCTGCGGGGTCAGACCGGCGCCGAGCTCGACGGCCGGACCATGCACGGCACCGGGTTCACCGTGGGGGACGCCGCCGCGCAAGCCGACGAGGCGATGAAGAACATTGCGGTGCTGCTGGAAGAGGCCGGGGCCTCACTCGGCGACGTGTGCAAGGTACACACATTCATCCTGCACCGCGCCCACCGCGAGGCGATCTACCGCGCCATCGGCCGTCACCTCAGAGGCGTACATCCCTGCGGCACCGGGTTGATCGTCTACGGCTTCGCCATGCCCGAGATTCTGGTCGAGGTCGACGTGGTCGCGGTCGTCCAGGACTGAGTCTCCAAAGCCCGATCACTCCAGAATGACGCGAGCGCGCTCCGCCGGCCGCCGTCGAGCACCACGCCGCCGGGTGTGCGCAGATAACTTTTCCGCTCTGCCGCGGATACCCCGGTGCTCAGAATAGAGAACCTCTGCAAGGCCTACGATGAAGGTGGCGTGCGCCGCGAGGTGCTGCGGGGAGCGAGCGCGCATTTCACCGCGGGCGAGTGCGTGGCGGTGACCGGCCGGAGTGGCAGCGGCAAGTCCACTCTGCTCAACCTCATCAGCGGCGTTGACGAGCCGGATTCGGGCTCGGTGTGGCTGGAAGGGCGCGATATCGCCGCCTGCCCGGAGCGCGAGCGGACCCTGGTGAGACGCGCCCGCATCGGTTTCGTGTTCCAGTTCTTCAATCTCATCCCCAGCCTGAACGTCGAGGAGAACCTGCGCCTCCCGCTCGAGCTGAACCGCCTTCACCGGGACGCGGAGTCGCGCATCGACGAGATGCTTGGGCGGGTCGGGCTCGCCGAACGCCGCCATAGCTTCCCGGATCGTCTCTCCGGAGGCGAGCAGCAGCGCGTCGCGATCGCGCGGGCGCTCATTCACGAGCCCGCGATCGTTCTCGCGGACGAGCCGACCGGCAACCTGGATGCAGAGACCGCGGTCCGGATTGTCACGCTCCTGCGCGAGCTCAGCGTGCGGGACGGCCGCCTTCTCCTGCTCGCAACCCACAGCGAGGAGGCGGCCGCGGCTGCGGACCGGGTTTTGCGGCTCGAGCGCGGCGCGCTGGTGGAGGCGGGACGATGAGCGCGCTTTGCCTCGCGAGCGCCCGCCATGCATGGCGGCACCCCTGGCAGCTCCTGCTCGCGCTCGCCGGCGTGGCGCTCGGGGTCGCGGTGGTCACCGCGGTGGACCTCTCCATCGTGAGCTCGCGTCTCGCCTTCGAACGTTCCCACGCCGCGATCGCCGGTCGCGCCACCCACGTTCTGCGCGCGGAGCCAGTCGGGGTGAGTGAGACGCTCTACGCGGAGTTGCGGCGAAGGGGTCTCCCGGTGCGCCTCGCTCCGGTGATCGAGGGTTTCGTGAGCATTCCCGGCGAGGTGCCGAGGACTGCGAGGGTCCTTGGCATCGATCTCTTCGCGGAGACTCCCTTTCGTCCCGACATCGCCGCCGCGGCGGATCGCGAGTGGCTCGGCGACTTCCTCTCCCGGCCCGATGGCGTGGTGATGAGCGCCGGATACGCGACATCCCTCGGGCTCGCGGTGGGAGACCGATTCGCGATCCGGGCCGGCGGCCGCTCGCACTCCCTCGTGGTGCTCGGACTGACCGGGACCTCTGACGGACTCGAAGCGGCCGCCTGGTCGGACCTCATCGTCATGGATATTGCCGCCGCCCAGGAGCTCTTCGAGCGAATGGGGGTACTCACTCGGGTCGACGTGGTTATCGAGGGAGATGCGGAGCGCGAGGCGCTCCAGGCGGCGCTTCCGCCGGGGGTGGAGCTTCACAGCGCCGGGCGCCGGCACGAGGTCGCGGGACAGATGGCGCGCGCCTTCGAACTCAACCTGCGCATGCTGGGGATTCTCTCCCTCGTGGTCGGCATGTTCCTGATCTACAACACCATGACCTTTTCCGTGGTGCGCCGCCGTGCCCTGATCGCCCACTTCCGAATGCTCGGAGTGACCCGCAGGGGGGTGTTCGGCCTGGTGATGACGGAGGCCCTCGTGCTCACCGGGGTCGCCTCCGCGGCAGGTGTCGGATTCGGGGTGATGCTCGCGCAGGGCCTTCTCGATCTCGTCACCCGCACCCTGAATGATCACTACTTCGTCGTCGCGGTGAGCGATGTACATCCGGGGCTTCCCGCCCTTCTGAAAGGTTTCGCGTTGGGGGTGGGAACGGGGCTGGTCGCGGCGGCGGTCCCGGCCCACGAGGCGACCCGCGTCGCCCCCCGGATCGCGGCCCTCGAATCCACGCTCGGGGCGCGGATGGGTCGCCTGCTTCCCTTGGCGAATGGTCTCGGCGCACTGTTTCTGGGAAGCAGCGCCGTGCTCGTCGCCTGGCCGACGCGGGAACCCGGCGTCGGCTTCGCTGCGCTCATCGCGCTCGTGCTCGGGTGCGTGCTGCTCGCGCCGGGGGCGAGCCGCCTCATCCTGCATGCTGCTTGGCGCGTCGCCCGCCGCCGGCGAGGAATGCTGGCGACGATCGCGGTGCGGGGCGCCGCGGCGGGCCTCGTGCGCAGCGCCGTCGCGGTAGCGGCCCTCATGGTCGCGATTGCCGCCACCGTCGGAGTCGGGGTGATGGTGGACAGCTTTCGCCGGAGCGTCGAGGTCTGGCTCGACCGCACCCTGCGCGCCGACGTCTACCTCGGCGTGCCCGGGCGCGGTTGGGATCGCTTACTGCCGCCGACTCTGGCCGACGAGGTTCGCGCGCTCTCCGACGTCGAAGGGGTGAGCATGGGGCGGGTGCTGCCGGTAGACACCGACCACGGTCCCGCCCGGCTCTTCGTCCTGGAGATGGCGAAGCGGAGCTACACCGGCTTCGAACTGCTGGAAGGAGAGCCGCGAGAGACATGGCCTGCCTTCGATGCCGGGGACGCGATCCTCGCGAGCGAGCCCTACGCGTGGCGCCAGGATGTCCACGTCGGCGAAGAAATCGCCCTCGGCACCCCGGCGGGAAGACGACGATTCGAAGTCGTGGGCGTGTTTCGCGACTACGAATCACCCGAGGGCACCCTGCTGATGAGCCGGGCCACCTTTCTGCGCCACTGGCCGAACCGGGGAGTGAGCGGCATCGGGGTCTTTCTGCATCCAGACCGCGATGCCACCAAGGTGGCGGATCGGATACGGGCCTTGCTGCCCGGCGACCGGGAGATCCTGTTGCGCCCGCGCGCCGGCATCCGGCAGGCATCTCTGGAGATATTCGACCGCACCTTCACCATCACCGGAATACTGCGCCTGCTTGCCGGCACGGTGGCCTTCCTTGGCGTGCTGAGCGCACTGCTGGCACTCTCGCTCGAGCGCGCCCGCGAAGTGGCGGTGCTGCGCACCCTGGGACTCACCCGGCGCGAAGTGTTCGGGGTGGTTCAGGGAGAGACCGGATTGCTCGGCCTCGTCGCCGGCCTGCTCTCTCTGCCCGTCGGCCTCGGAATGGCGTTGCTCCTGATCGTGGTCATCAACCGGCGCTCCTTCGGATGGAGCATGTCGGTGCACGTCGATCCGGCTCTGTGCTTCCAGGCCCTCGGCCTCGCCCTGCTCGCGGCTTTGCTCGCCGGGCTCTTCCCGGCGTGGCGCATGGCGCGGCAGGCACCGGCGGTGGCCCTGCGTTCGGAGTGAGGGCGATGCGGGGCGCTCCGGGGTGGGACTCCGTGACCATGGCCGTTTCACGCGGGTCGGACCTTAAGCTCCCAACACGAGCCGTGCGGTCTCGGGTGGATTCCCGCACGCTAAAGGTGGTGACGAGAAGTGACGTTTATTGCTCTGTTGTCATGTGGGGCAGAAATCTACATGTAAGCAATGAGTTACAGGATGTTTCTCGAAGGTGTGTAATGCTCCAGGTTTGACGGCCGACGCCGGGAGCAGGGGTCCGGCGTTGCTGATACACTGCGTTCCCGTGAGCATGTCTTCGTGCTCGCGCACGTTCTCGGGGCGGGGTGGAAGTCCCCACCGGCGGTGATTGCGTGAAAGCGCATCAGCCCGCGAGCGCCTGCCCAGGCAGGGTCAGCAGATTCGGTGCGAATCCGAAGCCGACGGTCAGAGTCCGGATGGAAGAGAACGGGATGTGAGGATCGACGGCGTCGCGGTTGCGAGGGCCCGAATCCGACTCCCGCCGCCCTGATTCAGGTCACCGCATCAGGGAGTTGGCGCCATGAATCAGACCCGTATCCCATCCACGAGCACGCGCATCGCTTTCGTCCAGGCGTGCTGGCACCGCGACATCGTGGAGCGTGGTCGCGACGGCTTTCTCGCCGAGCTCGAGAGACGCGGCATCCCGCGCGGACGCGTCGACGTGTTCGAAGTCCCGGGGAGCCTCGAGATTCCCCTTCACGCGCAGTTGCTCGCGAGATCCGGCCGATATGCCGCGCTCGTGGCCGCGGGCTTCGTGGTCGACGGCGGCATCTACCGCCACGAGTTCGTCGCCCGGGCGGTCATCGACGGCCTGATGCGCGTCGCGCTGGAGACCGAAGTGCCGGTGCTCTCCATGGTGCTCACCCCGCAACGCTTCCACGAGCACGACGAGCACCGCGCCTTCTTCTCCGGGCACATGGAGAAGAAAGGCCGGGAAGCGGCCGATGCCTGTGTGCGAACGATCAGGAGCATCGAGGCGATCGGATCTTCCGCGCCGGTCGAGGCGGCCTGAGCCTGGAGCCTCCCCGGGCGCTCGGGACACTCGCGGAGCAATCGCCGGGAGGCGGAGCCGGCCGGTACCGTCCTCCGGGACCTGCCGGCGTGGGGCGCTCGTGATTGTCCGATGGATTCCTGCTCCCGCGAATGCGAAGGGCGGGAGTCCATCGGATGGAGTCGCGGCAATGAAGGGCGAACGGCCCAGCGCCTGCGCACGGTCTCGCCAATTCTCCGCTTTTCCGAGCACCGATTCGGGGCGGGATCGCCGGACGGAGCGGTGCGGGTGGTCATCGGAAGCGGGGAAAGCGGCGGCGCTTGGAGTAGACTCGCCATCCGCCGGTGCGAACGAGGTGGCCAGGACATCGATGGAGGTGATGCGCAGGACCAGCGTTCCGGTCCGGGTGGGGACGGTGACGATCGGGGGCGACGCGCCCATCGTGGTGCAGTCGATGACCAACACCGACACCGCGGACGCGGTGGGCACCGCGGCGCAGGTGGAGGCGCTGGCGCGGGCCGGATCGGAGCTGGTGCGCATCACCGTCAATACGCCCCAGGCGGCCGCGGCGGTGCCGGAGATCCGTGAACGCCTCGACGCGCTCGGTTGCCGGGTGCCGCTCGTCGGCGACTTCCACTACAACGGGCACCGCTTGCTGGTGCAGTATCCGGACTGCGCGCGCGCCCTCGACAAGTACCGGATCAACCCCGGCAACGTGGGTTTCGGCCGGAAGAAGGACGCGCAGTTCGCGACGATGATCGAAGCCGCGCTGCGGCACGACAAGCCGGTGCGGATCGGGGTGAACTGGGGAAGCCTCGACGCGTCGCTGCTCACCCGTCTCATGGACGAGAACGCGCGGCGCGAGAACCCGCTCGACGCCAGGGCAGTGACTCGGGAGGCGCTGATCCAGTCGGCGCTCGGCAGCGCCGCGTTCGCGGAGGATGTCGGACTCGCGCGCGAACGCATCGTGCTGTCGTGCAAGGTGAGCGCGGTCCAGGACCTCATCGCGGTCTACGACGAGCTCGCCCGGCGCTGCGACTATGCCCTGCATCTCGGCCTCACCGAAGCGGGCATGGGGTCGAAGGGCATCGTGGCCTCCGCCGCGGCAATGGGGATCTTGTTGCAACGCGGGATCGGCGACACGGTGCGGGTGTCGCTCACCCCGGAGCCCGATGGCGACCGCACCCGCGAGGTCGTCGTCGCCCAGGAGCTCCTGCAGACGATGGGGCTGCGCTCCTTCACCCCGCTCGTGGCGGCCTGTCCGGGCTGTGGGCGCACCACCAGCACCTTCTTCCAGGAGCTTGCCGGCAGCATCCAGGATCACCTCCGGGAGAAGATGCCGGAGTGGCGGGAGCGCTATCGTGGAGTGGAGACGATGTCCGTGGCGGTCATGGGCTGCGTCGTGAACGGCCCCGGAGAGAGCCGGCACGCGAACATCGGCATCAGCCTGCCCGGCACCGGAGAGTCGCCGGCCGCGCCGGTGTTCATCGACGGAAGAAAGACGGTGACCCTTCGCGGCGAGGGCATCGCGGAAGAGTTCCACCGCCTCGTCGACGAGTACGTGGCCTCCCACTACGAGCCACGCCGCCCTTGAGCGTACATCCCGGATAGCGTGAGGAAGATCGGAGCGGGCATGGAGGCCAAGGGCATTTCACGCTTCCAAGGAGCTTGCCCCGGCTCGTTGTTGGTTGTGGACTCCCGCCTTTGCGGGAGTTACGGAAACCGCACCGGAGACCGTGCAGTTCGCATGGGAAGCACGAGTTCGGCCAGCGTGAAACGGTTCCGGCATGGAGGCTGAGCGATGAAGATCGCGGTGGCGTGCGAGCGCGACCCCCGCGAGACCCGCGCGGCGGCGACTCCGGATTCGGTCAGGCGCCTGCGCGCGCTGGGTTTCTCGGTGGGCGTGGAGTCCGGCGTGGGTCGCCGGGCGGGCTACGACGACGAGCAGTACCGGCGCGCCGGCGCCGAGATCCATTCCCGGGCGGCGGAGGCGCTGGCCGGTGCCGGGGCCCTGCTCTCGGTGGGGCGGCCGGATGCGGAGGTGGCGGCGTGTCTGGAAGAGGGGTGCGTGCTCATCGGGATGCTGGATCCCTACCGCGACCGTGCGGGCATCGAAGCGCTGGCCCGGCGCGGGGTGATCGCGGTGGCGATGGAGCTGATGCCGCGCATCAGCCGCGCCCAGTCGATGGACGCGCTCTCGTCGCAGTCCAATCTCGCCGGTTACCGGGCGGTGATCGCGGCGGCCTCGCATCTGCCCCGGGCGATGCCGATGATGATGACCGCGGCCGGCACCATCGCTCCCGCGCGGCTCTTCGTGATCGGGGCGGGGGTGGCGGGACTCCAGGCGATTGCCACGGGGCGGCGACTCGGTGCGGTGGTGAGCGCAACCGACGTGCGCCGGGCAGCCAAGGAGGAGGTGGAGAGCCTGGGCGCGGATTTCGTCATGGTGGAGAGCGGGGAAGGTGGAGAAGGCGGGGGCGGATACGCCAGGGAGATGAGCGTGGAACACCGCCGGCGCCAGGCCGAACTGGTCTCGGCACACATCACCCGACAGGACATCGTGATCACGACGGCCCTGGTGCCCGGACGTCCGGCGCCACGTCTCGTGACGCTCGAGATGGTGGAGAGCATGCGTCCGGGTTCGGTGGTGGTGGACCTCGCGGTGGAGCAGGGCGGGAATTGCGAGCTGTCGCGTCCGGACGAGGTGGTGGAGCATGAAGGTGTCCGGATCGTCGGCTACACCCGCATGGCGTGCCGGGTGCCGGCCGACGCTTCGGCGATGTACGGGCGAAACCTGGTGAGCTTCGTCTCGGCGATGTGCGGGGACGCTAAAGGAGAGCTCGCCCTCGACTGGGACGACGAGTTGCTCGCCGAGACCGCCCTTACCCGCGACGGGGCCCTGGTTCACCCCATCTTGTTGCAGGAGGGAGGTGCAGAGTGAGCGAGCTGGCGCAGGTCGACCCCTTCGTGTTCCGCATCTCGATATTCGTGCTCGCGATCTTCGTCGGCTACTACGTGGTCTGGAGCGTGACGCCCGCCTTGCACACGCCGCTCATGTCGGTGACCAACGCGATCTCCTCGGTCATCGTCGTCGGCGCGCTCCTCGCGGTGTCCGCGCCACTCGACGGAGACGCGGGGTCGGGGACGTGGTCCAAGGCGCTCGGGTTCGTGGCGATCATGCTCGCCTCGGTCAACATCGTCGGCGGGTTCCTGGTGACCCACCGGATGCTGTCGATGTACCGGAAGAAGCGCTAGGAGGTCACGATGGCCGCCGGGCTCATAGCGCTTGCCTACCTCGCCTGCGGGGTGCTGTTCATCCTCGCCCTGCGCGGGCTCTCCTCTCCGGAATCCGCGCCCCGCGGAAACGTGTACGGGATGGCGGGAATGGCGCTCGCGATACTCACCACCCTGTGGGTGTCGGGCATCGCGGACGGCCTCACCTTCGGCTTGATCGCGCTCGCGGCCGGGATCGGGGGCGCCATCGGCGCAGTGGTCGCGCTGCGCATCGCGATGACCGCGATGCCTCAGCTCGTGGCCGCCTTTCACAGCCTCGTGGGTCTCGCGGCGGTGCTGGTGGCGTCCGCCGCCCTGCTCACGCCGCATGCCTACGGGATTGGCATCGCCGGCAACCTCGGCGTGGCGAGCCTCATCGAGATGTCGCTCGGTTCCGCGATCGGGGCGGTGACCTTCTCCGGCTCGGTGGTGGCCTTCACCAAGCTCCAGGGCCTGGTCTCGGGCCGACCGGTGGTGTTTCCGGGACAGCACCTGCTCAACGCGCTCGCCGGCCTCGTCCTGCTCGGCATCACGGTGTGGTTCTGCGCCACCGAGTCGCACACTGCGTTCTTCGCGCTCACCGCGCTCGCACTGCTGATCGGCGTGCTCATCATCATTCCCATCGGGGGGGCGGACATGCCGGTGGTGGTGTCCATGCTCAACTCCTATTCCGGCTGGGCGGCGGCGGGGATCGGCTTCACCCTGGAGAACACCGCGCTCATCATCACCGGCGCCCTCGTCGGCGCCTCCGGCGCGATCCTGTCCTACATCATGTGCCGGGGCATGAATCGCTCCTTCGTGAGCGTGATCCTGGGCGGCTTCGGAGGAGAGAGCGATCTCGGCGCCGGAGCCGCACGCGAGACGCGGCCGGTCAAGCAGGGCAGCGCGGAGGACGCGGCCTTCGTGATGAAGAACGCGGGCTCGGTGGTGATCGTGCCCGGCTACGGCATGGCGGTGGCCCAGGCCCAGCACGCGTTGCGCGAGATGGCGGACGGGCTCAAGGCGGCCGGCGTCAAGCTCTCCTACGCCGTCCATCCCGTGGCGGGCCGGATGCCGGGGCACATGAACGTGCTGCTGGCGGAGGCGAACGTGCCCTACGACGAGGTGTTCGAGCTCGAGGACATCAACAGCGAATTCGCCCGGACCGACGTCGCGTTCGTGATCGGCGCCAACGACGTGACCAATCCGTCGGCCAAGAAAGACCCTTCGAGCCCCATCTACGGGATGCCCATTCTCGACGTGGAGCGGGCGGGGACCGTCCTCTTCGTGAAGCGCGGCCTCGGCTCGGGCTATGCGGGAATCGACAACGAGCTCTTCTTCCGGGACAACACCATGATGCTGTTCTCGGACGCCAAGAAGATGGTGGAGGAGATCGTCAAGAACCTGTAGCCGGCGCCGGGGGTGTCCGGTCTGGTGCGCGCCCGCCCGCGTTCCGCGTCCACCAAGGGGTGAAGACCCCAGCGGGAACGGGCATTTCCCACCGCCTCGCGTGCTGGCGGCCGGCGCACGCCGGATGGAGTGGGGAAGCGCATCGGAAGGGTAGGCGCTACGCGACCCGAAGATGTGCGATCGCTTCCGACTCCGGGAGTCCCGAAGAGCCGGTTTTCGGCGCCCTTCCGATTGCTATGGTCCCGGTGGTGGCGTTGTTCCGGGCGGTCTCCACAATCTCGAGCGCTTCGAGCACCAGCTCCGCACCGGCTCCCGACCGGGACGCCCCTTCCGTGAGGTGCCGCCGCCAGCGCCGTGCGCCGGGCTGGGCCTGGTAGAGCCCCAGCAGGTGTCGGGTGAGGGCGCCCAAGGGAGTGCCGCGGGCGAGTTCGGCACGCAGATAGGGCATGAAGCGGAGCATGACCTCTTCCCGGGTCGGCGCCTCGACGCCCGCGCCGAACACGATCCGGTCCGCGGCCGCGAGCAGGTAGGGGTTGCGATAGGCTTCGCGGCCGATCATCACCCCGTCCACTCGCCCGAGCTGTGCGCGGACGGTGTCGAAGTCGTGCACGCCGCCGTTCAGAACGATCTCGAGCTCGGGAAAGTCCTCCTTCAGGCGGTGCACCCGGTCGTAGCGAAGCGGCGGCAGGCTGCGGTTCTGCGCCGGGCTCAGCCCCGAGAGCCATGCCTTGCGGGCGTGAATGATGAAAGTACGGCAACCGGCGCCGGCGACGATGCGCACGAATGCGCGAAGCTCCTCGTAGCGGTCGTGGTCATCGATGCCGATGCGGGTCTTCACGGTGATCGGCAGCGTGCAGGCGCGGCTCATCGCGTCCACGCATCGCGCCACCAGGTGCGGTTCGGCCATCAGGCAGGCGCCGAAACGCCCCTCTCGCACCCGGCGGCTCGGACAGCCGACGTTGATGTTCACCTCGTCGAAGCCGGCCGCCTCGGCGAGGCGGGCGCATTGCGCCATTTCCGGGGGGTGCGAACCACCGACCTGCAATGCGATCGGGTGCTCGGTGGGATGAAAGGCGAGCAGTCGCTCCGCGTCGCCGTGCACCAGCGCGCCGCTGCTCACCATCTCGGTGTAGAGCAGGGTGTGGCGCGTGATGAGACGCAGCAAGTAGCGCTCGTGGCGGTCGGTGCGCGCCATCATCGGCGCCACCGACAGGCGGCGATCGGGTTCGTTCCGAGGCGCGTTCACGCTCGCCGAATCCTTTGGCGCAGGACCCGCTTCACGCCGTGACCGGGACCCGGGCAGGCGGATTCGAGGACCCGAGAGGCGGCGCGGAAACCGCGGTGACGAGCGAAGCCGACAGGGAGACGGGGGATGGATACCATGCGGCACTTCTTCCGCGAGAACGCCTGAGCCGACCGTCAACTATGTCACAGAATCCGGGTTTGGCCGAGGCGTCGCCGCGTTCGACCATCGCCGCCGCTCTGCTGGGCGCGATGCTGTGCTTCGTGGTGCTGGACCAGTTCGTGGAGTTCGTGCCGCGCTGGCTGGCAGGCGGTACAGGCTTCCTGGCGATGATGCTGCTGTGGCCGGGAGTCCCCAACGCAGTCCGCGCTCAGGCCGGCGCCCTGGCGGTGATTGGAGGAGCGGCATTCGCGGTGGGGGACCCGGGAGCGGCGGGTCTTTCCGCCTCGGCACTGCTCGGGTACAACGATGCCCTGCTGGCGATGCTGGTGGCGGTGAGGTTCCTGCGGCTGATTCCCGTACCCAGGGCGGGAGCCGGCACGCCGCCGCGGGGGCGGGGCGCCTTTCTCCGCACCGCGCTCGCCGTCAACGTGCAGGGGGCCCTCATCAACATACCGGGGATGATCATCGTCGGCGATCGCCTGGGACGCGGCGGCCCCCTGGCGCGCCGCGAGGCGCTGCTGGTGTGCCGCTCCTTTTCCTCCGCGGTGTTTTACTCGCCCTTCATCGGAGGCATGGCCCTCGCCCTCCACTACGCGCCGGGCTCCAACGTCATTGCGGTGATGACGCTGGGCGCGGCCCTGGCTCTCGCGGGAATCACTCTCGGCTACGGCGACGAGCGAAGGCGAGATGCCGGCGGCCTGGACCGCTTCGAGGGCTATCCGCTTCGCTACGCGAACCTGGCCTTCCCCGCCCTGCTCGCGGTGGCGGTCCTCGCCTGGCATCTCTCGGATCCCACCATTCCGGTGCTGGTGCTGATCGCGTGGCTGGCGCCGTCGATGGCGCTCGTGGTGCTGGTCGTCACCCGAGGGCCGCTCCGCGGCTTGCGGGCCATGCTCGCGCACGGCCGCGTGGAGCTTCCCCGAATGTCGGGAGAGGTCGCGCTCTTTCTCGCCGCGGGAGTGCTGGCGGTGGGACTTTCCAGCGCGCTCGTCGTCCACGGCAGCCCGTGGATGCCCGCCCGATTCGACGCCGCCACCGCCTCCGCGCTGGTGCTCGGGGTTTACGCCCTGTCTTTCTTGGGGGTGCATCCGGTCGTGCCCCTGACCCTCGCCGCGACGCTCCTGGCGCCGCTTCATCCCGATCCGACTCTGATGGTCATGAGCTTCGTGATGGGTTGGGGTATCGGCTGCGCCGGCAACCCCCTTTCGGGACAGGTCCTGGTTCTGCAGGCGCGCTACGCAGTGCCGGGCTGGCGCTTCGCGCGCTGGAACGCACCGTACTGCCTCATGCTCGCCGTGCTCGGTGCGGGGGTCCTGCACGCCTACGAGTGGTGGGCCGGATAGGCCGCAGCGAACCCCATGAGCGCGCGCGGGCGCTCGAGTGCTTACGGCGGGCCGGATCCCGCGCTATGCTTCGCAATCCGGAAGCGGAGACCATCGCAATGCGAATCAGGATCGAATACTGCGGGGCTTGAGGCTACGGATCTCGCGCCGTGAGCGCGAGGGACACTCTGGTGGCCGAGTTCGGGGCCGAGGTCGAGCTGGTGAAGTCGAGCGGGGGGGTGTTCGAGGTCACGGCCGACGACAAGCTCGTGTTCTCCAAGAAGGCGCTCGGGCGCTTTCCCGAGTCGGGCGAGCTGAGGAGCCTTCTGGAGAGGTAGAGCTCCCCTGCGGGAAGGAGTGCGCTCGGTCGGTCAGCCGGCTCTTTGCGAGCCGATCGCAGTGTGAGGGGCGGGATTCACGGCGACTCGAGCCACCCGGCGCGTGCATGCCGCCGCCGCTACACTGGGGTGAACCGCGCGCCCGGGTGGAGGCGCAGCGCGACGGAGCGGGATGGTGGAAGCGGAGTTCTGGTTGCAGCGCTGGCGTGACGGCAGCACCCCCTGGCACGAGGGCGTCCCGAACGAGGCGCTGAGGCGCCACCTCGATTGCCTGCGTCTCAAGCCCGGGGACCGGGTCTTCGTCCCCCTCTGCGGCAAGGCGGAGGACATGTGGTGGCTCCACGAACGCGGTCTCGAAGTCCTGGGCATCGATCTCAGTCCGATTGCGGGACGCGAGTTCCTGAGCGCCCATCGCCTGGATTTCACCGAGTCCCGGGATTCCCGCTACTCGGTGCTCGAGAGCCCCGGCTTCCGCCTTCTCGCGGGGGATTTCTTCGCGCTCGAGGCCGATGACCTCGCCGGGGTCGCCGCCGTCTACGACCGGGCAGCCCTGGTCGCCCTGCCGGCTCCCACGCGGCAACGCTACGCGGAGCGCCTCGGCGCTCTGGTCGGGGCCCCGATACTGCTGATATCCATGGTCTACCCCGAGCACGAGATCGACGGCCCCCCCTTCTCGGTCCCGGAGGCGGAGGTGCGCGCCCTGTTCGGCGATCGACGAGGGGTCCGGCATCTGGCGGAAGAGGACATCATCGAACGCTCGAGCCTGCGCAAGCGCGGGCTCACTCAGCTCCACGAGCACACTTATCTCATCGAATGAGGGAACACCCTTGTCAACCGGGATGGCACCCCACGATCCCGTCAAGAGCAGGTCGCAGCGCCGACGCGATTATCTGGCCGTACAGGAGCTCGGAGAGTCGCTCGTGCGCATGAGCCCCGGGCATTTCGCCCGGATGCCCCTGGAAGAAGCGCTGCGCGTCGCGGTCGTGGAAGCGCGGCGCCTCGAGGGTAGTGCCTATCGGCGCCACCTGCGCCATATCGCCCGCCTTCTGGTCCGCGGCGACCCGGAGGCGCTTCGCACCGCAATGGAGCACGTCTCGGACTCGGGGCCGGCGGCGGGCGCGCGCCGGCGTCGCCAGGAGGCGCGCCGGGATCGGCTCCTCGCCGGGGGCGATGAAGCGATACAGGAGCTGATCGAAGAACATCCGGGCGCGGAACGGCAGCGTCTGCGCCGAATGGTGCGCGGAGCGCGTTCGGAGCGGGACGCCGGGGAGGAAGGGGGCCGGGAGGCCCGTGCGCTCGTCGCCTACCTGCGGGAACTGGATCTCAATGCCCTGTCGCGCTCCGTTTCGACTGCGGACGAGGAGCCTTGACGCCGCGGGCGCGACTCGTCGCCGCTCTTCTGGCCGCCGCTCTTCCGGCCGGGGAATCGGGCGCGGACCGAGCACGGACGGCACCTGCAGGGGAGACGGCAGGCGGAAGGGAACAAGGCGAGTCGCCCGCGACCCTGAGGCGCGTGCTCGGTGCCCCCGCCGAGGGCTTCGCGCTGGTGACCGGACCGCGTCCCTTCGAGTTTCCTGCCGATCACGGTCCGCATCCCGAGTACCGCAGCGAGTGGTGGTACTTCACCGGAATCGTGAGGGCGGCGGACGGGAGCCGGTACGGGTTTCAACTCACCTTCTTTCGCTTTCGCCTCGCCGCGAATTCGATCGAACGCCGTTCGCAGTGGGCGACGGAGCAGGTGTACATGGCGCATTTCGCGGTCACCGACGTCGAAGCCGGGCGCTTTCATGCCTTCGAACGCTTCAGCCGGGGGGCCCTCGATCTTGCCGGCGCGCGCGCCTCCCCTTTCCGGGTCTGGCTCGACGACTGGAGCGCGAGCGGGGAGGGCGGTGCCGGAGACTTCGCGGTGCACCTGCGGGCGAGCGAGGCGGGAACGGGTATCGACCTCAGGTTCGGACCGGGCGAAGGGCCGATACTCCACGGCGACGCCGGATACAGTCGCAAGAGCGCCGCCCCCGGCAACGCTTCGTACTATTACTCCTACCCCCGCATGCCGGTGTCCGGTCGACTCCGGACTCCGCGGGGAAGTGTCGAGGTCGCGGGCGAGGGATGGCTGGACCGCGAGTGGAGCAGCAGCGCGCTCGCCTCCGATCAGACGGGCTGGGACTGGTTCGCGCTGCACCTCTCCGACGGCAGCGAACTGATGCTCTACCAGCTCCGGCGCCGGGACGGGAGCGCCGACCCCTTCAGCTACGGACTCCTCGTGGACGCGGCCGGCGATGCGCTGATCCTCACCCGCGAAGATTTCACGGTTGAAGTGAGAAAACACTGGCAACCTCATGACAAAAAAGCAACTTACCCATCGGAGTGGCGGATCCGAATTCCCTCCGTGGCTCTCGACGTGGAGGTACTGCCCTTGGTCGAGGACCAGGAGTGGCGGCAATCTTTCCGCTATTGGGAGGGAGCGGCCTCGGCGCAGGGCCGCTCCGGGTCGCTCCCGGTGTCCGGCTCCGGCTACGTGGAGCTCACCGGGTACGCCGGTTCGGCGCGCGATGCGTTCGTCGATCCTTCGGAATCGAACCCTTGAGCGGCGCTTCGAGCGCCTTTTCGCCGGCCCTCACGATTGAGTGGAGCACCGGATTCTGGTAGCGTGGACCGGCGTTCGGAGACAGGTGTGATCCGGTCGCCGAACGGAGGGTTGATGGGGCGTTTCATCTTCATCACGGGCGGTGTCGTGTCCTCCCTGGGCAAGGGCATCGCCTCCTCCTCCCTCGCTGCCATTCTCGAGGCGCGCCGCATCAAGGTGACGCTCGTCAAGCTGGATCCGTACATCAACGTCGATCCCGGCACCATGAATCCCTTCCAGCACGGGGAGGTGTTCGTGACCACGGACGGAGCGGAGACCGACCTGGATCTCGGGCACTACGAGCGTTTCGTGCGCACCACGATGAGCCGGCACAACAACTACACCACCGGTCAGATCTACGACAACGTCATCCGCAAGGAGCGCCGAGGCGAGTACCTGGGAGGGACCGTGCAGGTCATCCCGCACATTACCGACGAGATCAAGGACTGCATTCGGCGCGGCGCCGGAGACGCCGAAGTCACCCTGGTGGAGATCGGGGGTACGGTCGGAGACATCGAATCGCAGCCCTTCCTCGAGGCGATCCGGCAGATGCGCATCGAGCTCGGAGAGCGCAATTCGCTGTTCATCCACCTCACCCTGGTGCCGTACATGCGCTCGGCGGGCGAAATCAAGACGAAGCCGACCCAGCATTCGGTGAAGGAGCTTCGCTCCATCGGCATCCAGCCCGATGTGCTGCTCTGCCGCTGCGTATCCCCCCTGCCCGAGAACGAGCGGCGCAAGATCGCGCTATTCACGAATGTGCCCGAGCGGGCGGTGATTTCCGCGCTCGACGCCGAAAACGTCTACATGGTCCCGCGCCTGTATCACGAGCAGGGTCTCGACGACCTGGTGGTCGAGAAGCTGGATCTCGAGGCCGGCCCCATCGACCTGGCGGAGTGGGACGCGGTGGTGCGGGGCATCGAGGGTGCGCGTCGAAGGGTGCGGATCGCGATGGTCGGCAAGTACGTGGACCTGCGCGAGTCCTACAAGTCGCTCATCGAGGCGCTGGTGCACGCCGGTATCCACACCGGCACCCGGGTCGATATCGACTACGTCGACTCCGAGGAGATCGAACGTGCCGGCACCGTGCTCCTGGAAGGGGTGGATGCGATCCTCGTTCCGGGCGGATTCGGCAAGCGTGGCATCGAAGGGAAGATCCGGGCGGTCCGTCACGCGAGAGAGAACAAGATCCCCTACCTCGGGCTGTGCCTGGGAATGCAGGTGGCGGTCATCGAGTATGCCCGGCACCAGGCGGACCTGCCGGGCGCGAACAGTACCGAGTTCAACCGCGAAACCCCTCATCCGGTGATTGCCCTCATCACGGAGTGGACGAACAAGGACGGCAGCGTCGAGCAGCGTGACCGGAGCGGGGATCTGGGCGGCACGATGCGCCTCGGAGCGCAGGAGGTGAGGCTCCGCCGCGAGTCTCGGGTGCGCATGGTGTACGGGGAGGACATCATCGTCGAGCGGCACCGGCACCGCTACGAGTTCAACAACACCTACATGGACCCTCTGCAGGATGCGGGTCTGCAGATCGCGGGAAGAACCCTGGACGGTTCGCTCGTGGAAGTGGTCGAAATGGCCAATCATCCCTGGTTCATCGGCTGCCAGTTCCACCCGGAGTTCACCTCCACTCCGCGTGACGGCCATCCCCTCTTCTCCGGATTCGTCGAGGCGGCGTGGGAGTTCCGGGGACGCAGGGAGATCGAAGCCGAGCCCGCCCCGGTGGCGGCGGAGTAGTCGGAGCGAGGGGACAGCCTGTCGGCCGGCGGCCCTGATGCGGTGCCGGCGGGAGATCGAGACCATTGGCCGAGATCCGTGACATCCTCGCACGCGAGATCATCGATTCTCGCGGCAACCCCACGGTGGAGGCCGACGTGGTGCTGGCGGACGGAGCCCTCGGGCGTGCCGCGGTGCCCTCGGGCGCATCCACCGGATCGCGGGAAGCGCTGGAGCTTCGCGACGGCGACGAGCGGCGCTATCGCGGCAAGGGGGTGGAGAAGGCGGTGGGCCACGTCCGTGGCGCCATCCGGGAGGCCCTGCGGGGTTGGGAGGTGGAAGATCAGCGGGGCATCGATGCAAGGCTGATGGAACTGGACGGCACGCCGAACAAGTCCGTACTTGGCGCCAATGCCATCCTCGCGGTGTCTCTCGCCTGCGCGAGGGCGGCGGCCCGCAGCCTCGACTCACCCCTGTATCGATATCTCGGCGCAGAGGAGCCTTTCCTGATGCCGGTGCCGCTCATGAACATCGTCAACGGCGGCGCCCACGCCGACAACCGCGTCGACTTCCAGGAGTTCATGATCGCGCCGTTGGGCGCCGATTCGCTCCGCGAAGCGGTGCGCTGCGGAGCGGAAGTGTTCGGGGCGCTCAAGGGCTCGCTCGGACGGCGGGGCCTTGCCACCACGGTGGGCGACGAGGGAGGCTTCGCGCCCGATCTGCGCTCCAACGAAGAGGCAATCGAGCTGATCCTCGAAGCAGTGCACGACGCGGGGTACGCGCCCGGACCTGACGTGGCGCTGGCGCTCGATGTCGCCGCCTCGGAGTTTCACGAGGACGGGCGCTACCACCTGCGCTCGGAAGGCCGGCGCCTCGACGCCGCGGGTCTCGTCGAGCTGCTCACCGGGTGGGTGGACGCCTACCCGATTCTCTCCATCGAGGACGGTCTCGCCGAAGACGACTGGGAAGGATGGGAGGCGCTCACCCGGCGTCTCGGAAAGCGGGTGCAGCTCGTGGGCGACGACATCTTCGTGAGCGAGCCCGCGACGCTGCGCGAGGGTATCGCGCGGGGAGTCGGCAACGCGGTGCTCGTCAAGGTGAACCAGGTCGGTACCCTCAGCGAGGCGCTGGAGACGGTAGGCGTGGCGAAGGAGGCGGGATATGCGGCGGTGATCTCGCACCGCTCGGGGGAAACCGAGGACACCACCATCGCGGATCTCGCGGTGGCGACCGGAGTGGGGCAGATCAAGACCGGTTCCCTCAGTCGATCCGAGCGCGTGGCGAAGTACAATCGCCTCATGAGGATCGAGGAACAACTCGAGGGCCGCTCGCGCTATCCGGGCCGGGCCGCGTTCGGTGCGGGGGAGTAACGCGGTGGCGGCCAAGGCCCTCGGATGGTTCATGGTGGCGCTCCTGGCGATACTGCAGTATCGCCTCTGGGTAGCGGACGACGGCGTGCGCGAGGTCCAGCGCCTGCGTGCCGAGATCGCGACCCAGTCCGAGGAGAACGCCGCGCTGCGTCAGAGGAACGAGCTCCTCGCGGCCGAGGTCCTCGATCTCAAGCAGGAAGGCCCCGCGGTGGAGATGGTGGCGCGCCGGGAGTTCGGCATGATCCACCGTGACGAGACCTTCTTCCATTTCGCCGATTGAGTCGGGTAGCGGGAACGGGCGAGAGACGGAGCGTTGGAACGGTGCCGCGTTGCTGGGCGGTGATTCCCGCCGCCGGGCTTGGCCGGAGAATGGGGAAGGCGACACCGAAGCAGTATCTCCCCCTGCGCGGGCGCACCGTCATCGAGCACAGCGTCTCGCGCATTCGCCGGCATCCGGGAGTGGACGCGGTGGTGGTGGTCACCCGGGAGGACGACCCGTGGTGGCCGCGGCTCGTGCTCGCGGGGGATGAGGGCGTCGAGAGCGTGACGGGGGACGCGGAGCGCTACCTGTCGGTGCTTTGCGGGCTCGACGCGCTCGGGGGCAGGGCGGCGGGCGAGGACTGGGTGATGGTGCACGACGCGGTGCGTCCCTGCGTGCGCGCCGCCGACATCGGTCGCCTCATCGAAGCGGTGACCGCGGGCGCGTCGGGGGCGGTGCTGGGGGCGCCGGCCCGGGATGCCCTCAAGCGGGTGGACGAGCGGGGCCGCGTCGTGACGACGCTCGCGCGCCGGGGGCTCTGGCACGCTCAGACGCCACAGATGTTCCGTTTCGGGGCGCTGCGCCGTGCGCTCGAGGCCGCGGCGGGAGGTGGCGAGGCGGGAGTGGGTGACGAGTCCGAGGCGATGGAGGCGCAGGGGGTTTTCCCGGTGATTGTCGAGGGCCATTCGGACAACATCAAGATCACCTGGCCCGGCGACATTGCGCTGGCGGAGCTGTACCTCGCGGCGCAGGGGGAGGGCGCATGAGGGTCGGGCACGGCTTCGACGCCCATCGCTACGCACTGGGCCGGCCGCTGGTGCTGGGTGGAGTGGAGATCCCCTTCGAGTTCGGCCTCGCCGCGCACTCCGACGGCGATGCGGTGCTGCATGCGGTGTGCGACGCGCTGCTCGGTGCGGCCGCGCTCGGCGACATCGGCCGGCACTTTCCCGACAGCGCGCCCGAGTACGAGAACGTCGACAGCCGGATTCTGCTGCGTACCGTGGTTTCCCGCTTGCACTCCGCCGCTTTCCGGGTTGCGAACGTCGACGTGACGGTGATCGCGCAGCGTCCACGTCTCTCCCCCTATCTCGGGGAGATGCAGGCCAACATCTCCACCGATCTCGGAATTGACGCGTCCCGGGTCAACGTCAAGGCGACCACCACCGAGGGCATGGGCTACGTCGGGCGAGTCGAGGGAGTCGCCGTCCACGCGGTGGCCCTGGTGGAGGAAGTCGATTCCTGAGCGGACCGGCCTCCTTTCCGAATCCGTACTCCTGCCGGGTTCGTTTCACTCCCCTTCGGGTCCTTCGCCGCGATCCTCGGGCTGCCCTGTCCGCTTCTCAGACCAGAGTTTCGAGCAATGTGAGCGCGGGCGCGACGCGGATGCCGCCGGCATCGATGTGGTGCTTGGTCCCGACTGCCGAGACCTGCCAGGCATCGCACTCGGGGAAGCGCTTCTTGAAGTAGCGCAAGCTCTTGTCGACCGGACCATCGCCCCACTTGCATTCGACGCAGAGGACTGGCCGGCTCCGGTCAACGAGTACGAAGTCGACTTCCCGCCCGTCGGTGTCCCGAAAGTAGCGCAGCTCGATGTCCAGTCCTTCGGTGTCCTGCCGGTGGTGAACCCACTTGAGCAGATGGCAGGCGACGAGGTTCTCGAAGCGGGCCGGCTCTCCCGGTACCAGGGACCAGTCGAGATGATAGTGCTTCTGTTCTTTCTTGACGGCGCGGAGGCGGGGCGCACCGAAGGGTGCCAGCCTGAAGATGGCGTAGAGGCGTTCAAAGACCCGCAGCCAAGCGGCAACGCTCTTGTGGCTGACCTGGAGATCCTCGCGCAGCGCGTTGACGGACAGTGGAGAGCCGACCAGCTCGGGCAGCCGAAGCATCAGCAGCTCGAGGGAACCGAGGTCCTGGGTGCGTTCCAAGCTCGTGACCTCCTCGCGAATCAGCAGCGTGCGGTAGTCCCGCGCCCAGCGGCGAGCTTCGACCTGCGTGGCGCCGAACCAGGGTTCGGGAAAGCCGCCGAGCGTGAGCAGATCCCGGAGCTCGCCCGGGGTCGAAAGACCGAGCTCCGCCGCTGAAAGGGGGTGCAGTCGCAGGAGATGGTAGCGACCCTGAAGTGAATCGCCTCCGAAACGGTACGCATCGAGCCGGGCGCTTCCGGTTACGAGGATGCGTGTTCCCCTCGGACGCCCGTCGTACAGTCCCTTGAGGTAGTTGCGCCAGCCCCGGTACTTGTGCACCTCATCGAACACCCACAGTTCGCTGGGAGGGAGTTCCCGGCGCAGGATGCGCTCCCGATCATCCGCAACATCCCAGTTGAGGTATCCTCGCCGCGCGCCTGGGAGCATGCGCGCGAGAGTCGTCTTGCCCACCTGACGGGCTCCGGCCACGAAAACCATTTTCCGGGCCAAATCCCGCTCGACCTGAGCGGTGAGGTATCGGGGATGGTCGGCCATCGCCCGATTCTATGGGTATTTTGTACGTTGGTCCAAAAAAAACGTGAGTTTTTTTCCCCTGCGTGGAATCTACCGGACGAGGATACACCCGATCGGAGCCTGTCGACGCCTTGCGGCCGTGGCTCGACGTTCCTACTTCCATATGAGCTTCGCGTCACGTTCGGGAGGGTGCAGGAACAGTCGGAACGGGAAGGGAGCGCCCCGAGCAGGATTCGAACCTGCGACACCCGCCTTAGGAGGGCGGTGCTCTATCCGGCTGAGCTATCGGGGCATGCGGCGAATGGTACGGCACCGACCGGAACTTCTCACGCGCATCGGGCGCACTGCCGGAATCGGCGCTCTCGCGTCTACGTCCTGCAAGGGACACTCGAAGTGGATGCGCGTGAGTGAGGCCGGCGCGGAAGGGCTCAGAGGTGCGCAGGGCATCGAAGCAGCACGTAGAGGGCACCGGAGCCGCCGTCGGTGTCGCGGGCCGAGCAGAAGGCGTCGACTGCGTCGTGGCGGCGCAGCCAGTGGTCGATCTCGCCCTTGATGACGGGACGGCCGTCGTCGGAGCCGTGGCCTTTGCCATGCACGATGCACACGCAGCGAAGGCCCTCGTTGCGTGCGTCCTTGATGAAATCGCTGGCGGCGCGCAGCGCTTCGGCCGCGCGCAGGCCGCGCAGATGGATCTCGTCCTCGACCGGCCACCGGCCGCGGCGAAGCTCGCGGAGCACGCGCCTGTGTTGACCCGCGCGCAGGTAGGAGAGGTGCTCACCGGCTTCGACGAGTGTGAAGGAAGGGTCCGCGGGTCCGGCGATGGGCGAGCTCCGGGGCTTCGGGCGAGCTTTCCTGCCCGAAGCGGGGAGGCCGGCGGGCCGGGAATCGTTCACTCTGCGAACCGCGCCCACCGACTTGCGGAAGAGGGCTACGTCGTCGGGATCCAAAGGCTTCCCCGTACCCATCGTTTACCCGTTCCTTCGGCGTGGCGCTCGTACCTCGTGCCCGGTAGCGCCGAGGTGATGGAAGGCAGCGATCATCGCGTCGGGCCTTCCCGTCAGGTGGAGGGAGGGCCGGGTGG
>CAYQVB010000107.1:0-84944 GCA_964420925.1 uncultured Ectothiorhodospiraceae bacterium | reverse complement strand
GGTCGGGCAGACCCGCGGCGCGGGGATTGATAGACTCGCTTCCCGCCCGGGGGCTCCGCTCCCCGATCCACCGCGAATTCCAAGGAGCGCAAACCACATGGCTGCCGTCGTCAACTCCCCGCACGCCCGGGACATCGCATCGGTCATTCATCCCTACACCAACCTCGTCAAGCACGAGAAGACGGGGCCGCTGATCATCGAGGAAGGCAAGGGGATCTACGTCCGCGATCTCGAAGGCAACGAGTACATCGAGGGCCTCGCCGGCCTGTGGTGCACCGCGCTCGGATTCGCCAACGAGCGCCTCATCCAGGCGGCCGTCGCCCAGATGAGGAAGCTGCCCTACTCCCACACCTTCTTCCACCGCTCCACGATGCCCGCGATCGAGCTCTCCGAGCGCCTGCTCGCGATCGCTCCGGTGCCGATGTCGAAGGTGTGGCTGGCCAACTCCGGCTCCGAGGCCAACGACCACATGATGAAGTTCGTGTGGTACTACAACAACGCGATGGGGCGACCGGAGAAGAAGAAGATCATCGCGCGGCTCAAGGGCTACCACGGCATCGCCATCTCTTCGGGGAGCCTCACCGGCCTGCCGGTCGTGCACAAGGGCTTCGACCTCCCGATAAAGAACGTCATTCACACCGAAGGCCACCACCACTACCGCGAGGCGCACGAGGGCGAGTCGGAAGAGGCATTCGCCACCCGCCGCGCCGAGGAGCTCGAGCAGCTCATCCTCGACGAAGGGCCGGAGACCGTCGCCGCCTTCGTCGCCGAGCCGGTGATGGGCGCGGGAGGCGCGATCGTGCCGCCCGCCACCTACTTCGAGAAGATGCAGGCGGTGTGCCGCAAGTACGACGTGCTGATCGTCTCCGACGAGGTGATCACCGGCTTCCACCGTACCGGCAACACCTTCGGCTGCCAGACCTTCGGGTTCGAGCCGGACATCGTGGTGGTGGCCAAGCAGCTCTCATCGGCCTACCTGCCGATATCCGCAGTCATCCTGAACGAGAAGATCTGGGGACCGATCCGGGACTTCAGCGACACCAACCTCGTCCTCGGCACCGGATTCACCTACGGCGGGCACCCGGTTTCGGCCGCGGTCGCGGTGGAAACGCTGAAGATCTACGACGAGATCGACATCGCCGACCATGTCGCGCGCGTCGCCCCCCACTGCCGGGAACGCGTGAACGCGCTCGCCGACCACCCTCTGGTGGGCGAGGCCCAGTGCGTCGGCCTCATCGGCGCGGTGGAGCTGGTGAAGGACAAGGCCACCAAGGAGAGCTTCGGGCCGGAAATCGGCGTGTGGTGCAACGAGGCCTGCGCCCGCCACGGGGTGCTGCTCCGGGCCTGCGAGGGCAAGCGCATCGCGTTCTGCCCGCCCCTCATCATCGAGACCGAGGAGCTGGACATGCTCTTCGACCGCCTGGAGCAGGGGCTCGACGACACGCTCGCCCACGTCCGCTCCGAGGGGCTGATGTAGCAGCGACGGACATGCGCGACGACACCGGCGGCAGGCGCTTGCGCACCTCCTGCGAAGCGCCTGCCCGCCACGCCTGAACGGGAGCGCACCCATGCGGCGGCGCGCGGTACTCGTCATCCACGACTACGAGTCCTTCGGCGATCGCGCCTCGCAGCACCTCGCAGCACGGGGCACGAACTTGGAATGGGTGTGCCCCGCCGAAGGGGATGCGCTCCCCGCGGTGAACTCGGGCTTCGACGCCGCCATCGTCTACGGCGGCGTCCAGTCCGCGAACCGTCGCAAGGCGCTGGACTACGTCCGGCGCGAGATCGACTGGACGGCGGACTGGGTCGAGACGGGGCGGCCCTTTCTGGGGCTCTGCCTGGGCGGTCAGATCCTCGCCCGCGCGCTCGGCGCGGAGGTCGGACCGCACCCGGGGGGGCAGCACGAGTATGGGTTCGTGCCGGTCTTTCCCACCACAGCCGGGCGCGAGCTGATGCCCGAGCCGATGCACGTCTACTCGGCCCACAACGAGGGATTCGAGTGCCCCCCGGGCACCGAGCTGCTGCTGCGCGGTGAAGTCTTCCCCCATCACGCATTCCGTTACCGTGACCGCGCCTACGGGCTGCAGTTCCACCCCGAGTGCACGCCAGCCCTGATGCGGCACTGGATGGCCTTCGGCGCGGACCGCCCACTCAAGCCCGGTCAGCACAACGCCCGGCGCCAGATCGAGGACTCCGCGCGCTACGACGCACCGATGGGCGCCTGGTTCGAAGGCTTCCTGGACCGGTGGCTGGACGGCGCGGACTGAGGGGAGGGTGGGGTCGGTAACGCCGCACTGCGATGCGGCGAGAGGTGGGCTGCGCCTGGTGGTGCCTCCCACCGCGGCTCCCGACCGACGACCCCGGTTCCCGTCCGGTGCCGCCACCGCACATCAGGGCCTTTCCCACCCCTCGATAGTACCGGGAACCACGCGAAAGAGCGGATGGGGGGAAGGAGCGCCCGCCCGGAGGCATTCCGCCCGCCACGCCGGCGCCCGCACCTCGAGCTTCGCGAGGAGATGGCGCCACTCGAAGTCGAGCTGCCCGCGGGTCACGCTGATCCGAACGGAGGTGCCCTGGTGCGCAATCTTGTGCTCGTCGAAGCGATAGCCGCGCTCGAGCGACTCGACGTGCACGGCGCGCAGGTACTCGGCGATGCACGCGCGCGGGGACTTCTGGGAACGAAAACGCTGCAATTGGGGATGGTCGCGGTATCCCTTCGTGTCGTCTCCGAGCACTGCCTGGGCGAGGAGCGCCTCCCGCCACAGCGCGACGAGGCCCTTGGGATCGAGGTACTTCGGATGCAAGCTCCACAGGCGCATCGCGACATCACTGGCCGATCGACGCATCCGGCGAGCGCCACGTGCGAGGGACAGATCCGGATAGGTCTTCCAGAAGCACAACACCCTTCGATGCCTTGGCCGTTTCCGGGCCGGCACCGAGAAGAGTGTCAACTTCGACGCGCGCGTGGCAGCGCCCGCTATCGGATACAGCGCACATCGACACCGTCGAGCTGGAGTTGGCTCCAGGAGCGATCCGCGGTCAGCGCCGGACACTCCTCCCTGCGAGCAGTGGCAAGGCAGGCGCGGTCCCCGAGTCCCAGTCCCAGATTCCGGGTCTTGTTTCGGTAGCTGCCGCTCAGCAACGCGACATCGGAATCGAAGGGCAGCACTGCGATCCCCAGTTCGCGGAAGACCAACGCGACTTCCGGCTCGTTCCAGCCGTCCTGGTGCAGCCGGGCGGCGACTTCCGCCACGTTGACCGCGGACATCGCCGCCCCGGCGCCCAACGCCTTGGCTACGACGCCGGCACCCGACTCCTCCCGTATCACCGCGAGCACGGCGGACGCGTCCAGAACGTAGCGCACGACTTCAGTCTGCGGCCTCTTCCGCGCGGCGCTCGGCGATGAAGTCGTCGACAACGTTCGAGCCCAGATTGCGCTTGCGCCGGGCAATCGCCCTCACCCGTTCGAGTGCTGCGTCGATGGTCTGGAGCCTGATGGAATCGCCGTCGAGCGAGATGGTCAGGTGGTGACCAGAGTGAATGCCGAGAGCCCTGCGTATCCCCGCAGGCACGACCACCCGGCCTGCCTGGTCGACGCGCACACGTTGCGCGAAGGATTGTCGTGTCGGCACCGGATCGTGCACGGTCGAGGGATTCTCGGAGGATGTAGCCACAGGACTCGATTCATGGAAGATATCGACAATGTGGATTCTATACCATATGTCCCGTAAATCTTGCTTGTCCCAAAGCGACAAGACTTGGAATCAATGTCCGAACTGGCGGAAGCCCTTGCCCTCTTCGTCGAGCGCCTCCGATTCCCGGCCGAGCCACCGGCTCGCCAGGGCGCGCCAGGTCGCGAGGCGGCTGAAGTCGGGAGGGTCGGCGAGCGAATCGTCGTCGTTGAGGAAAGGGCTCGGGAACCACACCGAGAGCCCGTTTTCGCCCTTCCCGTTCCACATCTCGAAGCCCCAGGTGAGCGGCTTGGCGCTCGCGTCGTAGCCGCGGAACACCTGTGCCTGCGAGGGCCGGCGAT
Organism: uncultured Ectothiorhodospiraceae bacterium; assembly: GCA_964420925.1. GTDB lineage: Bacteria > Pseudomonadota > Gammaproteobacteria > HK1 > HK1 > JAJEAD01. The sequence continues at coordinate 80,911 of CAYQVB010000107.1, read as the reverse complement.
GGGCGCGGAGAGCCGGTGAGGTGGGATTCGCCTCGGAGCCCCGGTTCTCGCCGATGCACAGGTGGAAGTGGCCGCCGTTGCCGAACATCACCGTGAGATAGCCGTCGTAGAGGCTGATCCGCCGGGGCGCCCCCGGACACTTCCACTCGTAGGCCGCACCCTGGATCATCGGGCCGAAGCGGATGCCGGCCCAGTGGTTCTCGAACAGGTCGCGGAGGAAGGCATCCAGGAACGCCTCTTCGAGCGGCAGCGCCCAGATCTCGCGCGCCAGCGTGCCATCCTCACGAAACTTCGTTTCGCTCGGCTGCGATGGGATCGCCCAGCGTTCTTCTCCCACGTCGTCGCCTCCCTCTTGCCGAAGAACCGGAGGGCTCAGGATAAGCGAATCCGCCCTCGGATCCCGGCCGCATCCGGTATCCGTGACCGCACAACGAGTTCGGGTGACGTGGTCCCGGAGAGAGACGGTGGATTCCCGCCCCGATTCCACGGAGCGGGCTTTGCGAGTCCTTCAGCCCGGTCGAAGGACTCGTCATTGACTTCGAAAGTCGCCACGGGAAGCGGTCGCGTGCGATGATTCGGCCTTCCCATTCAGACGCACCACGCTCAGAGCCCCCTTGCGCGGGTCCCGAATCACCACCCTGTTGTTCGCGGCGCTGCTCGCGACGCCGCTCGGCGCGCAGGAGGGGAAAGGACCACCGCCCGCGCCGGTGGTGGTGGCGGAGGCTAAGAGCCGCACTCTCGCGCCCGTCACCTGGTACCCCGGAACCGTGATCAGCCGCAACCAGGCCCGGGTTGCGGCCGAAGTCCCGGGCCGCCTCGAATGGGTGGCGGAGATTGGCGCGGCGATCGCGGAGGGCGAGACGGTGGCCCGACTCGACGACGCGCTGTTTCGCCAATCGCTCGCGGAGAACGAAGCGGCGGTGGCCCGCGAGCAGGCGCGGCTCACTTATCTGGACGCGCAGGTCGAGCGGCTCGAGACCCTGGTCGTCCAACAGACCGCGACCCGCAGCCGCCTCGACGAGGCCATCGCGGAGCGCGACATCTCCCGCAGCGAGCTGCGCGCGGTCCGGGCTCGCCTTGCCCTCACCCGAGAGCGCCTGGAGCGCACCCAAATCAAGGCGCCCTTCGGCGGAGTGGTGACCACGCGCTTCCGGCAGAGCGGCGAGTGGGCGCAGAGCGGCGAGGCGGTGGTGCGCCTCGTCGACACCGATTCGCTCGAAGTGCAGACCTGGATCCCGGTCGCCGCCCTCGCCTTCGTCCGTGAGGGCGGGGAGCTCGCGCTCGAGGCCAATCCGAGCCGGACCGCGGGAACGGTGCAGGCGATCGTGCCGGTCGGGGACAACCAGTCCCGGCTCTACGAGCTCCGCCTGCAAATCAAAGACCAAGCCTGGCCGGTCGGACAGGACCTGAGAGTGGCGATCCCGACCGCGGCGGCACGACCCGTCACCGCGGTTCCCCGCGACGCGCTGGTGCTGCGCCGGGACGGCACTTCGGTCTATCGCATCGGTGAGGACGGAATCGCCGAGCGGATCCCCGTCATTACCGGAATCGCCGAAGGAGCGCTCATCGAAGTCGATGGCATCGCTCCCGGCGACCGGGTCGTCATCCGGGGCGGGGAGCGGCTGCGTCCCGGTCAGGCGGTAACCGTCCAGGCCGCTCCGCCCTCGCAATGAGCAGGGACGGGCCGGTGCCCCCGAGTCCGCCCGAAGCGCCGGGAACGACCCGCGCGCCGCCGCCCGAGGGCCTGGGCCTGACCCGGCTCGCACTCTCCAATCCCACCGCGACCCTGGTTGCGGTGCTGCTCGTGGTCCTCTTCGGCGGACTCGGCCTCGCGCGCCTGCCGGTGCAGCTCACGCCCGAGGTGGAGAAGCCGGAGATCACCATCCGCACCGGGTGGCGCGCCGCCGCCCCGGAGGAGATCGAGGCGGAGATCATCGAGCCGCAGGAGAAGGTGCTGCGCGGCCTCTCCGGCGTGAACCGCATCGTCTCCAAGGCGCAGCGCGGCCAGGGGGAAGTCTCGATCGAGTTCGTGGTCGGGCACGATCTGCGGCGCGGGCTGATCGAAGTGCTCAACCGCCTCAACCGGGTGCCGCGCTACCCGGAGGACGCCAACGAGCCGGTCATCGACACAGTGGGGGGCAACAGCCGCGCCATCGCGTGGTTCACCACCCGCACCCGCGACGGGAACCCGCGCGACATCCAGAGCTACAAGGACTACGCGGAAGAGGTGGTCCAGACCCGCTTCGAACGGGTCCCGGGGGTCGCGCGCTCCGAGGTCTACGGGGGGCGCGAGCGCGAAGTGCGCATCACCTTCGACCCCTACCGGGCCGCGAGTCTCGGCATCGAGCTGCCGGTCGCGGCACGCCTCGCCGGCGCCAACCAGGACATCTCGGGCGGCGACGTGAGCGTGGGCAAGCGCCGCTACACCCTGCGCTTCACCGGCGCCTTCGACGCGGAAGATCTCGGGGACCTGGTCCTGGAGTGGCGCGACGGACTCCCGGTACGCCTGCGCGACGTCGCCGAGATCGAGGTCTCGTTCGCCGACCGCAAGAGCTTCGTCCTTTCCAAAGGGGCGCGGTCGCTCGCGGTGAACGCCCACCGCGAGATCGGGGTGAACGTCCTGGAGGTGATGGCGGGGCTCAAGGAAGCGGCGGCAGAGCTCGTCGAAGGCCCGCTCTCCCGCGCCGGCCTCGTCTTCGAGCAGGTCTACGACGAGACGGTCTACATTCACCGCTCGGTCAACATGGTGCGCAACAACCTCGCTCTCGGCATCACGCTGGCAATCCTCGCGCTGTGGTGGTTCCTGCGCCGGCTGCGCGCGACGGTGCTGATCGCAGCCGCGATCCCGATCTCGCTCTTCGCCTCCTTCCTCTTTCTCTACATCACCGGGCGGACGCTCAACATCATCTCCCTCGCGGGACTTGCCCTGGCGGTGGGCATGACCCTCGACGCCGCCATCGTGGTGCTCGAGAACATCGTCCGACTGCGCGAGCGGGGCACGAGCCCGCAGGAGGCGGCCACCCTGGGTCCGGCCCAGGTCTGGGGCGCGCTGCTTGCCTCGACCGCGACCACGGTGGCCATCTTCCTCCCCATCGTGTTCCTCTCCGACGAGGCCGGCCAGCTCTTCGCCGACCTCGCCCTCACCATCTCGGTCGCGGTGGCCGCCTCGATGCTCGTGGCGCTCACGGTGATCCCCGCCGCGGCGTCGAAGTGGCTCGCACGGGCGCAGCTTGGCGACGCGCACGCGCGCTGGCGGCGTGGCCTCACCAGCGCGATCCTCCATCTCACCGACAGCCCGGCGAGAAGGGCGGCCTGGATCGTCTCGCTGATCGCGATACCGCTCGGGATCTCTCTCGCCCTCGCGCCGCGCTCGATCCTGAATCTGGTTCCGCTTCCGGAACGACTCGCCGCCACACTGCCGGAGTCGCCCTTCGCGCTGCGGGCGAGCTATCTGCCCCAGGGCAACCGGAACCTCGTCTTCGCGTTCATCATCCCCCCGCCCGGCGCAAACATCGACCACCTCGAGCGGGAGATGGGCAGCGTCGTGGCCGAACGCCTGCAGCCCTACCTCGACGGCGAGCAGGAGCCGGCGGTCGAGAGCTACTTCTTCGTCGCCTTCTCCCGTGGAGTGTTCATGGGGGCGAGGACGAAGGACGAGACCCGCACCGACGAGCTGATACCGCTCGTCAACCGCACGATACGCGGCTTCCCCGACACCATTGCCTTTGCGCGGCGAGCCTCCCTCTTCGGCGGCTTCGGCTCGGGCAACACCATCGACGTCAACATCCAGGCCCGGAACATCGACACCCTGATGAGCGCGGCGCTGGAAGGGTTCATCGGCGTCAACCGGGTGCTCCCCGGCGCCCGCGTGCGCCCCTTCCCCGGGCTCGAGCTCGCCGACCCCGAGCTTCGCCTCGTGCCCGACGAGCGCCGCCTCGCCGAGGCGGGCTGGAGCCGCGGGACCATGGCCTCGGTGACCCGCGCCCTTGGCGAAGGGCTCTACGTCGGCGACTACTTCGACGGCGAGCAGCGCCTCGACATCGTGGTCCGGGTGCCGCGTTGGGAGACCCCCGAGCAGCTCGCGTCCATCCCCCTCGCGACCCCCGGCGGCGTGCTCCCGGTGAGCGAGCTCACCCGGATCGTGCGCACCGCCGGTCCCAACGAGATCCGCCGCATCGACCGGCGCCGCACCGTCACCCTGCAGGTAACCCCGCCGCAGGGGATGTCGCTCGAAGAGGCGCTCGACGTGCTGAAGGCCCAAGTCGTGCCTCAGGTCGAGGCCCGGCTTCCGGACGACGGCGAGGTGCGCTTCTCGGGCACTGCGGACAAGCTCGAGACCGCGCTCCGGAGCATGAGCGGAAGCTTCGTGCTCGCGATCGTCATCCTCTTCCTGCTGATGGCCGCGCTGTTCCGTTCCTTCAAGGACAGCGTGCTGGTGCTCCTCGCCCTGCCGCTCGCCACGGTTGGAAGCCTCATCGCCCTCCGGCTGATGAACGACGTCTTCGGAGTGAATCAGCCTCTCGATCTGCTGACCATGATCGGGTTCATCATTCTGCTCGGACTCGTGGTCAACAACGCGATCCTCCTCGTCCACCAGACCCGCGCGATGGAACGCCGCGGACTCGCGCGCCGCGCCGCGGTGGCCGAAGCGGTCGGCATGCGCCTGCGGCCCATCCTCATGACCACGCTCACGAGCATCTTCGGGATGCTCCCCCTGCTCGTCGTACCCGGTGCGGGCAGCGAGCTCTATCGCGGCCTCGCCGCGGTCATCATCGGCGGCATGAGCATCAGCGCGGTGTTCACCCTGCTCCTGCTCCCGAGCCTGCTGCGCATCGGCGAGGGCAGACGCCGGCCCGCGCTGGACCCGGCGGGAGAACCGGCCGCAGCGTGAGGGTAGTCGGCGAGCATGCCGGAGTGCGGGCCGGCACGGAATCGCGTCATCGACAGCCTCTGGTCGCCAGGCGCGACGAGCATGCCGGCATGCGTTCGGGCTGCTAGGCTTCGCCTTCCGCGGCGCCCGCCGCTTCGTTTCCCGTGAGAAGACACTCGAGCGCCCATGAACACCGAAGATATCCGCCGCCACGTGGACGAGCTCTGGGACGACTCCATCGTGCCGGAGCTCGTCGAGTACATCCGAATCCCCAACAAGTCGCCGCACTTCGACCCGGACTGGGCCGAGCACGGCTACATGGATGCCGCGGTCGCGCACATGGTGCGCTGGTGCGAAGCGCACCCCATACCCGGCATGCAGCTCGAAGTCGTGCGCCTGCCGGGGCGCACCCCGCTCATCTTCATCGAGGTGCCCGGCGAGGGCGACGACTGCCTCCTGCTCTACGGGCACCTCGACAAGCAGCCCGAGATGAGCGGCTGGCGCGACGGATTTGGCCCCTGGACGCCGAAGCTGGAAGGCGACCGGCTCTACGGGCGCGGGGGCGCGGACGACGGCTACGCGATCTACGCCTCGCTCGCCGCTCTGGGAGCACTCCACGAGCAGGGGATCCCGCATGCGCGCTGCGTGGTGATCATCGAGGCCTGCGAGGAGAGCGGGAGCTACGACCTGCCCTACTACATCGAGGCGCTGCGCCCGCGCATCGGCACCCCGAGCCTCGTGGTGTGTCTCGACTCCGGCTGCGGCGACTATGAGCGGCTGTGGTGCACGACCTCGCTGCGCGGGCTCGCGGGCGGGACGCTGGAGGTCGAGGTGCTGCGCGAAGGCGTCCACTCCGGAGACGCGGGCGGTGTGGTCCCCTCGACCTTCCGGATCCTGCGTGCCCTGCTCTCGCGCATCGAGGACGAGCGCGACGGACGGATCCTCGTCGACGCGCTGCACGCGCAGATCCCGCGCCAGCGGCGGGAGCAGGCGGAGGAGGCGGCCGCGGTGCTCGGAGATCTCATCCACGCCCAGTTTCCCTTCGTGGGGGACGCCGGTCCCACCACCACCGACCCGGTGGAGCTCGTGCTGAACCGCACTTGGCGCCCCGCACTGGAGATCATCGGTGCGGAAGGACTTCCGGAGATCGGAGACGCGGGGAACGTGGCCCGCCCCCGCACCGCCGCCAAGCTCTCGATGCGCATTCCTCCGACCTGCGATCCGCGGGCCGCGTCGAATGCGATGCGCGCGATCCTGGAGCGCGATCCGCCCCACGGGGCGCGGGTGCGCTTCTCGGCCGACCTGGCGGGGCCGGGATGGGAGGCGCCGCCGGTCGCCCCCTGGCTCGATCGCGCGGTGCGCGATGCCTCCGCGACCTGGTTCGGCCCGGAAGCGGTCTACATGGGCGAAGGCGGCTCGATCCCCTTCATGGGAATGCTCGGCGAGCAGTTCCCGGAGGCGCAGTTTCTCATCACCGGAGTCCTCGGCCCCGAGTCCAACGCGCACGGTCCTAACGAGTTCCTGCACATCCCCACCGGAAAGCGCGTCACCTGCTGCGTGGCGAAAGTCATCGCCGCGCACCACGTCCGAAGCGCGGACGGATAGGAGCTCGCACTGATGCGGGGCTTCTGCGCCCCGCCCCTCAGGCCGCGCGCGGCACCACGTAGGGACCTTCCGGGATCACCGCGACACGGGGGTCGCGGTGGCGCGCCATGCTCTCGGCGATCGCCTCCTCCACCGATGAGATGTGGGTGACCCCGGTGAGCGCGTGATCCGAAGGTGCAAGCCCTTCTGTGAAGAGCGATATCCGTCCCCGCGCGAGCGATCGGGTCTGCATCTGCGTCTGCCATTCGTCGATGTCGGCGTGGGGCTTGCCGGCGATGCCGGCGAGAAAGCCGTCCGGACCCTGCTCAACGAGTCGGCGCTGGGCGTCCCGGTACTCCGTCGAGCCAAGCCCTTCGGAGCATTCCGACGCGACGATGAGATCGCCCCCGTCCTCGAGTACGCCGAGCGGCCCGACCATGCCCTTGACGGTCTGGTAGTAGGTCTTGTCGAGCGGGTAGCCGGCCGCACTCGTCACCACCGTCGCGAAGCGGCGCGGCAGGATGACTTCCGCGTAGCGCCGCACGAAGGCCACCGCTTCGAGGTGACTCTCGCGGCACTCGCCGAAGTTCACGAACGCGAGCCGGCGGCGGTCGTCGATCACCGTGTTGAGCGCGAGGGCGCCGCCAATGCGCTCCAGGATCTCCATCTGCTCCCGGTGCAGGGGGTTGCCTTCCAGCACGCAGTTGTCCGCGCGAGTGTCGGACATGAAGCGGTGGTTGTGGAAAGTCGTGATCGTCTCGGCGTGGGCGATGCCGGGGGCGATGACCTTGCGCCCGCCCGAGTACCCGGCCATGAAGTGGGGCTCAACGAGGCCGGTTGCGATCCGCACATCCGCCTCGACGAAGCGCCGGTCGAGGCGAATCGCCGTCCCCCGGCGGGTCCGGCCGAGGTCGACGTGGTCCTCGTCATTGCGCGCGTAGTGGTTCTCCACCCGGACGCACTCGAGAACCCAGGGGTCGCCCACCACCTCGGCGAGCTCGTCTCCGAGATTGGGCCGGTGGAGGCCGGTGGCGACGAGCACGGTGATGGCATCGCGAGGGACCCCCGCCCCTTCCAGGCGCTCGATGAGCGGCCGCAGGAAGAGCCGGTTCGGCACCGGGCGCGTGATGTCGCAGATGAGGATGCAGGCCGAGCGCGCTTCCGCCTCCGCCTCCGAGAGCCCGCCGCCGTCGAGGGCGGCCGCCACCGCGGCCGCGGGATCCTCGATGACCGGCATGGGCGGCTTCTCGATCACCGTCGCCTCGCAGCCGGCGGGCAGCCGCACCTCCAGCCCGCCGCGCCCGTAGAGAAGCCTGACCTTCATCTCCCCCTCCGCCTCGTGCCCCGGCCGGATGGTAGCGCGAGCGCCGCCGGACTGTGACCCCGTTCCGGCCTCGGACGGCGGTCAAAAGCCGTCGAGGCTGTCGTCGATGTGTGTGGGCGTCACCTGTCACCTGCTCCCGCCTGGATGGAAGTTCCCTTGCCACCTCGGCTCAGGTGGATTCTGCCCCCCCGCTTTCGCGGGGGCTAACCGCCATATCTCACCGATTTCCTGCTGCGGCCGCCGATCTGCTCGCGCTAGCGGGCCGTACTCGCTCGAGCCGCTTCGACGTAGTGTCGGCTACGCCTTCAGCGTCTCTCGCTGCGTGCGACCCACTATCACGGCATCTCGGCCCCCTCGCTACGAAAATCGGTGTGATATGGCGGCTAAAGGCTTGCGCGGGAATGATGGGAACAGACGACTCGAACGCGCGTACTCCCTCGATGTTCCCTTCACGACAGCGGGGACAGGTTCCCTGGCCTTGGCCGGCTCCCGAGCCCGCTGCGCATTGGCGGGGGAAGGAGCCGGCGCGTGGCTGATCCAAGCGTGGCCGTCCGGGCACGCCCCTCGGTCGGGACGACCGGCATGCTAATCTGAAGACTTCACTTGCTCGTAATGGCACGCTTTGGCGGCGGGAAGACCGACCCCGAAGCGATATCCGGCTGCACCCACCGAACATGGTCCAGGCACCCTCCCGCCTGAAGACTTACCAAGCACTGGACGGACCTTCCGGCCTGCCCTTGGTCGGCAATCTGTTCCAGTTCCGTCTCGACACCTTCCACCGCACGCTCGAGCACTGGGCCGATCGCTACGGGCCGCTCTACCGCATGCGTATCGGTCCGGTCCGGATGGTGGTGGTTTCCGACCCGGATACCGTGAAGCGCGTGCACCGCGAGCGGCCCCATCGCTTCCGGCGCACGCGGGTGCTGGAGGCGGTGGCAACGGAGATGCGCCTGAAAGGGGTGTTCGCCGCCGAGGGCGACGATTGGCTGCGCCAGCGCAAGATCGTCGTGCTGGCGCTGAACACCGCGCATCTCAAGTCCTTCTTTCCCCGGCTCGAGGTCACAACCGAACGCCTCATGCGGCGGTGGGAGCGCGCGGCGGATACCCGCGAGCCGGTCGATCTCTGCCGCGACCTGATGCGCCTCACCGTCGACGTCACCACTCAGCTCGCCTTCGGTGTCGACTTCAACACCCTGGAAACCTCGGGCCCGGTGATCCAGCAGGACCTGGACAAGGTCTTTCCGATGCTGCACCAGCGTATCAATGCCCCGATCCCGTACTGGCGCTACCTCCGCCTGCCCAAGGACCGCGAGCTCGATCGCGCGCTGGCTCGGATCCGGGAGCGGGTCGACGAGATCATCCGGGAAGTGCGCGAGCGAATGCGCGCCGAACCGGCACTCTACACCTCGCCGACGAACTTTCTCGAGGCGATCATCGCGGCCCAGGAAGTCAAGGGGCTCGGCTTCTCGGACGACGACATCTTCGCCAACGTGTGCACCCTGCTCCTCGCGGGCGAGGACACCACCGCGCATACCATCGCCTGGACGGTGCGCTACCTCCTGCGCCATCCGGAGCACTTCGCGCGGGCCCGCGCGGAAGTCGACGAGGTGATCGCGCCCGCGGCAGCGGTCGAGGAGATGGAGCAGGTCGCTCGTTTCCCCTTTCTCGACGCCCTCTACAAGGAGGCGATGCGGCTGAAGCCCGTCGCCCCCCTGAACAGCCTGCAACCCGTCGAGGACGTCGAGATCCTGGGACACCTCATCCCGCAGGAGGTCATCATCATATCTCTGAACCGGCACCTCGCCACGCGGGACGAGCACTTCGGCCACGCGGCCCGCTTCGACCCCGAGCGCTGGCTCGAGAGCGACGAGAAGCGGGGGTGCCCTCACGACACCAGCGTCTTCCTGCCCTTCGGCGGCGGGCCGCGCTTCTGCCCCGGCCGCAACCTCGCCCTGCTCCAGATCCGGACGGTGCTGGCGATGCTGTGCCGCAACTTCGACCTGGAGCTCGCGCACCCCGGTCGGCCGGTCGAAGAGAGGCTCGCCTTCACCATGATGCCGGCCAACCTGGTGGTTCGGATCAAGCGGCGCTGCCCCTCACCCTGCGCTCCGGATCTCCTCACGCATCACGCGGCGCAGCGTGTCTTCGAGCGCGACGTCAGCGAGTGATTCACGCAGTGCCTGCCCGCATCCTCAGTGGCACGGAGCAGCGGCGCCGCTTCAGGCGCGGAGATCCCGAATCGCCCAGCCCGCGAGGGCGGCCAGGATCAACACCCCGCCGACCAGAGTGGTGAGAGAAGGCGCCTCGCCGATCACGATCCACACCCAGAGGGGGCCGAGCACCGACGGGATCATCATCATCAGGAGCATCGATTCCGCGCCCGTGACGTGGCGCACCCCGGTCAGGAAGCACCAGTCGCCGGCCAGGCCGACGAGCAGGCCCCACAGCGCGCCGAGCAGGATGTCGTGCATGCCGATGTGCAGGTCCCCGAGCGATCCCACGATGCCGCCGGCCATCGTGATGAAAGCGGCGACGATGATCGCGGGGAGCAGATTGGCGTCGCGCATGCCGCGCGCGATGACACCGTAGGTGGAGAAGAGCAGGACCGCCATCAGCGCATACCAGTCGCCGGCGGAGCGGCCCGCGGCGAGACCGTCCGCGACCATGATCGCGATGCCGCCGAAGGCCACCGCCATCGCCAGTATCGTCGTGCGGCGCAGCCGCTCGCGGAGGACCAGCCACGCGAGTCCCGCGGTCACGAAGGGCGCCGCGCTCATCGCGAAGTGGGTGTTCGCGACCGTGGTATGGGTGAGGGAGAGGATGTAGAACAGGGCGGCGAGCCCGAGGCAGCCGGCCCCGAACCATGCCGGGCTCTCCATGCGGCGGAAGTGTGCGGCCACCATGCCCCGGTGCCGCACCGCGAGCACCAGCAGCAGCGCCACGCCGCCCACCACGCCGCGCACCGCGTTGAACTGCCACGCCGTCGCATCCTCGAGGCCACGCACGATGAGCCCGCCGAAGCTGATCGAGACCGCCCCGGCCGCGAGCAGCACCACCGCGGCCCGATGCCGGGCGGGCGTGGTCCGGGCCGACCCCGCGAGGTCGGCGAAGGCGCGGAGGAAGGTCAACTCTCAGTTCAGAACGGCGGCGAAGCTGCGGTCCAGGCGTTCCGCGACGGCCGGCACATCGCCCATAGACAGGCAAAGCGGCGGCACCATGCGCAGCACACTGCGGTGAGGCCCCGACTTGCTGACGACGAGCCCCTCTTCCCGGGTCGCCTCGAACACGCGCGCGGTCGTCTCGGTGTCCGGTTCCCTGGTGGCGCGATCCTTCACGCACTCGATCGCCAGCATCAGCCCGCGACCGCGCACGTCACCGATCACCGGGTATTTCTGCTGCAGTTGGATCAGCCGCTCGGCCAGCGCGGCACCCACGTCTCGCGCGTTCTCCTGCAGGTTCTCCTCGCGGATCACCCTCAAGACGGCGCGTCCGACGGCACAGGCCACTGGATTCGCCCCGTAAGTGTGGAAGAGAAACTTGTCGGCCATGCACTCGGCGATCTCTCGCTTGGCGACGACGGCGCCGAGCGGAATGCCGTTTCCGATGCCCTTGGCCATGACGACGATATCGGGCACCACGCCATCGGCCTCGAATGCCCAGAAATTGTCGCCCGTGCGTGCGAAACCGGCCTGCACCTCGTCGACGATACAGCATCCTCCAGCGGCACGTACCCGCGCAAATGCGCCCTGCAGATAACCCGGCGGCATCGGGACGATGCCGCCATAGCCCTGGACCGGCTCGATGATCATGCCGGCCAGCCGGCCGGTGGTGGATGAATCGATGGCCCGGTCAATCTCGGCGAGATAGGGCAGGACACCGGCTCCGAAGACGCCCCGGTACTGGTTGGGTTCGGGCACGAAGGTGATTCCACCGAGTTGCGGCACCGGGTGGCGGAATCCGCTGATTCCGGTCAACGCCTGAGCGCCGAAGGTGGCGCCGTGATAGCTGCTGCGCAGCGCCAGCATGTCGGTATTGCCGGTGCTGCTGCGCGCCATGAGCAAGGCCAGATCGATCGCTTCGGACCCGCTGTTGGTGAAGTGGACGACCCAGTCCTCGCCGCCCGGCATGGTGGCGGCCAGCTCTTCGGCCAGATGGGCGGGGACCGGATGGTAGAACATCGTCGTGCAATGGGTGAGCTCGGCAATCTGTTCGCTCGCCGCCTGCACCACGGCGGGATGGGCATGACCCACGGAGATGCACAGGTTCATCCCCAGCAGGTCGATGTACTTCTTGCCGGTTTCGTCCCAGAGATACTGGCCCTGGCCGCGGCGGAAGATGAGCGGGGTCTCGTAGGGCACGAACTTCCGCTGTGATGCCGCATAGAACTTTTCCCGCCGGGCGACGATGCCCTCCGTCGTCCAGTCCGTCGCTGCGGTATCGACGACTTCAGCCGCGCGGTCACTCATTCGTTTCGTCTCCTTGTCTCTTCGCCGATCGGATCGGTCACGGGAGGTTTCGCAATATGGTTCGGAAGTTCGTGCAGAATGTCCAACGTGGTCGGGGAGGGATATCTTGCTGAGCGCAGGCCCCGCAGTCTCGTGCCGACTCGTCCAAGGGTGGTGACCTCGATGTCCAGCGATCGGAATGCGCGGGTCGTCATCATCGGCGGTGGCGTGACCGGGCTGTCGATCGCCTATCATCTCGCGAAGCTCGGCATCGACGACGTTCTTCTCGTTGAGCGCAACCGGCTCGCCAGCGGCACATCGTGGCATGCGGCTGGAATCATCGGGCCGCTCCGGGCCAGCATGAACCTCACGCGCCTTGCTGCTTACGCGTGCGACCTCCTGCCGCGCCTGGCGGAGGAAACGGGCCAGGACACCGGATACCGCGAGACTGGAGGTTACTGGCTTGCAGGTACCGCCGAGCGCATGGAAGAACTCCACCGGATTGCGGCCATGGGCAAGATGACGGGGCTGGAAGTCCGCATCCTGACCCCGGTGGAGGTGGCGGAGGCGGCACCATTCCTCGAAACACGAGACCTGAGCGGCGCGCTTTGGGTAGCCAGGGATGCGCAGGCCAGCCCGGTCGATCTCTGCATGGCCTACGCCAAGGGCGCGCGTTCCGGTGGCGTGCGCATTGCCGAGGGCGTGGCGTGCATCGGCATCGAAGCGACGCGAGGCGCAGTTCGCGCCGTCCGGCTTTCCGGCGGAGAGACCGTGCGCTGCGAGAGCGTGGTCAATTGCGCGGGAGCGTGGGCGCGCGAGGTCGGGTGCATGGCGGGAGTACCGGTACCGTTGCAGGCGGTGGAGCACATGTACGTGGTCACAGAACCCCTGGGCGGTCTCAGCGATCCCCTGCCGGTTTTCCGGGACCTCGACAACAGCATCTACATCAAGGGCGATACGGGAAAGGTGGTCCTTGGCGGCTTCGAACCCTTCGCCAAGGTGTGGAATGCCTCCGGTCCCGACGGCGACCGGGCATTCCTCGAGCTCCCCGAGGACTGGGACCAGTTTGAACCCTTCATGGAGGCGGGCTTGAGACGCATGCCCTGCCTAGCGGAAGCGGGCATCCAGCACTTCATGAACGGACCCGAGAGCTTCACGCCCGACACTAGGCAGCTCATGGGGGAATCGCCCTACCTCAGGGGGTTCTATGTAGCGGCAGGGATGAACTCGATCGGCATGATGTCGTCGGCCGGTGTCGGCAAGGCGATGGCGCAGTGGATCGCCGCGGGAGAGCCGCCGATGGATCTGTGGGAGGTGGACATCGCCCGCTTCGACTGCGCTGCCGCATCGGAGCGCTTTCTCGCGCGACGCATGGACGAAGCGGTAGCCAACCAGCTTGCCATGCATTGGCCGTACAAGCAGATGAAGACGGCCCGAGGGGGACGTCGCTCGGCCCTGCATGACCGGTTCGAGCGCTCCGGTGCATTCTTCGGCGAGAGCGCCGGCTGGGAGCGCCCACTCTGGTTCGCCGCCACGGACGAGGAGCATGCGTTCCACTACCGCTATGGCCCACAGTGGTGGTGGCCGGCCGCTGCCCGGGAGGGCGAAGCGCTGCGGGACCGGGTGGCGCTCCTCGATCTTTCTCCTTTCACCAAGATCGACCTCGAGGGACGCGAAAGCCTCGTACTGATGCAGCACCTTTGCGCCAACGACATTGATGTCCCCGAGGGCAAGGTCGTCTATACGCAGATGCTGAACCGCCACGGCGGAATCGAGGCGGACGTGAGCGTCTCGCGAACGGGCGAGGCCGCCTTCCGTATCGTCAGCGGCGCCGCAACGCGCCAGAAGGACCTCGCCTGGATCGCTCGACAGCGCGATCGGCTGGGACTAGATGCTGCAGTAACCGATTCGACCACGGCGGAATGCGTGCTCGGACTCATGGGTCCCCGCTCGCGGGCGCTGATGTCACGGGTGAGCGATGCGGATCTCTCATCCGAGGCCTTTCCGTTCGGGACGACGCGGCGCATCACCCTGGGGATGGCCCCGGTCTGCGCCACGCGCATCAGCTTCGTCGGCGAGCTGGGCTTCGAGCTTTCCATTCCGGTCGAGTACGCGGTTCACGTCCACGACACCCTGGTCGAAGCCGGCGATGCGCACGACCTGTCGCCGGCGGGGCTCTTCGTCCTGGAGAGTTGCCGCATCGAGAAGGGCTTTCGGCATTGGGGACACGATATCGGTCCGGACACAACGCCCCTGGAAGCCGGTCTGTCCTTCGCCGTCGCCTGGGACAAGCAGGGTGGATTCATCGGCCGCGACGCGCTGCTGCGCCGACGCGAGGCGGGGGTGGAGCGTCGCCTGATGCTGTTTGCCGTAGAGGACGCCCAGGCATTGCTGCTTCACGAGGAACCCATCTATCGTGACGGAGATCTCGTCGGCCGCACGACATCGGGCGGCCGGGGATTTCGTACCGGTCTTTCGCTCAGCATGGGATATGTGGACTGCGCACGCGGCGAGACGCTTCGGACATTGCTCGACGGGTCCTACGAGATCGGATTGGGCAGGCACAGGCTTCCGCTGCGTCCCCTGCGCCGTGCACCCTATGATCCGGACGGTGTGCGCATGCGTGGGTGAGCATGCGTCCCGTTCTCCTCGCCCTAGCCGCCGCCTGGCTCTTCGCCTTCGGCCAGCATTTCGCGCGCATCGCACTGCGCTACACCGACTCCCAGACTGCGGTGCTCTTCCACATCGGCACGAGCTCGCTGCTCTTCTGGCTGCTGTCTCCCTTCTACCTCGAGAGCCACTACTGGAGCTCTCCGGCGGTGGCGCTCTTCGCGGCGATCGGGCTCTTCCGGCCCTTCATCTCCGCCAACCTCGGCATGCTCGGCATCCGGCACCTCGGCCCCACCATCGCGAGCACCCTGGCCGCCACGGCTCCGCTCTTCGGACTGGGCCTCGGCTTCGTCGTGCTCGCGGAAGCCCTCTCCATCGAGGTCGCGGTGGGCGCACTCGGCATCAGCGTGGGCGTTGCGGTGCTGTCATGGCGCGGGGAAACCCGCCGGCAGTGGCCCCTGTACGCGCTGCTCTTCCCCATCGGGGCAGCCTTTCTGCGCGCCCTGGGTCACGCCATCGTGAAGATCGGGTTCGCGAAGCTGCCCGACCCCTTCTTCGCGGCGCTGGTCGCGCACAACGTGTCCCTGGTCCTGGCGCTGCTCAACAACCGGCGGGTCCGCAGACGGCGCCAGCGCATTCCACGTGCCGCGCTGCCCTGGCTCATCCTCACCGGCCTGGTGCTGGGCGCCGCGGTGCTGGTGCTCAATCACGCCCTGCTCGCGGGCCGCCTAGTGGTGGTCGCGCCGATTCTCGCCTGCGCGCCGCTCTTCACCCTGCTCCTCGGAAAGGTGCTGTTCCGGGAGGAAACCCTTGATCGACGGGTGGCGGTCGCGGTCCTCATCGTGGTGCCGAGCGTGGCGCTCATTTCCGCGCGCGGCGGGTGAGCGGCGGATGCGAGCTGCAAGTGCACATTCAGCATCCAACAAAGCCGCCTTGTGCCGGTCGATAGACTGCCGTCGGTGTGGACAGGGCAAGTTTTCCCGGAAGGAGATGAGCTGATCCACGCCGGGGCCACTCGGGCGCGGTGGCCCCTCGGCCCCCGGTGAAGCTCCTGCCCGGGCGGGTGGTCCGCGCCGTCACCGGCCGAGGGGCACGCCCTTGCACAGGCCTGCCGGGCTTCGTGCCCTGCCGGGATCCGATCCGCTATTGCGGAATTCGCGTGCCGGCCCCGTTTCGCTCCACCGGCGCCTGCGGCACCCCCGGAAACACCTCGCGGAAGAGACTCAGCATGTTCATGGTCGAACGGCGGTCGCTCGCCTCGTGCAATTCACCCGGGCCTCCGAGGGTCCGTGGCAGGGCAAAGCCGTGCGGCGTCGCGGCGTGATGGTGGAAAACCCAGTCGACTCCCGCGGCATCCATCTCGGCGAAGAAGCGCAGCATCGACTCGTTGGGCACCAGCTCATCCTCGGCGCCGTTTTCGATGAGCAGGACGGTCCGCTGATTGTAGGAGTTCTCGCAGGTCTTCAGCGGCGGGCGCTCGACGCCATAGCGCGCGGGGCTGGGATCTTCACCGGTCTGGAGCAACCCATGAAAGGACACCGCCGCGGAGAGGTCGAGTCCGCCGCGAACCGCTTCGATCACTGCAACGCCGCCAAAGCAGTAACCGATTGCGGCCGGCGCGAACGACTCATCGACCGTTTCGTGGGCCCGCCCCCGGGTCAGCCATTCCTGAATCGCCGAACGGAACAATTCGAAGTCATGATCCATCGCGACCATCCCTTCGAAGCACTTTTTCTCGAAGGCGGGCAGGTCTTCGGGGTTGGTGGGGACCAGACGCTGATCGGGCGGTACCAGATCGCCATAGAGATCGATCGCCAGCCCTACGTAACCCACTCGCGCGAGGTACTCGGCGACGTCCACGTCAAAGAACTTGAGCCCCTGGTAGTTGTGGATCACCAGTACCAGCGGACGCGAGCCAAGCGCGGCCGGCGGCGCCACGAGGTGTCCGAGAAAGTCGTAGCCGCGAAAGTGAAATCCGATGTCGTCCCTGCGCAGGTCGGGCGCGGGAGGCCAGAAGTCCGCCATGCTCGAGTCCCTACCGTTACGCCACACTTGCAGCGGAGATTCTAGCGCGACGGGAGCCCGTAGCTCGTTCCGCCGGAACAGGTGCCTTTCCGGTGACCCCGGGGTACGCTCCCGACGCGTTGCTCATTTCGTGATTGACCCGGTTGCCCTGATTCTTCAGAGCAATCCGCAATCTCGCCTGTGCATCGCCGCTTCCGCGCCGTAGGATCCCGCCAACGCACGGCGTGCCTTCAACGAGGCCCAACCATGCAAATCTCACCGCTCACCCCCGGTATCGGGGCCGAGGTTCGGAACATCGGCCTCGGCGCGAATCTCGGCGACTCCGAGATCGATGGCATCAGGGAAGCGTTGCGAGAGCACCTGGTGCTCGTGTTTCGGGACGAGCCCCTGTCTCTGGAAGCGCTCGACGCCTTCGGCCGCCACTTCGGCCCGCCGCACATCCATCCCGCGACGCCGGGCGCCCCGGGCTATCCGGGCCTCCTGCCCGTGCACACCGACGCCGACTCCAAGACCTACGCGGGCAGCATGTGGCACTCCGACGTGAGCTGCGACGCGGAACCGCCGATGGGCAGCATTCTCCACCTGAATGTGGTGCCGGAGACGGGCGGAGACACCCTCTTCGCCAACATGTATGCCGCCTACGAGGCACTGTCGGACCCAATGAAACAGCTCCTCGAGGGCCTGAGCGCGGTGAACGGATCCGCCCATCACTTCGGTGGCTACTTCGGCTACCAGGGCCATGAGATGAGCGGCAATCCCTTCCCCGAATCGGTGCACCCGGTGGTGCGCACCCATCCGGAAACCGGCCGCAAGGCGCTCTACGTCAACGAGACCTTCACCACCCGCATCGTCGAGCTGCATCCGGAGGAGAGCAAAGCGGTGCTCGCGCTCCTGTACCGGCACCTCGCCGCACCGCGGTTCCAGTGCCGGGTGCGCTGGCGACCCGGCACCACCGTGATGTGGGACAACCGCTGCACACAGCACCACGCGATGTGGGACTACTACCCTCAGACGCGCTCTGGACACCGCTACACCATCACCGGCGATCGCCCGCGCTGAGCGCATCTTGGGCGGTTCCAAATCTTCAGAGCGTCGTACGGGCGTCGCGAAGACATCCAGGGCGCGCTGGGCAAAGTGCGTGAGGGAGTCAGCGCGTTGCTCGCAATTCTCGGCGGTGAGCGCTCGGACGAGGCTGTCGCCACCAATACTTCGTTCTGGTGGAGAAGTTCATCGTATTGTCCGGATGCCCTGTTGCGAGTTGAGGAGACAGACCATGACATCCCTGACCGCGCTCGAGAAACGTGTCCTGCGAATGGAGGACATTGAAGAGATCAAGCAGCTCAAGTTCAAGTGCAGCCTTTATGCCGATCTCAAGGATCGCGAGAGCTTTGTCCGACTGTTCGTGGAACACGGGTCCTTTGGCAGCCAGATCATGCAGCTTCGGGGTCACGATGAGCTGAGAACCGTCAAATTCTGGCCCTTTCAGGTGCACTACTCGCTAAACCCGCTGATTGAGGTGCATGGGGACAGGGCGGTCGGCAAATGGTATTTCTTTCGGCCACACACTACGCACGAGAACGTCGCTCGCTGGGCGGGCGGTTACTACGATGATGAGTACGTGCGCGATGAAGGCGTATGGAAGTTCGAGAGCATCCGGCTCACCAATTGGTACTTGACCCCGTACGATACGGGATTCGCAATCGAGCGCGGCGCTCCGCCGCAACTCGAAGAACAATACCTGGGCGCGGGGTAGCACACCGGACGCGTCGCCAAACCAGCGGCCAGCGCGTAGACTGACTCGACTTGCGTCCGCTCGAAGGTAGCCGAGACGAGGCGAGTATCCGGATCCGCGCCTTGATCCGGCACCCAGCCAGGAGGAACGACCCATGGTGAAGCATCTGTTCGACAACGGCACCGTGCTCGATTGCACCGGTGCCTCGCCAAGACGAGATCATTCAGTTTTCACTGAAGGCAACCGGATTCGAAAGATGGGTCCCGCGTCCGAGGTCAGGGCTTTCGCCGAAGAACAGGGAGCGTACCGCACGATTGACGCCAAGGGCATGACGATCATGCCCGGAATCGTGGACAGCCACTGCCATCCCAGCTACAACGAAGTGACATCGGTCGAAGCGCTCGATATGTACGGAAGCGCAGAGTACCGCACGCTCAAGGCCGCGCTGGCGATTCGCAAGATTCTGCGGGCCGGCGTTACCACTGTCGGCAGCCCGGGCGGAACCTGGAAGATCAATGTGGCCCTGCGCGACGCTGTCAACGCGGGTCTGATCGAGGGCCCGCGCATGGTGGCGGGCGGCCACTACATTTCAACATGGAACGGGACCGGCTCGTTCTACCCGACCCACATGCAGCACCCGCCGTCCTCTTTCGCGGTGGTGTGCAACACCCGCGACGAGATGGTCGAGCAGGTGCGCCGGGAGATCAAGGACGGCGTCGATATCATCAAGATATCGGGCGACGGCGACACCTCGACAAACCGGGGAATGGACCTCCTCGGAAGCATCACTCCGGATGATCTGGCCGCCATCGTGGAGATCGCCCACCGGATGAAGCGCAAGGTCACCATCCACGCTCGTTCCGGGCGGGCTTCAGCGGAAGCGGCGGCGGCTGGTCTGGACTGGATCATCCACGGCTCCTTCATGAGCGAAGACGATCTTGCGGTGGTCATCAAGCACGGCACGCCGCTCCTGCCGACCCTCTCCCTGCTCGCGGGATTCGTCGAATGGGGCGCGGATCTCGGGGCCTCTCAAGCCTTCGTGGATTTCCAGAAGTACGAACTCGAGGCAGCCAGCCGTATCCTGTCCAAGGCGTACCAGGAAGGAGTGACGATCATGGCCGGCACCGACAGCGGCATGTTGTCGGTGCCCTCGGGTGAGTGGCACGCCCGGGAAATGGAGCACCTGATGACTTACCTCGGCATGAACGCCATGGACGCGCTTCTCGCGGGAACCCGCAATGGGGCCGAGGTCATGGGTCTGGGCGAGCAGGTCGGAACTCTGGAGGAAGGAAAGTTTGCGGATGTTCTGCTCGTCAACGGCGATCCGCTCGCGGACATACAGGTGCTGCAGGACAAGACGCGTCTCGTTGTCATCATGAAGGACGGTAAAATTGTGGACACCGAGACGCCGCTTCCGGAACCGCTCGTTCAGAGTTGGGAGAAGCCGCTCACGGTATGGCCCGATCCAACTCCGCGTCTCGCTACCCAGGAATGGGTTCGCGAACACGCGACGAGCAAGCCGAATTGGATGCGCAGGAAGCTGAAGGCGGCTTGAGCGGCAGAGCTGTGTCTGGGACCCCAAGGCGGGGGACGTGGTGCGTCACTCGTTGTGAGTCCGTCCTTGTTGGAGTCGGCCCTTGAGCACCGGGGGCGAAGCCGAGCAGGTGTCGTGCCCGCATATGCGACTCGATACAGAGGCCATACGGGAGCTTGAGGAGTTTGTCTGGCTGGAGGGGCGGCTGCTCGACGAGCGCCGCTTTGATGAGTGGCTGGCCCTGTTCACCGACGACTCGATCTACTGGGTGCCGGCCGCTCGCGGCCAGTCGAGCCCATTTGATCACGTATCGTTGTTCTACGACGACAAGGAAGCACTGAGGACGAGGGTGACGAGGCTTGCCCATCCGGCGATCCACCACCAGACGCCCGCGTCTCGAACCAGTCACCAGCTCTCGGGCACTACGGTGGAGTGGGAGAACGGTGCGCAGTACGGCCTGCGCTCCAATCTGGCGGTGTATGAGTACCGTCCCGGGGACGAGCAACGGATCTACGCGGGTCAGTGTTATCACACCCTGATTCGTGTCGACGGCAAGCTCATGATCGAGCTCAAGCGGGTGGACCTCATCAATTGCGACGCCCCCCTCCCGGCTCTGGCCGTGCCCTTCTAGAAACCGAAGGGGATTGAGCAGGACAGTGACGCCCTCCACCGACTACATCCGCAAGCTCGTGAGTGAAGATCGTATTCATCGCAGCGTGTACCTGGATCCCGAGATTTTTGAGCTGGAAATGAAGCGAATTTTCGGGCGGGTCTGGATCTACGTGGGTCACGAGAGCCAGGTCCCGAATACGGGGGACTTCTACTGCACGACCATAGGTCTCCAGCCGGTCGTGATGTCGCGGCATGGCGACGGTAATGTTCACGTTGTACACAATCGCTGCGCACACCGGGGCGCAAAGGTGCTTACCGAGCGCAGCGGTCACCGCGAGTACTTCCACTGCATGTATCACGGGTGGACGTACCGCAACGATGGGAGTCTGGCGGGTTGCCCCCTGCGCTCGCAGGAAGAACAGGACGGCTTTGACTTCAGCCGGTTGCGCATGGAACCGGTCGCGCGACTGCAGTCCTATCATGGCCTCGTGTTCGCGAGTCTGACCCGGGCAGGACCTGATCTGATCGAGTATCTGGGCGAAGAGGTGCGAACGGAAATCGACGAATTCGTGGAGGCCGCACCCGACGGCTGTCTCGAAGTGAACGCGGGCTGCCACCGCTACGAGTATCGGGGCAACTGGAAGCATCAGGTCGAGAACATGGTCGATGCCTACCACACGATTCCAACCCACTTGTCCTCGTCCGATCCTCAGGGAGTCCAGTTCAAGCGCCGAAGCGGCGACAACGCGGTGGGGGTCACCGGTTTCGATCCGGAGGAGCAGTCCTTCGTCCGCGACCTTCTCGTATGGACCTATCCCCGCGCGCACTCCAAGACCACGACCATGTTCTCCGAGGCGCAGGCAGGCGGCATTTGGGAAGAGTATCGAAGAATCCTGACTGCCAGGCGTGGCGCCGAGCGCGCCGAGGAACTCCTCGAGCAGAAGCTCCACAATCTCACGATCTACCCGAGTTTCGATCTCTTGGTGGTACAGAGTGCGATAAGGGTGGTGATTCCGATATCCGTGGATCGCACCGAGGTGCAGATCTGGCCGGTACGCCTGAAGGGCGTTCCAGAACCGGTGTTTCGAGAGCAGATCGAGTATGTCAATCGAACCCACGCAGCCGCATCATTCGTGCAGACCGACGACATCGAAGCCTTTCGCCGCGTACAGGACGGACTGGCCAGTGAGGGAGAAGAATGGTGCCTCGCTACCCGTGGGATGAAGCGCGAGCGGCTCGGCAATCAGGGAGCGCGCTATGGGGACTACGCGAACGATCTGGGACTGCGCCACCAGCACGACGTCTGGCTCGAGCTGATGACCGACGATGGCGGCGGATGAAAGGTAACGTAGCGCGGGTCTCCTCTTCGCGCTTCGGGCCCCGCCCTGCATCAATCCCCGTTGTCGAGTACCGGCACTAATGGAGGAGGGACCATAGGAATGATGGATGTTCAGACCCTTGCTCGCGCCGCGGAAGTGTACGCGGACGCTCGCTTGCAGCACATCAGACTCGGGTCCATCGATGAGGCACTCATCCCCAGGGAAGAGGCGGACGGCTACGCCATCCAGGATCGGCTGCTCGCAATCTATGAAACGCGAGGGCTCGGCAAAGTGGCCGCTTACAAGGTCGGGCTCGTGAGCGCCGATATGCGCAGGCAGATGGGCGGCTCCGAGACCCTTGGGTTCGACAGCCCGGTCTATGCCGGCATTCCCGCCAGGAACCTGTTCTTTGACGAGGCACGGCTGCCCTTCCAGGAGAACACCCGCACCTACGTCGAAGGCGAGTTTGCCGTTCGGATAAGCAAGGACGTACCGACGAGCCGGGTCCCGTACGACCGTGAATCAATTCAGGAGTATGTGAGCGCTTGCGCTGCTGGCATGGAGATTGTCGAGTGGGCAGTGGACTACTGGAGCCTCGGCTCCCCCAACGGCCCCGCGATGATTGCTGACGATGGCGCAAATGCGGGAGGAATAGTGTGCGAAGGAGTGGAGGCCTGGAGAACACTGGACCTCGGATCTCTGCACGCGTCGATGATCCACAACGGCAAGCAGGTCTCCAGCGGCTACGGACGGGATCTTCAGGGACACCCCTTCGACGTGCTTGCCTGGACCGTAGGGCACATGGCCAGACACGGGCGTTCCCTGCACGCCGGTGACCACGTTCTCCTCGGCTCGGTCACGGCGAGCTACGGAGAGTTCGAGAAGGGCTCCGAGATCGTTGTGCGTTGGGATGAACTCGGCGAGGTCAGGGTGACTTTCGATTGATGCGTGCCGCCCGGTGTATCCCGATGGTTCCGGCCATGTGAGTCGTCCTGGACTCCTGACCTGGACAAACGACGGGTTCGGAATCGAGGAAGCGGTCGAGCACGTCCGCGGTGATTCGCGAGACGTTGCAGCGGTTGCCGTCGTGCAGGCGGCGTACCGTGACCGCAAGTATCGGCAGGACGACCGCAAGCTGGAACAACGACAGCAGTGCGCCATCGCGGGCGACCGCCCGCGCTGAAGGAGCGGGGCCCCTCCAGGGACGGCTCTCGGACGGATCAGCCGCGCCCGATGAAGGGCATCTTCGTCGCCATCACGGTCATGAATTGCACGTTGGCGTCCAGCGGCAGGCTCGCCATGTAGATGATTGCCCGTCCGACATTCTGTACGTCCATCGTCGGTTCGGGCGCGATGGTGCCGTCAGCCTGCGGCACGCCCTCCCCCATCCTCTCCGTCATCTCGGTGAGCGCGTTGCCGATGTCCAGTTGCCCGCACGCGATGTCGTACTTGCGCCCGTCGAGCGAGGTGGACTTGGTCAGACCCGTGACCGCGTGCTTGGTCGAGGTGTAAGGGGCTGAGTTGGGGCGGGGCCGGTCGGCGGAGACCGAGCCGTTGTTGATGATGCGCCCGCCCCTCGGAGTCTGGGACTTCATCAAACGGAATGCCTCCTGGGTGCACAGGAACATGCCGGTCAGGTTGACCGCGACCACCGCCATCCAGTCCTCGTAGGGGATGTCCTCCAGCGGCACCGGAGGACCGCCGATGCCGGCGTTGTTGAAGAGCACATCGAGACGGCCGAAGCGCTCCTTCGTGGCCGCGAAGAGCGCACGGACCGCCTCCGGGTCGCCGATGTCGGTGGGCACGCAGAGGACACGCTCCGCCGCTTCGCCGGCCGCGCGTCTCACGGCCTCGAGTGCGCTGGCGCGCCGGCCCGCGATCACCACCGAGTATCCGTCCTCGACGAGGGCAAGAGCCACGCACCGGCCCACGCCGCTTCCGCCGCCAGTCACCATTGCAACTTTCATCGATGTTTCCCAGGCAGAAATCGCGCGACATGTTAACCGGAAGCGTTGGCGCATCGGCTCCTCGCACATGTGAGCGCAGGGCGGGAGACTCGAGACGGACTTGCCTTCGCCCCCCTCGTGTCCATGGCGAGGCAAATCGGGGAGGCTCCGGCCCCGGAGGTGTCACACCGGGGCGCCGGCATCGCTTGTCCCCCCTGCTGCGCGGAGACGACAATGCCCGCCGGCAGCCAGGGAGGTCGGGAATGGCCGCTTCGGAGCTCTGCTATCTCTCGGCGAGCGATGCGATCGCACGATTCAAGGCGCGTACCCTGTCGCCGGTCGAGCTCGTCGAGGCGCTGATCGCGCGCCACCAGGAGGTGGAGGAGCGCATCAACGCCACCACCATCCTCTACCACGAACGCGCGCTCACGCAGGCGCGCAAGGCGGAGGCGCGATACGCGAAGCCCGGCACGAGGCTGCGGCGGCTGGAAGGCGTGCCGGTCATGATCAAGGACCTGCACCCCATCAGGGGCGAGCGCAACCCGCAGAGCTGCCGCATCTTCGCCGAGGACGTGGCCACCGACACCCTGCCCACGGTCGAGCGACTGCTGCGCGCGGGCGCCATCCCACTCGCGCGCGCCACCAGCTCCGAGCTCGGCATCCCCACCGTGTGCACCGGCGCCCTGTGGGGCGTGACGCGCAACCCCTGGAACCTCGCGATGAGCCCCGGCGGCTCCTCGGGCGGTTCGGGCGCGGCGCTCGCCGCCGGCATGACGCCGCTCGCCGACGGCTCCGACTTCGGGGGCTCGCTGCGCATCCCCGCCTCCGCCTGCGGGGTGTTCGGCTACAAGCCCCCCTTCGGGCGCAACCCCCAGGATCGGGGCGGGTTGTTCGAGAGCTATCTCCACTACGGGCCGATGGCGCGCAGCGTCGCCGACGGCGCCCTGATGCAGAACGTCATGTCGGGCCAGCACCCCCACGATCTCACCACCCTGCGCGAGCGCGTGGTGGTGCCGCGGCAACCCGGCTCCATCAGAGGGTGGAAGATCGCCCTGTCGATGGACTTGGGCTACAAGCGCATCGACGCGCAAGTGGAGCGTGCGACGCGGCACGCGGCGCAGGTGTTCCGCGATCTCGGCTGCACGGTGGAGGATGTCGAACTCGGCTGGACCAGTGCAACCATTTCTGCCTGGGAGGTGCGCAGCAAGACCCTCGTAGCGCACTCGCTCGGTCCCTACCTGCTGCGCTGGCGCCACGAGCTGCTACCCGACAGCGTCCGCGACGTGGAGCAGGGACGGACCTTCACCATCGACGATCTGCTCGACGGACGGCCGATCCGCGCCGAGATGTGGATGAAGCTCTCCCCGATCCTCTCCCGCTACCACCTGCTCCTGTGTCCCACCCTGGCCGTCCCGTCCGTGCCCGCCGACCACTCCATCTTCGAAGGGGACGTGATGATCGAAGGCGAAAGAGTGGAGCCCTATGTGGGCTGGTGCCTCACCTATCCCTTCAATACGCTGGGCCAGCTTCCGGTGGCGAGCGTGCCTTCGGGCGTCGCCGCCAACGGCGTGCCCACCGGCATCCAGCTCGTCGGCCGCCCCTACGACGACGTCTCGGTGTTCCGCGCCGCGCTCGCCTACGAGGAGGCCTTCCCCTGGCTGCGGCCGGGGGAGACGCCGATGCCCGACTTTCGCGAGCCGGGCGCTTCCGAGTCGGGACCGCCACATGCCGGCCGGAGGTGAGGCGATGCGCCTCGTGCCCTCACCCTAAACCCCTCTCCCGGGGGGAGGGGCTTTACTCCCTCCAGCGTGAGACCACCCGGCATCCGAGTCGAGGATGTTTCACGCTTCCAGGGAACTTGCTCCGACTCGTTGTTTGGCGTGTAGATTGCACTGGAAACGCAGGTTCGGCCAGCGAGAAAGGCCCCTGGCATCCAAGTGAGCGCGCCTTGACGGGCACCGGGGAGCGTGCAAGCCTCGAATTCGGTTCACTCCACAGCCACCAAGGAGCCATTGCCATGACATCGCGGCGTTTCCTGAATCTGTGTGCGGCGGCCCTCACCACGGCCAGTCTCGCTCTCGGCGATGCAGCCCACGCCGGCTCGGGCGGAAGCGTCGCCTGGGGCAAGCCGACGGAGGTCATCTCCTTCAACCCCCACCTGTCGGGCGACGGCGCGTCGTGGAGCTTCTTCCACCTCGTCTACGATCAGCTCTTGAGCACCAACGACGATTTCGGCCTCGCCCCCGGACTCGCCGAATCGTGGGAAGAGATCTCTCCCACCTCCTACCGCTTTCACCTGAATCCCGGCGCGACCTTCTCCAACGGCCGCCCGGTGACCGCCCACGACGTGGTCGCCAACTTCCAGCGCATCGTCGATCCCGAAACGGGTGGCGTGTGGGGCAAGCAACTCGGCGAATTCGAGGCGATCGAGGCGGAAGACGATCACACCGTGCGTTTCGATCTCGCCGCGCCGAACGCGATATTCCTCAAGATCCTGCCGCTCACCACCTATTCGATTCTGCCGATGCAGGAGCTCGAAGCCGGCACCTTCGACCCCGCAGTCGACATCCTCGGTTCCGGGCCCTTCATGGTGACCGAGCACCTGCAGGACGAGTCCTGGACTCTGGCCCGCAACCCCCACTACGCCCGCGAGGGCCATCCGCTCATCGACGAGCTCGTCATCCGCATTCTGCCCGACGACAGTGCACGCATCGCGGCGCTTCGCGACGGCCGCGTCGACATCGCGACCTTCGCGAATCCCGACACGCCCCAGTTGCTCGCCGACGTGCCGGGCGTCGAGGTCGTGGTGCAGAACACGACCAACTACTTCCGCCTCGACGTGAGCGCCATCGAGGCGGACTCCCCCTTCACCGATCTGCGGGTGCGCCAGGCCGCCCACTACGCGCTCGACCGCGAGGCCATCTCCAACATCGTGTTCGGCGGCCAGGCCCTCGTGGACTACCCGGTGCCGGCGGGCCTCGGCTACGAAGCCTGCCGTGACGACCCCTTCTACGTCATGCCGCGCGAGGAGCGCCTCGCCAAGGCGCGGGCCCTGCTCGAGGAAGCCAGCGCGACGGGCGCCAAGGTGGGCGTCATCGGCTCCTCGACGCTGATGATCTACCCGCTCATCGCGCAGGTCGTGCAGGCGAGCCTCAACGAGGCCGGATTCGACGCCTTCGTCGAGCAGATCCCGGCTGCGGAGTGGTACGCGCGCGTCTTCGCCGAGGAGACCGACTTCGATCTCGCGGTGTCCTGGTTCGCCGGCTACACCGACCCCGCCATCGTGCTCTTCTGGTGGACCGAGGCGGGCGCGGCGGGATGGGCCCACGGCTACACCCTCAAGGACGAGAACCTGGACGCCCTGGTGGCGAAGACGCGCATGCTGCCGGACGGAGCGGAGCGCAACGCCGCACTCGCCGAGGTGTGCAGCATGATCAACGAGAACTCGAACGTGCTCGCGCTCGTCAACAAGCCCGACTACGTCGCCTACCGATCCGACCTCGTCAACGCCCGCATCGGCCGCAACGAGAGCACCTTCAACAACCTCAAGTATGCCGAGGAGTTCTCGCGCATCGACTGAGCGGCCCGGCCCCGACAGCGCAGCCGCCCCGACGACGACGAGCGGGGCGGCTGCCGCCGGAGGCTGACGGATGCGCCTCCTCGTCCACATCATCGCCCGAGTGGGCATGGCGCTGCTGACGATGCTCGGCGTCTCGCTAGTCGTCTTCATCGCGATGCGCCTGCTGCCGGGCGGGTTCGAGATGATCATCCTCGGTCCCATCCAGACCGAGGAAGCCCGCGCCCTCGTCACGCAGCGATTCGGCCTCGACCGTTCTCTGCCCGAGCAATTCCTCGCCTGGCTCGGCGCGGTGCTCGGCGGGGATTTCGGGACCTCGATGATCACCCAGACCTCGATCGCGGGCGAGATCCTGCGACGCTCGGCCGCGACGGTGCAGCTCGCGGCGATGGCGATCCTCACTGCGCTCGCCGTGGGCTTGCCGCTCGGCGTCGCCGCGGGCCTGGCCGACAGCTCCCGGAGCGTGCGGATCGGTGGACGCCTGGCCGGCGCGCTCGGCGCGAGCACCCCGGACTTCGTGCTCGGCGTCGCCCTGGTCTACGTCTTTTCCGTATGGTCCCTGGGCCTGACGGTGGGCGGCTACGTGCCCTTCCTCGAGGATCCGCTCGCCAACCTGCGCGCCATGGTCCTGCCCGCCTCCACCCTCAGCGTCTTCGGCATCGCGCTCATCCTGCGCACGACGCGGGAATCGGTCCTCACCGTGATGACCGAGGGCTACATCACGAGCGCGGTAGCCCGGGGAGACCGGCCCGCATCCATCGTCCGCCGGCACGTCCTGCGCAACGCGTCGCTCCCGGTGCTGACCGTCGCCACCATGTACTTGAGCCTCCTCCTCGGCGGCGCGGTGATCGTGGAGATCCTGTTCACGGTCCCCGGCGTCGGGCTCTACACCTGGAATGCGCTCCTCAACCGGGACTACGGGGTGACTCAGAGCGCGGTCCTGCTCTTCTCCGGGGTCATCGTCACCTGCAACATGCTGGTCGACATCGCCTACGCACTCCTCGATCCCCGCATCCGGGGGCGGCGAAGCCAGTGAACGGACGGCGCGAAGGGCCACTGGCGGGGGTGTGGCGCCTGCTGCGCGGCGATCCGCTCTGCGCCGCCGGCGCGATCATGCTGGTGCTGCTGGTGCTCGCGGGCGCCCTCGGGCCCTTCCTGCCGATCGGCGATCCGATCAAGATCGGAGCCGGTCCGAGGCTTTCGCCGCCCTCTCTCGCCCTGCCGCTCGGCGCCGACGAGCTCGGCCGCTCCCATCTCCCGCGCCTCGTCGGCGGAATCCTGGAGACCTTTCTTCTCTCCGGCGCGGCGGTGCTCCTCACCGGCGTCATCGGAGTCTTCATCGGGATCCTGGCCGCCTATCTCCGCGGCTTGACGGACGGAGTCATCGCCCGATTCGCCGATATCCTGTTCGCCTTTCCGGCCATCATCCTCGGCCTCCTCGTGGTATCGCTGGTCGGGCCCGGCACCTTCGCAGTCATCACCGTGATCACCGCCGCGACCCTGCCGCTCTTCATCCGCGCGGTGCGCTCGGTAGCCCTCGGGGTCGCAGCGCGGGAGTTCGTGACCGCAGCCGAGGTTGCCGGCGCCTCGCCGCTGCGCATCATGGCAGTGCACCTGCTGCCCAACATCGCGGGTGCGGCCATCGTGCAGCTCACCTATGCGCTCTCCATCGGTATGCTCATCGAGAGCGGTCTGAGCTTCCTGGGGCTGGGTTCCCAGCCTCCCAATCCCTCCCTCGGCTCCCTGCTCCAGCTCGGCGCCACCTACATGAGCATTGCGCCCTGGCTGGTGTTTCCGGCCGGCATCGTCCTCGCTCTCGCCATTCTGTCGGTGAACCTCGTGGGCGACGGGCTGCGCGATGCCCTCGACCCGATCGAAGGACGACGCCTCACGTGAGCGCGCTCGTCCGGGCCCGCGACCTCGTCGTGGACTACGAAACGCCGCGCGGGGTGGTGCGCGCGCTCGACGGCGCGAGCTTCGAGCTGCCGCCCGGCCGTTCGCTCGGCCTGGTGGGCGAGTCGGGCTCGGGAAAGTCGACTCTGGGGATGGCCGTCGGCCGGCTCCTGCCCGCCAATGCGCGCCGCGCCGGAGGCGATCTCGAAGTGGACGGACGCTCCGTCTTTGCCCTCGACGACGAGGGAATCCGTGCCCTGCGCCACGATCTCCTCGGATTCGTCTTTCAGAGCCCGATGGCCGCGCTCGACCCGACGATGCGGATCGGACGCCAGATCGCCTTCGCGTGCGGAGAGCAGGCCGCCGCCGGTCGGGTGCCGGAGCTTCTCCGCCAGGTCGGCCTGCCCGAAAGCGCGGCCCGCGCCTATGCGCACGAGCTTTCCGGCGGTATGGCCCAGCGCGCGGTCATCGCGATGGCGATCGCCCGCGGCCCGCGCCTCCTGGTCGCGGACGAGCCGACGGCGGCGCTCGATACCTCGCTGCGCGCGCAGATCCTCGATCTGCTGGTGGCGCTCAAGGACGAGACCGGCGCCGCGCTGGTACTGCTGAGTCACGAGCTGCCGGTGGTGGCGCGCGTCTGCGACCGCATCGGGGTCATGTACGGGGGCCGCGTGGTGGAGTTCGGAGACAGCGCTGCCGTCTTCGCGCGCCCCCTGCACCCCTACAGCAGCGCATTGCTGGCGACGGCGCAGGAGCGCGCGCGGCCCGGCGAGCGCCTCGCTCCGATCCCGGGCATGCCGCCGGTGCTCTCTGGTGCCTCGGTCGGATGCAGCTTCGCGCCGCGCTGTGCGCTGGCCGACGATCGCTGCCGGGACGAGCGGCCCTCGCTCCGCCCGATTGCGGGCCGCCTTGCTGCCTGTCACTACGCGGAGAAGACGCCCGCGGGGTGCGGCCGCGAGACTCCAAAGAGAGGCTGAGTTCGTGGCCGATGCCCCCGTCATCGCCTTGCGCGACGTATCCCTGACTTACACGAGCGGGCCGTTCTGGGACCGGCGGCACACCACCGCAGTGACCGGCATCGATCTGGACATCGAGGCCGGGGAGACGGTGGGACTGGTCGGAGAATCCGGCTCCGGCAAGACCACGCTGGGCCGACTGTGCCTGGGCCTCCTCAGCCCGACCACGGGACGGGTGGACTTCGACGGGCTCGTGCTGGGGCCCGAAACCCGCCTGCCGCCGGGTCGCCGCGCCGTGGTACTGCAACACCCGGAGTGGGCGCTCAATCCCCGACTCAAAATCGGCGTCTCGGTCGCGGAGCCCCTGGTCGTCCAGAGTCGCCTCTCCCGGGAGCAGCGACACGAGCGGGTGGCCCGCATGCTGGAGCTGGTGGGACTCGATACGGCCTTTGCCGGACGCTTTCCGCACGAAGTGTCGGGCGGCCAGCGCCAGCGCATCGCCATTGCCCGCGCGCTCATCACCGAACCACGCTTCGTGGTCTTCGACGAGGCGGTCAATGCGCTGGACGTATCGATGCGCACGCAGGTGCTGAACCTCATCGTCGATCTCCAGGCCGAACACCGCTTCGCCGCCCTCTTCATCTCCCACGACCTCGCGGCGACGCGCTATGTCGCCCACCGCATCGCCGTCATGTACGCCGGCCGCTTCGTGGAAGTCGGCGCCGCGCGGCGCTTCCACGAACGCCCCGGTCACCCCTACTCGCGCGCGTTGGGCGACGAGGAGGGCTTTCGTCTCCAGGGCGTGCCCGAGGATCTCTCGCCCCGGGGCTGCGCGCTCGCCCGGCGCTGTCCCTGGAGCATCGAGCGCTGCCACGCCGAGCGTCCGCAACTGCGACCGGTGGCGGAGGGGCGTGCCGCCTGCCACCGCGCGGAGGAGATTGCTTCATCATGATCGCGACCTGTCCGAGGTGGAAGACCACCCCGGCGTCACGGCAGGTAGCGGAAGGGGGGATCCCTCTCGAATTCGTCATTCCCGCGGAAGCCTGCCATGGCCGGGGGACCTGTCCCCACTATCGCGCAAGGAACATCGAGGCGGTACACGCGTTCGAGTCGTCTGTTCCCGTCATTCCCGCGCAAGCGGGAATCCACGAGTGGGGGTACTTTCCATGAAAGCGGGAATCCACGCGAAGCGACGAGTTGTGGAAAGTTCGATGTGAACGGGGAAGCGACCTCGGCAGGCGGGGGGCGACGTGCGATGTGCGGCGGCCTCGTTCCACCGGCGTTGGCCCTCTTCGCCGGACTGGCCGGACCGCTATCCGCGGCGGCCGAGGACGCGGACCTGCTGCGCACCTGGGAGCGGGCCTTCGTCATCGTGCCGGGCGAGGCCGGCCTGGTCCGCGGCTGGATCGAGGACATCGACGAGCGCCTGGCGGAGACGCCCCCTCCCCTTCCCACCGTCATCTATCTGCACGGCTGCGCCGGGCTCGGCCGCATCAGCCACGATGCGGCGAAGCTGCTCGCGGAGGCCGGCTACGCGGTCATCATGCCGGACAGCTTCGCCCGGGAGCACAAGCCGAAGAGCTGCGATCCGGCGCGCCTGGTCGGGGGCTTCCATCGCGGCGTGCTGGGCTGGCGTCAGGCCGAGGCCAACCAGGCGATCCGGAAAGCGCGCCGGCTCGCGTGGGTCGATGGGGACAATGTCTTCCTGTGGGGCTTCAGCGAAGGGGGCACCACCGCGGCGACGGTGACCGGAGAGCCGGTCAACGCCCGCATCGTCGAAGGCTGGACCTGCCATGCCGGCTGGGGAGAGTATCGAGGGCTCCGCGCGCCGGACGCAGAGCCGGTTCTGGCGCTGCTCGGCGACGAAGATCCCTGGTTCCGTCCCGCATACTTGCGCGGCGACTGCGGCGCCTTCATGGAAGGCCGCGGCAACCGCGAATCCATCGTCTACGAGCGGCCCGACTTCCTCGCCACCAAGCACCACCTCTCCTGGCACCCCGAGGTCCAGCAGTTGATCCTCGACTTCCTGGCCGCGCATCGCCGGACGCATGGAGCCGTCGCCCCAGATGTCACCGGATCAAGAGCCGCGAATGAAGAATGGGGCGATGGCAGCATCGCCTCGAATGTGAAGGTTCCTTTTCGCATGCGCTCGGCGGCATCGTGCACGAGTAGCGTCGGGTTCTCGGCGCCGGAACGGAATCAAATCGTCAGCGCGATGCATACGACGCGTGTGGGGAGTTGAGATGACCACGGCAACGAAGAACATCGTCGGCTACGCCGACAGGCTGAGCGTTACTCCCGGTGAACGCATGCGTTTCATGGTGAGCTGCGAGAATGGCGCGCGGGACTACCGAGCCCGACTGGTCCGCCTGCTGTGCACGGACGATCACCCGGACGGTCCCGGTCTCGTCCAGCGACCCGTCGAGTCCGATTTCGAGGGCACTTACCGGGGCCGCCACCAGCCGCTGTACGCCGGTTCCCACATCGTCGTGCCATGCGGATTACGCTTGCAGGGCCTCTCGAGCTTCACCGCCCAGGCGATGATCTGGCCGACCCGGGCCAACCTTGAACGCCAGACCATCCTTGCCGCCTGGTCCGATGAGACGCGTTGCGGTTTTGCACTGGAGTTGAACTCCCGCGCTGCATTTCAATTACGGATCGGCGACGGCGAGCACGAAGAAACCTTTGCGGTCGAGACGACACTGCTGACGCGGGAATGGGCACTGGTGGCCGCCTCCTGCGACTCCTCCTCGGGAACCGTGACGCTCTACCAGGAGCCCCTTCGCAGTGCGCCCGGGTTTCCGCCTCCGGCGCGCGTGGAAGCCAGAGCGAGTCTCGTCCCGCACTTCAACGCGTCGGATTCGATCGTGATCGCGGCCAGTCACGGCCACCGCGAGGGCGAAGGTTCCTTCATGGCCCACCACTACAACGGCAAGATCGAGGGGGCGCGTCTGGCCAATCGTGTCCTCGATCGCGATGAGATTGAACGCTTGCGAACGCTTCCCGTCCCGTCGGACCTCACTTCATCGCTCGTGGCCGCCTGGGACTTCAGCCGCGAAATCATGACCGACCGCATCATCGACGTTTCCGGGAACCACCTCGACGGGCGTGCGATCCATCTGCCCAAGCGCGCGATGAAAGGTCCCGACTGGACCGGTGAGGTCTTCGACTGGAAGGCGGCTCCCGAGCAGTATGGAGCGATTCACTTTCACGATGACGATGTCTACGACGCGGGTTGGGACTCCGATTTCTCGCTGACGGTGCCCGACGATCTGGAAAGCGGGGTCTACGCGGCACGGCTCGATGCGGGAGAGGAGCCCGAGCACGTCGTCTTCTTCGTGCGCCGCCCGCACGGCAGTCCCGCGGCGCCGCTGCTGTACCTGGCGCCTACCGCCACCTATCTCGCGTACGCCAACTACCGGGTGATGAATGTCGACTCGTCCTACGAGGTGTACCAGGGGGTCGTGCTGGCGCTCGGGCCTCAGGACCTCTTCCTCAACGAACGGTCCGAGTACGGCGACTCCCTGTATGGCCGGCACCGGGACGGCAGCGGGGTGTGCTACTCGTCGCGGCTCAAGCCCATCGTCAACATGCGCCCCAACACGCCGCTGTGGGCCTTCAATGGCGACGGCTACCTGCTCTCGTGGCTGGACGACATGGGCTACGCAGTTGACGTGGCAACCGACGAGGACCTCCACCGGGAGGGGCTCGAGCTGCTGTCACCCTATCGCGCGGTCATCACCGGCAGCCATCCCGAGTACCTCTCCGAGGCCATGTACGACGCGCTGGAAGCATATACCCGGAGCGGGGGTCGACTCTTCGTGGCGGGAGGCAACAGCTTCTATGGCCGCGTCGCGTTCTCCGACTACTTTCCGGGGGTTATGGAGACGCGTCGCACCCAGGATGGCGTTCGTCCCGAGCGCTGCGAGCCGGGCGAGCACTTTCACAGCCTGGACGGCAGTCCGAGCGGCCGTTGGCGGAACCAGGGCCGACCCCCCAACCGGCTCATCGGCGTCGGCTTCACCGCGCAGGGCATGGACATCAGCGGCTACTACCGCCGCACTGAGGCGAGCATGGATCCCCGGGCGTGCTTCATCTTCGACGGTGTCGGCGCCGACGAGGTGATCGGGGACTTCGGGATCTGTGGCGGCGGCGCGGCCGGCGTCGAACTCGACCGTTGTGACCGCGGGCTCGGCTCGCCGCCCCACGCCCTCGTCGTCGCACGTTCCGAGGGGCACAACGACAACATGCTGCTCGCCAAGGAAGAGGTATCGAACAGCAACCTGCTGATCGGCGGGACCCAGAACCCGCTGGTGCGGGCCGACATGACCTTCTTCGAGACGGGCGAGGGGGGAGCGGTCTTCACGGTCAGCTCCATCGCGTGGGTCATGGCGTTGCCGCACAACGGCAACCGCAACAATGTCTCGCGAATCACGAAGAACGTGCTCGACCGCTTCCTCGATCCGGAACCCTTCGTCTATCTCGGCTGAGGGTCGACAACGGCACACCGGCCCGGAGCCGGCACCGGATACCGCATTGGCTCACAGTGGATTCCCGCGAATCAAGGGAATGACGGGGTCTGCGCCGGTTGTCGCCAACCGTCATTCCTGCGAAAGCGGGAATCCACCGGCTGGAATCATCGCCGGCACGTTCCTGTACCGGAACCAACGGCGAAAGGATGCAGCTTCTCAGCCGTCGCTCAGTCGAGAACGAGCTCCCGGCCGGTGAGGTCCTTCCACCTCAGCTTGAAGATCTCCCATTCCGCCTCTTCGAGG
This sequence comes from uncultured Ectothiorhodospiraceae bacterium, assembly GCA_964420925.1. Classification (GTDB taxonomy): domain Bacteria; phylum Pseudomonadota; class Gammaproteobacteria; order HK1; family HK1; genus JAJEAD01. The sequence continues at coordinate 45,709 of CAYQVB010000107.1, read as the reverse complement.
CTGTGAAAGCGAACGTCCGGGTGAAGGACCAGGGGCTTGTCTTTCGAGCCGGAGAGTTGAACCAGCATCCATTCCCGATTCGGCCGGGTGCACAGGATGGCATGCTTCCCGGCAACGGGTTGACCGCGAAAGAGACGCAACAGCGCCTGTAGATTGGGACTGTGGTGGCCGATCGGGGCAGCCCTGAACTCCCGGGCGAGAGTAATCAGGTCCGACGTCACTTCGAGCACTTCGCCCGGTCGGAGCCTTCTCAGCAATGCGGGATTCACGTCACCCATTGCGGGGTACCTGAGCCGTCGCGACCCTGTCTCGCAACATCATGCCGGGGCAGCCTTCCATTGCAAGCCCGCCACGGCGGCGGGCCGCGCCGCGGTCGCGCAAGGAACTCCACGAATGGATGCCCGCTTCCGCGGATAGTACGAGAAAGGGTCTCCGTCATTCCCGCGGAAGCGGGAATCCACGTACAAGCGATGACTTACGGGATGTTCCATGAAAGCCGACGAGTTATGGGAAGTTACGTGCAAGTGCTGCTGGCGTTGCCCGTGATTCGCTCTCCATGAACACGTGGGTGTCCTGGCAACGCAGCAGACAGGCACGAAAGAACCGGTCAGGAGACGCTCGACCCCCGCAGCCACTCCTCGAGCTTCGACCAGCGCCGGCGCCCCGACACCGACTTGACTGCGATGGCAAGCGCGCGGCGCTGCCCGACGAGCACCACCAGGCGGCGCCCCCGAGTCACGCCGGTGTAGAGCAGGTTGCGCTGCAGCATGATGTAGTGCTGGGTCATCATCGGGACCACGACCGCCGGATACTCCGAGCCCTGGCTCTTGTGGATGGTGGTGGCGTAGGCAGGCACCAGCGCGTCGAGCTCGCCGAACCCGTAGACGACGCGGCGCCCGTCGAAGCGGGCGCTTACTTCACCCTGCTCGGGGTCGACATCCTCGACGTAGCCGATGTCGCCGTTGTAGACCTCCCGGTCGTAGTCGTTCTCGATCTGCATGACTTTGTCGCCGTCCGCGAAGGTCCAGCCGAAACGCTCCACGCGCTGCGGTCCGGACGGGTTGAGCGAAGCCTGCAACTCGATGTTCAGGGACCTCGCACCCACTCCCCCGCGATTCATGGGGCAGAGCACCTGGATGTCGCGGACCGGGTCCAGGCCGAAGCGCCGCGGCATCCGCACCGAGACCAGCTCGATGACCTTCTGCACCGCGTCCTCCGGATCCTCGGCCGGCACGAAGTAGAAGTCGCTTTCGCCCTCCTCCGGCGGGTCGAGGTCCGGCAGGATGCCTTCGTTGATGCAGTGCGCGCTCACGATGATCCGGCTGCGCGCGGCCTGCCGGAACACCTCGGTGAGCCGTACCACCGGGAATGCGCCGCCCGCGATCATGTCGGCCAGGACCTGACCCGGCCCTACCGAAGGAAGCTGGTCGACATCGCCGACCGCGAGCAGGGCCGCGTCCGCGGGCAGCGCGCGCACCAGCGCGTGCATGAGCGGCACGTCGACCATCGAAGTCTCGTCGACCACCAGCAGGTCGCAGTCGAGGGGATTTGCCGCGTTGCGCTTGAACCCCCCGCTTCGCGGATCGACTTCCAGGAGCCGGTGGATGGTCTTCGCCTCCCGGCCGGTCGCCTCGCTCATCCGCTTGGCGGCCCGCCCGGTGGGTGCGGCTAGGGCCATCTTCACCCGCTTGGCCGCGAGAATGCCGAGTATTGCGTTGACGATGGTGGTCTTGCCCACCCCCGGGCCGCCGGTAATCACCATGACCTTGGCGCCAAGTGCGGTGGCGACCGCCTCTCGCTGGCTCTCGGCGAGAGTCAGGCTGATGCGTTCCTCGATCCACGGTATCGCCTTGTCCGGCGCGATCTGCGGCCAGGGCGGAGCACCGCGACCGAGCGCCCGGAGGCGCTCCGCAATCCCCGTCTCGGCTCGGTGCAGGCCGGTGAGGAAAATGCACGGCGTTTCGCCGACCCGATCCGCGATCACCGTCTCGTCGTTCAGCTCGAAATCGAGCGCAACGGAAACGAGCTCCTCCGGGACGTCGAGCAGGGCCGCGGCGCGGGGCAGCAACTTGTCCTGCGGCAGGCCGCAGTGCCCCTCGTCCATCGCCTCGCCGAGCGCGAAGGAGATCCCGGCCCGGACCCGCACCATCGCGTTTTTCTCGAACCCCAGGCGCATCGCGATGGTGTCGGCGGTCTTGAAACCGATGCCGCGCACGTCGCGGGCGAGGCGGTAGGGGTTCTCCGTCATCACCTCCACCGCTTCGGCGCCATAAGTCTTGAAGATGCGCACCGCACGCGCGGTGCCCACCCCGTGGCCGTGCAGGAACACCATGATCTCGCGCACCGCCTTCTGCTCGGCGAAGGCGCCAGTGATGCGCTTCGCCCGCACCGGGCCGATGCCCTCGACCTCGCGCAGGCGCGCGGGTTTGCTCTCGATGACATCGAACACCTTCTCGCCGAAGGCACGCACCAGCTTCTTCGCGTACACGGGGCCGATGCCCCGGATCATTCCAGAGCCGAGATACTTCTCGACGCCGTCGATCGAGCTCGGCTGCGAAGTCTCCAGAAAGCGGGCTCGAAACTGCGGGCCGTGGGTGCGGTCGTTCACCCATTCTCCGGAAGCCGACACCCATTCCCCGGCCGCGACCGCCGCGGCATGGCCGACCACGGTGACGAGGTCCCGGTGCGCACGCACCTTGACGCGCAGCACGCAGAATCCCGACTCGTCGCTGTGGAAGGTGACCCGCTCGATGAGCCCGCTGACTCGTTCGGACGGAGCTGCTTGCGCCGCCCGATTCCGCTTTCCTTCAGCTCGCATTTCCTGCCGCGAGACGAGAGCGCCACGCCATTCGGGGGAGCACCGTCAACGCCGCCTACCGCGCGTATTGCCACGCGGTTCTCGGGATTCGTTCACGCTTCGAAGTCGTCAATCAGCTTCATGGCAGGGGCTCCTCATCAGAACTCCGGGCCTTCCCATGGGGACACTTCGCACAGGCGCCGCCGGAGGTCTGCCTCGTCGCGGCACGCAACCGCCGCGGCCATCGAAGTCTCGAGCGGCAGGTTCGCGAGCAGTTCGCGCTCCTGCGCAAAGCGCGAGACCGACTCGATGCCCCGGGCATCGAGCACCGCGAGCACCGCTTCCACGTGCCCGGCCACACGGCCCTCCCTATGGCCTCTGATGTGGCCCCGTGCCTCGGCCTCCCGGCTGATCGAGCGGGTGAAGGGGTCGTCCTCCGGCCGCCTACCCTCGCGGGCGCCCATCGCCCGGGCCACCCGCTCCAGGGCCCGTCTCGCCTCCACCGACAGGGGATCCTCGGTCAGCACGCGGTGGATCTCCTCCGAACGCCACCCCGGAAAGGCCCGGCTCGAGCCTTCCTCGCGATATCCCCCGCCCCGGCGCACGTGGATCGCGAGCCCCGGCGCGCGACGCGACGCCTTCCACGGCACCAGCACCCAGATCTCCGGAAAGCCGCTCTCCTGGTATATCCCGAGCTTGCGACGGCGCACGTCCGTGCTGTGGTCCACCTCCAGCACCACATCGGGCAGCGGGTCCGCATCCACGTCGATCGCCCGTCCCTCCAGGCGCACCCGCTCGGGGTGCAGGTACAGCACCTCGTCGGCCTGCATCAGCCAGCGCAGCCGACCCGCCGCATCGCGCCGCACCAGGTCCGCCGAGCCGAAGGACACGATCCGCGCGCCGCGCAGCGCCGCCACCCGCGTGGCCATCTCCACCAGGCGCCGGGACGGCCCCTCGTGCTGGAGGGAAGTCGGCTCGCTGATCCTCCACGCCGTCTCGCTCAGCCCGTCCCAAAACTCGATGCGCTCCTCGTAGCTCTCCACCTGCGCCGCCGACAAATGAAAGGACTCGCACCCCGGAAAGTCCTCGTCCCGGTAACGTCCCTCGCGAACATGCGGCGGCGCATCGTCGCGCTGGCGCGCGGGAACCTCGAGCGAAAGCGACTTGACCATCTGCGCCTCCCGGTACATCCATGTCGCAGGCCGGCACGCATTGTCTCAGAGGACCACCGCCCCGGAAAGCGCCGGGCGGACGTGTTCGGCGCCACGCAGGCAGAAGCGAGGCCTCTCGTACTCGTGGATGTCTCCCGAGCGCCCATCGACGCTGACTTCCGCCTTGCCGCATACCCCCGCATTCCACCCCCACCAGGTGAATCGGCTCGACCGCGCCGCGATACCCGTCCACGTAGCGCCTCACCGCGCGGGGTTTCCTGCACCCCGCGGCAACCCGACCGCGCTCGAGGGTCCCGGCCGTGGACCGCCGCCGCGCCGGATGGAATACTCGCGGCCCACTTTCCGATGCGGAGCGAGACGATGGCGGACGCCTGGCTCATCGGTGCCTTCTCCACCCCCTTCGGCAAGAAAGCGGACCGGAGCTACAAGGGTCTCACGCGCGAGGCGTACCTCGGCGTGCTGGCGGATGCCGGCATGGACGACGGCGCGGAGATCGACCTCGCGTGGTTCGGCAACTGCACCATGCACATGGACCGGCAGGCCAACACAAAGGGCCAGGTGTGCATGGCGCCGCTGGTGGGAGAAGGACTCTTTCCCGAGCGCGTCCCGCTCGTGAACGTCGAGAACGCCTGCGCCACTACCGCGAGCGCGCTCGCCACCGCAACCTTCGCGGTGCGGGGCGGAGCCTCCGAGCTCGGCCTGGTCATGGGGGTGGAGAAGCTCATCGAGCCCGCCACCGGCCGCGGCCGATTCGATGCCTTCGACGGCACCCTCGACCAGTTCGACCCCGAGGAGTGGCAGAGCTACTACGCCGCGGCGGGCGAAGCGTCGGGCAAGCCCTTCGAGGTGGGGACCGGTCGCACTCCCTTCATGGACACTTACGCCATGCAGGCCTGCTTCCACATGAAGCGCTACGGCAGCACGCAACGGCAATTCGCGGTCGCGGCCGCCAACGCCCACAACTTCGGCGCCGACAACGAACGCGCGCAGTACCGCTTCCGCACCACGCCCGAAGAGGTCATGGCAGACCGCGAGATCTCCTGGCCCCTGACCCGCGCGATGTGCGCCCCGATGGGCGACGGGGCGGCAGCGCTGCTCGTCGCGAGCGGGGACTTCCTGCGCGGCTGCCCGGCTCCGGTGCGCGAGCGTGCGATCAGGATCCGCGCCTGCGGGCTGAGCGGCGGCAAGTACCGGGCGCTGGACGAACCGGGCCTGAGCCAGGCGGCGGCACAGCGCGCCTACGATCAGGCCGGCGTCGCCCCTTCCGACATCGACGTCGCCGAAGTGCACGACGCCACCGCCTTCTCCCACCTCTACCAGTGCGAAATGCTCGGATTCTGTCCGGAAGGAGAAGGCGGGCGCTTCATCGAAGCGGGGGAGACCGGACCCGGCGGCAAGGTGCCGCTCAACACCTCCGGCGGCCTGATCGCGAAGGGACACCCCATCGGCGCCACCGGCGCCTCGATGATCGTCGAGCTCGCGGAGCAACTGCGCGGCGAGGCGGGAACCCGCCAGGTCGAAGGTGCCCGGCTCGGCCTCGCCGAGAACGGCGGCGGGGTCATCGGCTTCGACGAAGCAGTGTGCGTGGTCACGATCCTCGAACGCGGTTGAGCGGGATCGGCTCGCGAGCCGCACCGCCCACACTTTGGAGGCGGCAGCCTTGACCTGAACCGGACCGGTGTCTGCCGCATGGTCTCTCCGTCCAGACTGCATGTCCGGCGTTTCGTCAAGACCACCCGAAGATCCAAAACTCGTACCCGTGCTCCGAACATTCGAGATTGCATTCCCTGGCACGCTGGAGATAACGAACAGTGCTGAACGTACTCTTCATCACCGCGGATCAGTGGCGCGGGGACTGCCTGTCCGCGCTCGGTCACCCCTGTGTTCGCACCCCGCACCTCGATCGGCTGGCCGAGTCGGGAGTGCTCTTCACGCGCCACTACTCGCAGGCGTCGCCGTGCAGCCCGGGCCGGGCGAGCCTCTACACCGGGCTCTACCTGCACAACCACCGGGTGGTGGGCAACGGCACGCCGCTCGACGCGCGCCACACCAACGTCGCGCTCGAGGCGCGCAGGCTCGGCTACGAGCCCCTGCTCTTCGGCTACACCGACACTGCGGTGGACCCGAGGTCACGCGCGCCCGGCGACCCGGACCTCCTGCGCACCTACGGCGGCATCCTCCCCGGCATGACTCCGGTGGTGCCGATGGACGACGACCATTGGCCGTGGCGGCGGCACCTCGCGCACCGCGGATACGAGGTGCCGGAGGACACGGCCCGATTGTTTGCACCGGGCCACGACGACCGTGCGCCGGGTCAGGCGATCAGCGGCGCCGCATCGGCGTTCCCGGTCGAGGACGGCCTCGCCGGCTTCCTCACCAACAAGCTCATCGAGCACCTGAGCGCCAACGGGCAGGAACCCTGGTTCGTGCACCTTTCTTACCTCGCGCCGCACCCGCACTTCATCGCTTCCGCGCCCTACAACGCGATGTACGACCCCGACGAGGTCCCGCCACCGGTACGGGCGTCCTCGCCGGAGGAGGAAGCGCGCCAGCACCCCTATCTTGCCTGGCACCTCCACCACCAGCGCGATTCCGGCATCGCCTGGGACCACGACCCGCGCAACAACCTCTCGCTCTCCGAGCGCGACATCCGCCAGGCGCGCGCCAACTACTACGCGATGATGAGCGAGGTCGATGCCCAGATCGGACGCCTGCTCGAAGCGTTGCGCGCAAGCGGAGCCGACGAACGCACCCTGGTGGTGTTCACCTCCGATCACGGCGAGCATCTCGGCGACCACTGGCAGTTCTCCAAGTTCTGCTACTTCGATCAGGGCTTCCACATACCGCTGATCATTCGGGATCCGCGCTCCGCTGCGTCGCCGGGCCGCTGCCGGCAGGTGAGCGCCTTCACCGAGGCCGTCGACGTGATGCCGACGATCCTGGACGCCCTCGGCGTGGACGTGCCCCCTCAGTGCGACGGGGAGTCCCTCGCCCCCTTCCTCGCGGGAGACCAGCCTGCGCGCTGGCGTCAGGAAGCCCACTTCGAGTTCGACTTCCGCTACGTGCTGGATGAACCCGGATCCGAAGCGCTGGGGCTCACGCCCGACCAGTGCACGCTGTACGCGCTGCGCGGGGAACGTTACAAGTACGTGCACTTCGCCGCCCTGCCCCCGCTCTTCTTCGACCTGCCGGAGGACCCGGCAGAGTTCGTCGACCGCGCCGGGGACCCGGGCTATCGGGAACCCATGCTGGAGTGCGCCCGGAAGATGCTGAGCTGGCGCATGAACCACGACGAACGCCTCTTCGCCAACACCCTCATCACGCCCGAAGGGGTGGTCGAGCGCCGGCCGCGACGGGCTTAGACTACGCGCCTTCCTCGAACCATCAGGACGAACGAAGCGTTGGCGACTGAACGCGACCGCTCCCGCATCCGGCCCATCGACGGCCGCCTTGCGGGCCGAAGCGCGGTGGTGAGCGGCGGCGCGTCGGGTATCGGGCGCGCGACCTGCCGGCGCCTCGCGCAGGAAGGCGCCCGGGTGGCGGTCGCGGACATCGATGAGGAGGGGGGCGCCTCGGTCGCCGCCGAAATCGGCGAGCAGGCCTTCTTTCACTCCCTCGATGTGACCGATGGGGCCTCGTGGCGCTCGGTGATGGAAGAGACGGCAGTCCGATTCGGCCATGTCGACATCCTCGTCAACAGCGCCGGGATTCTCGCGGGCGGCACGGTCGAGGACACGAGCTTCGAGGACTGGCGCCGCATGCTCGACGTGAACCTCAAGGGGACCTTCTTCGGATGCCGGGCCGCGGTGGTGGCGATGAAGAAAGGGGCCGGTGGCGCAATCGTCAACCTCTCCTCGATTGCGGGCATCCGTGGATCGCCGGATCTCTTCGCCTACGATGCCTCCAAGGGTGCGGTACGGGCGCTCACCAAGGAAGTCGCGGTCTACTGCGCTTCGCGGGGGTACGCCATCCGCTGCAACTCGGTGCACCCCGCCGCGGTCCGCACCGCGATGGTCAGGGACTTCTTCGCCGCCCCCCCGAACGCGGGACGGATCACCCTCGACGACTGGGTGGGCACCCAGGCGATTCAGCGGGCGGGAGAGCCGGAGGAGATCGCGGCGCTCATCGCCTTTCTCGTCTCCGACGAGTCGAGCTTTGCCACCGGCGCGGAGTTCGTGATAGACGGCGGCGCCACCGCGGGGGCGGGGCGCCGGCCGCCGGTCCGCCTCGATCCGGCATAGAAGCGTGAGGCTCGCTTCCCCTCCGGAGCGTTGCGCGATTCATTGATGCAAGGAGACTCGCGAATGGCAATAAACGGTTACCGGGTCATGGACAGCGACATGCACGTGATGGAGCCCCCGGACCTCTGGCAGCGTTACATCGAGCCCCGTTTTCGCGACCGGGCCCCGGTCGGGACCACGAACTACCTGGTCGACATCCACCTGGAGCACGACGGCGAGGTCATCTCCCGCTTCCGGCGCCCGATGGAAGGCAACGACAAGGTGGTCGCGCAGTGTGAGCGCTTCGGGCGCCTCGAGCAGTTCCGGGACTTCGACGCCCGAGGCTGGGACGCCCAGACCCAGCTCGAGGCGATGGACGCCGAAGGCATCGACGTGGCGGTGCTCTTTCCCACCCGCGGTCTCTTCGCCCACGCCAAGGAGTACGACGACGACGCGCTCGCCGCCGCCATCTCGCGCGCCTACAACGACTGGATGGCGGACTTCTGCGCGGCGAACACCGAGCGCCTCTACGGCGCCGCCATGGTGCCGGCCCAGAACGTGGAGGCGGCGGTGCACGAGACCCGCCGCGCCAAGGAAGAACTCGGATTCAGGAGCATCTTCCTGCGGCCGAACCCGGTGCGGGGCCGCAACTGGAACAACCCGGTGTACGACCCGCTGTGGGCGGAGTGCGAGAAGCAGGGGCTCGCGGTCGGATTCCACGAAGGCGTTCCCTGCCGGCTGCCGGTAGCCATCGGCGAACGCTTCGACGGCGTTCACGAAGACCTCTGGATGACCGAGCACGTGTCGGCCCATCCCGTCGAAGCGATGTACGCGTGCCTCTCCATCGTCGGCGGCGGGGTCTGCGAGCGCTTTCCCGGGGTGCGCTTCGCGTTCCTGGAAGGCAACTGCAGTTGGCTCCCCTTCTGGCTGTGGCGCATGGACGAGCACCACGAGCTCCGGGAGACGGTGATCCGCGACGCCCTGCCGCTGCGGCCGAGCCAGTACTTCGCCCGACAGTGCTTCGCGGGAGTGGAGGCCGACGAGGACATCGCCGAAGACGTCTTCCGGCGCCTCGGCAACGACTGCATCGTCTTCTCCACCGACTTCCCGCACTCCGACTCGCGCTATCCGCACTCGGTGGAGACCTTTCTCGAGCAGCCCTTCTCCGACGAGAGCAAACGCAAGGTCCTCTGGGACAACTGCGCCCGGCTCTACGACTTCGATTGATGGAGCGCGCTCCGGGGCGGCGGCTGGGGCTCATCGGTCTGGGCGCGGTCGGCGGCCGCCTCGCCGCCCGGCTCCTCGAGCGCTTCGGAATGCTCGCGGTCCTCGACCAGGACGAGGAGCAGGTCGCGCGAGCCTGCGCGCGGGGCGCGCGGGCCGAGGCGGATGCCCGAAGCCTGGGCATCGCCTGTGACGTCGTGCTCCTCTCGCTCCCCTCGCCGGTGGCGGTGAGGGAGGTGATGGAGGGTCCGCGCGGACTGCTCTCCGGCATCCGGGAAAGCGCCATCGTGGTCGACACGAGCACCCTCGATCCCGACACGAGTGTCGAATGGGCGGCGCGGACCGGAGAACGCGGCGCCTGCTACCTCGATGCGCCCATCACCTGCAGCGTCACCCCCGGCGGCGGCACCGCGGCGGCGGCTTGCGGGGAGCTTACCTTTCTGGTGGGCGGCTCGCACGAGGCATTCGATGCAGTGCGAGACGTGCTCGAGACCCTCGGCCGGCGTTTCCACCATCTCGGACCTCCGGGTTCGGGCAGCGTCATCAAGCTCGTCAGCAACCACCTATCCGGGATTCAGACCCTAGCCATCGCCGAGGCCCTGACCCTCGCGGAAGCCTGCGGGTTCTCCGCGGCGCGCACCCTGGAGATCTGCTCGGACACGGTCGCGGGTTCCTACGTGCTGGACTCCATCGTGAAAGCGCGTCTCGAGAGCGCCGCGGAGACCACCCATTTCGCCATCGAGCTCATGGCCAAGGACCACCGCCTCGCCGAAGCGCTCGCCGACAAGCATGGCGTCGAGCTTCCCATGAACCGCAGCGCGCTCGCGCTCTGCGAAGAGATGTGCGCCGCGGGTTACGCGCGGCGCGACAACGTGGCGAGCGTCGAGTACTTGAGAAAACGCAACGGACTCGGGTGAGCGCCTTGCATCAAGCCGCCCGGCTTCCACTCCCGAAGTGCTGAGAACCGGCTTCGCAAGCTGTCGTTAGAGTCCACCGCCCAGCAAGGGAGCCAGGCAAATTGGATCCAGTCACTTTCTCAGTGCTCGCCCGGCGTTTCGACACCGTGGCCCGGACCATGCAGCATGCCCTCGTGCGCGCGTCGCGCTCCGGCGTCATTGCGAGCGGACACGACTGCTCCTGTTGCATCCTGAGTGGCCGGCACGAACTGCTGTCGGCGGCGCAGACGATCCCCATCCACGTCTTTTCGGGCGCCGATCTCATGGCCAGGACCATGACGCAGTTCCACCCCGAGCTGGAACGGGGTGACGCCTTTCTTCACAACTCTCCCTATCACGGATGCACCCACGCCGCGGACCTGAGCGTGCTGGTTCCCGTGGTGGATTCGAGCGGCGCTCACCGCTTCACCGTTCTCGCCAAGGCCCACCAGGCGGATATCGGGAACTCCAAGCCCACCACCTACATGGCCGGTGCCCGGGACCTCTACGAAGAAGGCGCGCTGATATTCGCGGCGACTCGAATCCAGAAGCGCTACGAAATGCAGGCCGACATCGTGCGCATCGGAAGAATGCGCATCCGTGCGCCCGAGCAGTGGCACGGCGACCTCCTGGCCCTGATCGGTGCGGCGCGAAGCGGCGAGCGGGAGATCGAGACCCTCGGCAAGGAGTTCGGATGGGATGTTCTCGATCGCTTTGCGAGCGAGTGGCTCGACTACTCGGAAAGGGCGGTGCGACGCGCGATCCGTTCCTTGCCCCAGGGCAAGGCGGTCGGGACGTCCCGTCACGACCCTTTTCCCGGCACCCCGGAAAGCGGCGTCGAAGTGCGGGCCGAGGTCGAGATCATCCCCGATCGGGAGCGCATCGTGGTGGACCTGCGAAACAACCCCGATTGTCTGCCCTGCGGACTGAACATGAGCGAGGCCACCGCCCGCTCGGCCGCATTGATAGGGGTGTTCAACAGCCTGGGAAGGGACCTGCCGGCCAACTCCGCGAGCACGAGCCGGGTGGAGGTGCGACTCCGGAAGAATTGCATCGTCGGTATACCGAACGAGACCACGAGCTGTTCGATCGCGACGACCAATCTCGCCGACCGGGTGGCGAACGCGGTGCACAAGGCCATGGCCGCCATCGACGAAGGTCTGGGCATGGCCGAGAGCGGCGCGATCGAAGGTCCCGCCGGCGCAGTCATATCCGGTCACGATCGAAGGCACGGCGACAGGCCGTACATCAACCAACTGGCGCTCGCGGGGACCGCCGGCGGCGCGTCGCCCCACGGCGACGGATGGCTGACCCTGGGAAACGCGTGCTCGGCCGGCATGTGGACGATGGACAGCGTCGAAGTCGACGAAGTGAACTATCCATTGCGGGTCGAGGAGCGCATGCTGCTTCCCGACTCCGAAGGGGCGGGCAGATACCGTGGAACCCCTTGCTGCCGCGTCGTCTACCAGGCGATCGCCGGCGCGATGCGCATGCACTATGCCTGTGACGGGGTCATCAACCCGGCCCGGGGCGTCGACGGAGGAGGCGACGCCGCACCGGCCCGGCAGTGGATTCGCCGCAGGGATGGATCGACCAGCGCGCTGCCCGGTATCGGAGATCTCGTGGTGGAAGCGGGCGAGCGGATCATCGCTCACACCAGCGGAGGAGGAGGATTCGGCGATCCGACACTCCGACCGGCCGATGCGGTCTGCGCAGACGTCCGCGCCGGCCTCATCTCCCCCGAGCGCGCCCGCGAGGTGTATGCGGTCGTCTGCAACGAACACGGAGAGCTCGCACCCGAGGAGACCGCGAAGCTGCGGCGGATTCACGAAGCAGTCCCGTCGAAATGAAAGCAGCCATCGACATCGGCGGTACCTGCACCGATTTCGTGCTGGAGAGCGAAGGCCGGCGATTTGCTTACAAGTACCCAACCATTCCCGATGATCTGGTTGCCGGCGTACTACATGGGCTCAAGGAGATATCGGCCGCGCAGAGGTGCTCACTCTCCGCGCTGCTCGGCAAGCTGTCGGCGATCGTTCACGGCACCACGGTGGCGACGAACGCACTGCTCACCGGAAACGTCGCCAGGACCGCGCTCCTCGTGACCGAGGGACATCGCGACATCATGGTGCTGCGCGAAGCAGGGAGGTTCGGTTTGCCGCTCTTCGATCACGGCATTCCCAACCCCGAGCCCTTTGTCGAACGCGCGCTCACTTTCGAGATTCCGGAGCGCATCGACTTTGGCGGCTGCGTGGTGCGTGAGCTCGATACGTCGCGAGTGGTTGAAGTGGCGCACCGGCTGGTCGAGGAGGACATCGAAGCGGCAGCGGTGTGCTTCCTGTGGTCCATTGCCAACCCCCGCCATGAACTGCGAGTCGAATCCCTGCTCGCGCGGCACGCACCCGAACTCGTGGTCTCACTCTCCCATCGAGTCAATCCCTGCATACGCGAGTATCGACGCGCGAGTTCGACCTGCATCGATGCGGCCCTGAAGCCTCTCGTCGGCGAGTACGTCGACCACATGCAAAACGCATTGCGCGAGAACGGTTTCGACGGCGAGCTGTGGCTCGGCACCTCCGAGGGCACGATCCTGCCGGCGGAACGCATTTCACCCATCCATCAGGTCCGTTCCGGGCCGGCGCTGGGGCCGGTAGCGGCGGCGTGGGCTCTTGCGGAGGAGCGGGCCGACGCTCCCCTCGCGATTCTGATTGACGCGGGCGGCACCACGTTCGATGTCAGCCTTCTCCGCGAGCGACGTGCGGCGCGCTCCCAGGAAACCTGGATCGGCCGGCCCTATCTCGGCCACATGACCGGTTTTCCTGCGGTGGACGTCCGCAGCGTCGGCGCCGGCGGGGGAAGCATCGCCCGGCTGGAGGAAGGACGGCTGTTGCGTGTCGGGCCGCAGAGTGCGGGGGCCCGTCCCGGCCCCGCGTGTTACGGCCGCGGCGGCCGCGATGCCACGCTCACCGATGCCTCGGTGATACTCGGATTTCAGGACTTGAGCCGCTTCGTCGACATCGCCCAGGACGAGAGCCGCGCCCTGGCCGAAGACGCCGTCTCGAGAGCGGTGGCGGAACCGCTCGGTATCGGGGTCGAACGCGCGGCGGAAGCGATCTTCGAAGTGTTTCTGGAAGAGTGCGCGGCCGCGATCAGTGAGATGAGCGTAGAGCAGGGCATCGATCCTCGGGGCGCCTGGCTCGTCGCCACCGGCGGCTCCGCGGGAATCGCGGCCTGGGCGCTCGCGAGAAGGCTCGGTTGCGGATCGATCCTGTTTCCACCGACCGCCGCGGTGAACTGCGCCTCGGGAGGCTTGCTTTCGGATATCAGTCAGCGCTTCTCCCTGACCCGTCCCGTACTCGGGGAAGAGGTGAGCGAGACGCTCGTCAACGAAGTAGCCGCGGATCTGGAGGCGCAGTGCGCCCGCTTCGCCCGCGAGCTCCAGGTTGCTCCAGGGGACCTGCGGATCGAGTTTTCGGTAGTCGCGAAGTACCACAACCAGAGCTGGGAAATCGAAGTCCCGTTCCATCCCGATCGACACCGGTCCTGCGACGCGCTCACGGCGCTCTTTCACGTCGAGCACGAGCGCCACTACCACCACCGGGACCCGGGCTCGGAAGTGGCCTTCATCACCTGGCAGGCGCTCGCCACTTTGCCGCGCCCGGCGACGCCGGCGAAGCTCGCCACTCGCGACGCGGCGCGCCCGACGCTCAAGCGCCGGGTACGCTTTCCCGGCAAGGGGACACGCGAAGTCGATGTAGTTGGCGCCTCCGCGCTGGCACCCGGCTACCTGCGGCAAGGACCGGTCATCGTCGAGACGCCGTTGACCACCATCGTGGTCGATCCCGAGTCGTCCATCACCGCTTCGGAGTCAGAATCACTGATCATCCGCTCCGACTGAGCGCACTTCCTCCGCCCGTCGCAGCCGGCACGAAGCTCGCGCCTTCCCGCCTGCGTACCCGTGCGCGACACGGTCGCGCTTCCGTCCCATACTGTGTGCCGGGTCATCGAATTCGTCCATTGGCCCCGCGGCGAGCGCAGCGACGATCACAGGCGATCGGATACGAGAGAGCGGCAAACTGGTCTCGGAGGCGTGAGATGAAGATATCGCGGATCGACGTGTTTCAGTTGGACATTCCGCTCGAGAAGCCGAAGCGATACCCCAACCGGACCTACGAGTCGCTCGACGACACCATCGTCCGGCTGGAAACGGACTCCGGGCTCGTCGGATGGGGCGAAGTCTGCCCCATCGCTTCGACCTACCAGCCCGAGCACGCCCTCGGGGTGCGTGCGGCGATCGAGGAGATGGCGCCGGGACTGATCGGAGAGGATCCGACCCAGACCGATCGCATCAACGCGACGATGAACCGTTGGTTGATGGGCGGCGAGTACGCGAAGTCCGCCTTCGACATCGCCTGCTGGGACATCGTCGGCAAGGCCTACGACCGGCCCCTGTACCACCTGATCGGCGGACGCATGCTGGCGAAGGCCCGTGCCTATCCGGAGATCGAGATGGGTCCACCCGAGACCGTCGAGCGACGCATCTCGCAGTACCGCGATGAGGGCTTTCGCCACTTCCAGGTCAAGGCGGGACGCGGGAGCGAATTCGATCTGGACATCGCTCGGATACGCAAAGCGGGCGAATGCATCCGGCCGGGCGAAACCCTGGTGGTCGACGCCAACAAGGCCTGGAAGACCCACGAGGCGCTGCGCATCCTCAGACTGACCGAAGACGTCGACTACTACATCGAGCAGCCCTGCCTGACCTATGCCGAGTGCCTCTCCATCCGCCGCCAGGTGCGCCAGCCCATGATCCTCGACGAGTGCATGACGGACATCGGGGTGCTGCTGCGGGGGCTCGCCGACGACTGCTTCGAGGGGATCGGCTGCAAGATCACCCGCGTGGGCGGTATCACCGGCATGCGCCTCATTCGAGACGTCTGCACGGCGGCGGGCAAGTTCATGACCGTCGACGACGCCTGGGGGGCCGACCTCTCCGCGGCCGCGCAGGCGCACATGGCGGTATCGACGCCGGAGGCGACATTCGCCGCGACGTACGTGTCCTCCTACTTCTCGAACATGCGCTACGACGACGAGGCTCCTCGTGTCATCGACGGATATCTGGATGCGAACGAGAAGCCGGGGCTGGGCGTCGAGCCGGACCTGTCGGTTCTGGGCGAGCCGATGCGAACGTACGGGTAACGGGTCCGCGGCATCCGCAGCAGGAAGTCGGCGGAGTATTGCGGTCAGGGAGGGACGCCGGCGTTCCGGCCGGCGTCCCTCGAAGGTGCTTGGCGTCAGGTCAGGTCCAGTTGAAGTGCTGCATCTGGAAGATGTAGCCGTTCGGCGTGATCACCGGTTCCAGGCCCTCCCGGAACACGACCCCCCGGGGCGGGAAGTTCAGGAACACGTAGGCGCCGGTGTCTTCCATGATCTCCTGCATCCGCACGTAAATCTGATGGCGCTTGTCGGGATCGCCTTCTCCGAGACCCTTGGCGGCGAGCTCGTCGAACTCCGGGTCGGTCCAGCGTTCCCAGTTCCATACCCCGACCTGCTCGGAGACGTACCACTGCGTCATCTGGCTCGGATCGGGTGAATCCAGGTAGGACATCAGCCACAGCTCCAGGTCCTTCCAGTCGTCGCCCTCGGTCTCGAGGCCGAGATTCCAGAAGGGTCCCGCATCCATCGGCACCACCTCGACCTCGAGGCCCACCTCGGCGAGGTTCGCCTGGATGATGGTGCAGGCGGCGATGCGGTCGGCCTGGTTGATCGTCTTGAGGGTGAGCTTTCGGCCCTCCGCGCCGGCGGCGGCGACCAGCTCGCGCGCCGCGTCGGGATCGGGGCTCATGAACTTCCCCTCGGTGCGATGCCCGATCAAACCGGGCGGCACGATGCCGTGGGCGCGGGTGCCCACCCCGCCGAAGGCCCCGTGCCGGACCGCTTCGACATCGACCGCGTGCTGTATCGCCTGCCGGACCCTGATGTCCTGCAGGTTGGCGTGATCGGTGTTCATGCCCATCCAGTACCACTGGGTACCGGCATATTGCTTGACTACCCCACCCCGGGGCGGGGTCTCCGTCAGGCGGGGAATCGATTCCGCCGCGATGTGGGTGATGTCGATCTCGTCCGCCTCGAAGGCGAGCTCGGCGGTCTTGTCGTCGTCGATGATGATGAACTGGACGTCGGCGATCCCTGGTGGCGTCCCCGTCCAGTTCGGATTCGGCTCCAGGGTGAAGCTCTGCTTCTGCACCCACTCGGCGATCCGATAGGGGCCGCAGTAGAAGTTGAACATGCCGTCGTACTTGCCGCCGGCCATTTCGACCGCCTTCTTCGAGAGCACCGCGCCGGTCCCGTCGCAGAGCCAGGTGAGCCACACCGGAGCGAAGGGCTGGTTGAGCCGGATGACGCCGGAGTGAGTGCCGGTGACCTCCACGTGGTCGAGCGCCACTGCCTTGTCCTTCCATTCGGACACTTTCATACGCTCCAGCGAGTACTTGACGTCCTCCGCATCCAGCTCGCCGATCGCTTCGTGGGTGGTGCCGTCGTACCACATGATGCCGGGCTTGAGCTCGAATGAGATGGTCATGTCATCCGTCTGCTCCACGGAGGTGACGAACTCGCTCGGCTCCCAGTCCCAGGTGTCCGAGCTGTTGGTGTACTTCGCGAGACGGGCGAGGCAGGCGTACTGCAGCACCATCTCGAAGCCGCCGATCATGTAGCCGGGATCGGTGGAGAGAATGGCGCGGTTGCAGCGCACGCGGACGGCACGGCCGGACTGGGCCCAGGCGCTGTTGGGGTCCATCAAGGCACCGAACATGCCGGCGGCGCTTACCCCGGCCATGGACTTCAACATGCTGCGGCGGTCGAGCTTCGGTAGGTTCATGACACTTTTTCCTCGTGCAGGTCGTTGGGAGGGAGCCATCCTTTCGGATGGCGGGTGACGCATCAATTCAATACTGCGCCTCGGGAAAAGGAAAGTGGCAGCTCGCGAAGCGCCCGGGCTCGATCTCCCGGTAGTCCGGCGCTTCGGTCTTGCACTTGTCCCGGGCGAAGGGACAGCGGGTATGGAACTCGCAGCCGGAGGGGCGTCTCCGCAGCGAGGGAATCTCGCCTTCGAGCTCCAGCTTCTCGCGCCTGCGGTCGGGGTCCGGCTCCGGCACCGCCGCGAGCAGGCCCAGGGTGTAGGGGTGCGCGGGTCGGGCGAAAACCGAGGCGGTGTCTCCCATCTCGACGAAGCGCCCCAGGTACATGATGGCGAGGCGATCGCTCAAGTGCCGGACCACCGGCAGATTGTGGGTGATCACCAGGTAGCTCAAGCCGAGCTTCGACTGCAACCCTCTCATCAGGTTCAGGATCTCGCCCTGCACGGACACGTCCAGGCCGGCGGTGGGTTCGTCGGCGATGATTACCTTGGGATTCAGCGCCAGCGCCCTCGCCACCCCCACCCTCCGCGCCTGGCCACCGGAGAGCTGGTGGGGGTAGGCGCCCTTGTACCCGCTGTTCAGGCCCACCATCTCGAGCAGGCGCTCGGCCTCGCGTTCGTGATCCCGGCCTTTCAGTCCGTGAATCTTGAAGGGCTCGACGATGAGGCTGCGCACCGTCTTGCGCGGGCTCAAGCTCGCCACCGGGTCCTGGAACATCATGCCCACTTCCCGGCGCACCGCCTTGTAGTCGCCCGAGGAGAGCCCGATCAACTCCCGGCCTTCGAAGGTGATGCTGCCGGAATGGGCGTCCACGAGGCCGATGATCGCCCGCCCGAGCGTGGTCTTTCCCGAGCCGGACTCCCCGACCAGGCCCAGGGTTTCGCCCGCTCCGAGGGAGAAGCTCACGTTCATGACCGCGTCGATGAACGGCGTGCTTTCCTTCGAGACCCACGCGCGGACGGCTCCGATGGTGCGAAAGCGCACCCGCACCTGCTCTACGTTGAGAATCGAGTCAGCCATCGCGCAACAGGAAGCAGCGCGCGGAGTGCTGCGCGTGCACCGCGTAGGTCTCGGGTGCGTGGCGAGCGCACTCGTCAAAGGAGTGCGGACAACGCGGCGAGAAGATGCAACCGCGCGGAAGGTCGATGAGATCGGGCACGGTGCCGGGAATGGTGGGCAGCTCCGGGCGCACCTCGCGAATGCGAGCCGGATCGCATTCGAGCAGCATTCGCGTGTAGGGATGGCGGGCGTTGTGGAAGAGGTCGCGCACCTCGCCCTGCTCCACCACCTCGCCCGCGTACATCACCACGACCTCGTCGCAGAGCTCGGCGATGAGCCCCAGGTTGTGCGAAACGAAGAGAATGGAACACTCGAAGCGTTTTCTGAGCTCACGTATCAGGTGGATGACCTGCGCTTCCAGGGTCACGTCCAGGGCGGTCGTCGGCTCGTCCGCGATCAGCAGGGCGGGGTTCATCATCAACGCCATGGCGATGCATATCCGCTGGCGCATGCCGCCGGAGAACTGGTGCGGATAGTCATCGAGGCGGTGCGACGCGTCGGGAATCCCCACCAGTCGCAACATTTCGGTCGCCCGGGCCCGCTTTTCCGCCATCGATCCGGACTCCCGGTAGAGGATGTCGGTCATCTGCCGGCCGATGGAGATGACCGGGTTGAGCGCGGTCATGGGATCCTGGAACACCACGGACACCATCTGGCCTCGCAGGCCGTTCAGCGCGTCTTCACTCATTTGCAGCACGTCGTCGCCCTGAAACTGCACCGAACCGCTCGAAACGGCGGCGTTCGGAGCAAGAAGGCGCAGCACCGTGTTGATGAGGGTGGACTTGCCGCAGCCCGACTCGCCGACGATGCCGACCACTTTGTTCCGCGCCACGCTGAGGTCCACGTTGCGAAGCGCCCGCACCACGCCGCGCCGAGTGCGGAACTCGACCGCAAGGTCCCGCACCTCGAGCACGCTTTCACGGCCGGGCCTCATCAGCCTTCCTTCTTGAGCTTGGGGTCGAAGACGTCGCGCAGCGCTTCGCCCAGGAACGTGAATCCGAGCGTCGTCAGGATCAGCGGAATGCCGCCCGCCACCACCATCCAGGGCGTGTCGCGGATGAACGAGTAGCCATCGCTCAGGATCGAGCCCCACGAAGGCGTGGGGGGCTTCACGCCGAGTCCGAGAAAGGAGAGCCCGGCCTCGATGGTGATGACCACCGGAATATCCATGCTGGCGAGGATGAGCAACGGGGCGATGACGTTCGGCACGATGTGGGAGAACATCACTCGCCCGGTGCCTGCCCCAAGCGCCCGCTCCGCCAGGATGAACTCGGTGTTCTTGAGCGCCAGGGTCTGGGTGCGGGCAATGCGCGCGTAGCCGGGCACGCTGGTG
This sequence comes from uncultured Ectothiorhodospiraceae bacterium, assembly GCA_964420925.1. Taxonomy (GTDB): domain Bacteria; phylum Pseudomonadota; class Gammaproteobacteria; order HK1; family HK1; genus JAJEAD01. The sequence continues at coordinate 26,049 of CAYQVB010000107.1, read as the reverse complement.
ACGACCACGACGCCAATGACGGTGTTGATGCTCGGCCCCACCACCGTGATGACGGCGAGCGCGAACATGATGGTGGGAAAGGAGCGCACCGAGTCGAAAATCAGCAGCAGGAAGTTGTCGAGGCGCCGGGGACCGTAGCCGGCCAGAATCCCGAGCAGCACTCCGATTACCAGGGACAGGCTGACTGCGATCAGCGCGACGGAGAGCGCGACCCGGCCTCCGTAGAGGGTGCGGCTGAAGGTGTCGCGGCCGAGGTTGTCGGTGCCGAAGAAGTGGACCATGGTCGGACCGGAAAAGCGGGCCTTCACGTCCAGCGCCTTGTAGTCGTAGGGTGCGATCCAGTCCGCTCCGATGGCGCTGACGACGATCAGAATGACCATGACGAGGCCCGTGCAGCCGAGGGGATTCGTCACGAGCTGATGCAGCCACGCGAAGCGCGCTTCTCGCCGCGGCGCTGCTGCCGTGTCGGGTCCGGAAGTGGTCAGGGACATCTAGAGGCTCTGCCGCACGCGCGGGTCCAGGGCGGCCGCGATGAGATCGGATATCAGGGTGCAGGACGCGTAGAGGATGGTCGTCACGAGAACGCCCCCCATGACGATGGGGTAGTTCCTGATCACCACCGCGTCATAGACCAGCTTGCCGACCCCGGGACGGGCGAAGACGATCTCCGCGAAGACCGCTCCCGAGACGAGTCCCCCCACTCCGACTCCGAGCAGGGCCACCGTGGGCAGGATGGCCAGCTTGAGCGCGTAGACGTAGGTGATCCGTCGGGCGGGAAGGCCGTAGGCCCGGACCATGCGGATGTGGTTCTCCCCCATGACCTCGAGCATCGATGCCCGCACCAGGCGGGCGAGATACCCCACCCAACCCAGTCCAATCGCAAAGGAGGGAAGCACCAGGTGCCAGAGCTGGTCGAAGGGTTTCGACGGGTCCCCGGCGCCGATGACGGGGAACCAGCCCAGGGTCACCGAGAAGAGCAGCAGCGAGTAGATGGCGATGATGAAGGAAGGTACCGCGATCGCCGACACCGAAATCACCCCGACCGCCCGGTCCAGCACGCTGTTCTGCCGTACCGCGGAAAAACACCCGAGCGGAATGCCGACGACGATGGCCCAGCCGAGCCCGGTGAACGCGAGCGCCAGGGTATGGGGGAGCTGGTCGCCGATGATTCCCGCGACCGAGCGACTCGACCAGACGTCGACCCCGAGGTCGCCGGTGACCACGTTCCCGAGGAACTGCACGTACTGCACGATGAAGGGCTTGTCGAGGCCCATGCGCACGCGGAACGCCTCGCGCATCTCCGGCGTGGCCCGCGGGCCGAGCGCGACACCGGCCGGGTCTCCCGGCACGAGATGAATGGCGGACAGGAGAAAGAGCATCGCCACGCAGACGATGAGCACCGACAGGAGCAGCCGGCGCAGCACGTAGAGACTCATGACCGGAGCAACCGCCTCATTCGCCTGCGCCCGCGGGGCGGCGCGGTGCGGGCCATGCGTGCTGCCGGTGGTCCGATGTCACCGAATGATGGTCCCGCGGCGCGCAGGCCACCATCGAGCGCGTGTCGAGTCCGCCTTCCTGCCCGCTCGCCTGGCGGGCGGCACGCTTCGTCTCATGGAATGACCTTTGAATACCGGAAGGGCTACTTGAATTCGGCGCGCAAACGTACCACGCCCCCGGCAGCCCCTCCAAAGCCGCGCCGCCGGGATGGACCCGGCGTCGCCCGCTTCACGAAGGCCTGACGGCCGCATGCTATCTTGGTGCCGTTGGAAAAAGGGTCCGCGTGCTCGCGCAAGTCATGATTGATCCCGTTCAGCACGCCACGGCGTTCTTCGAGGCTCATCCGGAGATTGACGTCCTCGAAGCGTTCATCGTCGACCTCAACGGTCAACTGCGCGGCAAGTGGGTGCCCGTGCACAACGCCGCCAAGGTCCTGAAGGGGCAACTGCGTTTTCCGGCCTCCTCCTTCTCCCTCGACATCTGGGGGAACGAGGTTCCCGCGTCGGGTATGGGCGCGGTCACCGGGGATTGGGATGGGGTGTGCATTCCCATTCCCGAGACCCTGGGAGTCGTGAACTGGACCGGACGCCCGATGGCGCAGATCCTGATGAGCATGAACGACCGTGACGGCGCGCCCGTCTTCGCCGATCCCCGTCACGTGCTGGCCCGGGTGATCGATCGCTACCAGGCCCGGGGCTTGCAGCCCGTGGTGGCCTGCGAGCTCGAGTTTCACCTGATCGATCGGGAGCTCGATCAGGGTCGGCCCCTGCCGGCCCGTTCGCCGGCGACCGGCCGTAGGCTCTCGGATCGGACCGTGTACAGCGTCACCGAACTGGAGGAGTTCGAGCCCGTCTTCGTCGACATGGCCGGGACCTTCGAGGCCCAGGGCATCCCCGCGGATACCGCGATCTCGGAGTACGGCGTCAGCCAGTTCGAGATCAACCTGCGCCACTCGCCGAACGTCCTGTCGGCCGCCGACCACGCCCTTCTGATGAAACGCGCGGTCAAGGGCGTGGCCCGCAAGCACGGCCTGGATGCGACCTTCATGGCAAAGCCCTTCCCGAACGACTCGGGCAACGGCCTCCACGTCCACTTCAGTGTGCTCGACGAGAAGGGCCGAAACCTCTTCGCCATCGAGGGCGGCAAGGGGACGCGGAACCTGCGCCACGCGATGGGCGGCCTGCTCGCGACCATGAACGATGCCATGGCCGTCTTCTCGGTGAATGCGAATTCCTTCCGGCGCTTCGAGGAAGGGGCGTTCGCGCCGACCGCGGCGACCTGGGGCCGGGACAATCGCAACACCGCACTCCGGGTGCCCGACAGCGACCCGGCTGGAACCCGGATCGAGCACCGGGTCGCGGGCGCCGACGCCGAGCCCCACCTGGTGATCGCCGCGGTGCTGGCCGGCGCACTCCATGGCCTCGAGAACGCGATCGATCCCGGCGAGCCGGTCACCGGCAACGCCATTCCGGACCATGCCCCGAGGCTGCCGGTATCGTGGGGCGTTGCCCTCGATGCCTTCGAGGCGTCCCCCTTCATCGGCGAGTTCTTCGGCGAGCCCTATCGCAAGGTGTTCGCCGCATCGAAGCGCCAGGAAAAGCAGAAGTTCGAGGCCGTCATCACGACACTCGAGTATGAAACCTATCTGCGCGACATTTAGCGAGCGGGAACCAGAGAGGGCATGACTTGCCGGTACGGGCCATCATCGAAGGTCGACCCGTTCTCGTCGTCGTCGACATTCAGCAAGGCGACCTCGACGACGAGATCGACGACTCGACTGATCGCGTCAACGACGGGATTCCGGCCATGAGAGGCTACGTCGAGCGCGTCAGCCGCGCCAGGGAGTTGATAGACGTGGCCCACGAGACCGGCGTGCCCATCGTCTTCTTCAAGGAAGTTCACCGTCCAGACCACATCGACTTCGGGCGCGAGCTCGACGGGAGCGAGGGCGTTCACTGCATCGAGACCGATCCCGGCACCGAGGTAGCGCGGGAGATGGACGTGCGGCCGAGCGACTACGTGATCGGCAAGCGCCGCTACTCCTGCTTCTTCGGCACCGACCTGGAAATCCTGCTCCGGGGCCTCCGGGCGGAGACCCTGGTGCTGGTCGGTGGCCTCACCGACGTCTGCGTCCACTACACGTTCGTGGACGCCCACCAGCGGGATTACTTCGTCCGGGTCGTCGAGGACTGCGTGGCCGGCTCGACCCTGCGCGCTCACGAAGGCGCGCTCGAGGCGATGGAGTACCTTCAGACCGGCGCGAGGCGCTCCCTCCAGGAGATGGTCGAAGCATTCCGAGTCCATGGCCCGCGCTACGCATCCGCCAACGGATAGCTGGTGCCGGCGATCGGCTGTGTGGAGGCACCATGCCCCGAAAGGTGCCGAAACTGCGGTCCTCCGCCCTGTTCGCCAAGGCGGGGCTCGGGGAACAGATCGAGGCGCTTACTGGCAAGCGGGTCACGGCGCTCGAAGGGCTCGGCGAAGACGGGGCGAGGGAATCGGAGTTCTCGTCGAGCTTCACCTGCCCCAATTGCTCGACGTTCCGCCTCGCACTCGACGTAGAAGACCAAGTACGGAAACTTCCTGACGGTCCGGAAGCGCAGGCCGGAAACATCCAGCTCGTGCGCATAGCGGGGGAGCCACTCGCCGGCTGTGCGCCGATTCGAGAAGGACGGCTGTTACGCCAGGAGCGACGTGGCCCACAAGGAGACGACACGATGTCTTGAATCAACAGGCAAGATTCTTGCCGATTGGCAGGCCAGTTGCCGCTTGCACCTGCCTGCTCGACCGTGGGGGGGTCAGTGGCCATCGGCGCCTTCGTGAGTCTCGTCGAGAGCGTCCGTGGGAGGCGGTGGCATGGGCCCTCCGTCGCGGGCGACACGGACGCCCTCATGGAAAGGGACCTCGGTGTGCGCCGGGGTCGGCGATGCTCCTTTGAGCGCCTCTCCGTGCTCTCCGAACGTCCGGGCCAGTATCCACGCATGCGCCGGTGGGAAGGACGGGCGCACGACCATCACATGATCCCCGAATCGCCATAGGGTGCGGACCTTGACTGGGCTGCGGAAAGGCGCGCTACCCCGCCCGAGCGCCACGGCGTCCTCGATCGAAAGCAGGACGATCCGAATCTGGTCCGTCGCAAGCAGGTCCGCGAGACGCGTGCGGGTCCGGGCCCGGGCTACCCGAGCGCTGGCCTCCGGGAGGTGCTTCTCGAGGAATGCCTGGATCTCCTTCGCTTTCGGATAGCTCGCCGGGTCTTCGCGCGAGGCACCGATCATGAGATGACGCTGGCGGTAGACCTTCCACTGGCGGTAGGGGGTGTGTGCGAGGAGCGCCCGAACCGGACCGAGCAACGCCGCGCCCGCGAGGACCGCGGCGAGAAAGGCGCGCCGGCCGGCGCGCCCCTGGCGTGTGACAGTTCTCTCAGTTGCGGAACTTGTCGAACACATCGAGGTTCAGAACGGCCGTCACCACGTAGTTCGGGACGTCCACGACCTGTCCCACGCGCAGATCCACGGCGACGCTGGCCAGGATGTACGCCTGCTCGCGGGTCAGCCCGTGCTCCGCCTGGATGTAATCGATCATCTGGATGAGCGCGTGACGGGCCGCGAGGGTGAGGTCTTCGCTCAGGTTCTCGAGGGCGCCGATCTTCTCCGACTCCAGATAGGTCACGTAGATCGGAACCTCTCCCGCATTCTTGAGCGGAAGCCCGATCGTCTGATGGAAACGGGTGGGCTCGATGTCGCGAATCTCGTCGTTGCCCGAGACATGCGGCGCGACCATGCCTTCGCCGGCGCCGGGGACGATGCGGGTGCGCACGGTGACCACCGCGCCGATCTCGATGGCGGTGCCGGACACCTCGCCGTCTCCCTGGGCGTAGTGCACGTCTCCGGCGAACAGGCCGCAACCGTCCACGAAGCAGGGGAACGTGATCTTCGTGCCGACCTGCATCTGCTGGACATCCATGTTGCCGCCGTTCTCGCGCGGAGGGATGGTCCGCAGGCAGTCGCCCTTGTGACTGCCCGAAGGGCCGCAGACGGCGGCCGGCTGCGCGCCCATCGGCTGCGGAGTCAGCGCGATGCCGCCGGCCTCGGCGAGCGCCGCCTCGCGCGGCTTCCAGGCCTGGACCTCCGGCTCACCTGGCTGCACGCCGATGGAGCCCGGAAACGCCTCGCAGGGCACGGTGACCCCGGGCATCTGGTCGGACACCGCGCCGCGTGCGGTCAGGCGCCAGTTCACGATGTGGGGATCGGGATAGAGATCGCGCAGGAACCCGAAGCCCGGAACGATCAGGGTGTAGCCGTACTCGTCCGGATCGATGGCGAGGAGCTCGACCTCCAGCGCATCCCCGCGCTTCGCGCCGTTGATGTGGATCGGCCCGGTCATCGGATGGACGAGGTTGAGGTCGAGGGCGGCCATGTCGTCGGCAATCGAATCGAGAGTGAGATCCGAATCCAGCGCATCCCGGGTATGGATGACGATGACGTCGCCTGGATTTGCGCTCGCCACCGCCGGAATCGCGGGGTGATAACGGTTCATGCAGTTCGGATCGTCGGCGCAGTGATCGCCCTGCTTGGCCACGACGACGGTGGTCGCCCAGCGCACGTCGGTAGTGTCGGCAAGCGCCGGCAGCGCTGCGGCGGCAAGTGTTGCCCCGAGGGCCGTGAGCATCAGTGTTCGCATGTCGGTTCCCTCCCGCGCCGGCTCCGTGGAGCCACGGCGCAATTACAGGTGCATGGGAAGTAAGGGGAATTGAGGATGTCAAGAAACCCGTAGCGGATGTCCAGGGGGATGATATACGGGTGGAGTGCGCCCCTAGAAGTGGACAGATTCCGGTAGGAAGATTGACAGAGCGCAGTCCGGATAAGGGGGCAACCTTGCGAGCCGAGCGACACTCACCTTGGCCATGGGTTCCCCCTGATCGCGGCGATCTGATGGATAGCGGGGGGCTCGTGACAGGTTCGCCGCCGACTAAGAATTGCTGTCGCTCGATGTCTCGCGACATTGTCTTGGAGGGGGATACGGAGCGGCTCGTCGGAATGACTGTCCCTTCCGCTCCCTCGGCCCTTGCAGCAGGGGATCGACGCAATCGAGAATGCACGCCGCGCCGCCGCCTCGCTCTTTCCCGGTTGAACTCTGAACCGCTCTCCTGCGACTACGTGATTGCCGGCGCGGGCTCGGCGGGCTGCGTGCTCGCCAGCCGCCTGAGCGAATCGCCCGAGGTATCGGTGGTGCTCCTGGAAGCGGGGGGCAGCGACCGCAGTCCTCTCATCGCGATGCCGATGGGCGAGTCCCACCTCATCGGTGGCCGTTACGACTGGTCCTTCGAGACCGAGCCCGAGGAGCGCCTGGACGGCTATCGCTTCACGATGCCGCGAGGACGGGTGCTCGGCGGCTCCTCCTCGATCAACGGGCAGGTCTACTCGCGCGGACACCCGCGCGACTATGACGAGTGGCGTCAGCTCGGCTGCGAGGGCTGGTCCTGGGACGATGTCCTCCCCTGCTTCAAGCGCGCCGAGAGCTGGGAGGAAGGCGGAGACGGTTACCGCGGCGGGGACGGCCCGCTTCAGACCACCCGGGGCCGCTTCGAGCACCCGCTCTACGACGCCTTTCTCCGGGCGGGCGAGTCACTCGGCCACGGGCGCACGGCGGACTACAACGGTGCGCAACCGGAAGGCTTCACGCGGGTCCAGTACACCCACACGCACCGTACACTCCGCCGTTGCTCGAGCGCCTACGCCTATCTGCACCCCGCACGCCACCGCCCCAACCTGCGGGTCATTACGGGGGCTCATGCGGCCAGGGTGCTGCTCGAAGGCGATCAGGCGGTGGGCATCGAGTATCTGTCCGGCGGCGAGCGGCGCCAGGTCAGGGCGGAGCGCGAGGTGCTGGTATGTGCCGGGGCCTACCAGTCGCCTCAGCTGCTGCTGCTCTCGGGCATCGGTCCGCCCGACGAGCTTCGCGATCTCGGAATCGACCCGCGCCACCCGCTGCCCGGCGTGGGCCGGAATCTCCAGGACCACTTCGGATCCTTCGTCCAGCACGAGTGCCGGCAACCCATCACCTTCTACCGCTACCGCAACCCCCTGCGCTTCGCCGGAGCGCTCGCGGAGTACTTCCTGTTGCGCCGGGGACCGCTGACCGTGTTCCCGATGGACGCGGTGGCGCATCTGCGCAGCGACCCCGCCCTGGAGCGCCCGGACATCCAGATCTACCTCTGCCCCATGCGGGTGAACCCGATCCGGGAGGGCAGCCTCTGGCCGCGTTCGCACGGCTTCAACCTGCACTGGAACGTGCTGCGGCCGGAGAGCCGGGGCCGGGTCTGGCTGCGCTCCGCCGACCCGCTCGCCGCCCCGCGCATATGGCACAACTATCTCGCTACGGAGGGCGACCGGCGCCTCAACCGCAAGGCGCTCGCGCTGTGCCGGGAGATAGTGGCCGACGACGCCTTCGCCCCGTTCCGGGGCCGGGAGACGGAGCCCGGCGCCGACTGCGTCGACGCGTCAGCCATCGACGCTTTCATGATTCAGATGCCCAACAGCGGGTACCACCCGGTGGGCACCTGCCGGATGGGTATCGACGAAGACGCGGTGGTCGACGCCCGCCTTCGGATCCGCGGGCTCTCGGGTCTGCGGGTGGTGGACGCCTCGGTCATGCCGAGGCTCGTCGGCGGCAACACCAACGCACCCACTATCATGATTGCGGAAAAGGCGGCGGAGCTCATCAAGGGACACGCGGGAACTCAGTAGCCGAGTTCCGGGCGCACCACATTCTCGAGCGGCTCGCCCGCAAGGTAGCGGCGCATGTTCCGGAACACGAGCTCGAGCGTCATCGGCACGTAGGTGTTCCCGTCGTCGGCGGAGACGTGGGGGGTCACGAGCAGGTTGGGGACATCCCACAGGTCCGATTCGGGAGGCAGCGGCTCGGGGTCGAAGACATCGATGATTGCGCCCGCGAGGTGGCCGGAGCGCAGGTTGTCGGCGAGGGCCTCGTAGTCGACGGTGGCGGCGCGCCCGACGTTCACGAGCCCCGCCCCGGGCTTCAGCAGCGACTGGCGGCGGCGGTCGAGGAGGTTCCGGGTCTCCGGCGTGAGGGGGACGGCCACGAACACGAAGTCGGCTCTCGGAAGCACCCGGTCGAGCTCGGCGACGGGGTAGGTCTCGTCCACCTCGTCGACCATGTGGCCATGGCGGCTGACGCCGATCACGTGCACGCCGAGCGCCCGGCAGCAGCGCGCGGCGCCGCGCCCGATGTGGCCGGTCCCGATCACGAGGAGCGTCTTGCCCGCGACCGGGGTGGAGAAGAGCGATTCCCAGTGGCGCCGCCGCTGGTTCGCGAGGATCGCGGGCAGGTGGTTGTGCAGCATGAGCATCGCCATGAGCCCGAACTCGCCGCCCTTGGCGGCGTGCGCGCCGCGGTTGTTGACCACGGTCACTCCGGGCGGCAGCCAGTCCATGGGACACAGGTGTTCCACGCCCGCCCCGATGATGTGGATCCAGCGAAGCCGGGGCGCGACCCGCGCGAGATCCACAGTGGGCAGGTCCCAGGTCACGAGCACTTCCGCGCTCTTCATCGACTCCTCGAAGTGGTCGAGGTCCCAGTCGATGAAGACGTCCAGGCGCTCCGCGAGGTCCGGATAGCGCGCGACCTCGGCCTCGTAGCGCTCGCGCGTGATCGTGAACACCGCCTCGCCCTCCACCGTGGGCGGGAAGGTGTCGGGAGAGGCGTGGTTGTTCTTGACGTGGACCTTGACGCGGCGCCCGGTGTCCATGCTCAGTCCCCGGCGAAGGCCCTCAGTCCGAGGCTCTCCACCTCCTGCATCTGTCGGGTGACGACGGCCACGCGCTCGGGTTCGGCAAGGTGATCGGCCGCGTACTGCATGTCCATCAGCCGGTGGGCGAGGCGGCTCAAATGCATGGATTCGTCGCCGTTGCTCACCCGCGGCATGGTGAGCACGGTGTCGCCGCCGTAGGTCGGCACCGGATTGGAGCGCTCGTCGGTCACGTACATCGGCGTGCCGCCGGCCGCGACCTTGCGGATCTCGGAGCGCAGACGCCGCCGCATGAGGGCCAGCCCCTTGTCGCTCGGCGCGAGGTTCTCGTTCGCGTGGACCGTGATCGGCCCCATCCCTTCGGTCGCCTCGGCGTCGGCGGGAAAGCGCTGGCGCTCCTCGTAGGGGCGGTCGAAGACCTCGCCCTGCTCGATGAGCTCGGGGCCCTCGGGCGTGTTGTACTCGGGCGGGTCGCCGCGCTCGCCGAAGTTCGCCCACGCGTAGCACATGGTGCCCTCGTCGTCGAGGGGCACCACCCAGCGGGTGAAGGCGCTGCGCCCGTAGTAGCGTTGCGCGGTGCCGTCGGCGGCGAAGGCGGCGCCGGCCTGGGTGAAGTTGGGCAGCACCAGCTCGTTGACCCGGAACCACACGTTGTCGCCCACCCGGCGGGTGTTGGTGCCGGCCAGCCACATGCCGCGTTCGAAGTAGTCCATCTGGCCGACTTCGCCGAATCCGAGCGAGAACTGCACCCGGCTGATGTTCGAGTGCAGGAAGCTGGTGTGGATGGGGTCGAGAATGGCGTCGAGCACCTGCAGCCAGTTGCAGCGGAAGGGCGCCTTGTAGGGCACCATCTCCATCTCGGGCAGCTCGAAGGCGTCGTAGACGGGAAACTCCGGCATGTCGCGATGCGGTCCCAGGTAGGCGAACACCAGGCCCCGGTACTCGAAGGCGGGGTAGGCGCCGAGACGCACCCGGGCCTCGAGCCGCGCCTTGGCTTCCGGCGGCTGGCCGGGGGCTTCGAGCAGGGTGCCGTCGACATCGAAGTGCCAGCCGTGGTAGCAGCAGCGGATGCCGCGCTCCTCGCAGGTGCCGAACTCGAGCGAGGCGCGCCGGTGCGGGCAGCGCCGGTGAACGAGGCCCACCCGGCCGCTCCGGTCCCGAAACAGCACCAGCTCCTCGCCGAGGACGCGGGTGAGATTGGGCCGCTCTCCCAGCTCGCGGCTGAGCGCTACCGGGTGCCAGTAGCGTCGCAGGTACTCCCCGGCGGGCGTGCCCGGTCCGATCCGGGTGAGTTCCTCGTCAGGATCACTTGCGTAATGCGTGTCGTAGCCGGCATAGCTGCCCCTGGCAATGGCTTCGAGCTCGGGCATCGGCGTGCTCATGGCGGGATGCCTCCTGTGAACGCGGCGACTGGCTTCGCCCGACTCAGCCGGGCGGAGACGAAGGGGGATGCATTCGAATCAGGCCCTCTTGGGCGACCGAGGCGACCATGCGCCCGTCGCGGTCGAAGATGCTGCCACGTGCGAACCCGCGCGCGCCACCTGCCGAAGGGCTGTCGAGAGCATAGAGCAGCCATTCCTGCGCCCGGAAAGGCCGGTGGAACCACATCGCGTGGTCGAGGCTCGCGACCTGCATCCTCGGGTGGAGAAAGTTCACCCCATGCGGGTGGGTGGCGGTATCGAGCAATGAGAAGTCCGACATGTACGCCAGCATGCTTTGCTGGATCACGGCGTCGTCCGGCACCGGGCCGGCGGTTCGAAACCAGACATTCTGCACGGCGGCGGAGTGAGCGGGATGCGGCGCTCCGGCGGAAACCACCGGCCGCAACTCTACCGGCCGGTTGCGCATGATGTAGTTCCAGTACTCCTTGCGAAGCGTGTCGTCCGTTCGCTCCATCAGCGCGACGATGCTGTCGAGCGCTTCCGGATCGGGCACCTCGGGCATCGCATCCTGATGTTCCAGTCCCGCTTCCGCAACCTGGAAGGACGCCGCCATGTTGAGGATCTGACGCCCATGCTGGACCGCGATCACCCGGCGGGCGGTGAAGCTCCTGCCGTCCCGCGCGCGGTCCACTTCGTAGAGGATTGGGACCTTCGGGTCGCCCGCGCGCAGGAAGTACGCGTGAAAGGAGTGGCAGCTACGATCTTCGACGGTGCGGCTCGCGGCCGCGAGCGCCTGGCCGAGCACCTGGCCGCCGTAGATCCGCCGCCAGCCGTCGTCCGGGCTGTGGCCCCGAAACAGGTTCAGTTCGATCCGTTCAAGATCGAAGAGCTCGATCAGATCCTTGACCTCCGAGACCATGTCAGTCCTTGGTGTACGACGAGGCGGCGGATCATCGTCGTCCCGGAGCTGGATGTCACGGGCGCGCACCCGGAGGCCGGAATCCCTCAGGCGCCCTCGGGAATGATGGCCGCCTCCACCTTGTGGCCGTCGGGGTCGCGAAGGAAGCCCCCGTAGTAGCCCGGTCCGTAGATGGGCCGGGGACCGGGCGCCCCGTCGTCCACGCCGCCGGCTCCGAGGCCGGCGGCATGGAATGCGTCCACCGCTTCGCGCGACGGCGCGATGAAGCAGACATGGACACCGCTCCCCGCCGATGCCGGCGCCCCATCGAGCGGCCTTCCGACCCAGAACTCGGGAAAGCGCTTACCGTACGCGACGGCGAAGGGGACTTCCATGATCCGGCGTGTGCCCAGGGGAGCCATCACCGCATCGTAGAACCTGCACGCCGCTTCGAGGTCGTTGGTGCCGATCGACACATGGTGCAGGATGCTCGGGATGTCGTTCGCCATGCCGCGTCCTCGCTTTGCCCGGGTCTTGCGCTCGCGGCGCGTGATTCTAACCGCATGCCGCAGGCCGGTGTTCCTGGAGCGTCCCCCGGCGGCTTCGCATTGGTGTTCAGATAAGGCTAAGTAAGGGCTAACTGCACGGAGATGCCTGCTCATTCGTCCTTTGATGCCACGATACCAGCCGGTGGATTTCCGCTTGCGCGGGAATGACGGAAAACCTCTTCTCGTCATTCCCGCGCAAGTGGGAATCCACTCTTTGAGTTCCTTCCGCGACCGCAGGGGCTGGAATCCGTCGCCGAAGTTCTTTCCCCGGCGGCGAGGTGTTTCTTCATCCGGCGCTTCGCTATTGCAGCGTGCAACCCTCGCGCTCCCGCCGCAGGCAGGCGAGGTTGTGGTGGAAGACCGTCGCCTGCGCGCGGGCGAACCCGGCGGGACCGTCTCCGCGCTCCACGCTCCGGCGGTAGCGTGCCCAGTCTCCCTCGTTCTCCTCGCGCCAGTAGCCGCCCAGGATCTGCGCCGGCAGGGGCTTCAGTGCCGGCAGGGTGTTGTAGAGCGCGCCCGGCGGCCCGTCCCGACCCGGCAGCAGACGGCGTTCGCCGAGATAGCCCTTGAAGGTGTAGAAGGCATCGGAGCCGGGCAGGAATGCGAGTTCGTACTCCACGCTGCGAATCGGGTCGGTCACGTCGTCTGCCGACATCAGGGGTCTGGTCCCGAATCCCATCATGAAGGCCATCGCTTCCGGGCTCGGGAAGCGCACCGCCCGTCGCCGCCGGCGCTCCGGGACGTGCGGGTAGAGCTCGTTCGAGCGTATTGCGACATCGACGTCGAAGCGCCCGTCGCTTCCCGTCTCCACCGTCTCCCCCACGAGATGGGTGCGCAGGTAGTTGTGCTGCTGCAGGGTGAGGGCGACGGGTCGCTCGCTCGCGTCGAGCACCACGAACGCGGCGGTGTAGTGGTCGAGCTGGTGCCAGTCGTCCATGTCCGCGACGAGGCCGAGCGAGGCCTCGAGGACGATCGGGAGCGCTTCAGGCAGCCCGCTCGTGCGAAACACCGCGTAGTAACTTACGACAGTGAACTCCTCGCCTGCGCCGTCGGCCTCGTCCGGCGCCCACAGGCCGTTGCGTTCGACACCCGCATGGACCACGGGGCGAGGAGATCCGCCTCCGGGCACATGCACGAACACCGCGCGCGCGTCCTCGCGGTGCCGGTTGAGCGTTTCCTGCGTCGGATCCTCGATGCGAGTGCCGTTTCCGGTGCTGAGAGTGCCGTGGGCGATGTAGTCGCGGTAGAAGTCGATGGGACCCTCGTGCCCGGAGGGCAGGTGGAAACGCGGCGCGTGCCGTCGAGCCAGTGCCCGGTCCGCTTCGCTCGCCGCACCAGCCGGCGGGTGGGCGGCGAAGTACTCGGCGAATCCCGGGCGCTGGGAGAAGTTCGTGTCGGCGGACGCAATACCGATCGCGTCTCCCGCCAGCAGCAGCCCCGCGAGTCCGCTGGCGGCACGAGTGCGCAGCGTCACTCCGGAAGTGTGTCGATGTCGAGCACCGGGCGCCCGGAGTCGAGAAGCGCGCTCTTCGTCTCCACTCCGAAGTGCTCTTCGAGGCCGTTCACCATGTCGCGGCGCATCGCCTCCGCGACGCTCCGGCCCGCGATGCCCGGGATCTCCGAGATGAGGAACACGTTGCGGGTCTCCGGCCGCACCAGCGCCTGTCTCGCCTGCCGCCACATGAAGTGGCGGGTGAGCACCACCGGACCGCTCGCGTAGGCGATCTCGCCCTCCGCGACCTCGACCGCGTCTGTCTCGTCCAGCGCGGTGAAGTGGTCGCCGGTGCGGGTGAAGCGCAGTTGCAGGTCTTCCGGGACCTCGTCCAGATCCCAGGCGCCTGCGGGCACGACATGGTGCAGCGAGAGGGCGTTGTAGAAGTCCACCAGCGGGTTGATGTGAAAGGGCTCCCCGCCCTTGAGGGCGCGGCGCAGCATCGCTTCGATCGAAGTCGGGAACTTCTTTCCCGATACGCCAGCGCCGCGCAGATGCTCCCGCCAGGCGTTGACGTAGGAGTGTGACTGCGCGTTGGGGAGGTCGCGTGCTCCGGCCTCCCGCCACGCCTCGCGCCACCAGCGCTCAAGCGCCTCCGAAGGGGTGTTTCGCACGCCCCGGGCCACCGCCACCGCGAGGTGGAGGCCCGGGAAGTACTCGAAGATTCTCGGCTCGACGACGACGCGCATGGGCGTTGACCTCGTTGCGTCAAGCGCGCTCAGGGTCGGGGTTGCGCGCCAGAAAGTGCCGGTAGTGGGCGCCGCCTTCCGCGACCGCAATCTTGCGCGACTCGGCCCAGCTCTCGAATGCTTCGTACCCGGCGCTTCCGAGCGAGGACTCGAGGCTGGGGCGAAGCTCCCCGCGAGCCTGCTCGAGTATCCGGGTGCACAGTGTGGAGATGGCTTCACTGCGGTCTCTGAAATCGGGGGTTTCGAATCCGGCGTTTTCGAGCGCGTCGCGGAACCTCTCCCACGTCACGAAGTAGAAGTTGAGGCCCTTGGCCCGCAGCATCTCGTCCCACTGCGAGTAGGCGGCGGTGTTGCGGCCGATGAACCACTCCCCACCGGTGAAGTGCCCGCCGGGCCGCAGCACCCGCCGCGTCTCGGTGAAGAATGGGAGCAGATCTTCGACATGGCAGGTCACGGCGCTCGCATACACGATGTCGAAGTGCCCGTCGTCGAGAGGCAGGGGGCCCGGCGCCACTTCGCGCAGCGTGACCCGTTCCGAGAGCCCGGACTCCGCCACCAGGGCCTCCGCGCGCGCGAGCACCGCTGCTTCGATGTCCACCCCGGTGACGTGGGCGGCGCCGTGGTCGCGCGCGAGCGCGATGCTCGCTCCGCCGAGGCCGCAGCCGACGTCCAGCACCTCGGCTCCCTCGATGCCCAGAGGGGCGACGATCTCTGCGACCTCTTCCGCCCCGCCCGGAGACAGGAAGCCCGTGCCGTAGACGCTCTCCATGGTGTGGATGTTGCTGTCGCTGTAGCGGTTGTGCTTGTGAGGGCTCGCCATCACGCTCGCTCGCCGGGGCCGGTTCGGGCGCGCGCAGTGTAGGGCATCGGGTGAGAAAGCGCCTCGCTCCGGCGGTGCCCGGAAGCAGGGGGATCAGCACCGCCTTCCTCCCCTCTTGCCCGATTCTCCTCGAATCCACCCATCCGTGATCGAATAGACCGGTGGATTCCTGTGCATCAAGGGAATGACCGCAGGTGAGGCCCGGAGTAGATCCCGTCATTCCCGCGAAAACGGGAATCCACGAAAACCGGAGATCACGGAGTACTCCGTACTAGCGTGGCGCTCGAACTCAGCGCCGCTCGAAGTGCTGTGGCCCCTCTTCCGTGATGATCCAGTCGAGGCGCTGGTCCTCCGCGCTTCGGGGCACCCGGTCGACGCGCTGGCCGGCGAAGGCCACCCCCACTGCGAGGGTCTCGGGGGTGTGGGCGCGACAGAGCGCGAGAGTTCGGTCGTAGAAACCGCCGCCGTAGCCCAGCCGGTAGCCCTCGTCGTCGAAGGCGAGCAGGGGCACCAGCAGAACGTCGGGCTCCAACATGTCAGACTCCGGCGGCGGCACCGCGATTCCGAAGGTGCCGTCCTCCAGTGGCTCCCCCGGCGCCCAGCGCCGGAACACGAGAGGCCGGCCGCGGCCGAGGACCACGGGAAGGCAGGTCGGACAACCCCGCGAGTGGACGTAACGCAGAATCGGCAATGGATCGAACTCCGCGCGCACCGGAAGGTAAGCGGAGAGCGCGCAGCCCGCGGCAACATCGATGTGCTCCCGGAAGTGGGCAAGGGCCGCGAGCGCCGCGCCTTCGTCCGCGTGGCGGTGAAGCTTCTCGCGGCGGGCCGCCGCGCGCAGGCGAAGCGCCCGCTTCTCCTCCGCGAGCGTCACCGCGCCCCGGGCGGCGTCGCCGCGCCTCCATCGCCCATCCGCAGCAGGTACCAGTCGACGAGCTGCCGGCTCGCCCATTCCATCGGTGCGTAGGGCCCTGGACGGTAGAAACGTGAGTTCACGCCCTGCTGGTTGTGCTCGATGATGCGCTTGTCGGCCTCGGTGGTGACGTGCCACAGCCAGGCCAGGCGTTCGAGATCGTAGTCTCGGCCCTCGACCGCATCGCTCCGAACCAGCCACACGATGTCCATGTCGGTGTGGTCCACGTCCACCGGGGTGAAACGGTAGATGACGCAGTGATCGCTGTAGACGAGCCAGTAGCAGAGCAGGCCCATCTGGCCGTCGGATGCCCCGCCGTCGAAGGCGCGCAGTTGTCCCAGCAGGGGGGCGAGTGGCCGGCCGTCCTCGCTGCCGGTGAGGTAGCCGTCGAAGAGAGGATAGCGGCTGTAGTAGTAGAAGGGACCCTCCGGCTCGGCTAGCCAGTCGGGCGCCCTCACGATGCCGGCGTGGGTTCCCGCCCGCGCCGAACGCTCGGCGAGCGCCTCTGCGAGCTCCGGATAGGTACCAGGCGGCGCCTTTATCGAATGTGAGCGCGCGAATTCCGGATGCGCGGGGGCGCAGTGGTAGCACTCCTCGAAGTTCTCGACTGCGAGCTTCCAGTTCGCCTCCACGGGATAGGCGCGTTGCGCCGCCACCCTGGTGTCGTGGAGCGCGAAGGGTGCGAGCAGGGCATCGAGCTCGGCGCGCGCCGTGTCCAGGGGAGCCGGACGCTCGGCGAAGCTCACGAACACCATGCCGTGGAACTCTTCCAGCGCGAGCGGATGAAGACGGCGGGCCGCGGCGTCGAAGTCCGGCGGCATGCCGCGCGCCCGCGCGAGCGTACCGTCGAGCTCGTAGGTCCAGCCGTGGTAGGGACACACGAAACGCCGCGCCTTGCCGAAAGCCTCGGAACAGATGCGCGAGCCTCGGTGCCGGCACACGTTGACCATCGCGCGCAAATCACCATCCGCGTCCCGCGCCACGATCACCGATTCGCCCGCGATGTCGTAGGTGAGCCAGTCACCGGGTTCCGGGATCTGGCTCACGTGGCCGGCGTAGAGCCAGTCGCGCAGGAAGAGGCGATCCAGCTCCCGCTCGAACACCGCAGCATCGCAGTAGAAGGGTTGCTCCAGGGTGAGGCCCGGTCGGTGACGGGCGGCGAGAGTGTCGATCGGATCCGGGGACCGCGCATTCATCGAAGTGAATCTCCCAACGTGCCGGAAGCTGATCCCGAAAGACCGGCCCCACCTCCGCGCCCCCGGCCTGCCTGGTGCCGGGCAGCGGCGCAGCGGGCGGCGCCACCCCCCGAGCCGGCGCGTCCGCCGTGTCGGCGGCGCCCGCGATGCTACACGCCGCTCTCCCAGACCTGGAAGCCCCGGCGGTGCGACCGGCCACCGAACTCGAACCCCTCCGCGCGGTAGAACTCGGCGGCGCGGTTGTGGGGGTCGTCCAGGGTGCGCGCGATGCAGCGGCGATATCCGGCCGTGCGCACCCACCCCCGGCCTCGGGCGAGCACCGCACGTCCGAGGCCCCGGCGGCGCATCCCCGGCGCCACGAACACCAGGATGAACTCCGGCGCGTCGATCACGAGTGAAACGCCGTCCCCGCTCTCGTAGCGGTGCGCCTGCAGGGACGGCGAGAGCGCTCTTGCGAGCACCCACCGCCCGCCTGCCGGCGTGCTGCGCAACAGACTTCCGAGCAGCGGAGTAGAAAGCCACAGACGGCGGTTGAGGCCCTGCGGGTCGAGGCTCACTACGCAGGCCGCGTCGATGACATCGCCGGCATCGCGGTGCAGGAACACGTGCTCCGTCACCGACCCCGCCAGATAGCGATAGAAGCGCCCCGCGTAACGCTCCCCGAGCGCCGAGACGGCGGAATCCGGCAGGCACTCGCAATGCAGCGCCGCGAGCCGCCACCAGTCCGCAGGCCCGATTGGATCGGGGACCGTGTCCGGATCTCCAGCCTCGGCCCCGGCCTGAGCATATTGGCGTGCCGCAATAGTCATGGAGGAAGAATCGTTCGCTCGCACTCGGGATTCCGGGTTCGAGACGCCCGGATTCCCGTCCCGGCGACCCGACTCAGACGCTAGCGCATGACACTGCCACCGCAGATCGAGAGAGTCTGTCCGGTGATGTGCCGCCCCGCATCGCTCGCGAGATACACCGCCATTTCCGCGACCGCCTCGGGGGGGACCGTAGTGTTCAGCACCCCCACGCCCATCCCTTCGCGGTAGAGTGCGTCGAAATTCTCTCCCGTCCGGCTGGCCGTCTCTTCGAAGTAGCGCCTTGCCATTCGGGTCTCCACCCAGGAAGGTGCGATCGCGTTGGAACGGATACCATGTCTTCCGTAGTCGGCCGCGGCCGCCCGCATCAGGCCGATGACCGCATGCTTCGAAGCGGTGTAGGCGACCCACTCCGCGTGCGGTTCTGTGGACGAGGTGGAGCCGAGGTAGAGAAGAGATCCACCTTCTCCCTGCTCGATCATCGTGGGCACGACGCAGCGTGTGATCAGCATCGGCGCGGTGACGTGCACCGCGAAGTTGCGTTCCCACTCCGCAAGGCTCACGTCGCAGATCCGACCCTCGGCGAAAACCCCCGCATTGTTGACGGCGATGTCGATCCCCCCGAGGCGCCGCAGGGCGTCGGCGCACATCGTCTCCGCCGCCGGGTAGTCGGTGAGCTCGGCGCCGACCCCGAACGCTTCGCCACCTCGAACGCGAATCTCTTCGACCACCGGCCCCGCATTTGCGACGCTTCGGCCATGGACCGCGATGCGCGCGCCCTCCGCCGCCATCGCCAGCGCGATCGCACGCCCGATCCCGCTCGCCGCCCCGGTGACGAGGACCCGCTTGCCGGCCAGCCGCCTGCTCATGCCGCGATCCTATCCCTTGTTTCGCATCGCACCACAGTGCGAAGACGAGTGCCAAAGCCGGTCCTTCGGCGGTACGGAGCACGAATGGATCTGGTTCTTCAGCCCGCTGCCTCGAAACTTCACGTGGCGCGGAGGCAAGTCAACATGGCCGGCAAAGCCGCACGTACAACGGGAGCAAGCGGTGCCGGGCGAAGGCGGGTGCTTGCAGGAATGCGCATTCGGTACTAAGTTGTGCATATCGTATGCATAGAGAATAGGCATAATATATGTCCAAGAGAACGACACTCCTGTTGGACAGCGAAACCAGAACCGCCGCGCGGGAACTCGCCCACCGGTACGGGTGCTCCACTTCCGAGGCGATTCGGCGCTCGGTACTGCACCATCGAGACGCCGTGCTCGGCATTCCCCGAGCCCGAAGAGACGAACGGATACGGGTGCTCAACCGCCTCTTCGATCTCTTCGAGGGTCATGACGCAACGGACGAGATCCGCCGCCTGAAAGAACAGGACGAGGGATTCTGATGACGGTGCATCTTGACACGGACTTCCTCGTCTTCGCATTGGGAACTGCAGGACCGGAAAGACGGCGCCTGATCGAAATCGCCGAGTCGGGTCACGTGATCGAGCTGAGCGCGGTCGCGTGGTACGAGTTTTCGCGGGGGCCTCGCACACCGGAGCAACTGGCGACGGCCCGCGCCCTCTTCACCGGCGACGGCATCGTACCCTTTTCGGAACACATCGCTTTCGCGGCAGCCGAGGTGTTTCGTCAGCTCGGCTCACCGCGCCGGCGCGCCGCGGACATCGCCATCGGGGTCACCGCCGCGTTGCGCAACGCCACCCTGATGAGCAGGAATGCCCGTGACTTCGCCGGCATACCGGGCCTCGTCGTCGACGACGGAGGCGTCCCGAGCGGAGTCTGATCGCGTCACAAAGCGCCTCTACGACATCGACGTTCGCGACTGAGCCGGTCCGTCAGTCCGGGGCCTCACGAGCGCAGCCTCGCTGACCTCGAGCCCGATGTCCTGCCCGACGAGCCGCACCGAGAGGTAGCGGATCCGGCTGATCGCGCGTCCCGCGAGCCCGAGCTGTGTCACGAGCGTCGTCCCTTGCTCGCCCGCGACGCGACGCACTGCGCGACGAAGTCATCGGACCGGAAGTCGGTCGTGCCGAACCGGGAGAGGCGAAACTTCCCGGCACCCACCTCGGGGCGGCGGTCGAACACGAGATCACGCACCAGCCGGCCGATGCCCCCTGCGCATGACAGGCCGGTTCCGCAGCAACCGCCGGCCAGGATCAGGTTCTCGAATCCCGGGACGGGACCGATCAGGAATCGCCCGTCCGGCGTGTAGGTGGTGATGCCCGCCAGGTGGTGGCGGAACTCGAGGTCGTCGAAGGCCGGGAGGTGACGCCGGATGCCGGGCGCATGCGCGTCCAGCAGATCCCAGTCCTCCGGGCC
Source organism: uncultured Ectothiorhodospiraceae bacterium (assembly GCA_964420925.1). GTDB lineage: Bacteria > Pseudomonadota > Gammaproteobacteria > HK1 > HK1 > JAJEAD01. Next base: position 5,716 of record CAYQVB010000107.1, on the reverse strand, counting down.
GGTGAGCGCGAGTTCGGACAGATCCTCCGGCAGGCACCGGTCGTCGAAGGTGCGCGACGCGCGCTCCTGGACCCCGACGAGGAGACCGCCCACCTCGGGGCGAATGTACGCGTGGGCATCGGGCAGCGCGACGATCGGATGCTCGGGCCAGGGAGGCGCCGCGGGAGAGGTGATCCAGTAGTGGCTTCGCAGCAGCGTCGCCGCGAGCCCGAGGCTGAGCCAGCCGAGCACGTTTCCCGCCCATGGACCGGCTGCGTCGACCAGGTGAGCGCAGCGAATCCGTCCTCGACTCGTCTCCACCCCGACCAGTCGGCCTCCTTCCACCCGCGGCGCGAGCGCCGAGGTCCCCGCCCAGACGGTCGCTCCGCCGGCGCGTGCGGCCTGCGCGTAGGCCGTCGCGAGCCCCTGGCCGTCCACGTATCCGTCATCGGGAACGTGCAGGATCGAGACTGCGGAGCCCGGGTCGAGCCAGGGGACGAGTTCCCGTGCGCGTCGAGCGTCCACGAATGACGCGTCGACGCCCGCAATCCGTAACTGCTCCGCCATCCGCTCAAGCTGCGACGCGGTCTCCGGCCGCTCGGCAAGGCGCAGGCTCGAGGTGCGGCGGTATCCGATCGGCTGCCCCGTCACCGCCTCGAGCGTTGCGATGTCCTCGAGCGTCGAGCGCACCATCGACAGCACGTCGGGATCGCTTCGAGCATGCGAGACGAGCCCCGCCGAGAGCGCGCTCGCACCCGATCCGAGCGCCCGACGCTCGATCAATGCGACACGCTCGACGCCGCCTCGGGTCAGATGCCACGCGATGCTGGACCCGAGCACGCCCCCGCCGACGATTGCAACGTCGACTCGCAGTTCTGTACCCATGATGCCGCTCCGGATCGTTCGGGCGCACCGACGTTTCCGCGGGGACCGCACGCGTGAATGTCGATCTCGGTCCAGTCCTCGATGGTACCGGTGAGCGCTTCCCCATCGCCGCGTCCACGACTCCCGCGTACAACTCTTACAAGCAGCTCCGCGACTCCGTCAATCCCCGGTCTCGAGCCGCAACCGGGTTATGAATGCCGCAGGCGGCGCACACGCTGGACTTGGGATCATCCTCCTCTCCGGCCGCACACGTGAACCCGAGCACCCAAACACGATGAGACGATCCGCACTCAGCACCAGTCCACCGGCCAGCACGCTCCCTCCGGATGCCTCCGGCTCTCCCTCACGGTGCGACGTGTCATTTGTCGCAGGGACGTCTCTTCGGGGAATGAGCTATCTCGCCACACGTGCGAACGGAATACGCAGTCACCCGCGGAGCTCGAATCACCTCGCGCGCGGATGCCTTATACGGGCGGCTGCGAATCTGGAGTGCGCCCCTAGAAGTGGACAGATTCCGGCCGCGGTTTTGACAGGGGCCGGATCAGGAGCGGCCGAGCTCCTCCCGAACGAGGCGGGCGCCGGCGAGCCACCCCGTAGAGGCGTAGCTGCCGACGCCCACGGTCGGCAAGACAGGGAGCATGGCGGCCTGCGCTGTGCGGGTCGAAGGGCGGCGGGCGAGTCTATACCATCGCGGGCGGACAGCGACGAGGGTCCGCAGGAGTGCGTCTCGGGAACGAGGACTTTCTTGCTCTCGGTGAGCTCGCGACGATCCGGAAGGCGAGGTGGAGCGAACAGCGCCGCCACCTCGCCCGCGGCTCCGCCTTCTACCGGCGCCTGTGGGAGGGCCGTCCGCCGCCGGAGACGCTGGAGGAGCTCCCCGCCTGGCCCCTCACCACCAAGCAGATGCTGCGCGACTCGCAGGTTGCGCATCCCCCGTTCGGCGACTATCTCGCCGCGGCCCCGGAGCGCATCAACCGCATCCACCGCAGCTCCGGGACCACCGGACGAGCGGTGACCACCGCGCTCTCCGCCGGTGATGCGGTGCGCAATGCCGAAGCGGGCGGGCGATCCTTCCGTGCCTGCGGCCTCGGCCCCGGCTACATCGCCGTCCACTGCCTCAACTTCCAGCTCTGGGTGGGGGGACTGAGCGACCACCTGAGCCTGGAGGCGACCGGCTGCTCGGCGGTGCCCTTCGGGGTCGGGGCGAGCGAGCTCCTCATTGAGACCATCCGCGCGCTCGGCATCACCGCCATTCACTGCACCCCGTCCTACCCGGCGGTGCTGGAGCAGGTGATCGCGGAGCGCTTCCCCGGCCTCGCGCCGCGCGATCTCGGGTTGAAGCTCGGCCTGCTGGTCGGCGAAGCGGGTCTCGAGAACCCCGCCTTTCGCGCGCGGGTGGAGGAGACATGGGGCTTCGAGGGCCGAAACGCCTACGGGATGTCCGAGGCGCTCACCACCATGGCCGGGCAGTGCGCGCACAGTGAGGACATGCACTTCGTCGCCTTCGATCTCCTCCACCACGAGCTGGTGGACCCCGAGACCGAGGCTCCGCTCGCTTGGCGGGACGGCACGCGGGGTGAGCTGGTGCTCACTCACGTCGCCAAGGAATGCCAGCCGCTGGTGCGCTTTCGGACCCGCGACATCATCGAGATCACCGCGACCGAAACCTGCGCCTGCGGGCGCGGCACCCCGAGGTTCAGGGTGCTCGGGCGCAGCGACGACATGATCGTGGTGCGCGGAGTCAACGTCTTCCCCTCTGCGGTGGCGATCGCGCTCCACCGCTTCCCGGAGCTGTCGGGCGAGTTTCGCATCGAGCTCGACGGGCCGCCCCCCTTCCACCGGCTTCCCCTCGCCGCGGAGCTCGCGGCGGAACGAGAAGCGACCCCCGCCCTCGCCGCCGCGGTCGCGGAGGCGGTGAAGAGTCAGACCGGCGCGTCGGCCGAGGTGTCGCTGCTCCCCGCCTCGAGCCTGCCGCGCACCGGCGGCAAGTCGAAGCGCGTCTACCGGAGAGAGTGACGCGTGGAGTCCCTGCGGGAGGGATGCCGACCGGAGGCCGGACGGACATCCGCCTGCGAGGTGGCGGCTTGCGCCGGGCGGGACGAAACCCGACGATAGCGGCCGCGCCTGAGGGGCGGACCAGACCCGAGGAGAGACTCGTGACGGCAAGCACCGATATCGACAAACGCACCCTTCTCTGGATGTACGAGACGATGGTTACCATCCGTCGCTTCGAGGAGCAGTGCAAACGCGAGGCCGATGCCGGCAAGCTGAGCGGCATGCACTCCTCCATGGGGCAGGAGGCGGTGCCGACCGGAATCTGTGCCCATCTGCACACCGGGGACTACGTCCTCGGCAACCACCGCAGCCACCATCACTGCATCGCCAAGGGAGTGGACCTGAACGAGATGATGGCGGAACTGCTCGGCAAGGCGACCGGGACCAACCGCGGCAAGGGCGGCACCATGCACATCGCCGACATCCGCAAGGGCATGCTCGGCGCGAACGGAGTCGTCGGCTCCAACATCCCGGTCACCACGGGCACAGCGCTGAGCGCGAAGCTCAAGGGAAAGGACACGGTGTCGGTGGTGTTCTTCGGAGACGGGGCCTCCGGCCAGGGTGCCCTGCACGAGTCGATGAACCTCGCGGGCATCTGGAAGCTCGGCGTGATTTTCGTGTGCGAGAACAACCGCTACGCCGAGTCGACCCCCTTCGAGTACGCGGTGGCGGGCGGATCGATCGCGAGTCGCGCGGCCGGCTACGGGTTCCCCGGGGTGTGCGCGGACGGGCAGGATGTGCTCGAGATGTACGAGGTGGCAGGCGAAGCGGTGCGGCGCGCCCGTGCGGGTGAGGGGCCGACTCTGATCGAGGCGCAGACCTATCGCTACCTCGGACATTTCGGGGCGGACAACCCCCTGCTCTACCGCAGTGAGGAGGAAGAGGCGCGCTTCCGTGCGAACGACTGTATCGAAAGGCTCTCCGTCCACATCCTCGAACGGGGCGCCGCGAGCGAGGCGGAGCTCGGGGCGATCGGAGAAAGGGCGGTCGCTGCGGTTCTTGCGGCCACCCGCTTTGCCGAAGAGAGTGCCTTCCCCGAACCCGACGAGCTCTTCACTGACGTTTACCACGACTTCGATCCCGGCCACTTCACGTTGCGCCCCGAAAGCGGCGCCTGATCCCGAGGACCGACGATACGGCGACATGAACGACTGCCTCGAGGCCTGCTGCGACGGCGCATCAGCCGGTCCGGGCCCCGGGACGGACCCCCGAGGAGGGCTTTCCGATGAGTGAGACGCGAGAGAACCTGCGCGCCCTGACCTTCACCCAGGCCGTGAACGAAGCGCTGCGCCAGGAGATGGAGCGCGACGAACGGGTATTCATCATGGGCGAAGATGTGGCCGGCGCCGCCGGACGCCCCGACTTCGAGGACGCCTGGGGCGGTCCCTTCCGGCTCACCAAGGGCCTGATAGGAGATTTCGGCCCCGAACGGATACGCGATACGCCCATCTCGGAAGCGGGCTTCATCGGCGCGGGCGTGGGCGCCGCCGCCACCGGCATGCGGCCGATCGTCGACCTGATGTTCGTCGGCTTCTTCGGTGTGTGCGGCGATCAGATCATGAACAACGCGGCGAAGATGCACTACATGTTCGGCGGCAAGGTCCAGGTGCCGCTGACGATCATGACGAGCATCGGCGCGGGCACCAACTCCGCCGCGCAGCACTCCGAGACCCTGTACTCCATTTTCGCGCACTTCCCGGGCCTCAAGTGCGTCTGTCCTTCCGGGCCCTACTCCGCAAAGGGCCTGCACATCGCCGCGGTCCGCGACGACGATCCGGTCATGGTGTTCAACCACGCACTGCTCATGGGCCGCCGGGGCGCGAATGTCGAGCGGGACGACGTGTACGGCCTGCACGTCCCCGCGGAGCCCTACGTGCTGCCGATCGGCAAGTCGCTCATCGCACGCGAAGGCGCCGACGTGACCCTCATCGGCACCGGCTACACCACCCTCGTATGCTGCGAGGCCGCGAACCAGCTCGCGGAGCAGGGATACTCGGCGGAGGTGGTGGATCTGCTCTCCATCTCGCCGCTGGACGAGGAAACGATCCTCGAATCCGTGATGAAGACCCGGAAGGTGGTGATCGTGGACGAGGACTACCCCCGTTGCAGCGTCGCAAGCGATCTCTCCGCCCTGGTGGCGGAGGAGGCATTCGACTATCTCGACGCCCCGCCGAAGCGCGTGACCGCTCCCCACACCCCGGTGCCCTACAGCCGCCCCCTGGAAGCGCTGTACCTGCCGAACCGGGAGCGGGTCGTCAGCGCCGCCCTGTCCGTGCTCGCCTGAGCCGGGTCAGGGGGGAGCATCCGCGATGGCGATTCCGGTGGTGATGCCGAAGCTCGGCATGGTGATGTCGGAGGGCACCCTCACCCGCTGGACCCGGGCGAAGGGGGAAGCGGTCCGGGTGGGCGAGGTGATCGCAGAGATCGAGACCGAGAAGATCAGCTACGAGCTCGAAGCGACCGCGGACGGCATCGTGCATCCTCTGGCAGAGGAAGGGGCGATCCTGCCGGTCGATGGGCTGATGGGCTACCTGCTCGCGGAAGGCGAGGCAGCGCCCGAGCCCAAAGCGGCAAGGCCGGAACCGAGTGCCGGCGCGCCCACCGGGGCAGCCGCCCATGCGGGCGCTTCGAGACCGGCCCCGCGCGCTGGCGCACCGGCGGGGAGCCCGGGACAGCCCGTCGTGTCTTCGACGCCGGGCGCTCGGAAGCTCGCCGCCCGACTGGGTGTGGACCTCGGGGCGGTTCCGGCAACCGGCCCTGCGGGACGGGTTACCGAGAACGACGTAAAGGCATTCTC
>CAYQVB010000106.1:0-33905 GCA_964420925.1 uncultured Ectothiorhodospiraceae bacterium | reverse complement strand
CGGCTTGACCCGCCGACGCCCGTGCGACACCCCGCGAGCCTCCCCCTCTTCCGACGATCACGGAACACTGTGGGAAATCCGCCTCCCCCTCGTGCGAAATAATCCGGGAGATCGGTGATCAGATAATCTGCGAAACAACACCAGTCCTGAACGTCGCGTTCCGTCATCGCCGCTTCCCACCTCCACCTTGGCAGGGCCGCCCTGAACGACTCGACCCGAGTCTCGTCCAAGGGCAATCCCATCGAAGTGTACTCTCGAGCCGTGACGCCCGGCTCGTCGGCGGTGCCGGGATGAGAGAGGACGCAGTGCGTCGGGCGCAGGCAGCGGCAAAGCCCGCTTCGGGCTCGCAGCCCGGGGGGCGCAACGCCTGCGGGCCTGTGCAGCAGTCTTGATTGTGCCGCGCACCGCTCGCGCGCAGAATGCGCCGCGGCGCGGCAGGCAAGCCCGGGCGCAAGTCGCGGGCGTTCAGAGCAGTGGCGGTGCCCGATGCTCCGGACGGCATCAGAAGAGGCAAATCGCGCACGGCGAGGCCGCACACGAGGAAGCAGGACCATGGGGTACGTATCGAGAGCGCTCGTTTCCGGAGAGCACGTGCTCTACACCGGGCGCTTTCACTGGACGGAGAAGCTTGCCGCGCTGCTGCTCTGTGCAGCGGCCGGGCTCGGTCTCATACTCATCGCGCGAATGTGGGGCACCGAGATGGTTGTCACTACCCGCAGGCTCATATACAAGCGAGGGTGGATAGCGCGCAAGGCCGAAGAACTGACCCTGCATCGCATCGGGGAGGTGAACCTGAACCAGAGCGTCATGGGCCGCATCCTCGGCTACGGCACCGTGCACGTGCGCGGCATGGGCGGTGGAGACATCGCGCTGCCGACGATAGCCAAGCCACTGCGCTTCAAACGCGCGCTGCAGGAAGCACAAGCGAGACTGCAGGCGCCAAGGGGCGCGAGCACGCAGGATGACTCAAAGCGAGGGCGGATGTAGTAATGCACCGGCCCCCGACGGTGTCGCGAACCATCGGAGCCCTTCTTCGGCGCAGCGCCACACGCGAGGGCAAGCCCATGCACTCAACCAAAATGAATCGCCGCGGCGCCCCGCCTCGTCGCGCAACACGGTCGTCACTCTGGCAGCGGCTAGAATGAGCGCCAACTACGGACAACCGGAAGAAGACCATTGGCGAGCATAGCCTGCCTCGGTTGGGGCTCGCTCATCTGGGACCCACGCACATTGCCCATCCGGAAGCATTGGTTCGAAGATGGCCCATTCGTGCCGGTCGAATTCGCCCGCCAATCCAAGGACGGACGTATCACCCTGGCGATTGAACGAAGTGCACGCCCCATGCGCGTGCTCTGGGCGTTGATGGACTCCGAGAGCCTGGATGACGCCTGCGAATCGCTTCGCAAACGCGAAAGCATCGGCAAGGATGACGTGCGTCACTATGTGGGACGATGGCCGCCGGGCACGACGGGACCCGTCCCCGGAATCGAGCAGTGGGCACATGCGCGCGATTTGGACGCGGTGGTCTGGACCGCATTGCCCCCCGATTCGACGGGGTGCAGAGAACACCGTCCGAAGAGGAGGTCGTCACGTACCTCCGCGGCTTGCGGGGGACCAAGCGCGAGAAGGCCGACTCCTGTCGGTGTGGCGCATTTCCCGAAGAAGGACCTGCTCGACATCCGGTTCGATGGTCAGGGTGGTACGCATGAGAGTCATCCTGATGCGCGTTATGGATGATATCAAGATGCGATAGCTCGGGCGGCAGCTACTATGTCCTCACGGAACGGCACGCCTCTCCAACCCAGTCTTTGGCATCCATGTAGATGCTCCTGGACAGGATTCAGTTCCGCCTCGGCTTTCACGGGGGCGGCGTTGCCGGTCACGAGCCGCCACCGGTCATATGCCCGCCCGTCCGGTGGGCGAGCGCCCGCAACACTTCGTCGAGCACCGCATCGAGTCTGGTGCCGAGGTCCTCGGCCAGGAAGCGCGGCACGAGATAGCCATGCCCCTGCAGCAAGGCACCTTTCGGCGGTCTCGCCGATGCGTTTTACGGTCCGCGAGGTGTTGCGGCTAGCTCCAGCACCAGCTTCGATACCGGGTCGAGGAAGTCGACCCCCATCCGGTCATCCTCGGAGAACGGGATCGGCAACCCTTCGTTCACACGAAATCGGTCGCGTGTCTCGGGCAGGCTTTGCAGGCGTTGAAACAGGCCGGAGGTCGCTTGTGTACGTCCGCCTACGGTCCGGCCAGCGCGCCGGCGCCAGTGTCGCGCAGCCACTGATCCGCGGCGCGCAGGGCCTGGGCGAGGACGGTCAGAGTCGGGTTGACTCCGGCGGAGGTGGGCAGGCAGCTCGCGTCGACCACCCAGAGATTGGGATGGTCGAAGCTGCGGCACCAGGGATCGAGGGGCGCTTCGGCGGGGTCGAGGCCCATGCGCACCGTGCCGCACTGGTGGGTCGGGTAGCTGAGATCGAAGGGCCGGGTGAATATGAGGGGGTAGCCGGCGGCGCGCAGGTGGCGCTTCATGCGGGCCACGAGGCGCATATGGGCCGGCCAGTTGGGCCGGCGGACATCGAAGACGATGCGGTCGGAAGCCTCCACCCGCAGCCGGTTCTCGGGCAACGGCAGGTCCTCGCTGATGAGGAACCAGTCGGTGGAATGGCGGGACAGCCAGCGCAGGAAGAAGTGCGGGGCCTTGGTGTCGAAGGACTGCAGCATGGGCGCGGAGACCTTGCCGATGGCCTGGATGTGGCCGAGCGGAGGGCCGCCCGCGCCGTCGTCGAAGTAGTAGTCGTTGGAGGCGATGGTCTTCTGGTAGACGGCGTCGTTCCGGGTGCGCGGGTCCACCGCCATCAGGGCAGTGCTGTGATGGGTCATGAAGTTGCGCCCCACCATCCCGGAGCGGTTGGCGATGCCCTCGGGCAGCTTGTCGTCGGCGGAGCGCAACAGCAGCGCGGCGGAGTTGACCGCGCCAGCGGAGAGCACCACCCACTTTGGCTTCACCGTGCGCGCTTCCCCGCGATGGTCCACGTCCAGCGCGACGATCGCCTTGCCGCTCGCATCGGTGTGCATGCGGGTGACGGTCGCCCCGCTCAACAGGCGGACGTTGTCGTGCGCCAGCGCCTCGTTCAGCATCGTGTTCTCGGCGTCGGCTTTGGCGCTCTCGGTGTTGGGGTAGCCGTCCCAGGTGGTGCCGGCATAGGCGAGCCACGCCTCGATGTCCACGCAGAGCGGAGTGGAGAAGGTCCGAAGGCCGGTTCGCTCCAGGCGCTCCCGCGCCCGCGCGACGGAGGGTTCGTCCGGGATCGCGGGGTAGGGCAGGGGCCGGGAACGCGGGGGCTCCAGCGGATCCTCGCCGGCCTCGCCCCGCACCCGGAAGATCTCCTCCGCCCGGCAGTACCAGGGCTCCATCTCGTCGTAGGAGAAGGGCCAGGCGGGAGAGAGGCCGCCCAGGTGCTCCACCGCCTCGAAGTCGCAGCGCCGGTAGCGCATCATCACCGCCCCGAAGAACTTGGTGTTGCCCCCCACGTAGTAGTAGATGACCGGGTTGAATCCCTTTCCGTCACGCTCGTACCAGGTCTCGTCCGCGAGCCAGTTGATGTCGTTGAAGACGGCCTGGGGCGAGAGCGGATGAGGACCGGCCCGCACCGGCTCGCCGCGCTCGATGACCAGCACTTCGGCTCCGGTCGGGGCGATGGCCCGCGCCATGGCGGACCCGCCGACTCCGGATCCGATGATCGCTACGTCAGGGGTATCGGAGACCGGGGGCACTTGCCGTTCCTTTGGTCGCAGCACTTGGTGGTCGGCCCACCCGGGATCGATTGAGCCGGTGGGTACTCGCTTGGAAGGAACTACCCACACCTTGTTGTTTTGCGCGGATTCCCGTTTTCGTGGGAATCCACCGGCCGGAATGATGGCATGGAAGGACGAACGAGTGGGCGGTGCCGGGCAGTTTCGCCATTTCTCGCCTCATCCGAATACTGATGCGGATCAGACGGGCTCCCTCGCACCGAGGGTGGCCGGCGGCGCCTGGTCCGGCGCCTTCCGGCCCGGTGGGAGCCGGGCGGGCAATGCCCGGCCCCCGGGTGCCGCGGGCGTCGCCATGCGCGACGCCCCGCGACCTTCGGATTCACGCCCTACCCGTAGTAGCCCGAATCCATCATCACGCCTTCGACGCCCTTGTTCATCGAGCGGAGCGCGTCCTCGATCGACTTCTCTCCGGTGATCACGGCGGTCGTCTCGTTGCCGATGATGTCCGACAGGGTGAACGCCTCCGGAATCAGGGGCACGAAGGACACCGCGACCGGGAAGGACTTCTTCAGCCCCACGAAATGGGGGCGGATGCCCTCGTACTTGCTCAGCATCGAGATCCGGGCCGGCTGACCGGCGCTGTCCACGTAGGCGTCGCTGATGCGCGAGTCGACGTAGTCCCCCGAGTTGAGGTGCTTGATCCACTCCCACGCCGCCGCCTTGTTCTCCGAGTGCGCGGACACGAACTGTCCGAGACCGCCCATCAGGGGCCGGTGAGTGCTTTCCGCGGTCTCCCCCCGGGGCACGAGGTCGGTGCCGATCACGTCCGGGAACTGGCTGTACTCGGGGTTGTTCAGCACCGCGGTGCCCCACTGGATCGGCGCGTAGACCGCGGTGCCGTTTGCGAGCGCGGTGTTGCACTCGTCATCGGTCGCATTGAGGGTGACCGGGTGACGGTACTCCATGAGCTTGGTCAGGGTTTCCAGCGCCTTGTATCCCATGTCAGTGTCGAAGGTGGGGTGCCAGCCGCCTTCTTCCTGCTTGTCGAACCAGTCGCCGCCGTAGGAGGCGAGCATCCCCCAGAACACCCACCCCGCGAAGCCCCCGCGGCGCGCGGTGGTGATGAAGCCGTACTGATCCTGGTCCGGGCGGTGCAGCGCCTTGCACGTTTCGAGCGCCTCCTCCCAGGTCTCGGGCACCTTGTTGATCCCGGCCGCTTCCATGAGATCCCGGCGGTAGAAGTGCAGCTTGGCGTTGCCGTCGTTGGTCAGTCCGTACAGGGTGCCGTCGGGCTCCGCCGGTACCCGGTACCCTTTCGAGATCGCCTCCGGCACGTCGCCGAGGTAGTCGTCGAGCCAGCCCTGGTCCTGGCCGGCGAACTGCCCCAGAGGCTCCATCGCCTCTGCCGCCGCGAAGGCCGGCCACTGGCCGTAGTCGGTGTAGAGCACGTCCATGTCCTTGCTCCGCGACGTCGCCAGCATCATCGCCTTGGTGACCATCTCGCCATGCGGGCCGGGCTGGATGTCGACCTCGATGTTCGGGAAGCGCTCATTGAATATCGGCAGCACCCCGCGCGCGGGCAACTCCCATCGCTGCCCCGCCGACACCAGCATCGTCACCTTGCCGGTCATCTTGTCGTCGGTGTACCAGCCGGGGCCCATGGTGTCCGCGCTCGCGAAGCGCGTACCCGCTCCCACCGCGGCGGTCGCCGCCATCATCTGCATCATGCGCCGGCGCGAGATCGCCTTCTTCATGATGCCCGTCTGTTCCATCGTCTGCTTGTACAGAAGCTCTCTGTCGGTGCTCATCGGTGCTTCTCCTGTTGAACGGGATTCGCCGGGACACCGCGTTCGCGGGCGCCGGCTGATTCGAAATCACTCAATGGTCGGCCATGAGTTCCGGTGCGGCTGCCGGTTGCGGCCGAGTGTCGACCGGGGTGCGTCGGGTCGATATCCGGGACGAGTTACGTGCAGGTGAGGACAGCGTTCCCCTGCGCGTCGGACCGCGCCGCAACCCTGCGAAGCATGCGACATGTCAACCGGGCGCCTCGACGAAGTAGGTTCGGGTCACATTCGCCGCGTGCCCGAGCATTTCATCGAGCGCTCCCTGCGCCATGAGCCCGGCGAGGAATGTCTTGTGCGCCTCGATCGACGACCAGCGTTCGAGAATCAGCACCTCGTCCGGGTTCGCGGCGTTCGTGAAGACATCCATGCCCTGACAGCCTTCGATATCGTTCTCCGCCGGAACCGGCTTCACGAATTCGCTGATGGCGCTGCCGTGACCCGGCTTCGCTTCGACTCGTACCAGCAAAGTGACACTCATGGAACCCTCCTGAGTTCGGGACCGCCCCGACGGCAGGCCGCGGGGTCTGACAACAGCCGGGCAGCGTTGGGTGCGGGGGCTCGGCGGACTCTGCCCGAGATCGGGGAGGCGCTCGGAGCAGCGCTCGCCGGGTGGGTCGAGGTCATCGCCGTGCCGAGCGTTCTTCCACGATGCGTGCTCATTCCGCGGACATTGTTTACTCCGACGGGCGCTGCCCGAGAATCCCCCGGGGGCTCGAGCGGGCGCACCGATGATGGGCACGGCGGCGAGACGGAGTCAAGGCCGCTCGGCGCTTCTCTCCCGCCGGCGGGAAACGATCCTTCGAGGCGGCTGCGAGCTTCGATGGTGCAGGCGCTTTTCGTTGATTGACACGCCGCTCAGGAAGCGGTCAGCGTTCCACGGCACTTCCTTTTGAGTTGGAACGAGTTCCTGTTTGCGGTACTTCTGACCTGTGACAAGGCGCAGATCATGCCGGTGGCCCTGCAGAAGACCATCGACGTCTACAACGTGCTGTGGGGGTCGCTCAGCGCGGGGGCGGTGATCCAGTTGCTCCCGATGGTGCTGGTAGTGTTCCTTCTGCAGCGGCATATTGCCCGCGGGCTCGCGCTCGGCGCGGTGAAGTAGGAGGGCCGGATTATGACCGTCTCGATCAAGGGACTCGTCAAGAACTTCCGTGACGGCACCCGGGCGGTGCGGGGGGTCGATCTCGAGATCGCGCAGGGCGAGTTCCTGACTCTGCTCGGCCCCTCCGGCTGCGGCAAGACCACGACGCTTCGCCTGATCGCGGGGCTCGAGGAACCCACCGAGGGTCGGATACTCATCGACGGGCGGGACGTGACCAACGTCGACCCCGGCGATCGCAACGTGGCGATGGTTTTCCAGAGCTACGCGCTCTATCCCCACATGACGGCGCAGCAGAACATGACGCTCGCGCTGACCGTCGGCGGAATGTCGAAGGAGCAGGCGGCGGAGGAGGCTCGCCGGACCGCGCGCCTGCTCGGTATCGAGCACCTCCTGGACCGCAAGCCGGCCAAGCTCTCCGGAGGGGAGCGCCAACGCGTCGCCCTGGGGAGGGCAATGGTGCGCAATCCCACCTGCTACCTGATGGACGAGCCGCTTTCCAACCTCGACCTCAAGCTGCGCGAGCACATGCGCACCGAGCTCAAGCGCCTGCATCAAAGGGACCGGGTGACCACCGTCTACGTGACGCACGACCAGGCCGAAGCATTGATTCTGTCCGATCGGGTGGCGGTGCTGAACCAGGGCGTCCTTCAGCAGGTGGCCGATCCGGTGACGATCTACGAGCGGCCCGCCAACACCTTTGTCGCCGATTTCATCGGCAGCCCCAGCATCAACTTCCTGAAGGGTGAATGGCGCGACGGCGCGGTGAGCATCGCCGGTCACCGCCTTCGGGATCTGCCGAGCGGAGCGAGTGGCCCGGTTACCCTGGGGGTGCGGCCCGAGGACGTCATCCTGGCGAAGGCGGGCGAAGGCGTCTTGGACGGCACCATCGACTTCACCGAGCCCTACGGCGGCGTGGTCATCGCCTTCATCGCCCTCGAGGATGGAGGGAGCCTTCTCGAACGGCGCGAGTACCTCGCGGCCAGCGTCGACGTGCATCAGCCCCTCACCCAGGGCGCCCGCGTCGGCATCCGGCTGCGCTCGGAACGCATCAGCTTCTTCGATGCGTCCACCGGCGTGTCCCTGATGAACGGCGCAGGAGCAGGCTAGCGGCCCTCTTCCGGAGTCCCCGAGCTCCGGGACTCGACTCCGGCATCGCGCCTCCGGGCTCCGGGCCGAGGCGACCGACGCGCCGAACGAAGTGTATGCGCCACGGGTCCTTCGGCACCTTCGTCAGTGCAACTTTTCGCGAGCTCCCATGAGCGGCGCTCCAAGCCCACTGCTCCGTATCCGCGCGGAGCCGCGTCGTGTTGCCGCTCCCCCGGCCATTGCCTATCATCCGGGCACGATTCCGGCGCTTCTCCCGCGCCAGAGAAGCGACCGCTCGCCCGGCAACCCCTGGAGGTCGGCTCATGGCTCTCAACATGCGCACCGGAAAGCTGGCGGACATCGCCTCGCTCGACCACGTCAACATTCTTACCGACGATGTGGCGGCGTGCCGCAAGTTCTACATCGACGCCCTCGGATTCGAGGAGGGGTTCCGTCCCGCCTTCGATGTCCCCGGGATCTGGCTCTACCTGGAAGGCGCGCCGGTGGTGCACATCATCCAGGTCGAGAAGGCGCCGCCGAAGAACAGCGGCAGCATCGATCACATCGCGTTTCGCGCTCACAACTTCGACAAGTTCACGGCTCGCCTCGCCGCCAATGGAATCGACTACGAGGATCGCGAGATCCCCGGCATGGATCTGCACCAGCTCTTCTGCTATGACCCGCACGGCATCAAGGTGGAGTTCAACTTCGAGGGCCAGGACCGGCCCTGGGCGACGGTGGAGAAGGAACACAAGGCGATGAAGGCGGCGACAAAGGCCGCCAAGGCCGCGAAACCCAAGAAGAAGGGCGCGGTTCGCAAGAGAAAGGCGGCCTGACGCTCCGAGGTCGGGCAACGACAGGAGTCAACCATGCCTTTTGCACTTGTTGCCGCTCTGAGGGTCAAGGAGGAGCACCTCGCCGAGTTCACGCGTCGGATCAAGCGCCACGCGAACAACAGCGTGACCCGGGAGCCGGGGTGCATAAGCTTCGAGGTCAGCATCGACCGGGACGATCCCTGCCGCTTCATCCTCTACGAGGTCTACGTGAGCGAGGAAGACTTCGAGAAGCACATGGCGATGCCCTTCATGCAGAAGCACATGCGCGAAACCGCTTCGATGATGGATGGCGAGGTCAAGCTGATCGGTTTCCTGGATCGGCTGACCGCTCCCGCGAAGTAGCTCCCGGCGCTATCTCGCCGGGAGTGCCCGTCATGGTACGGGCGTCGCATTCCAGGACGCTCGTTGGGGCCGCTGTCCCGGAGGCGGGCGGCCCTGTCCGACACCCAGACCCGCCCGGAAGAAAGCGTCGGCACCCTTGCCCCGAAGCCCGGAGTGCACTGCGGCCAACCCCCGGAGCGTCCGCGCTGGCGCAACCACCAGATTCCGGCGCCCACCGAGGGGCACAGCAGCGGCTCGGGAGGCACGCGTTTCGGGGTGGAGGCCGCATGCACGTCGCGGATGAGGCCGGACTTGCCGCCCAGGGCATGTCGGTGAGCAACGTGGCTCCACTGGCGTGCGTCGTTCTCCTCCCGCGGAGCCGGCACCCGGCCTGCGGCGACGATACGCCGTCGTTGTACTGGCGAGTCCTCTAGTTCTACGATTTACCTTCCGGCCGATTCAACGAGTAATCGAACGATGCCGCAGCAATCAGACGACTCCCGAGCCGCCCGTTCATCGTCGTGGGGATATCTTCAGATCGCGCTGATACTGGTCGCGATCGTGGTCGCCCTGTACTTCGCGCGGGCTCCGGATCGCATCGCACGCGACGCCATGCCCGGTGCGGCGCAGGACGAAGCGACACCCACCGCGAGCGTGATGCAGCCCGTGCCCACCGAGCAGTCATTG
This sequence comes from uncultured Ectothiorhodospiraceae bacterium, assembly GCA_964420925.1. Taxonomy (GTDB): domain Bacteria; phylum Pseudomonadota; class Gammaproteobacteria; order HK1; family HK1; genus JAJEAD01. Next base: position 24,279 of record CAYQVB010000106.1, on the reverse strand, counting down.
ACCCTCGAGCTGACGGGCTCGGTGCGCATGTCGGAAAAGGCGACGATCACGTCCGAGGTTACCGGCCGCGTGGCGTGGGTTTCGCCCGAGTTCAGGAACGGTGGGACCCTCGCGGCGCACGAGAGCATCGTCAGAATCGACTCGACCGAGTTCGAGCTTCGCGTGCAGGCGGCGCAGCGAGCGGTCGAGGTGGCCGAGGCTCGGGTGTGGATGGCGAAGGCGCGGGGAGAGGAAGCCGAGAAGGTCTTCTCCCGAGAAAACCCCGGAGAAGAGGCCTCCGATTGGGTGCGCCGGCTGCCGGCCATAGCCAAGGCGGAAGCCAGGCTCAAGCGGGCGCGGATCGACCTGGTGCTCGCCAAGCTGCAGCTCGAGCGCACGAACATAGCGCTTCCCTTTGACAGTCGGGTGGTGAATGCCGATGTCGAAGTGGGCGAGCTGGTCGGGCCCGCGGAATCGGTGGGCCGGGCCTCGTCGCTGGGGCTCGTGTACCGAACGGGGGCCCGGCAGGTGGAAGCGCCCATCGGGCCTCTCGATCTGGAGCGACTCTCCCCGGCCATCGGTCGCAGCGCCGAAGTCCACTCCCTGGGGAAGGTCTACACCGCGCAGATTGCGCGAGTCTCGTCGGTGGTGGCCCCCGAGACCCGCCTTGCCACCCTGTTCCTCGAGTTTTCCGAGGAACACGAGCCGGATGCGTTGCCGGTGCCGGGAACCTTCGTGCACGTCACGATTTCCGGCCCGGTGCGCGACAACGTGTACGTCCTGCCGGAAGCGGCGCAGCAGGAACGAAACACCGTCTGGATCGTCAAGGATGGCGCGCTCGGCGAGTTTGCTCCGCACACGCTCGGGCACATCGCGGACGGCTGGGTCGTGGAGGCATTCGACGCCGCCGACGGGGTGGTGGTCGGTGCCGTGCCCGGAGCCCGGGAAGGGCTCAAGGTCCAGGTCGAGAACGCCGGATCCTAGGGCAGGGGGAGCCGCGACATGAACATCACTGCCGCCGAATCGTCCACTTCTCCCGGCACGACCGGAAACGCCGGCCTCATCGCCTGGTTCGCCGGCAATCCCGTTGCCGCCAATCTCCTGATGCTGCTCCTGATCGTCGGAGGACTGGCGGCCGGGTCGCGGCTGGTGATCCAGCATCTTCCCCCCATCGACTTTCGCACCATCAACGTGACGGTGGACGCTCCGGGGATATCCCCGCGGGAAGTGGAGCAGGACATAAACCGCCGCATCGAAGAGAGCGTGATCGGGCTCGACGGAGTCGAGCGGGTGGTGAGCACGGCGAGGGAAGGACAAGGTCGGGTCGCGGTGGAGCTCGCGACCTTTGCCGATCCCGAGAGCGTGCGGGCCGATGTCGAGAACGCGGTCAACGGCATCGAGTACTTCCCGCCGCTGAACGCGGAACGGCCCGAAGTCGAAATCCAACGGGTGGCCCTGGAGGTGATGACCCTCTCGGTCAGCTCCTCGCTGCTTTCCGAGAACGAATTGCGCCTTGCCGCGGAGGAGTTGCGGGACCGCTTGCTCGAGCTGCCGTCGGTGTCCCAGGTCACGTTGCTGGGTACGAGGGATCGCGAGATCAGCATAGAGCTGAGTGAAGAGGAGCTTCGTCGCAACCAGCTCTCTTTCCGAGAAATTGCCAATGCCGTCGAACGGGAGTCCGTCAATCTCACGTTCGGCGAGTTGCGCACCGAAGCGGGCGGCATCGTTCTGCAGACCGTCGCCAAGCGGCAGGTCGGTGAGGAGTTCGAGGATATCCCCATCATCACCCGGCTGGACGGAAGCATCGTCCGACTGGGCGACGTGGCGGAGATTCGAGACGGATTCGTCGACGAGGACGTTCGTACCGAAGTGGATGGCGCTCCCGCGGTCCTGGTGCGGATCGGGGCCACGCAAAAGCAGTCCATTGCGGAGCTGGGAGAGTCCATCACGCGGTGGTTGGCGACGTATCGACCCCCGGAGCATGTAAGGGTCGGCGTCTGGAACGACCGGGCGGAGCAGGCGGTGGACCGCATCGCGAGGATTGTCAGAAACGGCGTCATCGGTGCCGTGCTCGTCTTCGTCTGCCTCGTGCTCGTCTTCGATCTTCGTACCGCGTTCTGGATCGCCCTGGGGATCCCGATTTCGTTCATCGGCGCCCTGATGTTCTTCGGGATGGGGGGGTTGACCGTCAACATGGGCACCGTACTCGCCTTCTTCCTCTTGATCGGCATCGTGGTGGACGATGCGGTGGTGGTGGGCGAGAGCATCGCGACGGAACGCGAAGGCGGAAAGAATGCGCTCGAGGCGGCAATCTCCGGCGCGAGAGCCATGGTGGGGCCGATAACCATCGGCGTGCTCACCACGCTCCTCGGATTCCTGCCCCTGCTCTTCGTTACGGCGGGGAACTACCAGATGGTGAAGGTGTTTCCGTACGTCGCCTTATTTGTTCTGGCGGTTTCGCTGATCGAGTCCTTCCTCATTCTGCCCGCTCACCTTTCGCACGAGCGCCGGTGGAGCCTGTCGCCGCTGCGGGAGATTCAGCAGGGGGTCAGGGAACGGCTCGACGCCCTGCGGGAGAGGATTGTCGTGCCCGCGGTGTCATGGTCCGTGCGGCACATCTGGTGGACCCTGGTCGGCGGATTGGCGGTGGTGAGCATGGCGGTGTTTCTGCTGCGATCCGAAGCGGTGCGATGGGTGATGTTCGACAGGACGGTCCTCGCCTCGGAGAGCATCCAGGCGGATCTGCAGTTGCCGGTGGGCACGCCCTTCGCGGTGACCCTGGCGGCGGCGGAGCGCTTCGTAGCGGCGGCGGAGGGCATCAACGGGCGTCTCGGGAGCAATGCCGTCGAAGGCGTCAGCATCATGGTGGGCAACGTGGCCTCCCCCTGGTTGAAGGGAAGCGACCAGCCCAACAGCAGTCACCGGGCCTCGGTGCGGGTGCATCTGAACCGGAAGCCGCCGAGGGAGGCTTCCATCGATGAAGTCGAGCGAGTGTGGCGAAACAGCGTGGGGAATGTTTCCTACCTCGAACGGGTGGAGTTCCATACCACCCGAGTGAGAGGCAAGCCGAACGTCGCCTATGCATTGAAGCACGAGGATGCCGGGACCATGCGCGCGGCCACCGAGGAGTTGACCTCCTTGCTGGGCACGGTGCCGGGCGTGTACGGCATTTCGAACAGCCTGACGCAGGGCAAACGCCACTTCGAAGTCCGGTTGACGCCAGCCGGCATCGCCGCCGGGCTGACGCCGGCGGCGGTGGGATTGCAGCTTCGCAACAATTTCCGGGGCGCGGAGGTGCAGCGCATTCAGCGGGGGCACGAAGAGGTCAAGGTGGTCGTGAGATATCCTCCCGAGCGGCGGCGCAGCCTCAAGCAACTGGCGAGTGAGCGCATCAACCGGCCGGGAGGAGGCGAGGTTCCGCTTTCGATGGTCGCGGAGCTGATCGAGAAGCGAGAGCTTGCCGAGCTGACGCGCATCGACGGCAAGCAGGCGGCGCTGGTGAACGCGAATGCGGACATGTCGGTGATCACGCCCCGCCAGGCCCGGCGGGAGGTGGGCGAGCGGCTGATTCCGCAACTGCTGGCCAAGTACCCGGGGCTGCGCATCGAGGCGGAGGGCGCGGAGCGCGACGAACGGGCGATGCTGAAGACGCTCGCCCTGGTGGTGCCCATCGTGATCATCGCGATGTATGCGCTGATGGCGGGTTTTCTTCGAAGCTACTGGAAGGCGTTGATTCCGGTGGCGGGGGTGCCGATGGCCTTTGCCGGCGCGGTTCTGAGTCACTGGATCCTGGGGTGGGACTTCACCGCCATGTCGCTGTTCGGGGTTATCGCGGTGGGAGGGATAATCGTGAACGACGCACTGGTGCTGCTCGATCGCTACAATATCATCCGCCGGGAGAGGGAGATGTTGCCGGCCATCGCCGCGGCCGCCGCGGCCACCCGGCATCGCTTTCGGGCGGTGTTCCTGACCAGTTTGACGACGGTGCTGGGCCTGTCTCCCCTGCTCTACGAGCGCAGCGACCAGTTGATCGTTCTCGTTCCCCTGGTGGTGAGCATCCTGGGCGGTCTCGTGCTGTCGAGCATCTTCATCCTGTTCCTGTTGCCGACCCTGGTCATGATCGTGGAGGGGAGGCAGGAGTAGCGGCTGCGCGTCCCAGTCCCTTATCCGTGGAGCCTTGCGCAAGACGACGAGGTTTATTGGTGACTTGTGGATTCCCGCATGCGCGGGAATGACGGACAGCGCGCAGGACACCACTCCTTGTCATTCCCGCGCACGCGGGAATCCACGAGCTTGGTTCCGGTTACGTGGGGTTGGGGGCCAGGGAGACGTGAAGCGTCGCCTCAGGTCACCACGCCGACGACTGAGAGAGCGAGCAGCAGGGCAAGCACGAGTTGACGGAATCGCCGTTCGCTCGCTCGGCGGAATGCGCGCGCGCCGACGTGTGCGCCGAGCATGTAGAAGAGGGCGAGCAAGCCCGCCTGCCACACCTCTTCGAGGCCGAGCAACTCTTCCCGAAACAAGAGCACCATCATGACGGGCGAGCTGAACAAGCCCCAAGTGATGGCGTTGGCCCGGGTCCGGGAGGCGGGGGAGGGGCCGGCGAAGAAGAAGATCATGAGCGGCAGCGCGATGAGGGTGGCACCGAAGATGAGACCGCCGACTGCACCCACCGCAAGAGCGGTGACGGGACCGGCCTCTCGCGGGTATCTCCAGTTGGCGAGCATCACGCAGGTGCAGGCTCCGACCAGCAGCGCGATGCCTCTCTTCATCCACACGGGATCCATTCCCTGCAGCACTTGAACTCCGAGGGGAATGGCGGCGGCGCATGCCACCACGAGAGGCAGCAGGTTGCGCCAGGCAGCGTGCCGAACCGCGGCGGGAAAGAGCTGCATGTTGGCGGCGTAGTCGACGAGCAGCACCAGCGCCAGCACGGATGCGGGTGCATAGAATTGGGTGAGCACCAGGATCATGATGGCGGGGCCTCCGAAACCGGCGAAGCCGCGCACCGCTCCCGCGGTAAGAGAGGTCACGATGACGAGCGACCACACCTGCCAATGGGCGAGAGTCAGCTCGGTCACGCTTCGCGTCCCATTCCGCCGGCTTCACTGCCCAGGAATGCGAGCGAGGGAGGAAGCGCGGAGCGTAAGAGCGCGCCCGGGGTCGTCGGCCTACCAACCCGCAGCGTAGGCGGGACGACGGGGATCGGCGGCCCCTGCGATGCTGCCGCGCGCGAGGTCCTGGTAGACGACGCACATCGCGCCTGCCACCCACGTCCAGTCCGGCCATGCCTGCACGTCGTGGCCTCGGGAGGCGAGATCGCGCAGGATGGCGTCGGGAAAGCGTCCCTCCAGGTTGAGCCGCCCGGGAACTCGCGCATGGGGCTCGAAGGAATCGGGGAAGTCGCGGGTGGCGAAACGCGGGGCTTCCACCGCGGCCTGGGGGTTCATGCCGAACACCACGATGTTGAGCAGGGTCTGGAGCATCGCCTGCACCTGGACGTCCCCGCCGGGAGTGCCGAAGGGCATCACGAATCGGCCCGGCGCGATGGCGAGCGCAGGGTTGGGAGTGAGGCGCGGGCGCTTGCCGGGAGCGACGCCGGACGCGTGTGCGGGGTCCGCCCAGGACTGCGAGCCGCGCGAAGAGGGGCACAGCCCGGTGCCGGGAACGATCGGGGAGTCGTAGGAGACGTCGCTGGGGGTGGCGGAGAAGGCGTTTCCGTGCCGGTCGACGACCGCGACGTAGGACGTGTCGCCCGGTGTCGCCGAAGAGTCGGCAACGGATGCGTCCCCGCCGTACGCTTCACCCATGTCGAGGGCACGGTCGGGGTGGATTCTCGCACGCTGCCGCTCCCGGTATGCGTCCGAGAGCAGGCGGTCGAGAGGCACATCGACGAAGCGCGGGTCTCCGTAGCAGCGCTCGCGGTCCGCGAAGGCGAGCTTCAGGGCCTCGACCACGCTGTGCACGTAGTCGGCCGAGTTGTGGCCCATCTCCCGCAACTCGCCCGCGCGCAGCAGCGACAGCGCTTGCGGCAACGCGGGTCCCTGGCACCACGGACCGCAGGCATAGACTTCCACCCCCTCGAAGTCGAAGCGCACCGGAGCCTCCACTTCCACCCGGAACTCCGCCAGGTCCTCGGGGGCGAGGAGCCCGTCGTTCTCGCGGTGATAATCCAGGATGGTGCTCGCGATGTCGCCGCGGTAGAAGGCCCGCCGCGCCGCCTCGAGGCCCGCCTCCCGGCCGCGGCCCGCCGCCGCGCGCTCCTCGTCCGCCATGTACTGAAGGCTCGCCGCGAGGTCCGCCTGCACGAAGACCTCGCCCGTGCGCGGAGGCCGTCCGCCGGGAAGATAGATCGCGGCGTTGCCCGGCCAGCGCGCGTAGCCGCTCTCGTGATCGGCGATGATGTCCGCCATGTGCGGATACATGACGAAGCCTTCACCGGCAAGGCGGGTCGCGGCGGCGGCGACCTCCGTGAAGCTCATGGTGCCGTAGCGCTCGAGCGCGGTGATCCAGGCGTCGGGCGCCGCGGGGACCACGGTGCGCAGCAGTCCCGCCGGGATGTGCCCGGCGTGGTGGCGCTGGAAGTAGTCCGGCGTAATCGCCCGCGGCCAGCCTCCCAGTCCGCTGATCGTCTCGACCCGCTGCTCGTCGGCGAGATAGACCACGATTGGCGCCACGCCCGCGACGTTGACGTACTGACTGTGGACCACCCCGAGCGCGATGCCTCCCGCCACCCCCGCGTCCGCCGCGTTGCCGCCCGCCTCGAGGATCTGGAACGCGGCCTGGGTTGCGAGGTAGTGCCCGCTCGCCACCATGTGGCGCTGCCCGCGGATGAGCGGCCGCAAGGCGTCCATGTGCGCGGGATCGGGGCTGCCGCTCGCGCTCCCTCCGGCGGGGCGGGCGTCGGCGCCGAACGTTTCCTTTCCGGGTGGGCTCATCGACATTGCGAGTCTCCGCTTCGAGGTCCAACCCCCGAGTTTAGCCAACGACCTCGAGCGAGACCTCAGCCCGGGAACTGTCGTGCTCGCCGGCCGTCGTTGGAATGGGCGAAGGCCCTTGGACGAACGGGGCGGTCACCACGGCGCTCGGGGACCGGCGGGTTCCGGACTCATCGGGCGGCGAGGATCATGTCGGAGGCCTTCTCGCCGATCATGATGCAGTTGGCGTTCAGGTTCGCGCTCACTACGAAGGGCATGATGGAGGCGTCGACGACGTAGAGTCCCTCGACTCCGTGCACCCGCAGCTCGTCGTCCACCACCGCGTTGCGGTCATGACCCATCTTGCAGGTTCCCGCCGGGTGGTACACCCCGATCGCGGTCTCCCGGATGAAGGCGCGCCACTCGTCGTCGGACTGCACGTCGGTCCCGGGAGAGAACTCCTCGACGACGTAACGGCGCAGCGGCGCGGTTCCGAACACCTTGCGCAGGAACTGCTGCCCGACCCGCAGCGTTTCCACATCGCGCTCGTCCCCGAGGAGGTTGGGATGGATCGCGAGCGGATCGAAGGGGTCTGCCGACTTGAGCCGGACCCACCCTGCCGAGTAGGGCCGGTGCACGTTCACGAGGCCGGTGACGGCCGGCCGATCGAACATGACCGGTCCCGACTCCCCGAGCTCGTAGCCGCCCGGAGTGAAGAGATACTGCACCCGGGACCGGGTTCCGTCATGGTCGCTGTGACGGATTCCGGCGACCTGGGCCATCGGAGTCGATGCCGGCCCCCGTCCCGCGATGAGCCACTGCAGGCCGAAAACCAGGTAGTGCCAGGGTCCGGTCTGGACGTTGTAGGTGCGGCGATTGACCCAGACCGTGTGGCCGGTGCCCGCGTGATCCTGGAAGTTCTCCCCCACCCCCGGAAGCTCGTGAACCACCGGCAATCCGAACTCGCGCAGGTGCTCGGCCGGCCCGACGCCGGAGAGCATCAGCAGTTGGGGCGAGCCGAAGGCGCCCGCGCTCAGGATGACCGCCTTCTCGGCGCGGACCTGCTGCGTCTTCCCACCGCGCGTGTACTCCACGCCGACCGCCCTCTTCCCTTCGAAGATCACCCGGCGGGCGTGGGCCTGGGTGCGAATCTTCAGGTTCCGGCGCCGGCGGGCCGGCCACAGGTACGCGCGATAGGCGCTGTGGCGCCAACCCCGGCGTTGGGTCGCCTGTACGAAGTCGATTCCCTCCCGCGGCGGCGCGTTGTAGTCGTCGAGGCGGGCCATTCCCGCATTCACGCAGGCTTCCAGGAACGCTTCCGAGAGGGGGTGACGCGAACGCAGATGGGAGACCGAGAGCGGGCCCTGGTCGCCGCGATAAGGGCCGGCGCCGCCCTCGAAGGTTTCCGACTTGCGGAAGTAGGGGACGACCTTCTCGAAGTCCCATCCCTTGCATCCGAGCGCCGCCCAGTCGTCGAAGTCCTCCTGGCTTCCACGGACGTAGGACATCGCGTTGATCGAGCTCGTGCCGCCCAGCACCCTGCCCCGCGGCATGTAGTCCCGCTTCCCGCCCCGGGTCGGGTCCGGCTCCGCCCTGAAGCGCCAGTCGAGGCGGGCATTGCCGTAGGCGCGGAGCTGGCTCCATCCCGGCATCAGCACCTTCAAAGTCCGGTCCGAGCCGCCCGCCTCCAGCACCAGCACCCGGCTCTTCCCGCTTTCCGACAGGCGCGCCGCCGCCACGCTGCCCGAGGAGCCGGAACCTACCACCACGTAGTCGAATTGCATCGTCGTCGGGAGCAGGCTCGGTGGCGACAGGGTCGAGGCACTGCATTGCGCCCGAGGCGCCAGACGGAGTCAAGGGGCAGTGAGGCGTTTACGGTTGCGATATCCAGGAAGTAGGCGGTTTCGGTCACCGTCCATCTGCGCCTAGAATGACCTGCCGAAACGAGGTGGGGTCGCCATGCCTATGCATACCTATACCGCCGTCGTGGAGCGATGCCCGGATACGGATTTCTACGTTGGGTATGTCCCCGGCTTTCCGGGCGCCCACAGCCAGGGTCGGACGCTCGAGGAACTCAACGGCAACCTCAGGGAAGTCATCGCCATGATCCTCGATGACGGTGCGCCCGCAATGGTGGGCGAGTATGTCGGCACGCAGACCGTCGTGGTCTGAGAGCGGGTGCCACCGGTCCCCGTTCTCAAGCCGCGCGAGGCAATCGCCATCCTCGTTGCTCTGGGTTTCGTGGAAGTGCGTCAGCGCGGCTTGCACAAGCGGTTCCGCCATGCAGACGGTCGCGCCACGACCGTACCGGTACACCCGGGCCGTGACCTGTCGCCCCTCCTGCTTCGCCGTATCGCTCGGGACATCGGTCTAAGCGTCCACGACTTTGTCCAGCATCGCCGATAGACCGTAGCGTCCGCTCCGGACCGCGTAGCTATCGAGCGGGGCAGATTCAGCGTGCGGTCGAGACATCGCTTTGCGAATTTGTTCAGATCGACGGACGGAGTCTCCGTTGGGGCAGTAGTGCCGGATGCCGGAGGCGGAAGGGTGCATTCTGAAGGCGGTTCTTCTGTCCGACGTGGAAACGATGCACGACTGCGTCCTACGTCATTCCCGAGCAAGCGGGAACCCACCAGTCATGAAGAATGCTTCGTCATTCTGCACGAGACTTCACTGCTGGGGGACTAAGGACGAACAGGACTACGCTTGCTCAACCTCCGTCTCTGGCACGCAGCTCCCGGCATGCTTCGCTGTCGCGCACCCGGAGATACTCGACCAGGAACTCGTCGAGGTGTTGACTCAAGCCGGACAGGATGAAGCTGCTGTCCCCCTGGCCTGCGCTGCCAGTATCCCATGTGGTGGCAAATGCCAACCAGGGTTGGTCAAGATCGTACAGTAGCCGCTGGTACCTAACGGTGATCGAGAAAAACGGGAAGTGGCTGCTTCCCGTTTGCGGGGGACCGGCGATAACGTTGACGTAGAGATAGGGGGCCACGTCGGGGTCGTAGAGCCCAGCTCCTCGAAGACGACTCTCGGCCGCATTCCGTATCTGTTCTCTCGTGAGCCCGGCCTCTGGTGCATGTTCAGCGAGGTCCCCAACAACCAATCTCATTCGCTCATGCCGGGGACATAGGTTGAACAGGGCGTCGTTGTCAGGCTCAGCATGCACGCCCATGGCCACCACGATGAGCATGACGCAAGCGAAAGGCCATCGGGCCATGGCGGCGATTCTTCCCGGTAGATTCATCGATGCGCAGCCTGGCTGAGATCGATCAGGTCGTTCACGCGAAATGCAGGAGGTTCCAACGAGTTCTCCATGGGCCAACACTCGGTGTTGAGCTTCATGCAGTGTACGGTCCAGGGATCCAGGTCGGTTTCCACTAAGTAGATCTCGTCCGGCAAGTCCGCGCACTCCGCCAGCAGACGAACCAGTGGTTCGCCGACGAGTACGTGATTCGTGAGAGCGAGATCGTCGCTCTCCAACACCAGGGCGGTCCGTGCGCCACCTTCCTTGCAACGCATGAGTTTCGGACACTTGCGGCGCAGTGCCTGCCGAAGTCGGTCGGCACGAGACGCCTCCAATTCCTCGCCGTTCGGAGCATAGCGTGCAGAGCGAAGGGTCCCCGGCTCAGACCCGGAGCGAGATGGGCGCACGCAGAGACGCACCGCATAGTGGAAGCCCGGCAACTTGGCCTCGATGCAATCAAGGAAATGTGGAGTGTTGTGGTCACGTAAGAGCTTGTGCAGGTTCTTCTCGTACAGATACTGAGCCTTCGCTCGAATCCAGGCGATGAGAACTCGCCGTCTGTGGTCAAGCTCGGCGGTCTTCACGCCAAGATGGGTATCGATGGGGAAAAGCAGCTCGTAGTGAGCTGGTCCGGGTAGCGTCCCCGACACTTCGGCGGTGACGGGCTCGATGAGCCGTCCGTGCTCCGTGTCTGCTCGGATCTGACCCGGGAATGCCTCGATCTGCGTGTGTTCGATCGCATGCTCCCGGGTGCCGAGCCGCAGGCGGAGATCCACCGGGGGATCCATGCCCTCTTTCTCGGGACGACGAATCGCCGCGCGCATCTCGCCCGTCCGGTGCTCGATGCACCTCACGACAGCGTCACATGCTTTTCCTTGATTGCGTGCCGGCTTTCGTTCACGGGATTCCGTCGTCATTTCGCCAGCCCCTTCCCTCGACCGCGTCGGAGCGTGAGCTTCTGATCGTCGAGCCTCGAAGGATAGACGGTGATGACATGTCCATCGCGCACTACCAGCTTCTTGTGCGCCAAGCGTTCGAGCGCCTGAATTTCCTGCTTCCGGCATCCGATCTCGCGCTTGACGTCCCGGTCGCGCATCAACCAAGGCTCGTCGTCTATCTGCGTTCCACATTCGAGAATGAGGGTGACGTCTCCGCCGCGAATCCCCCTCTGCTGCATCCGCGTCTCGGCATGGCGGGTGTACCCGATAGAGGTCATTGGGTGCCTCCTTCTTCCTCCGCGCCGTTCTTGTCTCCACGAGAGGCCAACTTCTTCATGGCGTCCCTTAGCTCGGCCGGCGTCGCGGTAGCCTGGAGATTCGTCCACTCGGCCATGGGCTGACCTTCCTCAAGGTCTTTGTAGAGGTCCGGCAGTCTCTCTTCCAGCCACGCCGCCCTCCCCTCACCAGCATCTCCCTCCATCAGTTCGTCGGGAATGTCGGAGAGCCGCACATAGCCGGTCTCAAGAGCCCTCCTGGCATCGGTAGAGCCGTTGGTCATCCTGTCGAGGTGGCCGTTACAGAGGCGGTAGTCGGGAAATCTTGCCCGCGGCGTGCCATAGCGGAGGGAGCCATCCTGGATCTCGATGACAGCTCGGTTGTCGAGATCGGCGGCGAGCCTGCTCAGGTAGCTGGCAAAGGGATTACCGAACGAGGGGTCGAAGGGCTCGTGCGTGAACGTGTCATGGGCATCACTGAATAGATGTTCGCCGAAGAGGTCAGCCTTCTCGACGGACTTCCTTTCCAGCCTGTCGGCATTGAGGGCAACAGTTGTCGCACCCCCGAACATCCAATGTCCGACCTCGTCCCTCATCTGGTCCAAGCGCCTGATTGCTTCGCCCGCCTCTTCCAGCACTTTGCGCCGTCGGGCGAGGCTTCCCTCGGCCAGAAGCGCGAAGAATAGGGGCGCCATGTTGATGATCTCGGTCGCGCTGACGCCGTATCGTCTCTTCACGAGGTCGTAGGCGAGCCGGGCCTTCGGCGCTATCTCCGCGCTGACCTGGACGCGCCGGGGCTCGGGGGCCGGCGCGTTGCCGGAGTCGGGAAGCGGCAGATCGCCGGTCAGCACCCCAGGTTCGACCTGGAGGGCCCTGGCAAGTCTGTTCAATGTGTTCCCGCGAGGGTTGTTGCTCCTCTCCGCAGGATTCTCCAGGCGCTGGATGGTGCGTACAGACACCTTGGACAGCCCCGAGAGTCCAGCTCGCGACAGATTCTTCGCCTTTCGCAAGTCGTACAATCGGCTTGAATTAAGCATGATCCATCCCGTGAAACGCGCCATTACGACGATTAGGGAAGATTATATCAAGGTAAAAAGGAGTCAATAATGGGAGTATGGACAAATAACGGCCACTTTAGATCGAGGCGCCATCTACTTGGCGGAACTATGTCCTGGCGCGCCCGCACAGCCGGTCACGCTGCCTTGCGGGTCTTGCCAGTTGGCGTGAAGGGGCTACATTTCGCTGGAACCGCGACGGCAACGGCATCGTGTACCCGAGCGTGCGTTGCTTCGGCGGCGAGGCCATCGCCGCGTTCTGGCCCGATGTGGTCAGCGTTCCAGCACCGGGCAGGTATCTTCGCTATCACTGGAACGGCCGCCGCGCGGATGCTTGGCTGGTGTACGGCGAAGAGGATTGATTGGCAGCCGTTGCTCTGACGTTAGCCTCGCGCGAGGTAATCGCCATCCTCGTCGCTTTGGGTTTCGAAGCAGTGCGTCGACGCGCTTTGTGCGAGCGGTTCCACCATGCTGGACGGTCACAATGCGGCCGTGCCAGTACACGCGAGCCGAGGCCTGTCGCTTGTCCTGCTTGGCCGCATCGCCGGGGATACTGATCTGACCGCTCGCGATGTGGTCGAGCGTCGCGGACCGGGTGTAGCACCCGCTTCGCCTTGCGCTTCCCGGTTATGACGAGATGTCGGAGGCTCTATTCCGGGTGGCGGATGTCAATGCCGGTTTCCCAAATCACCATTGTCCGGTTTCGGCAAACCTGCGGCACCGCTCGACGGCGCGTCGCAAGCTCGGTGCCCGGTCGGCGGCGCGTTGCGGAGACCATCGATCGCGCACGAACTCTCCGATCATCAGTGTGTATTCCGGTCCCACCCCGCGGAAGTCCCCCTCCGCAGGCGCCAAACCTTCTCGTATCGCCCTGCTCCGGGAACGGTGGGCGATTGCAACGAGGCGAGACTTCGGATCCCGCTCTTGTTCGGGGGCGGCGGGTACTGCGCCCTTCGCTACGCCGAGAAAACGAGCCACGCTTTCTCTGTCGGCCAGCAACCAAGCTTCAACGGCCCGTACCGCGATCCGAAAGCACATTCCGGGAACGGGTTCGGGAAGATATCGTCGAGAGCGAAGAGGGGCACATTCTTCCTGGTCTAGGTCACAGAGAGCAAACCAGGGCGAATGACGGGCGGCATGGTTGAAGCGACGAAGGCGTGTTTTGAATGCAGGGATGCTGGCGTGGTAGATAGTTCCGGTCTCGATGCACAAACTGGAAAGGACCCGTTTGACCACCGCTTCATCTACGGATCCTTCCACCAGGCAGTGGATCGGGAGCCTCGGCATCAGAAGTCGAAGACGAACTGACTGACGTCTCTTGCCGCTGCACGGGGCATGATCGCTTCTCCGGGAGAGTAACCCTGCTCAATCAGCGTCTTTACCTCTTTCAAGTCGGCGGCGTTTCGTATGACGGTTCCCTCTTCACCTGGATCGAGCAGGTGGACTTCCCGCAGGTCGATTCCCTCATCGCGGAGCAAGGCAACGGAATGGGTGGTCACCAATACCTGCCGTCCGGTCTTGCGGTTCATGCGTGCCATGATGGGGGCGAGACGCGACACGAGCGCGTCGTGAAGACTGAGTTCCGGTTCTTCGAGGAGCAGCGGCCCGCCCCTCTCCGTGAGCGCCCAGAGCAGCCCCAGGAGTCGAAGGGTGCCGTCGGAGAAGGTGGATTCATTCTGTCGTGCGGCGTTGGGTCGCCAGTGTTCGTAGTCGGCATAGAGGTGCCAATCTCCCCCGAAATCCTGCTCGAGTTCGAGCTTCCCGAAGTGGGGGACAGCGACCCGAAGGGCTTCCTGAATCTTCTTCAAACGGGATTCACGGCTGCGCTTGTTCGTGGCGGCGACTTGCTCCAGGAAGTCGGCTCCAAAAGGGTCGTCACGGGGGGCGCCGAAGGCGGTGAATGCACGCACTACCTGGGGGACTATATGTAGATAACGAATGGATTCCAGATAGCGTGCAAGTATTCGGAAGGCCTGGTTTTCGCTTACCTGCTCCAGGTGGGTCTGCGTAAGGCGTTCGTCGTCCTGCCGGTCTTTCTCGTCCGGTCTTTCGAGAATCGGCTCACCGTTTTCACGGACTACTTCGCGCTCGACGATTGGCTCGTGCCGCTTGGGATGATTGCGAAAATGCAGTTGGTAAGACCATTGATCAGGCTGCTCCCGGGGACCAACATCGACTGCAATGCGGACACCCGGAAACTTCCTTGCGTGCAGAGAGCGGATCTCGCTCATGCCGCCGCGAATGGCAACCGCATTTTGGAGACCTTCTCCCGATACGTCGCGCAGAAAGCGCAGTGCGTCGAGAATGTTCGACTTGCCGGAGGCGTTCGGCCCGACGAAGAACGCGCGGCTGCCAAGATGGATTTCCGTGCGCCGTCGGAAGTTGCGCCACGCCTCGAACTCTAGGCGAGTCACGTTCCAGCGGAGGCGCTCATCTCGGGCGGGCAATCTGGGACCTCGTGTGCCTGGTTGCGACGGATCCGTCGGCTTGTCGCGGCATGATATCGGAGGGATAAAGCTGCGTCCCTATCCACGGTCGTATGGGTGCGGACAGGCGAACCTCGGCGGTTGCCGGTGCCCGGTGCGCCTTGGAAAGGGAGCACCGTCAAGGAAGGCGGTCGGGGCCTTCCCCCATGGGCGAGGTGGGGGTGGCGATGGGTCGGTACCCAATGGCGTGACGAGTCACTTGGGCACGTTCAGCATCGACAGGTCACCGAGGCTCGCCGTTGCGCCGGGTGTAAGCAACACCGGTGCACTACCAAGGCACCAAGCGGGGCCAAGGACAGCGGCGTGCACGCACTATTTCGGTGGGCAAAGCTGTGTACTGTCCAATGCCCGTCTTGCTCAGCTCGGACACTCGCGCTAGCTTCGCTGCCATCCGGGTGACACGAGGGGTGCGGCGATGGCTTACGAGCTTCAGGAACTGGCGGCGGACTGCCGGGAGGCGTTGCGCCTCGACCCCGGTCCAGCGGGACGGGAAGAGGTGCGAATGCTCGTCGAGCGGGCCTGCGCGGACACCGACTTCGTGAAGACCCACCTCGGACCCGAGAACGAGGATCCCCGCAAGATCCTCTACGAGGATCCGGATCTCGGCTTCTGCATCATCGCCCACGCCTATCGGAGCATGACCGACAGCCGTCCCCACGACCACGGTCCGAGCTGGGCGATCTACGGCCAGGCGGTGGGCGAGACCGAGATGGTCGACTGGCGGGAGGTGTCTCCGGGACGGGTGGAGGAGGCGAAGCGCTACCGGCTCCGCCCCGGCGACGCATGGGTCTACCAGGAGGGGGACATCCACTCGCCGCTACGTGCCGGCGAGACCCGCCTCCTCCGGGTGGAAGGCGTCAACATGGACCACGTGACCACCCGGCGCTGGTTCGACCCTGTCGATTGACGGTAGCCGGCGGGCGCCACCCTCACCAGTCGTTTCGCAGCTCCCGGAGCCGGATGAAGATCGTCTTGGGGTCGGGGTCGTCGGGCAGGTCGGGGAACGCCTCGCGGAGCTTCGCGACGATGCTCGGGGAGTGGAGGCGGAAGAAGGCGTTGACCTCCTTCTCGAGCGCCAGCGTCGACACCAGCGCGTTGTCCGGGTCGTGGTCCGACATGTCGTCGAGCAATGCCTTCGCCTTCGCGTTGTCGGGCTCGCGGTCGAGGGTGAACCCGAGGTTGTTCTGCCAGTAGTCGTGGCCGGGGTAGACCCGGGTCTCGTCGGGGAGCTTGGCGAGCTGGCCGGCGAAGGTCTCGTAGAGCTCGGCGGGATGGCCGCCGCCGTGACAGTTGCCGGCGCCGGCATTGAACAGGGTGTCTCCGCAGATGAGCGCGGGCGTCTCGGTGTGCGAGAGCAGGCAGACATGGCTCATGGTGTGGCCCGGCGTGTCGAGCGCTTCCAGCTCCACCGTCCGGCCCACCTTCACCACGTCGCCCGCCTGCAACCCCCGGTCGATGCCCTCGATGCTGTGGCCCGCGCCGTGGTGGGCGAGCAGCTTCGCCCCGGTCGCCTCGATCATCGCCCGGTTGCCGCCGGTATGGTCCTCGTGCTCGTGGGTATTGAGGATCTGGGTGATAGCCCATCCCTCGTCTCTCGCCACTGCGAGGCATTTCTCGTGGTCGAGGGGGTCGATGGCGAGCGCCATGCCGGTCTCCGGGCAGGCGACCACGTAGTTGAAGTTGCGGTAGGCGTTGCCGGTCCAGATCTGATGGATGATCATTGCGTTCGGTCTCTCTCAGGCGGGCGCGAGGGGAGCGCTAGGATACCCACCCGTGCGCTTCCGCGTCAGCCTCGGACTGGGAAGCGTCTGGGCATGGGTTCTGTTCGAGCCGGAGACATTTCGGACGACCGCACACCGTCCGGGCGCGTCCGGGAGCTCAGGTTGCACTGTCCTCCCGCAGCTCCACCCTCCGGATCTTCCCGGAGATGGTCTTGGGCAGCGCATCGCGAAACTCCACGACCCGCGGGTACTTGTAGGGCGCGGTCTGTTGCTTGACGAAATCCTGGATGTCGGCGGCGAGCTCCTCGGAGGGCGCGAAGCCGCTCGCGAGGACGACGTACGCCTTCACCACCTCGCCGCGCAGGGCGTCGGGCGCGCCGACCACCGCGGACTCGACGATCGCGGGGTGCTCGGCGAGCGCGCTCTCCACCTCGAAGGGGCTGATGCGGTAGCCGGCCGAGCTGATGATGTCGTCGGCCCGGCCCACGAACCAGATATAGCCGTCCGCGTCGCGGGTGGCGGTGTCGCCGGTGTAGTACCAGCCGTGCCGGAACGAGGCGGCCGTCCCCTTCTCGTCTTCGTGGTAGCCGTGGAAGAGGCCCGGGGGATGCGGGTCGCCGGTGCGAAGCGCGATGTGGCCGATCTGTCCCGTGGGCACCGGGCGGCCTTCGTCGTTCACCACGCCAACGTCGAAACCCGGCACCGGCTTGCCCATCGAGCCGGGCCGTACCGGCAGGCAGGGGAAGTTGGCGACGATGTTGATGGTCTCGGTCTGGCCGTAGCCGTCGAGTATCTCGGTGCCGGTCGCCTCCCTCCACACCCGCATCGCCTCGGGGTTGAGGGGCTCCCCGGCGCTCAGGCAGTGTCGCAGCGAGCCGAGCTCGTAGCGGTCGAGATCGATCTGCGCGAAGAGCCGGTAGACGGTGGGCGGTGCGCAGAAAGTGGTGACCCCGAGGCGCCCGATGAGCTGAAGGTGCAGGTCGGCGTCGAAGCGCGTATCGCCGTCGTAGAGCACCGTGGTCGCGCCCATCTGCCAGGGGGGATAGACCATGCCCCACGCGGCCTTCGCCCATCCGGTGTCGGAGAGCGTCCAGTGGATGTCCTCCTCGCGGAGATCCATCCAGTAGCGACCGGTGATCGCGTGCGCATGGGCGTAGGCGTGGTCTCGCGGCACCATCTTCGGCATAGAGGTGGTGCCGGAGGTGAAGTAGACGAGCATCGGCTCGTCGGCCCGCGACGGAGGGAGTTCATCCGTGTCGAGCCGGTCGGGCTGCCGCGCACAGGCCTCCTCGTAGCTCAGCGCCCCCTTGCGCTCCGCTCCGACCGCGATCACGTGAACCAGCGAGGGGCACCGCGAGCGGATCGCCTCGATCTTGTCCAGGTGCTCCGCGGTCACTATCGCGATGCTCGCGCCCGCCTTGTTGATACGGTACTCGATGTCCTTCGCGGTGAGCAGGTTGGTGCCCGGCATCGCGACCACCCCGGCCTTGGTGCACCCGATCAGCACTTCGTACCACACGGGAATCCGCGGGATGATCACCAGGGCGTACTCGCCCTTTCCGGCCCCGAGCTCGAGCAGCGCCCGGGCAAAGCGGTTCGAGGCCCGGCTCAAGTCGCTGAAGCGGTGGGACTCGATGCGCTCTCCGCTGCGGTCAACGGCGATGAACGCGACCTTGTCGGCCTCGCGGGCGCGCTGGTCGATGAGGTCGAAGCCGAAGTTGTAGTGCTCGGGCGTGCGGAACGCGAAGTCGCGGTGCGTCGCCTCGTAGTCGCTCATCGGGGGCAGGTCCGGCATCGTGGCTCTCCTCGACATTCAGCTTCCAACTCTCACCGGATGCGGCCTCGGTCCCGCTTCCCTGCACTCCGCAATCCGATACCCGGCTCGCCCGTCCTGCCGTCCCAGCCCGCGCCCGCCTGTTTCCACAGCCGGACGATGAAGCGGTGCTCCTCCTCGATCAGGTCGGGTCCGGTACCGTTGTGCGCACGCATTCCCGGAATCATCTTGTTCCGCACCCCCATGCCGCGGGCATCGACATATCCATAGTCTTGCAGGCGACGTGGGTCGAGCGCCTCCACACTGGCCCCGAACACGGGCTTCAGGTGTCTATCCACTCTCCTCCCCACAGAGCGTCCAGGAAGTCCGGCCACGGCAGAATCCGGATCCCATCCACCTCCCTCGCCATCGGCTCCATGGAGACGAGCAGGTAGTGGGCGAACAGCCCTTCTTCGCGCAGCGCCCGCAGCCCCTTCAGGTCCCTTCCGGTCACGTTCTTCTTGGCCTTCACCTCAACCGCGAGATCTCGGAGAATGAAGTCTACTTCGATCTTGGATTTCGACCGCCAGTACGCGGGCGGGCCGAGCCGGTGATAGTCGCAGAACGCCTTGATTTCCTGGAAGATGTAGCTCTCGAAGGCGCTGCCGTACTCGGCGCTTCCTGGCGCCAGCCCTCGCCGGCCCTGCAAGTGGCGGGCGAGCCCGATGTCGAAAAGGTAGTACTTGGATGTCGAGATCGCCTTGCGCTTCCGGGTCTCGGTGAAGGCCGGCACTTCATGGGCGATGAAGGTGTCCTTGAGGATCTCGTAGTACTCGCGCACCGTGGAAGCCGGCACCTGGGCATCGCCGGCCATGCTGGCGAAATTGATCATTTCGCCGTGGGCGAACGCCGCCACCTCCAGAAAGCGACTGAAGGCGCCGATGTTCCTGACCGCCCCTTCGGCGGCGATCTCTTCCTTCAGATAGTCCCCGGCGTACGCGGCAAGGTCCTCCGCCGGTGCGTCAGAGAGGAATATCGGGGGCAGGAGGCCGTACTCGAGCGCCTGGTTCAGGTCGAAGCGCTCGCCGAGCTCGGCGCGGACGAAGGGATGCAAGTTGCGCGAGCGTGCCCGGCCCCCGAGGAGATTCACGCCTTTCCTGCGCAGAGCCCGCGCGCTCGACCCGGTGAGAAGGAAGCGGATCCCGTACTCCTCGATCATGAGATGCACCTCGTTGAGGAGTGCGGGCATTCTCTGGATCTCGTCGATGACGACGAGCGTCGTCTCCGGTGCCAGCGCTTCCCGGATCAAGGCGGGATTGCGGGACAGCCGGACGAAGAGGGACTGGTCGAGCAGGTTGTAGGTGGGACAATCCTTGAACTGCTGGCGGATCAGGGTGGACTTGCCGGTCTGCCGCGGACCGAAGAGAAAGCAGGATCGCCGGTCCAGGACCTCTCTCACATTCAGATGACGGGCAATGGCCGCAAGAGGCATTTTGGTGACAATCGTCGGTTGAGTTGTGGATTATCATGACAATCAACAACTCCATCGTCAATTGTCACGAAAGGGCGGCCCGAGCAGGCTTCCGTGCGAGCCACCTCATGATCCGCGTGTCGACCATCTCTTCGCCAGAGCGGACCCGGCTAACGGAGTGGGCTCGGGACCCGACGCTGACCCCTCGCCTCGCGTGCTGACAACATCCTTGCCCCGCCGGACAGCCGGGGCAGCGCTTCGCGTCATGAGCCGATGGATCGAGACCCAGCACGGCATCGTCCTTCCCAAGGACTGCTCGGAGGAGGATCCCCGGTGGTTCGGCTGAAGCCGCCGGCTTCTCCCGGGTCCCCGGCTGCGAGGATCGAACGAGAGCTCGCAGAAGGTGGAGTGATCCTGCTCGACGGCGCGACCGGCACCGAGCTCGAGCGCCGGGGGGCGGCGATGCACTCCGAGGTGTGGTGCGCGATGGCCACGCTCGAGGCGCCGGAGACTCTTCGAGCGGTGCACGAGGACTACATCCGGGCCGGATCCAGGGTCATCACCGCGAACACCTTCTCGAACCACCGCATCATGCTCGGGCCGGCAGGGCTCGGAGAGCGCTCGGTCGATCTCACTCGCCGCGCGGTCGAGATCGCGCTCGAGGCGCGGGACCGGCTCGGGGCCGGCGACACGGTCGCGGTGGCGGGTTCGATGTCCCACCAGGTCCCGCTCCGCCCCGGCTCCGACTACCGCGACCCTTTGCGGCTCCCGTCACCCGAGCTGCGCGAGGCCGCGTTCCGGGAGATGGCGCGGACCCTCTCCGAGTCCGGGGTCGACCTCATACTGCTGGAAATGATGAGCGATCCGGCGCTCGCCAACCCCGCCATCGCCGCCGCGCAAGCGACCGGTCTGCCGGTATGGATCGGGTACTCCTGTCGCGGAAATCCGCGTGGGGAACCGGTCTCCTTCACCCTCGAGGATCTGGATGCCGCCGCGATGCTGCGAAGCACGCCGGTCGAAGGCGCCGGTGCGATCGGGATCATGCATACCAACGTCGGACTCGTCAGCCCTGCGATCGAAGCATTCCGGAGGCAGTGGGAGGGGCCGCTCATGGCTTACCCCGATACGGGGCACTTCGAGATGCCGAACTGGGTCTGGGAGGACGCGATCTCGCCTGCGGACTTCACCGCCGCCACGCTTCGCTGGATCGAGGAGGGGGCACGTCTCGTCGGCGGCTGCTGCGGGTTCGGGGTCGCGCACATCGACGCGCTGGCGAATGCGCTCGCTCGCACCGCCCCTTGAGCCCCCGCGCGCTGCTAACATCCCCGCCCCGCCAGGCAGTCGAGGCAGTGATCCGCGTCATGAGCCAATGGATCGAAACCCATCGCGGCATCGTTCGCCCCGAGGACTGTGACGTCAACCGCCACATGAACGTGAAGGGATACTTCGATCGCTTCGGCATCGCGTCGGGATATCTGCTCAAGCAGGCCGGCCTCTACTACAGCGACGTGGTCCGGTTGGGCTACGGGGTGGGTGCGGTGTCGAACACCATCCGCTACCGGCGGGAGCTGGTGGACGGCGACACCTACGTGATCGCGAGCGCCTTCGTGCGCCTCGGCCGCTCGAGCTTTCGCTACGTGCACAAGATGGTGAGGGAGAGCGACGGCGAGCTCAGCGCCTCGTCCGACTACACCGAAGTCCTCTTCGACCTGAGCGCGCGGGCCTCGACCCCGCTGACGGGAGAGATGCGCGCGGGAATCGAGGCGAGGCTCGTCACGCTGTCGGAAGAGGATGCCCGATGGTTCGGCTAGGACTCCGCGGCGTCCGGGCTCGTCCTGAGAGGGGCGCAGATCGCACCCGCTCCGGCGAAGCGCGCGGATTGCTCGGGGAACGGGGCGTGCAGCGCGCCGCATCCGAAGCTCCGGGGGCTCGGGCGAAGAGCTCGAAGGGAGTGAGCCGTGTCTGAATCACCGATCGCGAGAATCGAGCGCGAGGTTGCCGAGGGCGCGGTGATCCTGATCGACGGAGCGACCGGCAGCGAGCTCGAGCGCCGGGGCGCGGAAATGCATTCCGAGGCGTGGGCCGCACTCGCCACCTTCGAGGCGCCGGAGCTTCTTCGCTCGGTGCACGAGGACTACATTCGGGCCGGATCCCGGGTCGTCACTGCGAACACCTTCTCCAACAACCGCATCATGCTCGGGCCGGCCGGGCTCGGAGAGCGTTCGGTCGAGCTCACTCGCCGGGCCGTCGAGGTGGCGCTCGAGGCGCGGGACCGGCTCGGGGCCGGCGACACGGTGGCGGTGGCGGGCTCGATGTCCCACATGATCCCGTTCCCCGCGGGCACCGAGCGCCGCGATCCGGACCAGCTTCCGACGCCGGAGGTGGCCGGATCCGCGTTTCGCGAGATGGCGCAGACGCTCGCCGAGTCCGGAGTCGACCTCATTCTGCTGGAGATGATGAGCGATCCGGCGCTCGCCAACCCCGCCATCGCCGCCGCGCGCGAGACCGGTCTGCCGGTGTGGGCCGGCTTTTCCTGTCGCGGGAGTCCGCCCGAGGAGCCGGTCTCCTTCGCCGTTCCGGAGCTGGGTCCGGTCGAGATGTTGCGGCGCACGCACTTCGACGGTGCCGGCGCGGTCGGGATCATGCACACCAACGTCGGGTTCATCAGCGGGCTGATCGAAACGATTCGAGCGCAGTGGGAGGGTCCGGTCATGGCCTATCCCGACTCCGGCGGCCGCTTCGAGATGCCGAAGTGGATCACGGATCCGATCCCGCCCGCGGAGTTCGCCGATGCGGCCCTTCGCTGGGTCGAGGAGGGTGCGCAGATTGTCGGCGCCTGCTGCGGGTTCGGGGTGGAGCACATCGACGCGTTGGCGAATGCGCTCGCCCGTTCCGAGCGTTAGCCCGCTGGCGAACATGAACGACAGGCGGACTCCGGTCCCTGAACCGATCAACACCATCGACGGACGCGTCGCCGAAGATCTCGTCGGAGAAGCGTGGCCCGTCGCGCACCCGGGCGAGGACGCAACGCTCTACGGGCACGTGGTGCTGGAGCCGCGCGACCCCGTCGAGGTGCGGTCCCTGCAGACCTTTCGCCTGCACTACACCGTCGGGAGATTCGGTCTCGACGACACCGGCGCGCTCAAGGTCGTGTTTCGCGCGATGGGCGACGGTGACGCGCTGCAAACCTCGGATCCGACCGCCCCCAACTACGTGACCGCGACCTCTAGCTGCGGGGTGCCACTCGTGGTCGAGTACCGCAGCCGTGGCATGGCCGCACGCCCGCGCTGGAAGGCGCTGACCGTCGTGGTCGGTGGCGGGTACCTCAGAGAGGGCGACGTGATAACGATCGTGTTCGGCGACACCTCACGGGGCTCGCCCGGGATGCGCATGCAGACGATGGCCGAGGCGGCCTTCGAGTTCAAGGTGCTCGCCGATGTCTGCGCGGTCGGGCACTTCCACCCGATTCCGAACACGCCCACGGTCGCCATCGTTCCCGGCGACGCCGTGCGGTGGAAGGCCGTGCTGCCGAGCCTGCGCCGGCCCCGCGAACCCTTCCGATTCGGCATCAAGGCCGAGGACAAGTGGGGCAACCCCACCGATCGCGCCAGCGCCCGGCTCCGCTTCGAGCCGTCGCGGCCGGTCGAGGGACTGCCGGCGGCATACGACTACGCACCCGGACGGAAGTCGGTCGCCTTCGAAGGCCTGAGCGTCGACGAACCAGGCGTGCTGCGGATCCGGGTGCTCGACGAGACGGGCACGGTGCTGGCCGAATCCCATCCGCTCGTGGTGCGCGACGGTCTCTTCGGCGCTTACTGGGGCGACATGCACGGTCAGAGCGGCGAATCCATCGGCATCACCACCGCACGCCAGTACTTCGACTTCGCGAGGAACAAGTCGTTTCTCGACGCGACCGGCCACCAGGCGAACGACTTCCAGGTCAACAACGCATTCTGGGCCTATCTTCAGACGTTGACTGCGGAGTACCACGAGGACGGTGTGTTCGTGACCCTCCCCGGCTACGAGTGGTCGGGCAACACCGCGGTGGGCGGCGATCGGAACGTCTACTACCGGACCGAAGGCCGCCCCATCTTTCGTTCCTCGCACGCGCTCCTGCCCGATCGCTCGGACCTGCACACGGACGCAACCGACGCCAATCGCCTGTTCGAGCGCCTCGCCGGCGAGGACTGCGTGGCCTATGCCCACGTCGGCGGACGCTACGCCGACACCGCATACGCCCACGACGGGCGCATCGAGACCGCGATGGAGATCCACTCCGCCTGGGGCACCTTCGAATGGCTGCTGACCGACGGCTTCGCGCTCGGCCATCGCTGCGGCGTGGTGTGCAACAGCGACGGCCACAAGGGCCGGCCCGGCGCGAGCTACCCGGGGGCGGCGACCTTCGGCGCGTACGGGGGCCTCACCTGCTTCTACGCC
>CAYQVB010000105.1:0-21093 GCA_964420925.1 uncultured Ectothiorhodospiraceae bacterium | reverse complement strand
TCGTCGCCGCCGAGGATGTCGGGGTGGCGCGACGGCGAGCGCAGGTCGATGCCGTGGGGGATGCCGCGGATGCGGGCGAGCTCGGGCGTGACCTTCTTCGCCATGAGCTGGCCGCCGAGGCCGGGCTTCGCGCCCTGGGAGATGTAGATCTCCAGCCCGTCGGCGCGGTTCATGTCGTGGATGTTCCAGCCGAGGCGCCCCCCCAGCATCTGGAAGATGAGCTGGCTCGCGGCGCCGCGCTGGGCGTCGCTCATCCCGCCTTCGCCGGTGTTCTCGGCGATGCCGGCGAGCGTCGAGGCGAGCCCGATCGCGCGCTTGGTGGAGGCGCTGAGCGCGCCGTAGCTCATCGGCGCGATCATCACCGGCATGGAGAGCTTCAGGGGGTTGGCGCCGTTCAGGCCGCCGACCTCGGTCTCGAGCGCGACCTTCGACACCACGTTCGGATCACGCCCCGCATGGGAGAGATCGCGGCGGAACGCGAGGTCGGCGAGGTGGGGGAGGGGACGGGCGCCGCCGTAGCCGCGGATCCGGTATCGCCCGATCTGCGACTTGATGTAGATGTCCTCCTGGATCTTGGGGTTCCAGTACTCGGAGTTCTGCGAGAAGGTGAAGAAGGGGATGCTGCGCATCTGCCGCTCGCTCGTCGCGTAGCGCAGCTTCTTGCCCGCGTTGGCGATCTTCTTGAAGGTGCCCTTGAAGGGCAGCTCGTAGCGCTCGAGGAAGGCGCGGAGGTCGTCGTCCTCGCCATCGTCGAGGTCCACGATCTCGGCATCGGAGCCCAAGTCCTGCACCCGGCCGCCGACGAAGATGTGCCCGCCGGTCATGTCCTCGCCGATCTTCTCGCCGGAGTCGCCGAGAATGATGATGCGCCCGCCGTACATCATGTAGCCGGCCATGAAGTTGGCGTTGCCCGCGCAGGCCAGCGTGCCCGCCTTCATGACCTGTCCGGCGCGCGATCCCATGTTGCCGTGGATGACGATCTCCGCTCCGCGAATCGCTACCCCGGGGATGGCGCCCGCGTTGCCCCGGACCACGACCTGACCGCTGTACATGTTGTCGCCGACGCCCCAGCCGACATTGTTGTCGACCTCGAAGCGGGCGGCGTCGGTGAGACCGGCGCAGAAGTAGCCGGCCGAGCCGCGGATACGCACGTTGATCGGATGCACCAGCCCCACGCCGAGATGGTGGCGGGCGTCCGGATTGACGAGCTCGACGTCCGTGCCGTCGGCGCCGTGCTTGCGTATGAGCTCGTTCGCCTCGCGAACCGCGGTGGCCGCTAGATCGATCGTGACCATGTGGCGTAGGTGCCCGGCGGCGGTTCCTTGGTGTTCAGGGCCTGTCCGGGGAAGAGCCGATTGAGCGACACTTCCTCGGAGGCGACGGCGACGAGGTCGTCGGTCTCGTACATGATCATCGGCTTGACCGCGAGGCGATCCTTCGCGTAGCCGATCTCGTCCCGGGTGGAGACCAGGAAGGAGAAGGTGCCGTCGAGGTCGTCGATCGAAGTGGCGAGCGCGTCTTTGAGCGCGATCCCCTGGGACATCTTGTCGGCGAGGTAGACCGCGATCAGCTCGCTGTCGTTGTCGGTGGTGAACTCGTAGTCGCGCTGCTCCAGGCGCCGGCGCATCTTCCAGTAGTTCGTGATCTGTCCGTTGTGCACGATCGCGACATCGGCGAAGCCGGTGGCCCAGAAGGGGTGGGCCGCCTCGGGCTTCACCGCGGACTCGGTGGCGAGGCGGACGTGGCCGAGCCCGTGGGTGCCCCGGAAAGCGCCGACGCCGTACTGCCCGTCGACCTCGTGGGCGCTGCCGATGTCCTTGACGATCTCGAGGCTCGAGCCGATCGAGAGCACCTTGGCGGCGTGCTCGACGTCGTAGGCGAGCTTCTGGATGTCGCCGTCGAAGCTGACCCGGACCCGGTAGTTGCTGCCCACCCGCTCGTCCTCGATCACGCGAGCGCCGTGCTTGGCGAGCGCGCCCCGGATGCGGGCGACGGAGCGCTCGGCCTCTGCGTCCTCGCCGACGAGGAAGCGCAGCCGGAGCTCGCCCTCCTCGGCTCCGCCGTAAAGCGCGAAGCCGGTCGAATCGGGGCCACGGTGCTGACAGCCATCGAGCATGTCGATGAGCGCGCGGCCGGCCGGATTGGTCCCGCCACCGTTCTTGAACATGATTCCCGCAATCCCGCACATGGTCGCTTCCGCCTCCCGGGCGTCTTCCTCACCGGACGCGCAATGATAACGGCAAGCGCCGCCGCGCCGCGACCTGCCCGCAGGGGGTGAAGGGCGCGTGCGGTGTGCAATTGCGCGGGCAATGTCCTATCGTGCCGCCGGTGCCGGCGGGGGGCACGACGGCCCGCTGGTGAGGTTCGCAGCAAGGGGAGGGAGAGCATGACCGACGAGCGGAACATCGACGCCGAAGCGCTCAAGCGCCGCTTGATGGACGAGGGCGTGCGCTACGGCATGCCCGTCTATCTCGACGTGCACGGCGTGCCGAAGACCAAGACGGTGCCGATCGAGCACCTGGATCGGATGCTCCAGGGCTCGGAGCTCTTCACCGGGGCGGCGCTGGACGGTCTCGGCCAGGGTCCCCACGACGACGAGCTCGCCGCCCACCCGGACCCCGACGCCCTCTGCGTGCTGCCCTGGCGCCCCGAGATCGCCTGGCTGCCGAGCAATCTGCACTACCACGAGGCGCCGTGGCCGATGTGCTCGCGCGGGATTCTGTGCCGGCAGATCGAGCGCGCGGAGCGGCACGGACTGCGTTTCATGCTCGGCATGGAGTGCGAGATCTACATCGTGCGCAAGGACGGCGCCCACATCGAGCCCGCGAACCCCAACGACGTCATCGGCAAGGCCGCCTATGATGCCCTGCTCACCCTCGAAGGCCTGCCCTGGCTCGACGACATGGTCACCGCCATGAACACGCTCGGCTGGGACGTGCATTCCTTCGACCACGAGGACTCGAACAGCCAGTTCGAGTTCGACTTTGCCTACGCGCACTGCCTCACCACCGCGGATCGCTTCGTCCTCTGGCGCCTGATGGCGAAGGACATCGCCCGGCGTCACGGGCTCGAGGCGGCGCTGATGCCCAAGCCCTATTCCAACCGGACCGGCAGCGGCGCCCACTTCAACATGTCGCTCGTGTCGGCGGATACGGGCGAGAACGTGATGGGCGATCCCGCGGATGCGCGGGGCTGCGGCCTCTCCAAGCTCGCCTACCATTTCATCGCCGGGGTGCTGCGCCACGCGTCCGCGATCTGCGCGGTGACCTGCCCGACCGTCAACTCCTACAAGCGACTGGTGAAGACCGGCTCGATGACCGGCTACACCTGGGCGCCGATCTTTGTTTCCTACGGTGGCAACAACCGCACCCACATGCTGCGCGTGCCCTGGGTGCGCCCCGAGATCGAGCGCACCGAGCTCGAGGAAGGCGAGATGCCGCTCGGCCTCGCCCGCATCGAGTCGCGCGCCGTGGACACCACCGTCAACGCCCACCTCGGCGCCGCCATGATGCTCGCGGCGGGACTGGAGGGCATCGAGCAGGAGCTCGACCCTGGAGATCCCATCGCCGTCAACATGTACGAGCTCTCCGACGCCGAGCTGGAGGCGCGGGGCGTAGGCACTCTGCCGCGCACGCTGCTGGAGGCGGTCGAGGCCTTCGAGCGCGACCCGCTCGGGCGCGAGGTCATGGGTGAGGATCTCTTCCGGTCCTACGTCGCGCTCAAGTCCCAGGAGTGGTGGGACTACCACAACGAGATCTCGCCTTGGGAGATCGATACCTACTTCACGCGCTTCTAGGCGGACGCATGGTGCCGAGCGACGCGAGTCGTACCCGTACGAGCCGCATCCGAAATCTTGATCCAGATCAATTTTTCGGTTACAAAACGCCCCGCTCCAGGGTCTGCCTGAGAAGCAATATCGTCATCCCTTACGACCCGTAGCCCCTCCAGGGACTGCGGGTCTTTTTTTGTTGGGAGATCCGCATGGCAGGTTCACGCAATCCGTCCCCACCCGTTGCGGGGGATTACAGGATGCACATGCCCGATGAGTTGCGGGCCGCACTTCGTTCGCACTTCGAAGCGTTGCGCGGGGTCTACGCGGATCGAGGATGGGGCGGTCGCGTCGGATTCGGGGCCCGCCCCGCACTCATCGTCATCGACCTCGCGCTGGCCTGGACCCGGTATGAGGGGCCGACGGGGAGCAACCTGGACCCGGTGGTGGAGGCTACCGTCGATGTTCTCGCCGCGGCGAGGGCAGCGGACGTGCCGATCTTTTTCACCACCGGGCACGTGGACCCGAACGAGCCTCGAGCCCCCGTGCTCGAGAAGTTCGACTACTCTGCGGACACCGACTTCGAGTACGAGTTCAGCCTCGACCCCCGTCTCGAGAGACGCTCATCTGAAAAGCTGATCGCCAAGCCCTACGACTCCGCGTTCAAGGGCACCAATCTCGCGCAGATGCTCGGCATTCTGGGGACTGACACCTTGATCGTGACCGGGTGCAGCACCGGGCACTGCATCTATGCGACCTGCCGTGACGCGGTGGAGAGCTTTCATCTGATCGTGCCGGCCGAGGCGGTCGGCGATCGCTCGGAGCTGATGCACGAGGTGACGCTCTTCGACATCGACATGGCGATGGGTGACGTGATGCCGACCGCCGAAGTCGTTGCTTGGCTCGAGTCGGGTCCATTCCGTTCGTAGCCACGAGGCAGTCAGAGGCACCCGCAGGGTCGCGCCCGCCTGGCCGAAGGGAGCGCCGAGCGCCCGTTCCCGATGTCGGGCGCTCAGCTCGTTTTCGGATTGGACGGGCGAAGCACCGGCAAGCGCGCAGCAGCGGCACCGCCGAGTCGACGGGGCAGTGCGGCGCCGTGCCGGGGCGGCGGCCCGGTCCCGCCGCCGGTCGTCCACGCCCTCACACGTCCGCGATCATGTAGAACTTTCGCAGCTTCTTCGTGATCTCCCAGGTGCACGGTGTGCCCTTGGGCATGAAGAACGTGTCTCCCGCCTCGAAGGTTTCCGCGTGTCCGTCGGCATCGGTAAGCGTCACCGAGCCTTCCAGCACGGTCATCATCTCGTGGACGGGATACGCATCGATCACCTCCCGGCACGGGGCGCACTCCCAGACGCCGGTCAGGATGCTCTGATTGTCGCTCGTGTAGTGGTGGGAGATCCGTTCCGTGCGATCGTCGGTGGTGAAGTCCCCGGGGTCGACCATGTCGGACGGCGCCATCCCGGTCGCCGGGTTGCCGCCGGCGTTTAGTCTGACGGGCTTGGTCGGCATGTTTCGCTCCTTCGGTTGTGGCTGAACAGGGGAGGCGGGCGCGCGCGAACACGCCGGCCGGATTGGTAGTGTGCTGGTCCCGGCTCAGTTGCGATAACGCTTCGGCGGCTGCGGGTTGTTCGCGGGGTTGGTGTCGTGCTTCGACATCGCCGCCACGATGGGTCCGCCGACGAGGGGCCGCAGCTCCGCCTCCAGAGCCTCGGCCGGCTCCCGGGCGTAGACCGCTTCGCCTTCGACGTGAAGGGCGAAGGACTTGATGTACTTCGCCTCTTTCGCCGGGTTTTCGACGGTGGCCCTGGTCCACGCGTAGAGGGGGAACTTCTCGGTGCCCGCACGCTCCGCCTCGGCGACATATGCTGTGAAGGCGTCGAACTGGCAGTGAAGCGTCGCCCCGTGAGCTCTCAGGACACGAGCGAGAGGCTCGAGGGTCGGATCGGCCGGCTCCCGGCGGGCGGCCCCGGCGGCCGCGTCGGCAAGCTCGAGGCGGATCTGGTACTGCCATGTCTCGGCCATTTCCCGTGGCTCCCGAAAGATTGGTCGGCGGCGCCCTTGGCGGCGTTTGCCTCTCGGCCTTTCCCGATTCTATCCCGACGCCGCGGGGCCACCGCCTGAAGCTGATCGAACATCACCTAACGCGCGTTGTACGTGGTGTAGGGATCGAGCGGCGGCGTCCCCCAGTTCCGATACCAGGCTTCCAGGTGCGGCCGCAGGCGGGCTGCGATGTCGGCGTGTCTCCGGGGCAGGGACTGCGCGGCGAGGTGCCCGGCGAGGGCGTCCGCGGCCGCGCGCTCGTCGAATCGAGTCACTTCGCCGTCGCGCATGACGACTTCTCCGTCGACCAGGACGCATCGCACGTCGTCCTTCCGGGCGCGCAGCACTATGAGCTCCAGAGGGTCGACCTCCGGCGCAATCCAGGGCCACCTCAGGCGTTCGAGATCGACGACCATCAGGTCGGCACGATAGCCGGGCCTCAGGCGGCCGATCTCGTCTTCCTTTCCCATCAGCCGGGCTCCGCCCCGCGTGGCGAGCTGGAACAACTGCGCCGTGCCGGGGACTGACGCGTCGTAGTGGGGCACTCGATTCAGCCTGAGGGCGAGGCGCAGCTCGCTGAACATGTCCTCGTCTTCGTTGATCGTGGTGCCGTCCATTCCGAGTGCGGTGGTGACGCCGCTCTCGAGCAGGGCGTTGAGCGGGGCAATCCCCGCCCGGAGTCGCAGGTTGGAGCTCGGGTTGTGGCTCACCGCGGCCCCGCATCTCGCGAGCGCGGCGATCTCGCTCTCCGTCAGCCAGACGCCGTGGGCGATGGAGAATCGCTCGCTGAGCACGCCCAGGCGCTCCAGGTGGAGGACGGTGGGGCATCCGTAGAAGCGGTCGCCGTGAAGCTTCTCGTAGAAGGACTCGTTGCAGTGAGTCTGGATGCGGGTATCGAGCGCGGCGGCCCGTTCTCCGATGCGCTGCATGAGCTCGTCGGATACCCATTGGGGACCGGGCGGGGCGAACCAGACGTCGATGCGGGGACGGCCGGCGAAGGCGGCGATACGTGAGGCGACAATCTCGAGGTAGTCTTCGCCGCTCAGGCGGTCCGGACCGGGGAGCAAGGCGCGGGCGTCATCGCGCAACTCGGCGGGGAGGTGCGCGACAAAGGTCTCGTCCTGGCCGGCGCCGTGCACGAGGCGGCTCTGCGTGGATGTCCCGGTCGCGAAGGCGACCCTGATGCCTGCCTGCTCGTAGGCCCGGAGTCCCGCATCGACGCTCCCCGCGTACTCGCCCGCGCTGCCGCCGCCGCTGTGCACGTCGACCAGGCTGGTCACCCCGCTTCGCAACTGACTGGCGGCGCTGAGAAGTGTCTCCTCGTAGACGAGCCCCCTGCGAAGCCCCGCGAATCCCAGAATCCACGATTCCAGCAGGGCGTCCGAGTAGCCGTGCTGGATGGTGGAGACGCCGTGGCTGTGATGGTGGGCGTTGACAAAGCCCGGGAGCACCGCGCTTCGCTCCGAACCGATGACTTCCGCCCCTTCGTAGCGGCGGGACAGGGCGGCGGCGGGTCCCACCTCGACGATGCGCTCGCCTTCGACCGCGAGCGCCGCATCGGCGAGCACCTCCTCGCCGGTCAGCACCCACCGGCCCCTGATCAACTTGGCATGCGGCATCACCAGTCCTCCCATGCAGCACCCGTCGTCGCCTGTCCCGCCCTGCGTTCAGGACCCGGCGAACACACCCGACGGGAAGCGGCCCTCCGTGGGGCTCGACATTTCGGCCCGCCGGCCAGGGATCCGGCGGGCGACCATCGTCCGGCAGTGTACGAGAATCGGCGGGAGGTGCGCGGGGAACCGGATTCGGGGCCTTCCGTCTACGTTCCTCCTGCCACCGACCGGCAGCAGAAGGCTGGGTGGTCGCTTCCTGTAGCCTTCATCACCGCAGGCCGATGCACCGGCGCCCGGCGCTTGCAATCTCGGACCTCACTCGCCAGACGACTCGCCCGCCCGATAGGCGCGGCGCGCATTGTCCGCGAACAATGCCTGCTGCTCGAGCGTCTCCAGGTGCGAGGCGATGTCCCGGAATCCGGCGTAGAGGCGGGCGGCCGACCATCCGATGTGTTTCTCGACGGGGAAGTTCGACGCGAACATGCACCGCTCCACCCCGAAGAGATCCATGGCCCGGTGAACCGAGTCGCGCACCAGCGGGTTTCGATCCCAGTGGGCGTCGATGTAGGCGAGCATCGAAATCTTGAGCCAGGTCTGCTCCAGGTCGGCAAGGGCTCGAAGTCCGTCCCAGTAGACCCTGCCCGCACGGAGATCTTCCACAGTCGGGGTGCCGAGATGGTTGACGACGATCGGGATGCCGGGATGTCTCTCGAGCAGTCGGGCGGCCTTGCGGAACTGGTGAGGATTCAACTGGAGATCGAAGGAAAGAGAGTGTTCCTCCAGGCTTGCGAAGCCTCGCTCCCACGCCGGCTGGTCCAGGAAGTTTCCGCGACGCTCGTTGCGGGGCCAGGAGGGTTCGTGGTTCAGGATCTGCCGGATCCCGCGCAGGCCCGCGCACTGCGCGAGGTCGCGAAGAATGCCCGGCAGCTCCGGGTCTTCCAGCGGCGCGGAGGCGACGACGACATAGTCCAGGGGGGGCGGGGCGAGTTGGGAGGAAACCCAGCGCGCTTCGGCGACGCAGGCCCGCGCGAAGCGTGGTCCGTCCACTTTGAGGTGGCAGACGCTCACCGCCTCCACCAGCGCGCCGCCGCTGAGTTCGAAGCCCTCCACCGCCAGATCCGACTCGAAGCGCGCCCGGTCGTAGACGGGATTGCCGTCAATCACCGGGTTCTGGCTCGCATCGTGACCGCTGACCGTGTCCGGGGACACGTCCCAGAGGTGGAAGTGCGGGTCCCAGAGCCTCATTCAGTGTTGTCCACCGTTGTGAATTCGAACTGCCGTGGCCGCCGGCAGGGACGTGCCCTTCAGTCGCGGCTCGGAGCAAAGCGCAGCTCGGGAAGCCGGACCACTTCGCTCGTGAACTCGTCGCCGCGCAGCGTGAAGCGGCGATAGCCGGGCGGCAGCAGGTCGTAGCGCGTGTCGCGTGCGTCGCCGAACTGGAAGGCGGTGGAGGGGGTGGTATAGACGCGCGTCCCGCCGACCATGCTCTCCGACTCCCGGTGCACGTGCCCGCAGGCGAGCGCCCGGAAGCACTCGTTGTCCCGCATGCGGGCGAGGAGAGGGTAGGGCTCTTCGAGCGAGAGGCGGTCCAGCCAGTTCACTCCGCAGGGGACGGGAGGATGGTGGCAGAAGGCGAGGCAGGGCCGGGCGGGGTCGGCCCCGAGCTCCGCATCGAGCCAGCCGAGCTGGTCCGCGTCGAGCCGGCCGCTCACCTGCCCCGGCACATGGGTGTCGAGGCCGAGCACGCGCCACTCGCCGGCGTCGAACGCGAAGGTGAGCGGCCCGGTGGCCGGGGCGCGGTCGGCGAAGACGCGGCGGAGGTGTTCGCGGTCGTCGTGGTTGCCCGGCACGAGCCAGGTCCGGTCCATCCGGGGACCGAGCATCTCGCGCAGCTTCTCGTAGGTGGGAAGCGCTTCGTCCTGAGCGAGGTCGCCGGTCAGCACCAGGTAGTCGAAGGGCTCGTTGGCATCGATGAAGGCGAGCATCTCGGCGAAGGTTCGGGTCGTCGGGACGTCGGAGAGCCTCTCCGAGGCGCTGGCGAAAATGTGCAGGTCCGAGAGCTGGAGAACCGTCAGGGAATCGGGCACCGGTGGATTCGCCTCGCGCCCGGTCGCGTTCGCGTCCATCCATCGACCCCCGCAGGCCGGACCTCAGGCCTGCGCGCTCTCGCCGGCCGGCGCCTCCGTCGCGCTCTCCGCGCTCGCGTAGACCGGAAAGCGCATGCACAGTTCGTGCACTTCCTGGCGCACCCGCGCGATCCGGAGTTCGTCGTCGACGTTGTCGAGCACGTCGCAGATCCACGTCGCGACCTGCCGGGCCTGCGCTTCGCCGAAGCCTCGCGTGGTGATCGCGGCGGTGCC
This sequence comes from uncultured Ectothiorhodospiraceae bacterium, assembly GCA_964420925.1. Taxonomy (GTDB): domain Bacteria; phylum Pseudomonadota; class Gammaproteobacteria; order HK1; family HK1; genus JAJEAD01. Next base: position 11,311 of record CAYQVB010000105.1, on the reverse strand, counting down.
GATCCGGATGCCGCTGGTCACGAAGGGCGACTGCGGATCGTTGGGCACCGCGTTCTTGTTGACGGTGATGTGGGCGCGGCCGAGCGCGGCGTCCGCCGCCTTGCCGGTGAGCCCCTTGTCACGCAGGTCGACGAGGAAGAGGTGGTTGTCGGTGCCCCGGGAGACCACCGGGAAGCCACGCGATGCGAGCACTTCGACCATTGCCCGGGCGTTCGCGACCACCTGCTCCTGGTAGGCCCGGAACTCCGGTTCCATCGCCTCCTTGAGGGCGAGCGCCTTGGCGGCGATGACGTGCATCAGCGGCCCGCCCTGCGTGCCGGGGAACACCAGGGAGTTGAAGCGCTTCTCGAGGCCCGGATTGGCGCGGGCCAGGATCATCCCCCCCCGCGGCCCGCGCAGGGTCTTGTGGGTGGTGGTGGTGACGACGTCGGCGATCGGAACGGGATTCGGGTAGAGCCCCACCGCCACCAGGCCCGCGACGTGCGCCATGTCGACGAAGAGCCAGGCTCCGACCTCGTCGGCGATGGCACGGAAGCGCTCCCACTCGATGAAGCGCGAGTAGGCGGAGAATCCCGCGACGATGAGCTTGGGCCGATGCTCGCGCGCCAGCGCCGCGACCTGCTCGAAGTCGATCTCGCCCCGCTCGGCGTCGATGCCGTACTGCACTGCGTGGTAGAGCTTCCCGGAGAAGTTCGGCTTGGCGCCGTGGGTCAGGTGTCCGCCGTCGGCGAGGCTCATGCCGAGCACGGTGTCCCCCGGCTCGACCAGGGCCATGTACACCGCGGCGTTGGCCTGCGAGCCGGAATGGGGCTGCACGTTGACATAGTCTGCCCCGAAGAGCGCCTTGGCCCGCTCGATAGCGAGCCGCTCGGCGACATCGACGTGCTCGCAGCCTCCGTAGTAGCGCCGGCCGGGATAGCCTTCCGCGTACTTGTTGGTGAGCTTCGAGCCCTGAACCGCCATCACGTTGCGGCTCGTGAAGTTCTCGGACGCGATGAGCTCTATGTGCTCTTCCTGGCGCTGTCCTTCCGCCTCTATCGCCGCCCAGAGCTCGGGGTCGAACTGGGCGATCGGGTTGGCTTCGGCCATTTGTCGACTCCTCGGTCAGCGGGTCGCCTGAAGCGGAGAAGTGTAAGGCGTTGGAAGGAACTCGGACAGGCCGGGGCGCAATGCGTCATCATGGCGAAGTCGGCATTGGCGCCAGCAACGTCATTCCCCTGCTGCACGGAAATCCACCGGGGCACACCGATCCGGAAAGGGCCGGAGCACATCTTTCCGCGGTGGCAGCCTCACTCCGGGATCGGGGTCGTGTCGGTGGGGAAGGTTCGCCCGCCCCAGGGCTCAGGACCGGACCCGCGTCTTCTCCGGATCGTAGAAAGGGAAGGGCACGACTCGGGCCGGGATCCGCTTCTGGTGGCCGTCGATCTTGCCCACCTCGACTTCGGTGCCGGGCTCGGCGTACTCGCACACCAGGCGGGCCAGCGCGATGCTCTTGCCGAGGAGGGGCGAACGCGTGCCGCTCGTGACCTCGCCGATCTGGGCGCGCCCCACGTGCACGCAGTCGCCGTGCGCGGCGACTTCCTCGCCCGAAAGCGCCAGGCCGACGAGCTTGCGCTGGGGCGCGGCCTTGCGCCGCTCCAGCGCAGCCCGGCCGACGAAGTCCTCGTTGTTCGACTTGAGCGCGACCGCAAAGCCGATTCCCGCCTCGAAGGGATCGATCTGGTCGCTGAACTCGTAGCCGCCGAAGATGAGGCCCGCCTCGATGCGCAGCATGTCCAGCGCATCGAGCCCCATGGGACAAAGCCCGTGGGGCTCGCCCGCTTCCCAGACCGCGTCCCACAGCGCGGGGGCGTCGCTCGGGTGGCACCACACCTCGTAGCCGAGCTCGCCGGTGTAGCCGGTCCGGGAGACGACGAGGGGCACTCCGTCGAAGCCGCCGATCCGCCCGATGCAGAAGCGGAACCAGCCGAGCTCTTCGATGGAAGGTTGCGCAGGGGGTGTCCACACCACCTGCGAGAGGATGCGGCGGCTCTCCGGCCCTTGCACCGAGACGTTGTGGAGCTGGTCCGTCGACGACTTCACCCACACCCGCAGCCCCCGGCGCTTCGCCTGCTCGCGCAGCCAGATGCCGCAATAGTCGTCCCCGCCCACGAAGCGGAAGTTGTCGGCGCCGAGGCGGAAGACGGTCGCGTCGTCGATCATCCCGCCGCTCTCGTAGCACAGCGCGCCGTAGGAGACCTGTCCGACCGCGATGCGCCGCACGTTGCGGGTGAAGGTGGCCTGCAGGAGCGCTTCCGCGTCGGGGCCGAGGACCTCAAACTTGCGCAGCGCCGAGAGGTCCATCATCACCGCCCGTTCCCGGCAGGCCCAGTACTCCCGGACCGCGCCGTGGTTGTTGAAGTGGCTCGGCAGCCAGAAGCCGCGGTACTCGGCGAAGTTGCGGGTGAGCGCGGAGGTGCGCGCGTGGAAACCCGTCTCGCGGGTCAGTCGGGGCTCGGCATCGGTGCTCATTCTGAATGCAGTGGCCTTGCTGAAGGTGTTCTTCTCCGGGTAGATCCGCACGTGGATGTCGGTCGGGTTCCAGGCGTTCGCGGCGTCGATGTCGTCGGGACAGGCCGAGGACACGCAGACGAGGTCGGTGAGGGCCCGGAGCAGGACGTAGTCGCCCGGGCGCGACCAGGGCTCGTCCAGGTAGAGCTGGTTGTCGTCGTCGAAGTTGGTGTTGTAGAAGAAGTTCGCCGCCATCCAGCCCCGCCGTGCGCCCACCCCGTAGGGGCCGAGCACGCGGCTGAAGTTGTCCGAGCAGTTCACGTGGCCGGGGTAGCCGAGGTCCTCGTAGTACTTCGCGCTGCACGCGACCCCGAAGGTGTCGTGGCGCCCGACGGTATCGCGCATCACTTCGACCAGCGGCTGCATGTCCACGTCGTAGTACTTGGAGAGCAGCCCGGGCCCGGGGTAGGCGGCGCCCATCAGGGTCCGGGTGACGGTGGCGTCGATGCAGCGCTCCACGCCGCGCTCGAGCGGGGCCACCGCGAAGGCCTGGAAGTCGGAGCACTCCCGGCCTTCCACGTCGATGATCTGGATGAACTCGCCCGCCTTCACCTCGTAGGTGCGCGCGGCGCCCGCCTCGATGTGCACGTCCAGGCGAAGCGCGGCGAGGGGTTCCGGGAGCGGAGGCGCCTCACCTTCTTCGGGCAGCGTCGCGCGGTGCACGAAGAGCGTGAGATCGGTGGGGGGATCCTGGGCGTCGACCCGCATCGGCCCACCCGGCGCGGCCAGGAACACCACGCCGTCGCGTTCCGCGGTGAGGGTCTCGCGCTCCCCCGGCGCGGAGTCGGGGGCGAAGAGGTGGACGGCTTTCGCGCCCACGAGCTCCAGGCCGTGTGAGCGGAGACTCGCCGCGACCCGCTTCGCATCCTCGTCCGTGCTCTCGACCATCGCGGCAAGCGCTTGGGCGGCGGCGCTTTGCCGCATGCCGAGAACTCCGACATCCGCGTTGCCCTTGCCGTCGAAGGCCACCAGCTCCGCGCGCTGCCTTCCCTCGGGGTCGATGACTTCGAGGCGGTCTCCGGCGCGCAGCGGCAGGACGGTTGCGCCGCCGCCGCGGATCACGTAGCGCTCGGTTCCCGGCGGGAGATGACGCAGTCCGGGCTCCAGTACTCGCGGGCTCGGTGGGCTCATGTCGTGCGCTCCGGTGCCGGCGCTTCGGCTCCGCCGATGGGGATGTGATGGTCGCATTTCCACATTTTGCGATCGAGGGGCCTCACGTGCCCATCAGGTCGGCGCGGGCCTTCTCCAGGTGGGCGCAGATGACGCGCACCGCGCCGTCGATATCGCGGCTCGCGATGCGCGAGTAGAGCTCACGGTGCTGGCGGTTGTACTGGGCCATGCGCTCGGGGCTGAGGATGGTGTCGCGCCGGGCGCTCCACTGCGCGTGGGTGCGCACGTCGTTGAGCTGTCGGTAGAGCCACATGAGCAGGGGGTTGTGCGTGCTCGCGGCGATGCTCAGGTGGAACGCCTCGTCGCCGTGGGAGAAGGCTTTGGCGTCGTGACCGCCCGCTTCCACCCGCGCGAGCGCTTCGGCGATGCGTTCGATGTCCTGTGCATTGGCGTGGAGGACCGCGAGGCGGACCATCGGCGGTTCGATCGCCATGCGCACGTCGATGAGTTCCAGCGGGGAGGTCAGCACCGCCACGTCCTCCTGACCGGCATGTCCCCGGTAGCGCACGAATGTGCCGCTCCCCACCCGGCGGGCGATGAAGTCGAGGGAAGCGAGCTGGTCCAGCGCCGCGCGCACCGTGCCGCGCGCGGCGCTGAACTCGACGCAGAGCTCGCGCTCGGGCGGCAGGCGCTCGCCATAGGCGTACTCGCCTTCCAGGATTGCGCGGCGCAGTTGCGATGCGATCCGGGCGGAGCTCGCGGTATGCGGGCCGCCCTCCGTTCCGGATCGCGCGGCGGCGGCGCGAGTCGGAGTTTGTTTTGCCGCCTGTCTCATCAGGCTCGCGGATATTGGTTTATAATTGGTACTGCGTTCAATCGTTGTATGGTTGAAATTGGATCACATTTTTCGTTACGGTACAACCCGTCGCAGTTGGAGCACACTCTATAAATGGGCCGAGCAAGCTGGAGCGAAGGTCGTTGCCCGGGACCTTGACGTAAACGAAGGGTGCACCGTCGATTGGATTTATATTGGTCTAGACACGAATCTTCGGCGAGCATGTGCCGCATGCCCCCGGCAGGTGCGCGCTCCGTTCTTTCGGGGGCAGAATAGGCGGAGACGGTCCGCTCGAGGGCGGATATCCAGGCTCGAGGGGCTCAAGCATCACAAGGGAGAATCAAGATGGCCGCGAAGAAGAAAGCCGCAAAGAAGAAGACCGCACGCGCGCGCTCCGCTGCGCCGCGGTACTCGATGGCGGTCGAGGAGTACGTGAACCAGCCGGGGAGGGCGGAGCAGGTCCGCGACGTGCGCCGCAAGATCAACGCGCTCGGCATCACCTACATCTACTACCAGTTCATCTCCGTCACCGGCCGCGTGGTCGGCAAGGGCATCCCCGCCGACCACTGGGAGCGCACGGCGGAGCGGGGCTTCCAGCTCGTGTACGGCTCCACCGCGAACCTGTTCATCGACCGGCACGGCGACTACATCGGCTACGGGCCGGAGGCCAAGGAGCTCGTCGGCATTCCGGATCCGGATACCTTCTGCCAGTTGCCCTGGGACAAGCGGGTGGCGCGCGTGTTCTGCACCTGCTTCCGCAACCGGGAGGAGGTGGACGACCCGGGGGCGCCGCTCACCTCGGACTGCCGCGGCAACCTGCGCCGGATCCACGACGAGTTCAAGCAAAAGCACGGCGGCCTGCACCTGCGCCACGGCATGGAGCCCGAGATGATGTGGCTCAAGCGCGGCGAGGACGGCATGCCGGACGGGGGATTCTCCAAGCCCTTCTGCTACCACATCGACCAGTTCGAATCGCTGCGCCCGGTGTTCATGCAGGTCATCGAGTACTCGCGTTTCATGGGCCTCGACATGATCCAGGGCGATCACGAGGACGCCCCGGGACAGCTCGAGCTCAACTGGCAGTTCGACGACGCGCTGCGCACCTGCGACCGCCTGAGCACTTACCGGCAGATATGCGCTCAGGTCGCGCGCGAGAACAACCTCATTGCGTGCTTCATGTCCAAACCCTTCATGGGCGTGTCCGCCAACGGGTGCCACACGAACATTTCGCTGTGGACGGGCGGAAAGGAGGGTTTCAACGCGCTCGGCAACGATCCGCTGAACGGCCACGACGGCGTCTACACCTATCTGAGCGGAGGCGAGAACCACTTCATGCCCGAGGGCGACGACCCGCAGATACCGGGGCGCATCGGCCTGCAGTGCGTGGCCGGCGTCATGAAGCACCTCGACGGACTGACCGCGCTCGGCTGCTCGACCGTCAACTCCTACCGCCGGCTCTGGGACACCGGCTTCTGGGCGCCGGTCTACAAGGACTGGGGCTACCAGAACCGCACCACCGCGCTTCGCATCTCGGCCCCGGGGCGTTTCGAGTACCGGGCGGTGGACTCGGCCGTCAATCCCTATCTTCTCTGCGCCGGCCTGCTCAAGGCCTTCGACGACGGCATCGCCAACGACCTGGATCCGGGCAAGCCGGAGAACCGCAACATCTACGAGGCCATGGAGGCGGGCAAGGAGGTCACGAAGCTCCCGATGTCCCTCGGCGAGTCGCTCGCGGCGCTTCGCGAGGACGATGTCCTGCTCTCCGGTCTGCCCGACGAGATGGCGAAGGTCTTCTTCCACTACAAGGACGACGAGTGGGCCAAGTTCATGGCCACGGTGACCCAGTGGGACATCGAGACCTACATCGACTGCCTGCCCTGACCCACAGCGGGGCGCGAGCCCTCCCAAGGAGTACCTGAACATGTGTGGAATCGCCGGCCTCATTCACCGTGGCGGGAGCGCCGACATCGGGAGCGAGATGACCGCGATGCTGCAGAGCATCAAGCATCGCGGTCCGGATTCGACCGGGTTCGCGCTCTACGGCAACGGTCTGAAAGACCAGTACGTGATGCGCTTCAAGGTGGCGGAGCAGGAGGATGTGAAGAAAGGCTTCCGCATCCACGACGAGATGAAGGCGCGCAAGGCGGCGGTCGATGCAAGGCTCACCGAGCTCGGCGTCGAGGTCGCGAGCGAGGAGCAGGTCACCGAGTACGCCTACCGCTGCGTGTTCGCATACGGCGGAGACCTGCGCCGGGCGACCGACTACGTGGAAGACATCGAGGGAGTCGAGATCATCTCGCTCGGCCACGCCCTGGAGCTCATCAAGGACCTCGGGGACGCCACCCGGGTGTCGACTCAGTATGAACTCGCCGGCTTCGAGGGAACCCACGCGATCGGTCACACCCGGATGGCAACGGAGTCCGACGTGGACATCCGTTCCGCCCATCCCTACTGGGCCTACCCCTTCAACGACGTGGCGGTGGTGCACAACGGTCAGCTCACCAACTACTGGGGGATGCGCCGCGAGATGGAACGTCGCGGGCATCGCTTCATGTCCAACTGCGACTCGGAGCTGATCGCGGTGTATCTCGCCGACGCGATCGACCGTGGAGAGGAGCTCGAAGGCGCGATGTGGCGTTCCATCGACGAGCTCGACGGCGTGTTCACCTACGTGGTGGCGACCGGCGACCGCCTCGGCATGGCCAAGGACGTGATGGCGGCCAAGCCGATGGTGCTCTACGAAGGCGACGACTTCGTCGCGCTCGCCTCCGAGGAGGTGGCGATCCGAGCCATCTTCCCCCAGGAGATCGACACCTACGACCCTTATGAAGGGGAGGTCCGCGTATGGCAGAGCTAGACAGGGAGACCGCATCCTTCGAGATGGGGATGCACACCGAGCAGCTCGCGGGGCGCACCCAGCAGGTCTACTTCTCCGCCGAGGAGGGTGAGAACTTCACCTACCCCGAAGCCTTCGACGTCGACTTCAACCGGCGCACCGAGCTGGACGCGGGCGATCTCGATTCGAGCACCGTGAACCGTCGCCTGCGCGAGCTGATGGAGCAGGGCTACGGCACCATCGTGGTGAAGAATCCCGGGGCCAAGCACTCTCTGGGAGTGGGGATCCTCAACCGCCTGCAGCTCTACTTCGAAGGCAGCCTCGGCTACTTCGGCTGTGGCCTCATCGACGGGCCGAACGTGCGCATCTCGGGACGGGTCGGCTGGTCCTGCGCCGAGAACATGATGGCGGGCACGGTGGTCATCGAGAAGAACGCCGGCTCGGTGTTCGGGGCGGCGCTGCGCGGCGGCGACCTCGTGTGCAAGGGCGACGTGGGCTCGCGCACCGGCATCGACATGAAGGGCGGCACCATCATTGTGGGTGGGCGCACCGGCGCGTTCAGCGGCTTCATGATGCAACGCGGGCGCATGGTGGTCCTCGGCGACGCGGGCGTCAACCTCGGCGACTCCATGTACGACGGCACCATCTACGTGGGTGGGAAGGTCGCCGGCCTCGGCGTCGATGCGGTCGAGGGGGAGATGAGCGATCTCGACGTCCAGTGGCTCGAGCGCAAGCTTCGCCTCTACGGGCTCGAGGCGCCCCGCGGCGCCGCCAACATGACGAAGATCGTCGCCGGCAAGAAGCTGTGGAACTACGACAACCTCGAGCCGACCGAGAAGAAGCTGGTGCTCTGACACCGGCTCTCCACCCCATGATGCAGGAGCAGATCTCGAGATGAGCGAAAACCCGCCGGTTGCCGCGCCCAGGCGCAAACGCAACGTCCATCACCTGGGCAACAGCTCCCTGTTCACCCCCCAGGTCATCGACGACATCCACATCAAGTCGGAGCTCGGCCGCTACCGGATGCGCGGCTTCTCGATGTTCAAGAAGATCCCCTCCTGGGACGATCTTACCTTCCTGCCCGGCACCCTGACCCGATTCGTCATCGAGGGATACCGGGAGAAATGCCTCACGAAGACGGTCCTCGGGCCGCGCGCCAAGCGCCCGCTCGAGCTCGATATCCCGATCTACATCACCGGCATGAGCTTCGGGGCGTTGAGCTACGAGGCGAAGACTGCGCTCGCGCGCGGCGCGACGATGGCGGGCACCGCCACCTGCTCGGGCGAGGGCGGCATGATCCCCGACGAGCGCCGCTACTCCTCCAAGTGGTTCTACCAGTGCATCCAGTCCCGCTACGGCTTCAACCCGCATCACCTGCGCCTCGCCGACGGCTGCGAGTTCTTCATTGGCCAGGGCTGCAAGGTGGGGCTCGGCGGCCACCTGATGGGGCAGAAGGTGACCGACCAAGTGGCGGAGATGCGCTCCCTGCCCGCCGGCATCGACCAGCGCTCGCCCGCGCGCCATCCCGACTGGCTCGGCCCCGACGACCTCGCGCTCAAGGTGCTGGAGGTGCGCGAGGCGACGAACTGGGAGATCCCGATCCAGCTCAAGCTGGGCGCTGCGCGCGTCTACGACGACGTGCGCATGGCGGCCAAGACCGATCCCGACTGCATCTACATGGACGGCATGGAAGGGGGCACCGGGGCCGGGCCTCATCTCGCGTCGGAGGAGACCGGCGTTCCGGGGATCGCCGCGATCCGGCAGGCGCGCAAGGCGCTCGACGACGTCGGCAAGAGCGGCGAGATCTCGCTCGTCTACGCGGGCGGCATCCGCAACGGCGGGGATGTCGCCAAGGCGCTCGCCCTCGGCGCCGACGCTGTCGCGATCGGCCACTCCTCGTTGATGGCGCTGAACTGCAACAAGGACATCCCGGAGGCCGACTACGAGGAGGAGATGGGCGTCGAAGCGGGCTACTGCTACCACTGCCACACCGGGCGCTGCCCGGTGGGCGTCGCAACCCAGGACCCCAAGCTCCGCGCGCGGCTCGACCCCGACGAGGCGGCGGAGCGGGTGTACAACTTCCTCCACTGCCTCGCCATCGAGTGCCAGATGATGGCTCGCGCTTGCGGCAAGACCAACGTGCACTCGCTGGAGCCCGAAGACCTCGCCGCCCTCACCATGGAGGCGTCGGCGCTCGCGATGGTGCCGCTCGCGGGCTCCCAGCACACCGTCGGCCGTCCCGACATGACGAGGTACTGAGCCATGAGCGACCCCCGCGACATCGATCACTTTCTCGAGACGGACGGCCTCGACACCGAGCGCGAGAAGGACATCGGCCAGCACATCGGCTACCGCTACGACGTCAACCTCCTGCCGGACTACTCCCGCCTCACTCCCTTTCTCGAGAAGTACATCGAGATCATGGGATGGGATGATCTCAACTGGCTGGAAGACGTGCACATGGGCTACGAGGAGGGCCGGCCCGCCGTCTTCGACCGCAACATCAACGGTTGGGTGAGCGTGCCCGAGGACCTCGAGCTGCCCGACAACCAGCAGGATCGCGACATGATCGCGCGGGAGCTGCTGATCAAGTTCCAGATGTCGCCGCGCCACCCGATGGTGGAGCTGAACCGCGCCTATCGGAAGTTCTGAGCCGAACCTCATGTTTGAAGGGAGGCTCGCGGTCGTCACCGGCGGGACGCGGGGCATCGGTCGCGCGACGGCGGAGCGCCTGCGTGACGGAGGGGCGCGGGTGCTCGTCACCGGCACCAAGCCGGAAGGGCCGGTGCCCAAGGGCTGCGACTACCGGGTCGCCGACTTCGGAGACGAGGCGTCCACCGAAGCTTTCGCGGCCTTCCTCCGCCGGCGCCGCCCGCTCATCCTCGTCAACAACGCCGGCGTCACCAATCCCCAGCCCTTTCGCGACATCGAGGCGCAGGAGTTCCTCCGGGTGCACCGCATCAACCTCGTCGCGCCGCTGGTGCTTTCGCGCGCGGTGCTGTCCGGCATGCGGGCGGCGCGCTGGGGGCGCATCGTCAACGTGGGGTCGATGTGGGGAGTGGTCAGCAAGATCGGGCGCGCCACCTACTCCTCCTCGAAGTTCGGGCTGGCCGGCATGACCGCGGCGCTCGCCGCGGAAGTCGCGGCGGACGGAATCCTCGCGAACTGCGTCGCGCCTGGATTCGTGGAGACGGAGCTGATGACCGGCTGGTCGACGGCGGAAGAACGCGCCGCCCTCGCCGCCCAGGTGCCGATGAAACGGCTCGCGCAGCCCGGCGAGATCGCGGCGTTCATCGCCTGGCTGTGCAGTCCGGAGAACTCCTACATCAGCGGGCAGCAGCTCGTCATCGACGGCGGGTATACGATGGTGTAGTCACTTCCCCTGTCGCAAGCCTTGTACCGCAGTCGAGTTCTTGCGAAACGAGTTCCGTCCGGTGCACCGAGAGCACTTCTCGGCAGACTCACTAGCCGCGCGCGAAAAACGCCAGCGAAGAGCGCGCGAAAATCCTCGCGCAAAGGCGTTGACCACTTCCAACAGGCTTTGGAAAGGTGGTGGGCTAGCGATGCGAGTGCTTCGGCCGTAAGCGGTGCGAGTGCACCACCTGGATTCTTCAGCTTGACGCGGGGTCGAAATTCCAGGGCAGCAGCTCGTGCAGACGCGATTGCGGATGCCCGGCCGCGATCTTCTCCAGCGTGCTTTTGAGCCAGGCGTAGGGCTCGACGCCATTCATCTTGCACGTCTCGATGTGCGAAGCGATGCAGCCCCAGGAGCGGGCGCCCTCGTCGTGGCCGGCGAACAGCGCGTTTTTCGCCGTGAGCTTGATCGGGCGGATTCGGTTCTCGATGAAGTTCGAGTCCATCTCGACGCGCCCGTCGTAGAGGAACACCAGCAACCCGTCCCACTGGTTGGCGATGTAGGTCAGCTTCTCGCCCAGGCGCGAGCGCGGCGAGACGCGCGAGCGTTGCTCGTCGAGCCACAC
>CAYQVB010000104.1:0-73343 GCA_964420925.1 uncultured Ectothiorhodospiraceae bacterium | reverse complement strand
TTTCAACAGCATCACGACGCCGCAGGAGCTGGGGTACGCCGGGTGCCTGACGAGGAACGAGGGGCCGTGGAAATCCGGCTCCATCTACCTTGCTGCCGTCTCTCTCGACGGCAGGGTGCTCTTGAACGCGCACGATATGTCGACGGGGGGCAGGAAGCTCGACGACCTGACCTATGGAGCGATTCTCGCTGCGGTGGGATTCAACGTGCAGAACCCGGCGGGGCTGCCCGACGAGTTGGCCGCCCTGATCGCCAGCGCAGCAACCACCGGGATGGCAGTCTTTCCGAACCCGGATGGCAATCTCGTGCCGGGGGTCGGCGGTTTCGCCGTCGGGTACGGCGCCACCATTCCTTACATTCTTCTCGCCGGCCTGGACCTTCAGGAATCCCATTTCGCGCCGGAAACCCTCCCTCCCGTCGACCCCCCGATAAGCGCCGACCAAGTGGTGGATCGGAGGACCCTCAAGGGATTCGTGAACGGGGCGATCGACTACCTCGCCTCACTCGCCCAGTCCCGGCCGACCGAAACAATCGGAATTGCAAGAAGTGTTCTGAGAAGGCCGCCCTGGAGGCACGGCGAGGTCTACCTGTTCGTGATGGATCCGGACGGCTACACCCACCTTCACGGAGCGTTTCCGGACAGATTCGAGTTCCAGAGACCTACGGACGTCTTGAGAGACGTCGTCACCGGAGACCTCATTCTGCCTCGGATCATCGAGGTGGCGCAGAGGCCGGGCGGCGGTTTCGTCTCCTACCACTTTGACAATCCGGATGACCACAGCGACAGCGTGGACATCCCCAAGGTGACCTACGCACGGCAGGTCGAGTTCTCGATCGACGTTCCCGGCATCGGACAGATTACCAATGCGTTCATCGTTGGCGCAGGGATCTACGGGGATCCCGTTCCGGAGGCAAGCAGGGTGTTGGCCAAGGACTGGCTGGCGCGTTTCGGCCACATCGTCTCGGGGCAGGCGGTGGACATGGTCGGCAGCCGGCTGGCGGCGCGCTCCCATCGGGAGTCGCAGGTGAGTATTGCCGGACGGACCCTGCATCTCGATGGCCTCCGTTCTCCCGACGAGCCGGTGACCGGCTTCGCGGTCGACACCACGCTTCCCGGATGGGGGGATCACGCCGGCGAATCTTTCCGGAGCCTCTCGGCGCAGGAGCTTCTGCTGGGAAGCTCGTTCCATCTTTCGTCCTCGCCGGAGGACAACGGCCCGGGAGGGAGCGGGTCGCTCTGGGGCCAGGCGGCAGTGACCAGTTTCGATGACGACGACACGTCCATCGATGCCAAGGTCACTACGGGCATGTTGGGCGCGGACTACGACTGGGGTCGGATGATGGGCGGAGTGGCGGTATCGCACTCCGCCGGTGACGGTGGCTTCGAGCCGGAAGGCAGCGCAGATGCGCGCAGTCGGATGGACGCGTCTCTCACCAGCGTGCATCCGTACTTTCGGCTGGCCTTGGGCGAGAGATGGTCGGTCTGGGGTCTGGCCGGGTATGGAACGGGGGAAATGACGCTCGAAGAGGTCGACATCGAGAAGGAGGTGGAGACGGATATCGCCATGACCATGGGTGCGCTGGGCTTGCGCGGAGACATTCTCTCGAGGTCCGACACGGCAGCCTTCGACCTCGCGCTCGTGTCCGACGCGCTCCTGGTCAGGATCGAGTCGGATGAGGCGGCAGGCCTGCCGTCGATCGAGACCGACGGAGGACGGCTTCGTCTCGGATTGGAGGGGTCGCGCACCATAGAGCTCGAGCGGGGCGGAGAACTGCGACCGTCTCTGGAGCTTGCCGTGCGCCACGAGTCGGGTGACGCGGAGAGGGGTACCGGTCTGGAGCTGGGCGGCAGCCTCCACTTCTCCGATCCGGGTTCCAGGATGAGCGTGGAACTGCGGGGCCGTGGACTGGTGGCCCGAAGCGGAGACGTCGACTACGAGGAGTGGGGCGCAGGCGCTTCGATTCGAGTACAGCCGGGGGCCATGGGGCGGGGATTCTCGCTCTCCCTGGCGCCGTCCTGGGGCGTGGAGTCCCGCGCAACGGACCCGCTCTGGTCACCGCCCGGCGTCTCGCTCCCGGTGCCCGGGGATGAGGCCCTTATCGGAGGACGCCTGGGCGCGGAACTGGGCTACGGTCTGAGCAGGACGGGCGGACGGGGACTGCTGACGCCGTACGCGGGAGTGGCGCTGTCGACCGAAGGCGAGCGTGATTTGCGGTTGGGCTGGCGCTACCGTTTCGGTTCGGCCATTCACCTGAACCTCCAAGGCGCCCGTCGCGCGGGGGCCACGGAAGGCGACCGGCCTGACCACGGCATCACGCTGCAAGGCAGCGTGCACTGGTAGCAGGGCTGCCTCGGTCGGCTCGCGGTCTCCGCCCACCGGGGCGGAGACCGCGAGCCGGGACCAGGATCCGCCGGGCGGCTGGGCAAGAGGCTCGAACAGACAACGTTTGGGCGCTGTTGTCCCGGCGATTCCACTCGAGAGGCACCGGACAGCGCCGGGCCGCGTCGGGGTGCTCGTCCCAGCGGGCGAGGCGAGTGTTTCCGCGCGCCAGGGGGCTCTCGCGCTCTATCTCGTCTCAGGGCTCGTGCCCCCGGCGCGCGCCCTCGGCGAAGCGCAATGCGCCGTGTGCCGCCGCGCCGAAGAGCGCGAACGCGACGATGAGCGCGTACATCGTGCCGTCGAATCGCTGCCCGATGAGCATGCCGAGCGGCACCGAGACCAGCGTCCCGAGCGATGTGACCACCGCCGCGCCCACTCCGGCGATGTGCCCGAGCGGTTCCATCGCGAGCGCGGAGAGGTTGCCGAAGAGCACGCCGACGCCCATGAAGACGCTGGCGAGGTACACCATGAAGAGCCACAGCGGGGGCAGTCCGTCGAAGGCGAGCGCGGCGCCCCAGGCGGCGAGCGACACCGCGGCGACGAGCGTCGAGGCGACCTTGCAGAGCCTGCGCATGCCGTGGCGCATCACCAGGCGCCCGTTGACGAGCAGGGCGGCGCCGACTGCGAGCGCGAGCGAGGCGAAGTACGCGGGGAAGAGCGCACCGGTGTCGTAGGCCTGCTGGAAGATCTGCTGCGCGGAGCTCAAGTAGGCGATGAAGGGCGCGAACACGAACCCGGAGGCGAGCGTGTAGCCGAGTGAAGCGCGAATCCTCACCACCCCGGCCACGCCCCGCGCAATCGCACGAGGCGAGAAGGGGCGCCGGTGCTCGGCGGGGAGCGTCTCCGGCTGACGCAGCGCGAGCCAGGCGAGCGCGAGCGCGGCGATGGCGAGGAAGGTGGCGAAGATCGTGCGCCAGCCGGCGAGCCACAGGATGAGTTGCCCGAGCGCGGGCGCGATGGTGGGAACGAGGATGAACACCGCGAGCGCGAGCGACATCAGCCGTGCCATCAGCCGTCCCTCGTACTGATCGCGCACGAGCGCCATGGATACGACGTGCGGTGCGGCGACCCCGACGCCCTGCAGCAGCCGCCCGGCGATCATCGCCTCGAAGGTCGACGCAAAGAGCGACGCCAGGCACCCGGTCATGAAGAGCGCGAGCCCGGCGTAGATGGCGGGTTTTCGCCCGATCCGATCCGAGAGCGGGCCGAAGAGCATCTGGCCGACGCCGAGCCCGAGGAAGAGCGAGGTGATCACGAACTGCGCGTCGTTGGGCCGCGCGGCGCCGAGCTCGTTCGCAATAGCGGCGAGCGCGGGCAGCATCGCGTCGCTCGAGAGCGCGTCGAGCGAGATGAGCAGCGCGACGAGCGGGATGAACTCCACGGTGCGAAGCGCGGGCCTCGTCGTCTTCGGGCTCATCGTTCGCACGTGCCTTCCGTGGATGGGGGAGATTGGTTGCGGCGCCCGGGCGCCGCACGCGTCGCACTCCGGTCAGGGTTTGCGCTCGGATGCTCGGCGTTTGATGCCGCGCGCGGTGTGGGTTCCGGGCGCATCGTATCAACACCCATTTGGGGCGGGACGTCTCGGGCCCTACAGTCTCCAGGCCGACCACCGGCGCTTCGACGGAGCGCCCGGTGCTGTCGGCGCCGTCCAGGCCCCGGCGGCGCTGGTGTCGACGATCAGCTTCAAGGGTCGGGACCCTCGCGCAGAAGCGTCAGGCGACCAGCAGCGCCTCGAAGCGCGGCATCCAGTCGTCGAAGGGAGCGACGAAGTTGTAACCGCATACCGTCTCGATGCTGCGTCCTGCGGTCACCGACCTGATGCGCGCGCCGTGCTCCCGCATCCCTTCCATCGAGGGACTGTGCGGATTGAAATGCATCGTTTCATCGGGCGGGAACGCATAGTCGCAAACGAACAGGACCCGCTCGAAGAGATAGACGGTGAATCCCGGGGTGTGGCCTCCGATGTGGAACGCTTCGAGCTCGCCGTGGGAGAAGTCGCCATCGAAGGGATCGTCCACCGGAAAGTCCCGCACCAGCGGGTTGGCGGCGTCGAGCCGATGCAGATGCACCTGGGCCGACCAGAGCTCCCGGTACTGATTGCAGGCGCCCATGAAGTCGGGATGGGTGAAGAAGATGTGCTCCACCGCCGGCAGGTTCCGGTTGAGTGCCGAGGGCGAATCGATCCAGATTGGACCGCTCCCAGTCTCCACTCGATAGGCCGCGTGCTCCAGCCCCAGGCGCGGAACCGACATCAGTTGGGTGACGTGGCCGTTGATCCGAGTGGCCGTCACCCGGTAGGCCGCTTCCGCCTCCTGCCAGGTGAGGAACACGCTGTGGGGCTCGCCGCAGAACGGGCAGACATCGGGCCGCTTGCCGATCATGTTGTAGCCGCAGACCCGACAGACCCATTGCGGTTTCACGGCGGCATTCTCGCGCAGTGCGCTCCGGCGCTTCGGGGTACGCTCACGGGTTCACCTCGGCCGGATACACCGACGCGACCAAGCGGCCGCGAGGACCGCGTAAGCGATGGAACCGGGGGTTAAAAGTGGGCTGCCAGTTTCTCCAGACATGCGGTGGCGACGCGGCGATCCGGGGCGCCTGAACCGGGCATCGTGGCCCAGCCGGTGTCCATGAACATTTCGTTGCGCTGGTAGCGCCCGGCTGCCTTGAGCTCGGCGAGCGTCTCCACGACCATTGGATCCTGTTTGGATTGCTCGAGGCAGATCGGCACCAAGGCGGAGATGACTTCGAGGCGTGCGTGGTCGGAGGCCATTTCCTCGGCTGTCCCGGCGGTCACCCAGCCGCCCCATGTGAAACCGACGATCGCGAGCGCGGCGGCGCCCACCGCAGCGCCCTTGAGTCCGGGGTTCAGCCATGCAGGAGTTTTCATGCGCATTACCTTTTTATAGGGAAACTCAATGTTTCCCAGACGATTTTCACCATATCACAATGGTGTAAGGCACATATCAATAAAGCGGCAATGCGGCTTGGTCGAGATCCTTTGATCAACATGTTGATATGGTTACGTTTATTGCAACTTGCGGATGGGGTTCCATCAATACATGGCAGAGATAATCACGATCGAAGGCGCACAGCGGGTCGACCAGGCGCGGGTCAGGGGACATCGCGTTGCGAGCCCGAGTTGGGGGGCGTAGCATGAAATCGTCAGGTATGAGGTCGCGGTGCGAACCACTGGTCGCCGCCGGTCCCGCGATGGTCAGCGACGGCGCGCTGTTCGGCCCGAAGTGAAATGGCGGGCAATGCACTTTCGACATGCTCGGCAGGGAACGCGAGCGAACGCAATCATGAGCCTCGACAATGCGGGCCGGATGGCGGTGGGTACGCGCTGAACGCCAACGCAACGGAGGAGTACTGAATGATGAACAGCCGGATTCGGAACGTCACCTTTGCCGCCGCCGGCGCTCTCGCGATGGCTTGGACCGCACCGGTCATCGCAGCGGAAGAGTGCGTCACCATCGCACACGACGTCGCGAGCGGCGAGAAGCTGAACCTCGACCCCGCCCGCAACGTCGTGCTGGACGGAGCGGGCCTCATCGTCACCATCTACGACGCGCTCGTGGACTTCGACAGCAACTTTCAGCTCATTCCCCGGCTCGCCACGTCGTGGGAGTCCAATGCAGATGCGACCGAGTGGACCTTCAAGCTGCGCGAGGGGGTGAAGTTCCACGACGGCACCGACTTCGACGCGGCCGACGTGGTGTACACCTACCGGCGCATTCTCGACCCGGACCTCGGCTCGCCGGGCCGCGCGTTGCTCGCGTTCCTCGAGCCGGAGGGTATCGAGGCCGTCGACGCCCATACGGTGCGCTTCACGACCAGGAACCCCACGCCGCAGCTACCCACCCAGATCAAGAGCCGCTTCGTTCACATCGTGCCCGAGGGCGCGACCGCGGAGGACATGGAGAACCACGGGGTCGGGACCGGGCCATTCATCCTCGGCGAGGACTTCGACAAGGGCGCGCCGTTCTGGGAAGTGACCCGCAACCCGAACTACTGGCAGCCGGATATGCCCAAGGCGGAGTGCGTGCGCTTCACCGCCATCCTGGAACCCATCACCCGGGCCGCGGCCCTCATCTCCGGGGAGATCGACGTCGCCACCGCAGTCGACCCGCAGCTCGTGCCGCTGCTCGACGCGAACGCCGACGTGAATGTCGTCAAGGCCTCCGGCGGAGCCAGCATCACCCTGTCGATGTGGGTCGACACCCCGCCCTTCGACGACGTTCGGGTACGCCAGGCGCTCAAGGCGGTGGTGGACCGCCAGGCCATCGTAGACGGCGCGCTCTTCGGCCTGGGCGAGGCCGGTGCGGACAGCCCGATTCCGCCCTCGAGCCCGTTCGCGTACCTGAGCGATCCGCCCGAGCGGGACATCGCCAGGGCGAGGCAGTTGCTCGCCGAGGCGGGCTACCCCGACGGTCTCGACGTGAGCCTGCACGTCGCGCCGGCCGCGGTCGGGTACATGAACGTCGCCCAGGCCTTCGTGCAGATGGCGGCCGAGGCCGGCATCAAGGTCAAGCTCAACCAGGTGCCGGCGGGAACCTACTGGAGCGAGACCTGGCTGAAGGTGCCGTTCATGGTATCCGGCTGGGGGCCACGGCCGCCGTCGGGGGCGCTGTCGGTGGCCTATCGCAAGGAAGCCGCCTGGAACGAGACGCATTGGTTCCGCGACGACTACGATGCGCTGCTGGACCGGGCCGACTCCACGCTCGACGAGGCGGAGCGCATCGATCTGTGGAAGCAGGCGCAGAAGATGCTGGTCGAGGAGAGCGGGACGGTGGTGACCGCGTTCTTTCCGAGCATCGCGGCGCTGCGTGCGGAATGCACCGGTCACGCCCCGCATCCGTCGCGCTTCTACTTCGACTTTCGCGAAGTGATGTGTAACCGGTAGCAGCCCTCCGACCTCCCGCCGGGCGCCAGGCGGCGGGAGGTCGCATCGCAGCGGAGTTGAGACACGTGAAGCTCGCGAGGCTCCTCGTGGCGCGCGCGGCGCTCGCCGCGTTGACCCTGCTCCTCGTCTCGATCCTGGTCTTTGCGGCGATCGAGATCATCCCCGGTGACGCAGCAACTCGCTACTTGGGAAGGGATGCCACTCCGGAGGCGATGGCGGCGGTGCGCGCGCGCATGCACCTCGATGATCCGGCCCACGTGCGCTACCTGCGGTGGATCAGTGGAGTGATCACCGGTGATCTGGGAACCTCGCTCGTCAGCGATCGTCCGGTCACCCAAGTGCTCGCGGCGAAGATCCTGAACACGACGATCCTCGCCGTCGTCGCTTTCCTCGTGTACCTCCCGCTCGCGGTCGTGCCCGCCGCGATCGCCGCGCTCAACCGTGACCGGTTCTCCGATCATGTGATCACGAGCGTAAACCTGCTGGCGGTGTCCATCCCGCCCTTCCTGCTCGCGACCTTCCTGCTCGTGCTCTTCGTCCTGGTGCTCCCGTGGCTGCCCGCCATCTCCGCGGTGACGAGCGAGAGCACGGTGGGCGAGTACGCGCGTGCGCTGTGCCTGCCCGCGTTGACCCTGGCGATCTCGATGGCCGCCTACACGGTGCGCATGCTGCGCGACAACCTCATCGAGGTGCTCGAGTCGGACTACGTCCGCATGGCGGAGCTCAAGGGGATGTCGCGCCGGCGGGTGCTGCTGCGTCACGCGCTGCCGAACGCCCTCGGGCCCAGCCTCAACATCACCGCGCTCAACATCGCGTTCCTGGTGAGCGGGGTGGTGGTGGTGGAGAAGGTGTTCGCGTTCCCGGGCTTCGGACGGGAGCTGGTCGACTCGCTGCTGGTGGAGGACCAGCCGGTGGTTCAGGCGACGGTGCTGCTCGCCTCGGCCGTCTACATCGCGGCCAACCTCGCAGCGGATCTCGGCACCCTGCTCCTCAATCCCCGGCTGCGGGGGGATTGAGGTTGGCCGCGAGCCTGCCTGCCGCTGTGCCCACCGGCCCCTCCGCGCCGGTGCGGGTGTGGCGCCGGGCACCCGCGAGCTTCCGCATCGGGGCCACGATCCTGCTCGCGCACCTGGTCCTTGCGGTCACCGGACCCTTGTGGGCGCCCTACGCTCAGGCCGAGCTCGCCGCCGGGCCGCCGCTCGCGGGCATGAGCTGGGCGCATCCCTTCGGCACGGACCTGCTCGGACGCGACGTGTTCAGCCGGGTGGTGCACGGCGCCCATCTCGTCATCCTGCTGTCGGTCTCGGGCACCTTGCTGGGGGTGGTTGTCGGCACCGCCATCGGCCTGATGAGCGCGTATCTGCGGGGGTGGTTCGACGACGTGGTGATGCGCCTGATCGAGACCCTCATCAGCATCCCCTATCTGGTCCTGGCGTTGCTCGCGGTGACTGCGGCCGGGCCGCGGTACGCGGGCGAGCCCGCGCTCGTCGTCCTCGTCGTCGGCTTCGTGTTCGCCCCGCGGGTCGCGCGCATGGCACGGGCGGCGGGGCTCGAGGTCGTGACCCGGGACTTCGTGACCATCGCGCGGCTGCGCGGCGAGGGCGCGTGGTCCATCGTGAGTCGAGAGCTGCTGCCGAACGCGACCGGGACCCTGCTGGTGGAGTTTGCGCTTCGCACCGGCTACGCCCCGGTGCTCATCGGCACCCTCGGCTTCCTGGGCTTCGGCGTGAGCCCGCCGAACCCGGAATGGGGCCTGATGATCAGCGAGTACCGGGACCTGGTTCTGTCCTCGCCGGTGGTCGTGCTGGCGCCGGCGCTGATGCTCGCCTCGCTCATCATCGGCCTCAACATGTGGACCGAGGGCCTGGCCCGCATGCTCGGGCGCAGCGTGCGCTTCAACGAATGAACGCCGAGTCGCACCCGATGCCCGGCCCTTCGAGCTCGCCGCGCTTGTGCGGCGTCTTCCCGATCCTCGCCACCTGCTTCCGGCCCGACGGTGCAATCGACTTCGAGAGCGAGCGCCGCCTCATCGACTTCTGCGTTAACGGCGGCGTCCACGGTCTCGTGATGCTGGCGAACGCCTCGGAGGGGCACCTGCTCTCGGAGGCGGAGAAACGAGAGCTGCTCGCTTTCGGCATCGAGCAGGTCGCGGGAAGGGTGCCGGTGATCGTGACCGTCAACCACCCGTCGACTCGCATCATGGTCGAGGTCGCGCTCGAGGCGGAGCGTCTGGGCGCTGTCGCGGTGATGGCCCTGCCGCCCTTCTTCGGCCGATGGCGCGCGGGTCCCGACGAGATCCTGCGCCACTTCCGCACCCTCGACCGCGCGGTGGGGATCCCGATCGTGCTCCAGGACCACGCCCTCTCCGACATCAGCCTGCCGGTCGGCTTCATTGCGAAGATGGCGTCGGAACTGGCCCGGATGCGCTACGTGAAGCTCGAGTCAGGCAACATCATTCACAAGGCCCGGGCGCTGGCCGAGGCGGCCGGCGACGACCTCGACGGCATGTTCGGCGGCAACAGCGGCGTTTTCCTGCCCGAGGAGATGGAGGCCGGGTGCGTGGGAACCATGCCCGCCTGCTACATGCCGGAGGTGTTCCGCAGGACCCGGGATCTGGTACTGCAGGGGCACGCGGCGGAGGCCAGGCGCTACTTCGCCCCGTTCTCGCGGGTCGCCGCCTACGAGAAGGACGTCGCCAACCGCTGCGTGTGGAAGGCGATCCTCGTGCGTCGCGGCGTCATCGCCTGCGACGCGGTGAGAGAGCCGGTACCGGCCTTCGCCAATGACTTCATCAGGAGGCGTAGAGTGGGTGATGCGAACGGCATTCCCGGTTCAAGTCGGGAAGTCCCGGCTTAGACACCGCGTCGTCGTGCAAGGCGACAAGCGACCCTAAGCAAGAAGGGAGCATCCCACCATGAGCGCAAGTGCCTTGGTAGCAAATGTCCCGTCTGTCGTTCCCGAAGGCGAATTCGGAACGCGTGTGGCGGTAGCTGCCTGTTATCGACTGCTCGTGCACTATCGCCTGAGCGACCTGACGAACGGATTTGTCGCAGCCAGAATTCCGGATGAGCCTGGCGCCTGCCTGGTGGGCCAGTATGGCGAATTCCCTGAAGAGGTAAGCGCCTCCGGCCTGGTGAGAATGTCCATTCACGACACGAGGAACGTGGTGGTTGGCGAAGACGTGGCTCCGGCTGCCGTGCCGTTGTTTCAGTCGCTGTTTCAGGCTCGGCCCGACGTGAACTGCGTCATCCATACGCATACGAAAGCGACTGAAGTGTTGTCCAGTCTCGGCTGCGAGTTGCTGCCAATGAGTCACCCGGCGCTCATGTTGTACAAGCGGACGGGCTACGTTGATTACGCCTTTTTCCACGACGAGGAGTTTTGCCGAGTCATGGTCGAGGCGTTCGAGGGAAATGTGTGTCTGCTCATGCGCAACCACGGCATGATGGCGGTCGGACACACGCCGGCCGCGGCTTTCTTCAACACCTTCAATTTCGATCAGGCGTGCGCCATCCAGCTTGCCGCATACCACTCCGGTCGTGACATCCGCGTCCCGAGGGACCCGGACAGGATCGCCGAGTTGTACGTGAGCGAGATCGAGAGCGGATATGGATCCGACGGGTCTCTCCAATGGGCAGGTTGGCTGCGCATGCTCGACCGGGAAGATTCGTCCTACAAGACCTGATCACTTGAGCAGAGAGTGCGCGTTGATCCCGCAAGCCGGACTCGCTGGTGACCGTCGAGACCACGGGTCTGCCAAGCGGTGCGTCATGTACGTCGACGCCGCATCGCGATGAACCGGGGAGTTCGTTCTGTGAGTTTCCTTCAATTCCGACGAATTGAATGGAAGCAGTGCTGTAAAGCCTCCAGGAGGAGCAAACAATGAACCGCATCAAAGATACCGAGCTGAAACAGCTCACACCTGCGCCGCGCGGCGTCTCGCGCCGGGAATTCATCCAGCGCTCGATTGCGGCCGGAATGACGGTTGCGGCGGCGGAGAGCTTGTTCATGAAAGGCGCCGCCGCGGCCACGCCGAAGCGGGGCGGGAAAGCGATTGTCGGGTGCCCCTTCGCCACTACCTCGACCTACGATCCCGCCACCTTCCTCAGCAGCGAACAGACGGTAGGACTCTACGGAGCGGTGTACAACTGCCTTCTCGAAGTCGGCCCCGATCGGAAGCTGCACGGCGAGATTGCCGAGAGCTGGGAGCCTTCGCCCGACGCCAGGACCTGGACCTTCATGCTGCGCAAGGGCGTGGAGTTTCACGACGGCAGAAGCGTCGAAGCGAGCGATGTCGTCGCCTCGCTGAATCATCATCGTGGTCCCGACACCAAGTCGGCGGCCAAGTCGATCGTCGAAAGCATCGTCGACGTGCGCGCCGACGGCAAGCACACCGTGGTGGTCGAGCTCAGAGAGGGCAACGCCGACCTGCCGTACTTGCTTACCGATTATCACCTGGGAATTCTGCCCGCCAAGGGCGAGAACACGATCGAGTGGGAGAATGCAAACGGGACGGGGGCATATACCCTGGAGGGACACGTGCCGGGCGTCAGCATGGATCTCAAGCGCAACCCCAACTACTTCAAGCCCGACCGGGGCTGGTTCGACGAAGCCCAACTGCTCGGAATCACCGATCCGGTGGCCAAGAACACCGCGCTCGTCACCGGGAAGATCAATATCCTGCACAAGGCCGAGGTCAAGACCCTGAAGCTGCTCGAGCAGACCGAGGGCATCGCTATCGACGAAGTGACGGGAACCCAGCATTACACGATACCCATGCACGCCAACAAGGCGCCCTTCGACGACAACCACGTACGCCTCGCGCTCAAGCACGCCGTCGACCGCGAGGCGCTGTTGAAGAGGATTCTCGACGGTCGGGGCGCGGTGGCCAACGACAGCCCGATCAGTCCGGCGAACCGCTACTTCAACCACGAGATGCCGCAGCGCGAGTACGATATCGACAAGGCGAAGTACCACCTCAAGCAGGCCGGACTGTCCTCCCTGGAGGTCGACCTGTCCACGGCGGATACCGCCTTTCCGGGTGCGGTCGATGCCGCGGTCCTGTACAAGGAACACGCCGCCAAGGCCGGCATCACGATCAACGTGGTGCGCGAGCCGAACGACGGCTACTGGAGCAATGTCTGGGCCGTCAAGCCCTTCAGCTTTTCCTACTGGGCCGGACGCCCTACCGAGGACTGGATCTTCACGCTCGCCTACCAGACCGGTGCGAGCTGGAGCGAGAGCTTCTGGTCGAACGCGCGCTTCGACGAGTTGCTGCTGCTGGCGCGCTCGGAGCTGGACGAGGACAAGCGGCGCGAGATGTACTGGGAGATGCAGGAACTCGTGAGCAACGATGGCGGGGGCATCATTCCGCTCTTTGCCAACCTCCTCACCGCCCGGTCCTCCAGCATCCAACACGCGGAGCAGGTCAGCGCGAGCTTCGAAGCCGACGGCTGGAAGTGCATCGAGCGGTGGTGGATGGCCTGAGTCCGAAACCCGGGGTCCACTCGCACAAGCGGGTGGACCCTTCGTGGACCATATCGCGACCCGCGTGCGGACGCTTCGTTTGACCGCCGGGCAAGTGGGTCGAGGAGAGGACATGGAGCGACGTTCCACCATTGAGTCCGTGGAGTGCGGGGATCGCACCCTGACGGTTCGCTGGGGCGACGGTCGGCTCACTCGGATTCACTACTTGTGGCTCCGTGACAACTGCACTTGCCGCCAATGCGGCACCACGGAGACCGGCGCGAGAGTCCTGCGCCTCATCGACATTCCCGAGGACGTTTCGCCCGAGCGAGCCAGTGTCGAAGACGGGGCGCTCATGATCCGCTGGCGCCCCGACGGACATCGATCCCGGTATGAGCCGGATTGGCTTCGCCAGCACCTCTGGTCGGGGGAGAGCGTCGCGAACGCGCGCCGGACCTGGGGCGCCGAGATTGCTGAGAACCTGACCTGTCGTGCCTGCGCCGAGGTCCGCGACCGCGAGGAGGAGCGCCTCGCCCTGGTGGAGCGCATCCACCGGGATGGTCTCGCGCTGCTCAGCGGCGTCGGGCGTTCGCGCGACGCGTTCGAGGAGGCCGCGGCGCTGATTGGGCCGATCCGTTCGTACAGCTACGAAGCGATCTCGGACATCTTCGTCGAGCCGGAGACGCCCATCGCCGCCACGGATCCCCTGGCGCAGCGGCTCGCCTATTCCGGCGCGGCCCTCTCCCTGCACGTCGATGAGTCGTTTCGCGGCACCCAGCCGGGACTGGTGCTGTTTCAATGCGTGGAGGCGGACGCGGAGGGGGGCGGGGAGAGCGTGCTCGTCGACGGCTTCAGGCTCGCCGAGTTGCTCGAGGAACGCGTGCCTGAGGCGTTCGACCTGCTCTCGCGGACCGCCACCACCTTCCGCCGGCACCACGAGGGCTTCGACTACTGCACGCAGACGCCGGTGTTCACGCTCGATGCGGGCGGAGCGGTGGCGCGCTTCTGCTGGGCGGAGAAGTCGGCCGCTCCGATTCGGGCGCCGGAGCATTTGATCGAGTCCATCTACGCGGCGCGGCGTGCGCTGCTCGAACTGATTCACGACGATAGCCTGCAGGCGAGGATCGCGTTGCGTCCCGGCGATCTCCTGATCGCCGACAACTACCGTGTCATGCACGGACGGACCGCCTACCGGGGACGCCGCCATCTGCGCCACTGCCACGTCGATCGGGACGAGATGTACAGCCGCTACCGCATGGCCTGCCATCGACGGGGTCGATGTCCCGTCGACTCCGCGTAGCCGCCCCGTCCCCGGTGCTCGCGCGCCTCGGCTTCAAGACCTGGGGCGGATTCTACGGCCGGGTGGACGCAGGCGAAGCGGAATTCGCTCGCAGGGAGGACATCATCGGCAAGCTGGGCTGATACCGAGCTCTCGCATGCGTTCGACCAGCGCCGCCCTGTGCTCCAGGTCGAGGGGGAGTTGGGGTGGCCGCGGGGCGCCGCAGTCGATCTGCAGTCGCTCCCCGATCGCGGCCTTGAGCGCGCCGAGAAACCCGAACTGGAGGATCCCCGCCGCCACCTCGGTGGCGCGACGTTGGGCTTCGCATGCCCGTCCCAGATCGCCCGCTTGATAGGCGTCCCAGATTTCGACCCATAGCTCGGGCACCACGCATAGCGGCCCGTCGATGCAGCCCGCCGTGCCGATGGTGAGCCCAGAGCCGGGCTCAGCTCTGGCCCTTGAATCTGCGGAGCTCGAATCTTTCACTCGATATCCAAACGGTACACCATGCCCTCGTCGCGCCACCACAACGGTCGCGCACCGAGCACCGCACGCCACGCGCACCATACCGTCTCCTGCGCTGGCCGAGACCGACCCCATGGGGAAGGACGGGGATGGCGATGGGGTGGTGTGTGAGCGGCGTCAGGTCGCCTCCAGGGGTTCGCTACCCGCGCTCGAGCCTTCGCAGCAGTTCGGCATAGGGGATGTAACCGCCGATCAGATCGCCGGTCTCGGTCACCAGGGTCGGCGTCCCCCGGACGCCGACCCGCTCGCCCGCTTCGACATGCGCGCGGACCGGATTGTCGCATTCGGCGGGCTCGACCTCGCGGCCTGCCTTCGCATCCGTGATGGCTCGGTGGCGGTCGCTCGCGCACCACACCGAGACGCTGCGCGCGTAGCTCTCGGTGCCGGGCGGCGTGCGCGGCCACGCGGCGTAGCGCACCTCGACGCCGAGCGCATTGAGCTGCGGCACCTCGAGGTGGAACTTCGCGCAGTACGGGCAGTCGACGTCGGTGAACACCGTCACGGCGTGTTTCGCCGGTGCTTCGGGCGCGAACACGATGAGCGTGTCGGATTCGAGCGCCTCGACCACCGCGCGGCGTTCACCGCGCCGTGACAGGTCGGTGAGATTCTGGCGCGCGCGTGCGTCGTAGAGGTCGCCGTAGACGAAGAAGCGCCCGTCCGCCGTCACGTAGAGGAAGCCCTCGTTGACGCGCACCTCGTAGAGGCCCGGTGCGGGCGAGGCGCGTGCCGCGCCAGGGGCGACCTCGCCTGCGAGGCTTCGCACGAGCTCGAGGACGGGCTCGGGCACGGTGTGCTGCGCCGTGGCGCCCATCGGGGCGCCGAGTGCCAGGGCGAGCAGGGAAGCAAGCACGATTCGAACGAAAGGTGGCATGGTGCGGTCCTCATCTTGCGGGAGCGAAGCGCGCGGCGCGCAGCGCCTGCGGCGCGGGTGCGCAGGCTCAGTAAATGCCATGGGCTCTCTGGAGCTCGCGCACGTAGGCGACGATCTTCGCGGCCTCGCGGCGCGAGACGTCGGCGACCGGCGCCATGTTGCCGAACTCCCAGTGATGGCTCATGACGCCGTACTCCACCGCGCGGTAGAAGGCGGCGTCGGGGTGGTGCCCTGGCTCGTAGACGACGTGCACGAGCGGCGGGCCCTGGTCGGTGCCCGATGCGCGCTCGCCGTGGCACAGCGCGCAGTGCGCATCGAAGAGCGACGCGCCCGCCCGCGCTTCGGCGCTGAGTTGCACGTTGCCTAGCGTGCCGCTTCGGTGCATCCACCACGCTCCGGCGCCGAGCATGGCGAGGACCGGTACGGTGCAGCTCACGGTTACCCAGAGGCCTCTTCGGCGACGCTGCGCTTCCTCGTGGCGACGGCGTTCGCGCGCCTGTGCGCGTCGGTCGCGCCGTGCCCGGCTCATCGCGAGTCGGCCCTCGCCGCGCCGCGCGTGCGCCCGAGCGCCGGTGGCTTCGCGTGAACGCAGCGACTTTCGTGCATTTCCTCGCGCTCCTCAGGAGCGCTCGAAGCGGGGGCTTTCGAGGCATTGTATGCCTTCACGCAGGCGCGGCAATGCGTGTTGTTCGGCGTGGAGTATGCGTTGCGTCCCTATCGGTCCACCCGGGAAGCAATTGCCACGTTCCCTTTCACCGCGACCTCGGTCGGCGTGACGCGCGAAGGCGAGGCATTGCGGGTGTTCGCTCCCTTCGGTCTCGACGATCTGTTCAACCTGACGGTGAGGGCCAATCGCACCCAGATCACGCCCGAGACGTACGCCGCCAAGGCCCAACGGGTGCGCGAGCGCTGGCCCGAAGTCACGATTCTGCCCTGGGAAGCGGGCAGCGGCGATCAGTTGCGTCTCGGGACTGCGGCGCACGACCCGGCGCGATAGGATCTCGTCGGGTCGTTCGCGATGCCCGGAAGTCGAGCATGGAACTCTCCCGTCTGCCGGCGAGCGCCGGAAAGGATGCGATTCTCGAGAAGCTCCTGGAGGCCGGCGTGGTCGTCGTCGAGGACATCTTCGACCGCGCGACGCTGAGGCGGTGCTGGGACGAGCTCGCCGGGAAGCGGGCGAAGCACGGCCCGGGGCCGACCATTCCCGGCGAGGAGAACGAGGTCTTCTGGGGCCGCAACACGATCCGCTTCGCAGGTCTCGCCCAGAACAGCGACGCCTTCATCGAGATCATGCTGAACCCGCTCGTCAAGGAGGTCGCCGACGCGTTTCTGGAAGAAGTCGGCACCGACTACTGGATGAACACGGCGCAGTTCATCGGTATCGGGCCGGGCGAGCCTGCCCAGGCGCTCCACCGCGACAACAACCTCTGGCAGCGGGTCTGCGAGTGGGCGTGGCCGAAGATGCCGGAGCTGAGCTTCAACACGCTGTTTCCGTTTCACGCGGTCACCGACGAAATGGGCGCCACCCGGGTCATCCCCGGCAGCCACCGTTGGAACGAGAGGGAACGCCGGCCCGAGCCCGCCGAGACCGTGCCGGCCGAGATGGAGGTTGGTTCGGCCGTCTTCTATTCCGGCTACACCTTCCACGGCGGGGGCCACAACCGGACGAGGGACCGGTGGCGCTATGCCGTGCAGATGAGCTTCAACGCCGGCTGGCTCACGCCGGAGGAGGCGCATCCGCTGGCCGTCACTCGGGGCCGCGCGCTCCGGCTGCCGCGACGCGCCCAGCGCCTGCTCGGCTGGCGCAGCTACCTGCCGGGCGGCGATGGCGGCTCCGACCGCCTCTGGGTCAAGGACTACGAGGACATCCTGGCCGGCGAAGCTTGAAGGCAGATTCGGCCTTGCCGGGGGAAACACTCATGCGGATCGACTTCACGGACAAGCGTGTGCTGGTGACCGGCGGTTCGCGCGGCATCGGGCGCGCCATCGTGGAGATGTTCCTGGCCGCGGGTGCAGAGGTCGCCCTCAACGGCAGCACCGGGGAGAGCACTGCAAAGGCCGTTTCGGAGATTGACGCAGGAGATCGCTTGGTTGCCGCGCCGGGTTCGGTTGCCGAGGTCGCCGACTGCGCCCGAATCGTGGAGGCGGCGGTCGCGGGCCTCGGCGGACTCGACATCCTCATCAACAACGCCGGCTGGGGCGACGTTACCCTGCTCGGCGAGACTACGGAAGAAAGCTGGAACCAGACCGTCGATACGAACCTCAAGGGCGTCTATTTCATGACGCAGTACGCCGCGCCCCACCTCAAGGCGGCGAGGGGCGCGATCGTCAACTTCTCGTCGGTATTCGGTCTGGTTGGCGCTCCGGGTTCATCGGTCTACGGCGCGGCCAAGGCGGGCGTGATCAATCTCACCAAGGCGCATGCACTGGAGCTTGCGCCTGACGTTCGCGTCAACGCCGTCTGCCCAGGCGGAGTCGATACCGACATGTTGCGCGACATGGCGCTTACCCTGGCCGACACCGTCGAGGAGGGATATGCGATCCTCTCGGAGGATTGCACGGCACAGAAACGAATAGCAGACCCGCGTGAGCTGGCCGGACCGGTGCTCTACCTGTGCTCGGACCTCGCGAGCTTCGTCACCGGGTCCGTCCACGTCGTCGACGGCGGCGAGACAGTCGACTGACGGCACCGTCGCTGACCGGCTGCGCTCCGCGCGCATCAGACCCGACCGCCGGCCCTGACCTCGCCCGGCCTGCCGACCTGCTCGCGCAGAGTCTCGCTCGATAGTGGACGCACGAGGCCGAGCTTGCTCCTGCGCCCGTGAGAGACTACCGCCAGAAGGGGCAACGCGGCGTAGGGCGCGAGCCAGCACGCGGTGCGTTCAGCGCCCGACACTACGGCGACTCAGGGCGATGATTCCATCGCCGCTCGCCGACCAGGCGTACGAAAGTGGCGAATTCCGCCGCACGCTCGTGTGCGACCCGCTCAACTTCGCCCTCGCGCTCAATGAAATAGTGCAGGGCCGAGTACAGGCAACCGGACGGGCAATCGCCCCAGGCCTCGCGAAACACCAGGTACCACGCACCGTCGACCCACGCGGCCTCGATGTCGGAGCCATCGCCGAGCGCGAAGTTCGGCTCGACGTGCGTAACCCCTACGAGGCCTGCATAGGAGAGCGCGGCGCGCTCCACATCGCGCAGCGGGTCGAAGCGCACGAGGATGGCGGATATGAAATCGAAGGGCATCACGGCGCGCAAGTCCAGGGCGGCGTTCAGGCGGTCGACCCCGCGTGCCCTGTGCAGAGCGCTGCGCGTTCACCGGGCGCGGGAAGCGCGTTGGATACCGTGTCGAAGAGCGCGGGCTCGAGCGCCACGATGAGCGTCCCGGGCTCAAACGGCGAGCGGGCGCGAATCTCCGCCATGTCCGGCGAGGCGGCGCGCACGGCCGCCAGCGCGCGGGCGAGCTCCGCGCCGAGGCTGCCTCCGGTGGGCGGCAGCGCGGCACCCTCCTCCTCTTCCGCGCGCCGGGCCACGCGCGCTGCGAGGACGGCCGAGTCGGTGAGGGTTACGCGTTCAACGTCGCCGTGCGCGACGAGCGGCGCGTCGGCGCCGCAGGCGTGTGTGGTGCGCGCCGGCAGGGCAAGCGCGCCGAGCAACGCGAGCGTGCACCCGCACGCGGCGCTCCGGATCGTCAGTGCGCGCCTTCTCACTCCACGCGGTGCTCGATCAGGCGAGCCTCAGGTCGGGGACAGCGGGAGAGGTCGGCCCATCCGATGGCGACGACTCCTCACAATTGGGGCTCGCTGTCAGCAGCTTCCCACTTCATCACGGGGTCGACGAGGTAGTAGCCCCCATCGGCGACGATGGTCTGACCGGTGACAAAGGCCGCGTCGTCCGAGATCAGGAAGGATGCGATCCCGGCGATGTCGTCGGGGCGTCCGAGTCGATGGAGCGGTGTCATGCCGGTGACGTAGTCCGCAAACCTTGTGCCCATGTCAGTGTCAATCCACCCCGGTGCGATGGCGTTGACCCGGATGTTCCTCGGGCCCAGGTTGATCGCGACGCTCTTGGTGAGACTGTCCAGCGCAGACTTGCTGGCCGCATAGGAGAGCGTGTCGAAGCCGCCCAGGAAGGCATCGGTGCTCGTTATGTTGATGATGGATCCACCATCCTGCATCTCTTCTTGAAGGCCAAGCGCGAGCTTGAGTGCGGCGTCGCAGTGAACCGCGAAACTGCGCTGCCAGATTCCCAGGTCGAACTTGCCAAATGTCTCGAATTCGATCGTTCCGGCATTGTTGACCAGAGCCTTGAGCGGCCTGCCCTGAAGTCCGTCCATGAGTGCATCGACGGATGCCTGATCCGCAAGATCCACTTGCACAAAGGGTTCCTGCTCGAGCTCTTCTGCCAGGCGCGCAGCCGGAACCGAGCTTGTGTGATAAGTGCCTATCACCGGATAGCCATCGCGTGTCAGGCGACGATAGACAGCCTCGCCAATCCCGCGGGACGCACCGGTAACCAGAATTGCTGGGGACATCGTGTTTGGCTCCACGAGACACATTGTTCAGGCTTGCACCACCATCATAGACAACAGTGGAGCTGGTGGACGAGCCGCCTGTCTCCATTCCATCTGCGGATTCACGTTTCAAGCCTTCTCGGGATACGGTGCATCCGGACCGTGACTCCCGGCGCCGGTCTCCCGATCGGACCGGCGTGTCCGCTTGGAAAATCATCCAATGCGAGACCCTCGCGCGGCCGCGCCCCCAGGTCGGGGGATATCCGACCCCACCCGCTACCGGTGACCGCCGGAATGCGCTCGCTCGCGGCCAGGGTGCTCATCTCGCTTCCGAAAGGGTGCCAGGGCGTGGCGGGTCGCGCCGTTCACGGCTCCAGTGCGCTCAAGGACTGGGCCAGGCGCACGAGCCGGACGAACTCACTGCGGTAGCCGAAGGGATCCTCGCCGCGCGCGCCGTTGGCGAG
This sequence comes from uncultured Ectothiorhodospiraceae bacterium, assembly GCA_964420925.1. GTDB lineage: Bacteria > Pseudomonadota > Gammaproteobacteria > HK1 > HK1 > JAJEAD01. Next base: position 52,939 of record CAYQVB010000104.1, on the reverse strand, counting down.
CGCGACGATGTCTTCGTGGTCGTAGTCGCCGATGTAGCGGCCACCGCCCAGGAGCTCTCCGAAGGCCGCGACCGCGACCGCGAAGCGCGCATCCTGCGAAACGGCGTCCAGGCGCTCGACCGCGTCGGCGGTGGTCACCGGCCGCGCGCTCAGGGTGCTCCGCTCCGCCCCGGACAGCTCGTAGCGAATCTTCACGAACGCGTACTCGTCGGCAAGTTCGGTGGCCGGCTCCGCCCTCTCGTTCCTGTAGCGCCGCTCGGGGATCCGCTGTGCGTCCGCACCCGCCGGAATGAATTCGTAGAGGGCGGTGACCGTGTGCCCCGCGCCGATCTCCCCCGCATCGACCTTGTCGTTGCGGAAGTCCTCGCGCGCGAGCAGCCGCGTCTCGTAGCCGATCAGTCGATACTCGCGCACCGTCGCGGGGTTGAACTCCACCTGAATCTTCACGTCTCTGGCGATGGTGACTAGCGTCGAGTCGGCCTCCTCGAGCAGGACTTTTCGCGCCTCCGAGAGCGAGTCGATGTAGGCGGCGTTGCCGTTTCCGCTCTGCGCGAGGCGCTGCATGAGCTCGTCGTTGTAGTTGCCCATGCCGAAGCCGAGCACTGAGAGAGCCACTCCGCCCGAGCGCTTGCGCGCGACGTAGTCTTCGAGCGCCTGCGGGTCGGTGATGCCGACGTTGAAGTCGCCGTCAGTGGCGAGGATGACCCGGTTCACTCCTCCCTCGAGCCGGTGCCGCTCGGCCAGCCGGTAGGCCTCCCGGATGCCCTCCGCGCCCGCGGTCGAGCCGCCGGCGCGGAGCCGCTCGAGGCTCGCGCGGATGGTGGCGCGCTCGGCCACCGGCGTCGGCTCCAGCACCACGCCGGCCATGCCCGCGTAGGTCACGATGGCGACGCGGTCCTCCGGGGCCAGCGCCCCGAGCAGGAGCTCGAGCGAGCGAATGAGCAGCGGCAGCTTGTTCGGCTCGTTCATCGAGCCCGAGGTGTCGACGAGGAACACCAGGTTCACCGGCGGGGCGGCGCTGCGGTCGAGCTCATAGCCCTTGATGCCGAGGTGCAGCAGTCGCGCGGAGTCGTTCCACGGCGCCGGAATCACCGCGACATGGGTGGCAAACGGAGTGTCGCGGGTCTCGGGGGGCGCGTAGTCGTAGGGGAAGTAGTTGATGAGCTCTTCGGTGCGCACCGCGTGCTTCTCCGGCAGGTAGCCTTCGTTGAGCGAGGCGCGCAGGAACGCGTACGAGGCGGTGTCGACGTCGATGGAGAAGGTCGACACCGGCTCCTCGGCAACGACCTTGACCGGATTGGGGGAGAACTCGGCGAAGCGGTCATGGCCCTGCTCGCGGTATCCGGGCCTGCCCGGTTCGAGCGCGAGTGCCCGCGTCGACTCCGCCATTGCTTTCGTTGCGCTTTGCTGCGGCAGCGGGGTGTAGAAGTCGTACGAAAGGTCGGGGCCGACCAATCCGGCATCAGCCTCCGACCTCTCCGCTGCAAGCGTGGCTTCCCTCGTCCGCTCCGCGGCGGCATGCTCGACTTCGATGCGGTCCGCAGGCGCGTCGAGGGCGCTTTCGGGGAGGCGATGCCACTCCTCGATGCTGGCAGGTTCCACCGTCGGCGCAGGCGGAGCCTGAGGCGCGATGAGAACCTGGTGAGAGACGACTCCGGCCAGCGCCAGGACGGCGGCACTGCCGGCAAGGGCATAGGAGGGTCGGGGAAGGAGCATGGCCAGTCTCCGTATCCATGGCGTGCCGCGCTTCGGCACTTGCTCTCTATGACGCCACTCCTCGCCTGTTTCTTGGTGGTGCCGGTCGAAGGCCTCCATCGCCTGAGCGATCGCCCGCTCGCGCGCCGACGCCGGTGCCTGCGGAGACGTTGCCCGCAGCGCCGATTCGAGCCTCGAGAGTTCCTCGCTCACCGCGCTTCCTCCTCCTCGGCGGCCAGGGCGCGCAGCCGCTTGCGCACCTCGTGCATTCGCCACGACACGGTCGACTCCGAGACGCCGAGCACCTCGCCCGCCTCCGCGTGGCGCAGGCCCTCCTCGATCACGAGCACGACCGTGGCCCGGAGCTCTTCGGACAACTGCCCGAGCGCCGCTCGCAGCCACGATGACGCTTCCGCACGCTCGGCGCCCCGGGCGCGCTCGAACGCTTCGACTTCGACGTAGCCGCGCTCGCCTCGCTGCCTCGTCGTCCGGCGGCGCTGCGCATCGCGCGCGGCGTTGAGCACCACGCGGTAGAGCCAAGTCGTGAACTTGCTATCGCCGCGATACGAGGCGAGCTTGCCGGGCAGCGCGACGCACACGTCCTGCGCGAGATCGGCCGCCTCGTCGACATCGTCGAGCACGCGCGCGCCCAGCCGGTAGATCCGGCCGTAGTGGCGCTCGAGCAACGCGGCAAACGCGCCGCGGTCGCCCGCGGCGGCCCGCGCGGCGAGCGCCCCGTCGAATTGGTCACTCATACCGACACATCATCGGTCCGTGTCCGATGTCCAATCCATAAGACGCGCGGCGCTCGGGAATCCTTGGGCGTGCCGTTCCGGGCAAGCGTCGGCGATGGTCCCGGGAAGATCCGAAGAGGTTGAGTTCCTGCAACTCCGCTGGCGCTTTTCCGCGAATTGCGATGTCTCGGCGGATCTGCGATCAGCCGTCCCCACCGCTCCAGTAGCCGCATACCCGGATTCCCCGAGTTCGCGGGTGTGCGTCGCGGCGCACGGCCCGCCCGTCTCCACCACTATGGTGATGCGTCCCTGCGCGTCGAGGCACTCATGGAGTCTGTAGCCCCAGGCGACCAGCACACCGTCAACTACCCCGGCATGCGCGTTGATCAGGATATCCAGCAACCCATCCAGGTACTCACGCGGCGACGGCGAAAAACACTCCTCCATCCAACAGCACTACTCTGCCGTCGTCGCACTGCTCGACGCCGGCGTGAAGGACCGAGAGGGAGGACTGACTGCACTTGTCGCACTCTGCTGTCCACTCGAGGCATGCATGCACGACGTTGGCGAGCGGGCGGTGCGCGCGGCCCTCGTTCAGGCATGTGGCGGCTCCGGAAACTTTCCTGGGGATTCGTTCAGGAAAGTGCCGTAGGACAGCGTCGCGATGCGCCGGGCGTGGCGGGGAAATTGGTGGGGAAGCCGTTTCTGCAGTGGTCGGACGCGCCCGAAGAAATTCCCCTGGATCAGAAGGTTATGCGAGAATGGTGATTCGCCCGATTCCTGATCACTCCTTCGCGGGGTACGTGAGCCCTTCGCTGCAGTGCGTCAGTCACTTACCGTACCCGTTGCGTCCCCCTATTGTTATCCGCTCACCAGGTACGTGAGTCTTCTCGCACAGTTCGTGGGGTATGTGAGCCCTGCTGGGTCGGGGCGCGCTCTCTCGCGCTCAGGAGGCGCAATGAACGGGTCGAAGGGCTTGCTGCGTGCGAGAGAGCGCACTCCGGCCTTGGGCCCTCCGGAATGGGACAGATGCCTCGGATGGTCCGTCTGCGCCGTGACTCCGTTGAAGTCGCTGGTGGGGCGCTAAGGAAAGGGGAGACGATCGCCGGTGCCGGGGGCGGTCTCGCCTGCGAGGTTTCGCACGAGTTCGAGCACGGGCTCCGGCACGGCGTGCTGCGCTGCGGCGCCCTTACATCGGTGCTGCGGGTGCCTGGGGCCCTGCTCGTAAGTGTCCGGGATTCCCGCCCTTGTTCGAGGAGAGTCGAGCGTTGCAGGGTTGAGGGTCGATGAGGAGGTGGATCCTCATCATCGACAAGTGGAAGGTGAGGGCGGAGCTCGATGGGAGGAGGACGAGGGAGCCGGCGACGGTGGACGGAAGAGGAGAAGCGCCAGATTGTGGCGCAGACGCGGATACCGGGCGTGACGGTGGCGGAGGTCGCGCGCCGATGCGAGGTGAACACGAACCTGGTGTTCAGTTGGCGTCGTGACCCGAGGTTGGGTGCGGAGGCTGCACCGGAGCCCCGGCCATTATTCGTACCGGTGGAGGTGGTGCCGGGGGCGTTTGCGGCAGGGTCGGGGCCGGAGTGGAGCTACGCCTCTGCAAAGCTCCGCATAGGCGGGGCAACTCCCGTTCGCCAACGGTCCCTCCAGAGATTGCTTCCCCGGTGCGAAATCTAGCTCCGGCGATGCTGCCGCCAATCTGTCCGACTCCAGGGAGCGGCTGCTCCGCCTCCCGGCGTTGACGGCCCAGGGAGAGGTCGAGGTGCCGCCGGACACCATCAACCGCCGCTTCACCTGAATATACTGCACGTCACTCTGATGAGGAGAAGGAGATGCTGACGCTCAAAGTAACCGCGGCCGGTGCGTCGTCCACTGCCACGTTGACCGCGGAGGACATGGCGCGACTCGAGGTGAGCCAGGGCGACACACTCAGTCTGACGAAGGCGCCGGACGGCGCATACCGGCTCACACGCTGCGATGACGCCGTGGCACGCCAGATGCCAGCGGCGGAACGGATCATGCACGAAGACCGGGAGGTACTGCGCAAGCTCGCCAAATGAGTGCCGCCAACCTCGCCCGATGGCACTGGGTTGAAAAAAGTGTCGTATTCGCAATCCATGATTTCCAGATTGCGGAGCACGGAGGCTCAGACGGCGAGCGGCCGTCGCTCACGTATGCGGTGGTACCGGGAGCTTTTCCGGAAATTCGTTCAGGAAAGTGCCATAGGACGCCGTTGCGTCGCGCCACGCGTGTTGGGAAACTGGTGGGGAAGCCGTTTCGGCACCCGTCGGACTCGCCCGAAAAAAGTCTTCTGAATCAGAAGGCTAGGCGAAAATTGGCTGGTGGCTACGGGTGGACTTGAACCACCGACCCCGGCATTATGAGTGCCGTGCTCTAACCAACTGAGCTACGTAGCCAGCGCGAAGCGCGCAACGATACCGGCCGCACCCTCCGGGTTCAACTGCAACGGATTGGAGCTATCGTCCCGCACTGGTGCGAGGGTGAATCGGCGTGTGCAAAGCCCCTTGCCCGCGCATCAAGTCGTCGCCTCCGCCGGTGCCGTTTTTTCCGCGCGTCGTCGTGCCCGTACCAAGTCGTACAATCCTTGCCGTCGCATTCAGAACTCGGCATCCGCCCAACCCGATGCGTTCGGGGGCGAGCGCCATATCCGTCGATATGCCCGCGTGCCCATCCAACAGGTTCGAGAGTGCGCTGCGTGAGACGCCCAAGCGCTTCGCCGCTTCGCCGGCCGTCCATCCCATCGCTTCGACGTTGGCCCTGATGGACCGTCCCGGATGCGATGAGCTACGCGTGGAACCACTTATCTTGCTTGATGATTACGCGCAGACGGTACGGCGTTGCTGACCAGGATGCGAGTGTCCCGAGCGCTCCCCGCGGGCACAAAGCGATATAGACTTGCCGCGAACGTGCCCGCGGCGGACGCGCTCCAAGCAGGTCTCCACTCGCATACGAGGTAGAGCATGTCGAACGTCTACGAACGGCTCGGAGTGCCGACGATCATCAACGCGAAGGGCACCGCGACGCGGGTGAGCGGGGCGCCGATGCCGCCCGAGATCGCGACCGCGATGCAGGAGGCCACCCAGCACTGCGTCGACATGGCGGAGCTCCAGGGCCGGGCGAGCGAGATCATCGCGGAGGCCACCGGCGCGGAAGCCGGCATGGTGACTGCGGGCGCCTCGGCGGGGCTGCTGCTCGGCACTGCCGCGTGCCTCGCGGGATTGGATCCCGCCCGCATGAACCGGCTCCCCGACACCACGGGAATGCGCGACGAGGCGGTGGTGGTGCGCAGCCAGCGCAACTTCTACGACCACGCGGTGCGCGCGGCGGGCGCGCGCCTCGTCGAGGTGGGCCTCCCGGACCGCTACAGCGGGGCCGGGGTGCGCGACGCGGAGGCCTGGGAGATCGACGACGCGATCGGGGAGCGCACCGCCTGCGTATTCTACGTGGCCCAGCCGAGCTCGCGGCCCACCCTTCGCGCGGTGGCGGAGGTCGCGCACGCGAAAGGGGTGCCGGTGCTCGTCGACGCCGCGTCCCAGCTTCCGCCCACCCGGAACCTCCGCCGCTTCCTGGAGGAGGGCGCCGATCTCGTCTCCATCAGCGGCGGCAAGGCGATCCTCGGACCGCAGGGGAGCGGCATCCTGTGCGGGCGGCGCGACCTCGTCGCCTCGGCGCTGCTGCAGAACCTCGACCAGGATCTCTTCTTCGAGCAGTGGCGCCCGCCGCCCGCGCTCTTCGCCGGCCTGAACCTCCGTGGCCTCCCCCAGCACGGTATCGGCCGCTCCTCCAAGGTGGGCAAGGAGCAGATCGTGGCGCTCCTCACCGCGCTCGGACTCTTCGTGGGGGAGGACATCGGGGAACGCAACCGGCGATGCCTCAGACGGCTCGAGGCCATAGCATCGCGTCTCGATGCCGGTATCGGACGCGGGGTGCGCATCGAGGAGAGCGCGAACGGGGAAGAGCCCTGCCTCGTGCTCACGCTCCCTTCACATCCCGGAGACCCTTCCGCCTTCAATCTCGTGATTGCGCTCCAGGACGGCTCGCCTGCCGTTCACGTCGATCCCTCCTTCGTGGACGAGGGAAAGGTGGTGATGCGGGCGCTTTGCCTGAAGGACGACGAAGCGCCCGTGATTGCACGACGCGTGAACGAAGTGTTCGCCCGGGCGCGCCCTCCTGGATAGTGGCCCGTTGAGAAGTGGTACGGGCCCGAAGGTGATCGCCTGCCCCGAAGCCGGTTGAGCGCACGGCACCGCCCGCGGAAAGTCCGGTGAGGCGCTACGAAAGCAGGATGTCGATCCGGCTCGGCCGGATCGACTGGTCCGTGCGCTGGCCGATCGCCTTCGCCGGCCTCTTCTTTTTCGCCACCTTCAGCCGGGCCGTGCTGATCTCGGTGCTCCCGCTCGAGGCGCACACGCTGCTCGGCGACGCCCAGGCGGTGAGCGTGCTTTACTTTGCTGCAGCCGGGGTCGGGGTCGCGACCACCGTCTCGGTGCCGGTGCTGCTCCATCGTCTCGGAGCCGGGATCACCTTCTACCTCGGCACGCTGGGGATGCTCGTCTCCATCGTGCTGCTCGGGAGCGGCACGCCCTTGCTCTTCGCCGCCGGCCTCGTGATCCACTTCATTTCCAGCGCGGCGATGGACGTACCCCTGAGCGCCTACATCCTGGAAGTGACCCCGCGGCGCGAGCTCATGCGCTTCGAGCCGCTGCGCATCCTCTACACGGTGTTCGCGTTCGCGCTCGGTCCCTGGCTCGGCGTGTATCTCCAGACCCGCGTCTCCCCGACCTTGCCCTTCGCCCTCGCAGGCGCGGCCGCGCTCCTCTCCGTTCTCTACTTCCGCTGGCTGGGCCTGCATGCGGTGGCGCTCCGGCAGGACTCCACCCGCCCCGTCAATCCCTTGCGCCATGTGCGCCGCTTCACCGTCCAGCCGCGCATGCGCCTCGCCTGGGTCCTGGCGGCCGCTCGCGCCTCCTGGTGGATGACCTTCGTCATCTACACCCCGATCTACGCCAAGGTCTCGGGTCTCGGGGAGCTCGCGGGCGCGGCGACGGTTTCCATCGGCACGGCCTGGGTCCTGAGCGTCACGTGGTGGGGTCGACTCGGCCGTCGCTACGGCCTGCGGCGCCTGCTCACCTCCGGATTCGTGGCCACCGCGGCAATCAGCATGCTCGTGGGGCTGTGCGCGGGCTGGCCCTGGGTGGCGCTGACGCTGCTGGTGTGGAACGCGCTCGCCGCCACCGCCCTGGACGGCGCGGGCAACGTGCCCTTCATGCGGGCGGTGCGCCCCTTCGAACGCGCCGAGATGACCGGCGTCTACCTCACCTACCGGGACATCGCGCAGCTCGGCGCCCCGGGCCTCTTTGCGATGCTCCTCGCGGTCTTCCCGTTGTCCGCGGTGTTCTTCGCGGCGGGAAGCTGGATGCTCGGCGCGGCCTTCCTGTCCCGCTACATCCCGCGGCGCATGTAGGTTGCGGCCCGCGTCCCGGCGGGGCGCAACCGGGAACGAGCGCGGAGATCTGCCCTACAGCAGCTTGCGAAATCGCTCTATCGCCGCGATGTGCTCGGCCGGGCCTCCGATGCCGACCTTCATGCCGTCGAAGTAGAGGTGGGTGGCGCCGAGTGCGCGCCAGTCCTCGACGTCTCGGGCGAGGTCGTCCCAGCCCTGGCCGTGCAGATCGACGACCGGCACGATGGCGTAGGGCTCGTCGTCTCGTCCCTCCGCCGACAGATAGCCCCGCAGGCGCTCGAGCGCCGCTGCGTTGTCCCCGGGCTTGCCCATCGGCAGCCAGCCTTCGCCGATGCGCGCGGCGCGGCGCAGCACCGGGTCCGCTTCCCCGCCGATCCACACCGGGATCGGACGCTGCACGGGCAGGGGGTTGATGCCGGCGGCAGGCACCCGGTGCCACTTGCCGTCGAAGTCCACCGACTCCTTCGTCCAGAGCCGGCGCATGACCTCGATCTGCTCCTCGCTGCGGCGCCCGCGGTCGCGGAAGTTCTGCCCGAGGGCCTCGAACTCGACGTCGTTCCATCCCACCCCGATGCCGAGCGTCATCCGCCCTCCGCTCAGCACGTCCACCTCCGCCGCCTGCTTGGCGACGAGCGCGGTCTGGCGCTGCGGGAGAATCAGGATGCCGGTGACGAAGCGGATGCGCTCGGTGACCGCAGCGAGGTGGCCGAAGAGCACGAAGGGCTCGTGGAACATGTCTTCGAGCTGGTACCAGCCGGACCAGCCCGGCCGCACCGAAGTGTCGGCGCCGAGGACGTGGTCGTAGGTCATCAGTCCGTCGAAGCCGAGCCCCTCGGCGGCCTGGGCGAAGTCGCGGCAGCCGGCGGGGTCGGCGCCGATCTCGATCTGGGGGAATACCACTCCGTAGTGCATGGCTCGATCGTCTCGTGCTTCGGCAGGAAGGCGCGGCAGTCTAGCGCGGGCCGGCGGACCTGTCGCCGGGCCGGGGGTGGGTGCGCCGCCAGGGCGATACCCGTACCATTCCCGGCTTCGTCCGCGGCCGGCGCGCCGTCAAAGCAGAGGAAAGATCATGAAGGAAGTGCTCATCACCGGCGCGTCCGGGCTCATCGGCACCGGCCTGCGAGAGAACTTCAAGGGACGCTATCGGCTGCGGCTGAGCGACATCCGGCCCATCGAGGATCTCGCCGAAGGGGAGACCTTCGTCGCTGCCGATCTCGCGGACTTCGACGCGGTGCGCGCCGTGGTCGATGGCGTCGAGGCGGTGGTCCATATGGGCGGAATCGCGAGCGAGGGGACCTGGGAGGACATCCTGAGCGCGAACATCGTCGGCACCTACCACGTCATGGAGGCGGCCCGGCAGGCCGGTGCGAAGCGCGTGATCTACGCGAGCAGCGTGCACGCGATCGGCTTCTATCCGCGCAGCCAGACCATCGGGGTCGACGTCACGGTGCGCCCGGACAGCCGCTACGGAGTGAGCAAGGCTTTCGGGGAATCCATCGGCGCCCTCTACGCCGACAAGTACGGGCTCGAGGTGATGGCAATCCGCATCGGCAACGCCTTTCCGGAGCCGATCGACGAGCGGCGCCTGAGCATCTGGACGAGCCACCGCGACCTCGCCCAGCTCGTCGGCATTGGGCTCGATCATCCCGACCTCCACTACGAGATCGTGTACGGCGTCTCGGGCAACACCCGTACCTGGTGGGACAACTCGAACGCGGAGCGGCTCGGCTATCGCCCCGCGGACAACGCGGAGGACTGGGCGGAAGACGTGATGGCCAAGGCGCCGCAGGACCCCGACTCCGCGGGCGCGCACGTGCAGGGCGGGGATTTCGCTTTCCTGGAGAGTGGAGGCGGGTCACCGCCCTCCGACGACGATTAGGGACGGGATACGCTTCGCGCGAAACTCGATTGCGCGGCTGCCTTGAGCCCGGATGGCCAACATGCTCCAGATTCGCAACGTCCCCGATGAGGTTCACCGCCGGCTCGAGTCCCGTGCGGCCCTTGCTGGCATGTCCATGTCGGAGTACGTGCTGCGCGAGATCGAGAAGTCGCTGTCCTGCCCCACGCGCGAGGAGGTTTTACCCGGATTGTCGAGCTGCCCTCGATAGAGCTCGATCCCCCCGTTGCCGAGGTCCTGCGGAAAGATCGGGGACGACGCTGATCCTAAGGCAGCGCGCGGCGCAGCACTCGGGCGGCGTGCACCGCGTCGCGGCCCGTGCCGTCGCGGATCTGCTGCCGGCAGGAGGTGCCGTCGGCGACGACGAGGGTGTCGACTGGGGCGCTGCGCACTACGGGCAGGAGAGATAGCTCCGCCATCTTCATCGACACGTCGTAGGTCTCGGCGTCGTAGCCGAAAGCGCCGGCCATGCCGCAGCAGCTCGACTCGACTGCTTCGACGGAGAGGTCCGGTACGAGGCGCAGCACTTCGAGCGTTGCTCCGAAGGCACCGAACGCCTTCTGGTGGCAGTGGCCGTGGACCAGCGCCCGCGGTGCCTCCAGCGGGCGCAAGGGCAGGCGCAGCCGGCCCTCCGCGCTCTCTGAAGACAGGAACTCCTCGAACAGCAAGGCCCGGCCCGCGAGCGCCCGCGTCTCTTCGCCCGGCAGCACGCCCAAGTACTCGTCGCGCAGGGTGAAGAGGCACGAGGGCTCGAGCCCGAGAACCGGCACGCCACGGCGCACGAAGCCGGCGAGCGCATCGAGCACCCGGCGCGCCTCCCGGCGGGCCTCGTCGACCAGACCGACCGAGAGGAAGGTGCGACCGCAGCAGAGCGGGCGTCTTCCGTCGAGCGCGCCCGGCAGGTGGACGCGGTAGCCCGCCGCGACCAGCACCGCGAGCGCGGCGTCCACCGTCTCGCGCTCGAACCAGCGATTGAAGGTGTCGGCGAAGAGCACCACTTCGGGGCCATCGGGCGGGCCGGCGACCCGTCCCCGCTTCGGGAAGGGATCGCTTCGCCACGCGGGCAGCGGGCGCCGGGCGCTGAACCCCGTCAGACGCTCGCTCAAGACGGCCACGCCGGGGAGGCGGTCGCGCAGGTTGAGAAGCGGCGCCACTCTCGCCGCTACGGGCGCGTAGCGCGGCAGCTGGGAGACGAGACGATCGTGCAGGCTCAGCCCGTGGCGCCGGGCGTGGTGGTGCTGGACCTCGATCTTCATGCGCGCCATGTCGACCCCCGCCGGGCATTCCCGGCGGCAGGCCTTGCAGCCGACGCAGAGGCGCATGGTTTCCGCCATGGCGTCCGAAGTGAGGGCGTCAGGGCCGAGCTGGCCGGAGAGCGCCAGGCGCAGGGTGTTGGCCCGGCCGCGGGTCAGGTCCTTTTCCTCGCGCGTCGCCCGGAAGGAGGGGCACATGACGCCGGCGGCGAGCTCGCGGCAGGCGCCGTTGTTGTTGCACATCTCCGCCGCGCCCGCGAAGCCGTCCCAGGCCGACCAGTCGAGCGCGGTTTCGAGCGGCAGGGGCGCATAGCCGGGCGGAAAGCGGAACAGGGTGCGCTCGTCCATGCGCGGCGCGCGCACGATCTTGCCCGGGTTGAAGTGCCCCTCGGGGTCGAAGAGGTCCTTGACCCGCTCGAAGGCGCGCACCAAGGCGCTGCCGAACATCGCCTCGTGGAACTCCGAGCGCACGAGCCCGTCGCCGTGCTCTCCGGAGTGGGAGCCCTTGTACTCGCGCACCATCGCGAAGGCTTCCTCCGCGATCGCGCGCATCTTCCGGGCATCCGCCTCGAGCTTGAGGTTGAGGATCGGGCGCACGTGCAGGCAGCCTTCCGAGGCGTGCGCGTACCAAGTGCCTTCGGTGCCGTGGCGCCGGAAGACGCGGGTGAGGCGCTCGGTGTAGTCGGCCAGGTCCTCGAGGGGTACCGCGCAGTCCTCGATGAAGGAGACCGGTTTTCCGTCGCCCTTCATCGACATCATGATGTTGAGCCCGGCCTTGCGCACTTCCCAGATGGCTTTCTGAAACGCCGGATCGATGGCCTCGACCACCGCGCCGGCGTGGCCGAGGTCGGCCATCAGCTCGACGAGGCGCCGGAGCCCGCGGCGCTGGGCGTCCGCGTCCTCCCCGGCGAACTCGACCAGCAGCAGGGCGTCGGGCTCGCCCCGGACGAAGCGATCGACGCTCGAGCGGAACAGCGCGATGTCGCGCGAGAGCTCGATCATGGTGCGGTCGACCAGCTCCACCGCGCAGGGCGCCAGGCCGACGATGTGCGGGGTCGCCTCCATCGCGGCCCGGAAGCTCGGGAAGTGACACACGCCGAGCACCCGATGGGCCGGAATCGGCGCGAGCGCGAGCTCGATCGCAGTGGAGCAGGCAAGCGTGCCTTCCGAGCCCACGAGGAGGTGGCTCAGGTTGACCGGCTCGTTGGTCGCGAGCGCGTCGATGTTGTAGCCGCCGACCCGGCGCTGGAGCTTGGGGAAGCGCTTGGCAATCTCCGCCGCGTTCTCGCGGCCGAGCGCGATGAGGTCTCGGGCCAGCCCGCCGAGCGGAGTGTCTTCGGTGAGCAGATTGGGGGTCACGAGGCCGAATCGGGCGCTCGTCCCGCTCGCCAGGATAGCGTCGATGGAGAGCACGTTCGCGCGCATCGTGCCGTAGCGGATCGAACGGGCGCCGCAACTGTTGTTGCCGGTCATGCCGCCGATCGTCGCCCGGCTGCTCGTCGAGACGTCCACCGGGAAGTGGAGCCCGTGCGGGCGCAGGAAGGCATTGAGGCGGTCGAGCACCACGCCCGGCTCCACTGTGATGCGCCGCTCCTCCGGCGAGAAGGCGGCGATGCCGTCGAGGTGCCGGGTGGTGTCGATGACGAGGCCGGCGCCGACCGCCTGGCCGCACTGGGAGGTGCCGGCCCCGCGCGGGAGCACCGGCGCGCCGGCGTCGCCGGCGATCTCGATGGCGCGCCGGACATCGGCGGCGTTGCGGGGCACGACCACGCCCAGGGGCACAATCTGGTAGTGCGAGGCGTCGGTGCTGTAGCGCCCGCGGGTGAAGGCGTCGAAATGGACTGTGCCCTCGATTTCCCGTTCGAGCTGGGCCGCCAGAGGAGGTACGCTGGCCCGCACACCTCTGCCTCTTTTGCCCGATTCGGTTCTCATGGCTTAAATCCGGCCGGCTCGGCGATGACGTCATGCCCGGTCCGCTCAAGGAGGTTCTTCGACGGGGCGATGCCCGCGAGCCAGGAACATGTCACGCCACGATTCGACCCGGATGGTGGGGGTTGAGGCAACTGGAGAACAGGCAATGGATTCCCGCTCACCAAGGGAACGACGGAGACCACTCCGGATGCCGCTTCCCGTCATCCCCACGCAAGAGAACTCTGTCCTCATATTCGTCATTCCCCTGGTGAGCGGGAATCCATCTTGGACTGCGTCGTCCGCGCTGGAAGCAGAAGTCACGCAAGCATGAAACGCTCCTGCCCGGAAGCCGGGACCTGTGACATATCGTCCTTACCCCAACCATGCTTTCATGCTGCCATAATGGCGCGCTTCGATCAGACCCGAAGGGAGGGGCACGGCTGGGTCCACGGGCCGGGATGTGACGCAGGCCCGATCGGTGCAGCACGAAACGAGGTGATTCATGCCTGAACCGAGCGGCCGCCACTTCCTGCAGATACCGGGGCCGACCAACGTGCCGGACCGCATCCTGCGGGCGATCGAGCGGCCGACCATCGACCATCGCGGCCCGGCCTTCGGCGCGATGGTGCGCGATATCCTGGAGGGCCTCCACGGCATCTTCAAGGCCGAGGGACCGATCGTCATCTACCCGGCTTCGGGCACCGGCGCCTGGGAGGCGGCCCTGGTAAACACCCTCTCGCCGGGTGACCGGGTGCTGATGTTCGAGACCGGGCACTTCGCGCTGCTGTGGTGCGCGCTCGCCGAGCGCCTCGGCCTCGTCGTCGAGCGTGTGCCGGGCGACTGGCGCCGCGGCATCGATGTCGAGGCGGTGGCCGAACGCCTCGCCGGCGATCGTGCGCGGGCGATCAAGGCGGTGTGCGTGGTCCACAACGAGACCTCCACCGGGGTCCGGGCGCCGATTGCCGGGCTGCGCTCCGCCATGGATCGGGTAGACCACCCCGCGCTGCTCTTCGTCGACACCATCTCCTCGCTCGCCTCCATGGACTACCGCCACGACGAATGGGGTGTGGACGTGACCATCGCCGGCTCCCAGAAGGGCCTCATGCTGCCCCCGGGCCTCTCCTTCAACGCGCTCGGCGACAAGGCCCTCTCGGCTGCGAAGAACGCGAGCCTCGCGCGCTCCTACTGGGACTGGGAGCCGATGCTCGCCGCCAACGCCTCGGGGTTCTTTCCCTACACCCCAGCCACGAACCTGCTCTTCGGACTCGCGGAAGCGATCGCGATGCTGAACGAGGAAGGGCTCGACGCGGTCTTCGCCCGCCACGACCGCCTGGCCGAGGCGACCCGCCTCGCGGTCCGTGCCTGGGGCCTCGAGGTCTTCTGCCGGGAGCCGCAAGCCCACAGCTCCTCGCTGACCGCGGCGATGATGCCGGAGGGGCACGATGCCGACGCCTTCCGCGCAACCGCGCTCGAGCACTACAACCTGTCGCTCGGCAACGGTCTCAGCCGCCTCGCGGGAAAGGTCTTCCGGATCGGCCACCTCGGCGACTTCAACGAAGTGATGCTCACGGGCACCCTCTCCGGAATCGAGATGGCTCTCGCGGTGGCCGGTGTGCCCCACCGTCGGGGTGGGGTTCAGGCCGCGCTCGACTACCTGTCGGGCGGTCACGCGGACGAGGCCGCTGCCGCCGCGCCGGCCCGGAGCCGCGCCGCGTGAGGATCAAGGATGTCCGGGCGAGCGTGGCCGACGAGCCGCTGTTCGAGAGTGGACTGCTTCTCGCGGGCGCAGTCGATTCCGCCGATGTGTGCCGCCAGCTCTCGCGCTGGACCCGAAGCGGGCGGATCCATCAATTGCGGCGGAGTCTCTATGCACTGGCGCCGCCCTGGAGCAAGACGACACCGCATCCCTTCCTCGTCGCCAACCGCCTTTCCCCCGGGTCGTACGTGAGCGGTCTCTCCACGCTGGCCTTCCACGGGGGCACCTGCCTTCGCTTTCTGTTCAGCCTGCCACGCTGAACGCATGGACGATGTCGAGCTGGTGAGCAAGGAGAGCGCCTTGCGATTGCTCTCGTAGCGGCGCAAACGACGCTTGCTGGCATGGCTCCAGCGGCTCCGACCCCTGCCGCCTCCGTTGAGCGTGATCTGCATACCAGGCTGGGCGATTCCGTCCTCCGAACGCTCGCCCGATCGGGGGCTCGATGAGGCAATCACCGGAGTCCTGCCTGCCATCGAGCCGGTCGCATCCGCGACGTTCCGCTTGCCCGGCCGGAAAGACCTCGGCAATTTCACTTCCGGCCGGATGTTGCGCGACCCCGCGCGTCTCTCGACCAGCGCTGTTGCTGGCCCATTCCGCAACTTCGGGCGCATTGCGGTGGAGCTCCGGCCCAACCCGCTCGTGCCGCTGATGATGGCTGCCAAGCTCGACGTGGTGCGAATGTTGATCGCCGATGCGGCGTTGAGCCGCCCCATCGAACTCAGTCCGTTGCACCGGGCGATCCGGAACAGCAGAATCGGCGCCGGACGCTGACGCCCTGGCTGGCGCCTTGGAGGTCCCGCCGGGCGTTGCGCGACAGACACGGGAGGGAACTGCCATGGCACGCAGATTTCTGGTCATCGCCTGGGTAGCGGCCAGCGTGGCGCTCGCGGCGGCGGGTCAGGCCGCCGCGGCCGGCATGGAGACCACCGTCAACGTCACGCCCGACGGCATCGCCATCGGCGGCTGGGACACGGTGGCCTACTTCACGGAGGATAGTGCGGTCAGGGGCATGCCCGAGTTCTCGCACGAATGGGACGGCGCCACCTGGCTGTTCTCGTCGGCCGCCAACCGCGACCTCTTCGTCTCTGACCCCGAAACCTACGCCCCCGAGTTCGGCGGCTGGTGCGCCTATGCGCTGTCGCAGGGCCGTTACGCCGCCGAGGTCGAACCGGCTGACGCCTGGACCGTGCGCGATGGCCGGCTCTACCTCAACTGGAACGCGAGCGTGCGCGAGCGCTGGCTGGGCAACGACGTCGCCAACGGCATTCACGTCGGGGAGCGCAACTGGGAACTCGTCATGGAGGACATCCTCGAAGGCGACGCGGACTACAGCCGCAAGTCCAATTCGCCCTGGAACGCGCTCTGAACCGACGCTACGGCCCCGAACGGTGAACGGCGGCGTTGCCGGGTTCACGGAGGAACTCGTTTCACCAGGACCCGGCAGCGCCTGCTCGCACTATTGTTCGGACAGCCCTCCCGGAGTTTCTTCGCCACCGAACTGATCCGACTGACGGGTTCCGGATCGGGTGCCGTACAACGCGAACTCGAGCGCTTTTCCTTGAGCGGACTCGTGAACGTCTCACTCATCGGAAAACGGAAGCACTACCAGGCCAACTCTGAATCGCCGGTATTCGAGGAGCTGCACAGGTTGGTCGTCAAGACGGTCGCAGTGCATCAACCGGTTCGGGAGGCGCTTGAGCCGCTCGCCGATCGAATCTCCCTGGCGCTGATCTACGGATCGGTGGCGAGCGGCACCGATACGGTGTCCAGTGACATCGATCTGCTCATCGTCGCCGACCACCTCACACTGGAGAACCTCTACTCGGCGCTGATTCCCGTTGAGGCGGACCTCAGCCGAAGGATCCATCCCACCTTGTATACATCGAGGGAATTCGCGGACAGGAAAGCCGTCGACAGCAGCTTCCTGACCAGGATGCTTCGCCGGAATCACTTGGTTCTGATGGGGCAGGAAGATGCAGCAACTGCAGCTCGATAATCTGGTCCGTATCGGCCAGTTGAAGACCGAGGCGGCCGCTGCGGGAGAGATCGAAGGACTGGTCGAGGGTCTTTAGAAACTCGTCGCGTGTCACGGCGATAGGGTCGCGGCGATCCTGGTTTTTTGTGGCCGATCAGCGGAAGGGGGTCGCAGGCGGGGACTCCAAGCGGCGCTTTCAGTCCTGGCGCTTGCGATAGGCAGGTTCGAGGTCTTCCAGCATGGGGTAGTGCCTGACGTTGAGGGTTTTCATTTCGGCGTCCTCCAATGTTGCCGTAGCGGCCAAGATGGCGTCCGCGATGCCGACACCATGCGACCTGCCGTAGTCGCGCTTGTAGAGTCCACCGAGCTTCGCGATGTCGCGACTGACGGGAACGACACGAAACAGCGACAGGAAGTTCTCGAGCACGGTCCGCTCGCGGTCATCCTTCCCGCCGCGTACCCCCGCGTACAGTTCCGCGACGACGATGGACGACAGGATGATGCGATCCGCGTTGCTTTCCACGTAGGACACTGCCGGTCCGTGGCCACGCAGAAAATCAATCAGAACATCAGTGTCGAGCAGGATTGACCGCGACATGGTTCAGCATCGGTCCCACTCGGCGCGCAGCTCCCCGTAGTTGGCGAGGTCGGTCCGCCCCCTCCAGACTCCTGCCGCCTCGCGCAGCAGCGTCTCGCGATGCCGGCGGCTCGTTTGGGCGATGTAGCGATCGACGGCTTCGCGGATCAGCTCGCTTTGTTTCCTGCCCGCGCGTCCAGCGATTGCGGCGAGCGCGCTGCGCTGGTGTTCCGTGAGGTAAATCTGGGTGCGTACCATTTTGTTTGTCCGGTGATGTATACATCGGCACTATACATCGCCCTTGATTCCAATTGGGGGTAGTGAGCTCGGCGGGTACGCTCACTTCCGGCGGCGCCGGCGCGAGCCGCGTCGCCGGCCGACCGCGACAGTGTCCGCGTGCAGCTTGCCTTCGAGCTGGGCGCGGCCCCCGGGGGTGATCTCTCCGAGCGTCGCGGCGACTTCGTCTCCGGTGGGGCGGGCGCCGCCGGCGTGCGCGGATAGCGACTCGTGCATGGCGCGCAGGTGCTCGAAGGTGGTGCCGCAGCACCCGCCGATGATGCGCGCGCCCGCGTCGTAGGCGAGCCGGGCGTACTTCGCCATCAGCTCCGGTGTGCCCCCGTACTCGATCACGCCGTCGACGTACTCGGGGATCCCGCAGTTGCCCTTTGCGACGATGACATCGGTGTCACGGGTGGCGCCGGCGAGGTTCAGGACCCCCACCACGGTCTCCGCCGGTCCGAGACCGCAGTTGGCGCCGAAGGCATGGGGCGCGGGGGTCATGGTGCGGCACAGTGCGGCGAACTCGGAAGGGGAAAGGCCCATCATGGTGCTGCCGTTGGTGTCGAAGCTCAGCGTGCACACTACCGGCAGGCCGGTGACGTGCGCCCCGCTGAGCGCCGCCTCCACCTCCTCGCGCGACGACAGGGTCTCGACCCAGAGCAGGTCGACGCCCCCTTCCGCGAGCGCCCGGGCCTGGGCGGCGAAGACCTCGATGCCCTCGTCCACCGTCAGCTTTCCGAGGGGCGCGAAGAGCTCGCCGGTGGGTCCCATGGAGCCCGCGACGACGATGGGACGATCACTCTCGTCCGCGATCCGCCGGGCGATCTGGGCGGCGCGCAGGTTGAGCTCGGCGACCCGGCCTTGGCTGCCGTGCAGCGCGAGGCGGTGCCGGTTCCCGCCGAAGCTGTTGGTGAGAATGATGTCAGCACCGGCCGCCACGAAACTCCGGTGCAGTTGCTCGATCCGCTCCGGGTGCTCGACGTTCCACGGCTCCGGGGCGTCGCCCGAGCGCAGCCCCATGTCGATGAGGTTGGTGCCGGTCGCGCCGTCCGCGAGCAGCCAGGCTCGGGAGGAGAGGAGGCGGTCGAGGATGTTCGACACCGGCGGAACCGCGTGCAGAAGACGAGTTCTTCGTAGTGTACTCGTGGGTACCGGGACAGGGGGGCGCTTGTTTCGACGATTGCAGGTCGGGCTCCCGCGCTCGGATCTCATCTGAGAAGTCTTGTGCGACAGGACCGGAAGTTGTTCGTGACTCGTGGATTCCCGCTGATCGAGGGAATGACTCACCCCTGAGCGCGCTCCCCGAATGGGCACGCGGCCAGGTGGTCATCGGCATACTGGCGAAGCGCCGGGCGCTCGCCCGCGCAAGCTGGGCGCGCTATCGGGCAGCGGGTGCGGAACACGCAACCGGAGGGCGGGTCCAGCGGTGAAGGCAGTTCACCTTGCAGATCCACGGCCTGGCGACGGCGTTCCACCGGAGGATCCGGGATTGGCGCCGCGGAGATCAGGGCGCGGGTGTAGGGGTGGCGGGGGGAGCGGACGAGGTCACGCGCGGCGGCGTACTCCATCACGCGGCCGAGGTAGAACACCATGATCCGGTCCGAGATGTGCTTCACCACGCTCAGGTCGTGCGCGATGAAGATCAGCGACAGCCCGAAATCGCGCTTGAGATCCGCGAGCAGGTTGATGATCTGGGCCTGCACGCTGACGTCGAGCGCCGAGACCGGCTCATCGCAGACCACGAGGCGCGGCTGCACGACGAGCGCCCGCGCGATGCTGATGCGCTGGCACTGGCCGCCCGAGAACTCGTGGGGATAGCGCTGCGCGTGCTCGGGACGCAGTCCCACCCACTCCAGCATGGTCCTCACCCGGCTCGCCACCTCGGAGCGCGAGAGACGGGGCTCGTGGGTGCCGAGCGACTCGGCAATAATCTCGCCCGCGGTCATGCGCGGGTCGAGCGCCGCCAGCGGATCCTGGAAGATCATCTGGATATCGCGGCGATGCCGATGGCGGGCCGCAGGCCCCATCGCCAGCAGATCCTCGCCTTGCCACATCGCCTGTCCGCCGGAGGCGGGCAGCGTGCCGATGAGGGCGCGGGCGAGGGTGGACTTTCCCGAGCCGCTCTCACCCACGATGCCCAGCGTCTCGCCCGGCGCGAGGTCGAAGCTGACGCCATCGACGGCCCGCAGCGCTCGCGCTCGCGACCAGGGCCGGGCTCCCTTGGGGCGAACGGAAAAGGAGACCGTGAGGTCGCGGACGGAAAGCAGCGGTCCGCTCACTCCGGCTCATCCCAGCGGGCGATGGCAGGCGACCCTGCGGCCCGAGGGGTCGGGCTCGAGTGTCGGTGTTTCGCGGCGACAGCGTTCCTCCACGCGCGGGCAGCGTGGGGCGAAGGGGCAACCGGAGGGCAGGCGGTTCATGTCGGGGGGATCGCCCGGGATGGAGGGAAGTTTTTCATCGTCCCGGTCGAGGCGCGGCACCGCCTCCAGCAGACCTTGCGTATAGGGATGCCGGGGCTTCGCGAACAACGCGTCGACCGGGCCGCTCTCCATGACTCGACCGCCGTAGAGCACGATCATCTCGTCGCAGTTTCCCGCGACGACGCCCACGTCGTGGGTGACGAGGATGATCGCGGTGCCGAAGTCCGTGCGTACCCCGGCGAGCAGGCGCATGATCTGCGACTGCACGGTGACGTCGAGCGCGGTGGTCGGCTCGTCGGCGATCAGCAGGCGGGGCCGGCCCAGCAGGGCCATCGCGACCAGCACCCGCTGGCGCATGCCTCCCGAGAACTCGTGCGGATACATGTCGATGCGGGATCGCGCATCCGGAAGGTCCATCGCTTCGAGCAGGCGAATCGCCTCTTCCCGCGCCGCACGACGCTTCATGCCCCGGTGGACGGTGAGCACCTCGCACATCTGGTCCGAAATCCGCAGGTAGGGATTGAGCGCGCTCATCGGGTCCTGGAAGACCATCGCGATCTCGCGGGACCGGATTCGGTTGAGCGCCGCCTCGTCGAGCCCGAGCAGCTCCGTGCCCTCGAAGTGCACCGAGCCGGTGGCGCTTCCGTTGCGGGCCAGCAGTCCCATGATCGCGAACATGAGCTGGCTCTTGCCCGAGCCGCTCTCGCCCACGACGGCGAGCGACTGGCCGGGCTCTATGCTCAGGTCGACGCCGTTGACGGCGTTCACCGTGCCCTCGGTGGTCTCGAAGCGAACGCTCAATCCCCGTACCCGCAGGAGCGCCACGACGGCTCAGCGCTCCTTGGGGTCCAGCGCGTCGCGCAGCCCGTCACCGAGAAAGAACAGGGAGAACAGGGTGACGACGAAGAAGGAGAGCGGGAAGAGGAGCTGCCAGAGGGTGCCGTACTGCATCTGGCTCGCCCCGTCGTTGATGAGGGCGCCCCAGCTCGTGTTGGGCTCCTGCACGCCGAGGCCGAGGAAGCTGATGAAGCTCTCGTAGATGATCATCGAGGGCACGAGCAGCGTGGCGTAGACGATGACCACGCCGAGCAGGTTGGGGATGATGTGGCGAAAGATGATTCGGCGCGGCCGCACGCCGATCGCCACTGCGGCCTCGACGAACTCCCGGTTCCTGATGCTGAGGGTCTGCCCGCGGGCGATGCGGGCCATGTCGAGCCAACTGATGAGGCCGATCCCCACGAAGAGCATGAGCATCGAACGCCCGAACACGACCATGAACAGGATCAGCACGAACATGTAGGGGATGGCCATGAGCACGTCCACGATGCGCATCATTACGCCGTCGAGGCGGCCCCCGAAGTAGCCCGCAGTGGCGCCGTAGAGGGTGCCGACGACCACCGAGATCAGGGCGCCCACGATGCCCACCATCAGCGATACCCGGGTGCCCTGCACGGTGCGGGCATAGAGGTCGCGGCCGAGCTCGTCCACGCCGAACCAGTGGCCGTTCGCGAGCGAGGGCGCCCCTTGCTCGGCGACGCTGCCGAGCATCGACCAGTCGATCTCTTCGTTCGACCAGGAGGTGGCGAGCCCGCCGAAGAGGGCGAACACCGTGACGAGCACGAGCACCGCGAGGCTCGCGACGGCGGCGTGGTTGCGGAAGAAGCGCGCGCGTGCGCCCTGCCAGAGCGAGCGCCCGCCGGGGGCGGCATCGGGCGCGGCGCCGAACAGGGCGAGGAGGGCGCGGCGTCCGAAGAGGAGCGGCACGCCTCAGTACCGGATGCGGGGGTCGATCCACGCGTAGAGGAGATCGACCACCAGGTTGAAGAGCACGGTCAGGGCGCCCGCGAGGATGGTGACCCCCATGATCACCGGGTAGTCGCGGTTGAGCGCCGAGTTGACGAAGAACTGGCCGATGCCGCCGGTGGCGAAGAACACGTCGATTACCACCGAGCCGGTGATCATCCCGACGAAGGCGGGGCCGAGATAGGAAAGCACCGGCAGCATCGTGGGCTTGAGGGCATGGCCGAACACGATGCGCCGGCGCGAGAGTCCCTTGGCGCGGGCGGTGCGGATGAAGTCCGCGTTCAGCACTTCCAGCATCGAGGATCGCGTGATGCGCGCGATCGAGGCCATGAACGAGGTCGACAGCGCGATGACCGGCATAACGAGGTAGGGCCACTGGCCCCCCTGCCAGCCGCCTCCCGGCAGCCAGCCGAGCCACAGCGTGAAGACGAGGGTGAGAATCGGCGCCATCACGAAGTTCGGCAGCACCTGCGCGCCGATGGAGACGCCCACCGCCAGGTAGTCGAGCCACGAGTTGTGGTAGACGGCGGCCGCGATGCCGAGCGAAACGCCGACCAAGACCGCGACCAGGAAGGACCAGGCCCCGTAGGTCAGGGTCACCGGAAAGCCCTGCCGGATGATGTCGTTGACGCTCTGATCCGTGTAGCGGAAGGAGGGGCCGAAGTCGAAGTGCGTGACGATCGAGACCAGGTAGCGCAATATCTGCACGACCAGCGGCTGGTCGAGGCCGTACTTGCGCTCGAGGTTCGCCATGACCTCGGGGGGCAGCGCACGCTCGGTGTCGAAGGGACCGCCCGGCGCGGCGTACATCAGCACATAGGAGACGACGATGAGGACGAGCAGCGTCGGTATCGCGATGCCGAGCCGCTTGACGAGATAGGCGAGCACCAGCTACCCCGCAAGGCGGTGCTCGTAGAACGCGCTCGAGGGTGGAAGACCAGCCTTCATTCCGGGAAGAAACACCTTGAATGAACTCCCGCTTCCACGCATCCGTGATTGGTCAAGCCGATGGATTCCCGCTTGGATGGAAGTTCCCCTGCCACTTCGGCTCGGGTGGATTCCCGCGCAAGCGGGAATCCACGGAAAACAAGAAGCTATAGAAGTCCCATCCGAACGCAGTGCGACCCCGACCGGATCACTTCGCGACGCGGTAGAGATTCTTCGAGTACCAGTTGTTCTCGACGTTGTTGTAGGGCCAACCCTTGAGGTCGGCGGAGAGCAGGAAGGTGTTGGCGTAGTGGTACATGGGGATGATCGCCATGTCCTCGGCGAGGATCTGCTCCACCTCGGTGTAAATCTCGTTGGGATTCTCCGCCGTCTTCGAAGCGCGCATGAGCTCGTCGACCCGATCATTGGAGTACTTGCCGTCGTTGGCGCCGTGGGTCGTGGTGAGCAGATCGAGGAATGTCGATGCCTCGTTGTAGTCGCCGCACCATCCGGATCGGGCGAGGTCGAATTCCTGGTTGCTGCGAATGCCGATGTAGGTCTTCCACTCGAAGTTCGCAAGCTCGGTCGCGACGCCGAGCTTCTGCTTCCACATCTGGCTGACGACGGTGGCGATCTGCTTGTGGCTCTCGGAGGTGTTGTAGATGAGCTTGAGCGTCAGGTCCTCGACGCCCGCGTCGGCCATCAACTTCATGGCCTCGGCGTCACGCTCGGCCTGGCTCAGCTTTCCGTAGGCGATGTCGGGCATTTCGAAGCCGGCGGTTTTGCGGTGGGTGAAGTTGTATGCTGGCCACTGCCCACCTTTCAGCACCTGGTTCACGATCACGTCGCGGTCGATGGCCATGCTCAGCGCTCGGCGAACGCGCACGTCGTGGAGCGCAGGAATCCCTGAGTCGGTGTGATTGATGGCGTAGTAGTACGAGCACAGGCGCGGCACGCTCGTGGCCTGGTCGGGGAGCTCTTTCTCGAGCGCGGGGTACTGTCCGGCGGGCACGGGTTCCAGGTGATCGAGCTCTCCGGCGCGGTAGCGGGTGAGGGCCTGGTTGTCGTCGTTGATGACGAGTCCCGTCACCTCCTCGATGATCACGCCGCCGGCATTCCAGTACATGGGGTTCTTCACGCGCGTGTGGTACTCGTTCAGCACCACTTCCTCGAGCGTGTAGGCGCCGTTCGACACCATGTTCGCGGGATCGGTCCAGTCGCTTCCGTGCGCTTCGATGGTCGCTTGGTGCGCGGGAAAGAGAGTGGCATAGGTCGTCATCGCCGGGAAATAGGGCAAAGGCGTGTTCAGCCTCACCTCCAGCGTGTGATCGCCGGGCGCGCTTACGCCCAGCTCCTCGGGAGCCTTTTCTCCGGCAAGGATGGCCTTGGCGTTCACGATCTCGGTGAGCTCGAGGTACCAGCCGTAGGGCGAAGCGGTGGCGGGATCGACCGCGCGCCGCCAGCCGTACACGAAGTCGTGGGCGGTCACCGGATCGCCGTTCGACCACCTGGCGTCCTCCCGCAGGGTGAAGGTGTAGGTCGTGTTGCCGTCGGACGCCGCGTAGTGGGTGGCCACGCCCGGAACCAGGTTGCCGTCCCCATCCTGGCTCAGGAGACCTTCGAAGAGGTCGCGAATGATGTGATAGCCCGATGTGTCCTCGTTCAACTGCGGATCGACGGTCGGGAACTGGTCGAGCAGGCGATAGGTGAAGGTCTGATTGTCGGCCAGCGCCTCCCCGGTGACAGGGTGCGTGCCTGCGGCCTGGGACGGTGCGGCTGCGGCGATGACGGACGCCGCGACGAACACCCTCAACGTGGAAGTGAACCTGGAGTGCGAAAATCCGGTGCGCATGATCCTCTCCTTCGGACTGGCTGCCCGCCTGTTCGTGCCGACATGTAAGTGCCTCGGCCACGCCGCAAGTGGCGTGCCGGGGTTGCGTCGATGCGGCGTGTCGAACGTCGATCCTGCGCCCGACCGCCCCGTGTCCCTGTCGGCCGTTCCGGTTCCCGCCCAAAGAGTGTGACACTGTTGGCCGGACAGGGCCAGAAGGTCCGGAAGGCCGGACAGAGCCGTCTCACGCTGAGTGAAGCTTTGGCTTCGGAGCGCACGCCATGTACTGAAGTGGATTCCCGCTTATCAAGGGAATGACGGGAACAGACGACTCGAATGCGCGTGCCGCCCCGATGTTCCTTGCGCGACAGCGGAGACAGGTCCCCTGGCCTTGGCAGGCTTGCGCGGGAATGACGGAAACTACTTCTCGTCATTCCCGCGGAAGCGGGAATCCACGCAAAACAACAGGGGGTTTTCCATGAAAGCGGGAATCCACGAGCTTGGTTCCGGCTA
The DNA here is from genome assembly GCA_964420925.1 of uncultured Ectothiorhodospiraceae bacterium. Classification (GTDB taxonomy): domain Bacteria; phylum Pseudomonadota; class Gammaproteobacteria; order HK1; family HK1; genus JAJEAD01. Next base: position 27,883 of record CAYQVB010000104.1, on the reverse strand, counting down.
CGCCGGGTTGGGGGTTCAGGTCTTGTCCAGGAGGTCCTTGTCCAGGGATTCCGGGCTCACGTGCCGCACGTCCTTGCCCTTGACCAGGTAGATGACGCACTCCGCGATATCCTTGGAGCGATCGCCGATCCGTTCCAGGGATTTGAGGATGAAGGTCGCGTTGATGGTATGGCCGACGTTGCGCGCGTCCTCCATGATGTAGGTGGCGAGTCGGCGCAGACCGGCCTGGAATTCGTTGTCGAGCTCCGCGTCGCGTTTCGCGGTCTCGATCGCCTTGTCCACGTCCAGCCGGGCGAGGGAGTCGAGCGCGTCGCGCAGCATCCCGACCGCGAGCCGCGACATCGAATGGGTGTCGCGCAGCAGCTTGTGGCTCGGCGCGGTCCCCGATTCGCCGTACAGGTGAATGGTCATGCGCGCGATCGATTCCGCCTCGTCGCCGATGCGCTCGAGATCGCCCACCACGCGCCCGAGCGACATGATCATGCGGAGGTCTCTTCCCATCGGCTGCCGGAGCGCGAGCAGGTTGATCGCCTGCTCGTCGGCCTGGACTTCGAGGAAATTGACCACGTGATCGCGGGCGATCACGTTTCGCGCCGCCTCCACGTCCTCGTAGCGCAGGACCTCCATCGCGTTCTGGATCTGTTCCTCCACCAGGCCGCCCATGCGGAACACGATGTCGTTGAGGTCCGAGAGCTCCTGGTCGAAGCGCTTGAAAGTGTGCTCGTCGCTCTGACGCTGGTTCATGGCGCGTGTTTCCGTTTCGTCGGCCGCTCGAGTCCCAACCCGGCATAGCCGGAACCCAACTCGTGGCTTCCCGCTCCCGTTTTCATGGGGACAAGCATCGCGCGGGAATGGCATGGGATGGCGTTCTACGCATTTTTCGTCATTCCCTTGGATAGAGCAGGAGTCCACCAGTCACGAACAGTTCTTCGTCATTCTGCACAGCACTTCACTGCCAAGGGATCAACCGAAACGGCCGGTGATGTAGTCTTCCGTGAGGTTATGCTTCGGGTTGGTGAAGATCTGGTTGGTCTCGCCGACCTCGATGAGCTTGCCGAGGTGGAAGTAGGCGGTACGCTGCGAGACGCGCGCCGCCTGCTGCATCGAGTGGGTCACGATGGCGATGGTGTAGTTGCGGCGCAGCTCGTCGATGAGCTCCTCGATGCGCGCGGTCGCGATCGGGTCGAGCGCCGAGCAGGGCTCGTCCATCAGGATGACTTCCGGGCTCACCGCGATCGCCCGCGCGATGCACAGCCGCTGCTGCTGGCCGCCGGAAAGGCTGGTGCCCATCTCGTTCAGGCGGTCCTTGACCTCGCTCCACAGGCCGGCACGCTCGAGGCTCGATTGCACGATGTCGTCCAGTTCGGAGCGGTTCGCCGCGAGTCCGTGAATACGTGGGCCGTAGGCGACGTTGTCGTAAATGGACTTGGGAAAGGGGTTGGGCTTCTGGAACACCATGCCGACCCGGGCTCGCAGTTGCACCACGTCGACGTTGCGGTCGTAGATGTCCTCGCCGTCGAGGTCGATCCGGCCGGTGACCCGGCACACGTCGATGATGTCGTTCATGCGGTTGAGGCAGCGGAGGAAAGTGGACTTGCCGCACCCCGAGGGGCCGATCATCGCCACCACCTCGTTCTGCCCGATATCGAGGCTCACGTCCACGATCGCCTGCTTGTCGGCGTAGTAGACGTCGACCGAGCGGGCGGACATGCGCGGGTGGTCCACGGTGATGTCGCCCACCGTTTCAGTCGCGACCTCCTCCACGCTCGGAACGCTTGGCCGGCGCGCGGCCGGCACGCGTCCAAAGCTCTCGTTCACTTCTCTTCCCAGGGCCATGCCGGCGCTTGCATCGGCGCTCATTGTCGTTGCCTCCGAATTCCAATGGGTATGCGTCCGCGCTCGCGGGCACATTGGGGCGTGGTGCGTCGCAGGTTCGTGCATCGGATCTGCCGCGGGTTTCGATTCATGGTCCCCGCTTGAGTGGAAGTTACCCTGCCGCCTCGGCTCAGGTGGGTTCCCGCTTCCGCGGGAATGACGAGAAGTGGTTTCCGTCGTTCCCGCGCGAGCGGGAATCCACGTAAAACAACGAGTTAGGAGATTTTCCATACAAGCGGGAATCCACTCTTGGAGTTCCTTGCGCGAAAGCGGGGGCAGGTCCCCTGAACGTGGCCGGCTCACCATCGCCGTTCGAACTTCTTGCGCAGCCAGATCGCGAAGGAGTTCATCGCGATCAGGAAGGCCAGCAGCACCATGATCGCGGCCGAGGTTCTCTCGACGAAGGCCCGTTCCGGGCTGTCCGCCCACAGAAATATCTGCACCGGCATCGCGGTGGCCGGTTCCAGCGGTCCGCCGGGGATGTCCACGATGAAGGCCACCATGCCGATCATCAGCAGCGGCGCCGATTCGCCCAGGGCCTGCGCCATGCCGATGATGGTGCCGGTCAGCATGCCGGGCAGGGCGAGCGGCAGCACGTGGTGAAAGATCATCTGCATCCTGGACGCGCCCATGCCGAGCGCGGCTTCCCGGATGGAGGGGGGCACCGACTTCAGCGCCGCACGGCTCGCGATGATGATGGTCGGTAGGGTCATCAGCGTCAGGATCAGGCCGCCCACCAGGGGCGCGGAACGGGGCAGGCCGAAGAAGTTGAGGAAAACCGCGAGGCCGAGCAGCCCGAACACGATCGAGGGCACCGCGGCGAGGTTGCTGATGTTGACCTCGATGAGGTCCGTCCAGCGGTTCTTGGGGGCGAACTCCTCGAGATACAGTGCGGCGGCAACCCCGATGGGAAAGGAGAGCGCGAGGGTCACGGTCAGCGCGAAGAAGGAGCCGACCACCGCTCCCCAGACGCCTGCGAGCTCCGGCTCGCGCGAGTCGCCGGCGGTGAAGAAGATCGTGTTGAAGCGTTTTTCGATCCGGCCGAGCTCCACCAGGCGGTCCACCCACGAGATCTGAGCGTCGTCGACCCGGCGCTCGTCTTCGGGCAGGTCGCGGTCGATGTGGCCCTTCATGAGCATGTCGATGTCGTCGTCGGCCGGCACCCACACGGCAATCGTGGTGCCGACGAGCCCGGGATCCGCGAGCACCATCTCGCGAACCTGGTAGGCGGCGCCGGTGCTGATCATGCGGTTGAGCTTGCGCCGGTCCCGGCGTTTCTTCACCTCCGGGAACAGGGCGCGGACCGACTGCTTCACCGCGCCCTGGTAGTTGGCGGCGCTCAAGGCCCCGGCGTCGCGTGCGTCGCCGAGGTCGAGCACGGCGGGGTCGAGGTCCACGTCGAGCTGGATGAAAGTCTGGGCGAACGCGGTATAGCCGCGGCTGCAGATGCTCACAAAGAGCGTGGCGAGAAAGACGAGCGCGAGTGCGATCGCGACGATGCCGTAGATCCGGAATCGGCGCTCCGCCGCGTGGCGCCGGGCGAGCCGGGCGGTGACCGCGGGGGTGAGGTGTACCGAGCGCTTCGCGTTCTCAGTCGTATTGCTCACGGTACTTCCTCACCACGTGCAGGGCGATGACGTTGAGGCACAGGGTCACCGCGAAGAGCATGAGACCGAGCGCGAAGGCGGCGAGCGTCTTGGGACTGTCGAACTCCTGGTCGCCGACGAGCAGGGTGACGATCTGGACGGTGACGGTGGAGACCGAGTCCAGCGGATTCGCGGTGAGCCTGGCGGTCAGCCCCGCCGCCATCACCACGATCATCGTCTCCCCGATCGCGCGGGAGACCGCCAGCAGCAGGCCGCCCACAATGCCCGGCAGGGCCGCGGGCAGGATCACCTGCCGGATGGTCTCGGACTTCGTCGCGCCGAGCCCGTAGGAGCCCTCGCGCAGGGACTGGGGCACGGCGTTGATGACGTCGTCGGAGAGCGACGAGATGAAGGGAATGAGCATCAGCCCCATGACAAAACCGGCGGCGAGCGCGCTCTCGGAGGAGACGCTCAAGCCCAGCGACTCCCCCGTCTCGCGGATGACGGGCGCCACGGTGAGGGCTGCGAAGAAGCCGTAGACCACGGTGGGGATGCCGGCGAGGATCTCGAGCAGCGGCTTGGCGACCGCGCGCACTCGGCGGTCCGCGTACTCCGCGAGGTAGATGGCGGCGAAGAGACCGATGGGGGCGGCGATGGCCATCGCGATGGCGGAGATGAGCAGGGTGCCGGCGAAAAGAGGCACCGCGCCGAAGGCCCCCGAGGAGCCGACCTGGTCCTCCCGGATCGCGGTCTGCGGGCTCCACTCCAGCCCGAACATGAAGGCCGAGAACGGCACGTGGCCGAAGAAGCGGATGGCCTCGAAGAGCACCGAGAGCACGATGCCGATGGTGGTGAAGATCGCCACCAGCGAGCTGACGATGAGGAAGACCATCACTGCGCGCTCGACGTGATTGCGGGCGCGGAGCCCCGGTCGGATGAGGCGCCAGCCGTTGCCCACGCCGGCCACCGCGAGGGAGATGGCGACGACCGCGAGCGCCGCGCTGCTGATGTGCTGCAGCTTCGCGTAGCGCTCCGCCGCGCTCGTCATCGTGGCGTCCACCTCCGCCGCGACGATGTTTCCGCTGACGAGGTTCCGGATGTCGTTCAGCAGCAGGCCGAGCTGCTCTTCGGGCAGGGCACGCAGCTCCGGCGGCAGCTCGGCGACCACCAGCCAGGTGATGATGCTGCTCTCGAAGCTGACCCAGAGGCCGAGCACGATGAGAGCGGGCACCCCGCACCACAGCGCGGTCAGGGTGCCGTAGTAGCTCGGCAGGGAGTGGAGCTTGCGCACGCTTCCCGCCCGGGTGGCCACGCCGAGGGAGCGGCGCTTGCCGAGGTGGAAGGCGAACGCGGTGAGCGCGAGGACGACGATGATGATCGTCAGTGGAGACATGGGCCATCAGGCGGGAACAGAGCGAAGAAAGCGAGGACGGCGGCCCGTTCGGATCGCCATCCCCGTGAAAGCGAGCCGCTGCGTGCGGTCACTCCGTGTGGAGCGCCAGGCTCTTCTTCCCCATGATGTCGTTGCGGAACTGCGTGCGCTCCGCATCGGGCATCGGGATGAGTCCCTTGTCGGCGAGGTAGCCGTCGGGACCCCACGCCTTCTCGGCGGAGAACTCGGCCAGGAACTCCTCGATCCCCGGCACGCTGCCGATGTGCGCCTTCTTGACGTAGAGGTAGAGGGCGCGTGAGACCGGGTAGGAGCCATCGGAGATGTTCTCGAACTCCGGCTCCACGCCGTTGACGATCGAGCCCCGTAGCTTGTCGGCGTTCTGGTCGAGGAAGCTGAAGCCGAAGACCCCGAAGGCGTTCGGGTTCGCGTCGAGCTTCTGCACGATCAGGTTGTCGTTCTCGCCCGCCTCGATGAAGGCGCCGTCCTCACGGATGGTGTGGCAGATCGCCTTGTAGCGATTCTTGTCCGCTTTCTTGATTGCCTTGATCCAACCGAAGTGCCTGCATCCGCCCTCCATCGCGAGCTCCACGAACGCGTCTCGGGTGCCGGAGGTCGGCGGCGGGCCGAGCACCTCGATCTTCACGGCGGGAAGGTCGGAATTGACGTCCGCCCAGGTCCGGGCGCTGTTCGCGACCAGGGTCTCGTCTCCGGTCGCCGCCGGCACCTCGGCGGCGAGGGCGAGCCAGAGGTCCTTCAGGGAGATCTCGAGGCGGCCGGACTTTCGCGAGTTGGCGAGCACGATGCCGTCGTAGCCGACCTTGACCTCGAGGATGTCGTGCACGCCGTTGCCGGCGCAGCGCTCGACCTCGGAGTGCTTGATGCGGCGCGAGGCGTTCGTGATGTCGGGATGCTCCACCCCGATGCCTTCGCAGAAGAGCTTGAGCCCGCCGCCGGACCCCGTGGACTCGACCTTGGGGGTCTTGAACTCGGTGGACTTCCCGAAGGTCTCGGCCACCACGGTTGCGAAGGGGTACACGGTGGAGGAGCCGACGACGCTGACGTAGTCACGCGCGCTCTGCGCTTCGGCGGTGCCGGCAAGACTGGCGGCAACGAGGGCCGCCGCGGCAATGGGCTTGCACATGGGGAGCTTTCTCCGTCGGGTTGGCATGAGGCGGTGATGCTTCGAGGCTGGCGGCCGGCGGAGCCCACGCTCGCGGAGGGTCCGCCGACACACCCGAGACGGGTTATACCGACGGAATGTGACAAGCTTGCCGACAGTATGTTGCCGTCGTGTGACACCTGGGGGGCGCCGGGTGCGGCGGCGCGCGGAGGGGGCAAAACGTGGTGCGGGACGCGCCTTCCGGTAACCGGAATGTAATATCCGTGCGTTGCAATAGCGCATGGCCCGTGTCTGCCCCGGTGAGGCCGCGTGAGCAAGAGAATCCTGATCGTGGAGGACGAGCCCGCCATCCGGGAGATGGTCGAGTCGGCCCTGATCTCGGCCGGGTTCGCGACCGCGCTGGCCGGCGATGCGAGCGAGGCGGATGCGGAAATCCGCGTCGCACCGCCACATCTCATCCTTCTCGACTGGATGCTGCCTGGAGTGGGCGGCGTGGAGTTCGCCCGTCGCCTGCGGCGCAGCGAGGCGACGCGGGAGACGCCGATCATCATGCTCACCGCGCGCTGCGAAGAGCAGGAGCGCCTCCAGGCTTTCGAGGCGGGCATCGACGACTACGTATCCAAGCCCTTTTCCGTGCGAGAGCTGCTCGCCCGCATAAAGGCGGTGCTGCGGCGAAGCGCAGGCGCCGATGCCGATGCCGCGATCGAGGTCGATGGACTACGCCTCGATCCGACCAGTCATCGCGTCAGCAGCCGGGGCCGATCCCTCAAGGTAGGGCCTACCGAGTTCCGCATGCTGCACTTCTTCATGGCCAACCAGGAGCGGGTGTTCACCCGCGGCCAGCTCCTGGACCGGGTCTGGGGGAGCCACGTGTACGTGGAAGAGCGCACGGTGGACGTGCACATCCGCCGGCTCAGAAAGGCGTTGACGCCGTATGGACACGATCACCTGATCCAGACCGTGCACGGCACTGGGTACCGGTTTTCGCGCGAACCCTGACTTGTCCGGATCGCATCCGCGGCACGCGTCGCACCGCCTGCATGACCGGGGCGAGCTTTGCGGGCCTCGTCGACCCTTCCCTCGGACGACCCCGAGCGCATCGGGTGAAGGCGGACCCTGTGCGTTCGGTCTCCGGTGCGGGGCAGTGCTACCCTCCGGGGAGGCGCTTCGCGCACACTCCACTCTCTTCAGGTCGAAGCATCGTCCGGGCTGAGACCCCCGGGAGTCGACGGTGACGCTCCAATCCCGCCCCTGGCTCGCCGAAGTGCGGCGCATCGCACTCGGCGCGCTCGTGCTCTTCGCGGTGGGCTACCTGGTGGGCTCGCCCGCGATTGCCCTCCTCGTGGGAGCGATTGCCTACCTGGCGTGGCACCTGCGCCAGCTCTACCTCGTGCAGCAGTGGCTCGCGCATCGCAAGCAGCGGCCCAGGCCGGAGGCGCGCGGAGTGTGGGTGCCGGTGCTCGACTCCCTGGAACGCCTCAACCGGCAGAGCCGCAGGCGCAAGCGCCGCCTGCGCAACTTCGTCAGGCGTTTCGAGCACGCGGCGGACGCCTTTCCCGACGCGGCGGTGGTGCTGCGCATCGACGGTGAGATCGTGTGGATGAACGAAGCCGCCACCGATCTGCTCGGCCTGCGCCATCCCCAGGACCTCAACCAGCCGATCTCGAAGCTCATTCGCAATCCGCTCTTTGTCGAGTACATCGAGCGTGGCCGCTTCGAGGAACCGCTGGCCATGCCTTCCCCGGTCGACGACGGCGACCACATCCTGGTGCGGATCGTGCCCTACGGCCGCCGGCATCTGATGCTGGCCCGCGACACCACCCGGCTCAACCGCCTGGAGCAGATTCGCAAGGACTTCGTGGCGAACGTCTCGCACGAGCTGCGCAGCCCGCTCACCGTCGTCGTCGGCTACCTGGAGACGCTCAGCGACGACGAGCAGGCGCCGGAGCATTGGCGGCGTCCCCTTGCCCAGATGTCCCAGCAGGCGCATCGCATGGTGCTCATCGTGGAGGATCTCCTCAAGCTCTCCCGCATTGAGCACTCCCCCGGCGAGGCGTTGAAGAACCCGGTGCCCATCGCCGAAATGCTCGAAGGCGTGCGCAACGACGCGCTGGGCCTCTCCGAGAACACGCACCGCATCCACGTCGAGGCGGAAGGCGGTGTGCGCCTGCTCGGGGACTACAACGAGCTGTACAGCGCTTTCGCCAACCTGGTCTTCAATGCCATCCAGTACACGCCGGACGGCGGTGACATCTGGCTGCGCTGGAAGTACTCGGACGGGGGCGCGGCGCTCGAGGTCGAGGACACCGGAATCGGCGTCGAAGAGCACCACCTGCCTCGCTTGACCGAGCGCTTCTACCGGGTCGACAAGGCGCGCTCGCGCGAGGTGGGCGGCACCGGGCTCGGGCTCGCGATCGTCAAGCACGTGCTGATGCGCCACGACGCGACGCTCGACGTACGGAGCCAGCTCGACGCGGGCAGCACCTTCATCTGCCGCTTTCCCGACTCCCGGCTCGAAGCGGTCGAGGCGGAGGAGGCGCCGGCACCGGCGTTGGAGAACGCCTCCGGCGGCTGAGCAGAGCGCGGGGGAGCGCGGCGACAAGGCGTTTGGCGCCGCGCTCCTCCACGAGTCGGACCTGTCGCTCGTCGTCGCGGGCACGAGCCGGGAAACCGAAAACCCGCTCTTCCACACAGGTGAGGACGCACCCCGCGACTGGTACCCGAACCGTCCTTGGTGACAATTCCCCTTTCTTTCGGTCAGAGAGGGATGAGGATGCACCTGAAGAAGCTGATCCTGGGAGCCGCTGCCTACACCGTTTGTACCTTTTCGCTGGCGGTGGTCTGGCATGTGCTCCTCTTCAAGGAGAGATACGAATCGTTCGGCTACTTCGAAGGAGAGCCGAACTTTCTCGTCGGATTGCTCACCATCGTGCTCCAGGGCATTCTGCTCTGTACGCTGTTTCCAATGCTGAAGCCGACGGGAAGCAGTCTTCACCGGGGGCTCAAGTTCTCTCTTGTCGTCGGCGCCTTTTTCTGGACCTCTCATGTGCTGGCCTTCGTTGTCAAGCAGGAGGTGCCGGGAGTATCGGCGTTCATCTGGATGGAGTCGGTCTATCTTGTGTTCCAGTTCGCTTTGTTTGGCCTGGTGCTCGGCGCCATCCACCGCGAACGGAAACCGGCCTGACGGCACGTCCGACAAGCGGGGCGAACGAGGCGTGGATGGCGGGCACCAGCCCGCCGCCGGCCTGACGTGAGCGTCGCCGAACTCGACACCGTCCCGGTTGCATTCCCCACCATCGCGCAGATCACCTCGAGCCCCGGTTACCGGCCGGAGGCCGCGTTGGATGGCCGCGCGCGAAGATTATGCTTGCTCGCATAATGCTCGTGTGCATAATCAATGAATGAAGTTCCTCGACCGAAGCGACGAGATGCGCCGCCTCGATGGCGCGCTTCACCGTCCGGGGGCGTTCGCCGTCATCTGGGGGCGGCGCCGGGTGGGCAAGTCACGCCTGCTCATCGAGTGGTCGCGACGCCACGGGGGCCTCTACACGGTCGCCGATCAATCCGCCCCGCCGGTGCAGCGGCGCTATCTCGCCGCGGCGGTTGCCGCACGCTTCCCTGGCTTCGCCGACGTGGAGTACCCGGACTGGCACGCGTTCCTGATGCGGCTCGCCAACGAGGCCGAGCGCAGTGGCTGGCGGGGTCCCTTCGTGCTGGACGAACTGCCGTATCTGATCGCTTCGGATCCGGGCGTGGCCGGCGTGCTGCAGAACTGGCTCGACCGGCCCGAGCGGCAACTCTGCGTGGTCGTCAGCGGATCGAGCCTTCACATGATGCATGGCGCGATACTCGATGCTGGCGCTCCCTTGTACGGCCGAGCGAGCGAAGCCTTCGCGGTGCGCCCCTTGAGGCCGGGATTCCTGAACGAAGTCTTCGCGGTCGACGAGGCACGCGAGCTGGTATCCATGTACGCGCTGTGGGGCGGCATGCCGCGCTACTGGGAGCTCGCGGAACCATTCGGTCGCAATCTCGATTCCGCCGTGGATTCGCTGGTCCTGGACCCTGCCGGCCCGTTGCACGCGGAAGCCGACCGGTTGCTGCTCGAAGAGGTTCCACCGGCCACTGCATTGCGGCCGCTTCTGGACACCATTGGGGCTGGCGCGCATCGGGTCAGCGAGATTGCGGGCCGGCTCGGGCGGCCCGCCTCCAGCTTGTCGAGACCCCTCGCGTCGCTCGTCGAGATGCAGCTCGTACGCCGGGAGACTCCATTCGGGAGCAGCCCGAGATCGGGCAAGCGCAGCCTGTATCGGATCGCGGATCCCTTCTTGCGGCTGTGGTTCCGGGTCGTCGCGCCGCACCGGGCGGCCCTGGCGGAGGCGCCGCGCGAGACCCGGCTGCACTACTGGCGCCAGCATCGGAGCAGTCTGGAAGCGTACGCCTGGGAGGAGCTTTGCCGCATGTCCGTGCCGATGCTGCACCGTGCCGACCTGCCGCTCGCCCGATTCGGCCCTTTCGAGCCCGCCCAGCGCTACTGGCATGGCAACGCTCCCGAGTACGATGTCGTTGCGCTTTCGGTCGACGGCCGGCGTTTGCTCGTGGGGGAGGCCAAGTGGTCGGCGAAAGAAGGGGCCGGCGCCTTGAAGGCGGAAGTGCCCGGGCAAAGCGTCGCCCTGCCGGGTGCGACGGGAGTCGAAGCGGTGCCCGCGCTATTCGTTCCGGACGTGGCGCACTCTGGAGCGGGGGCCGAGGTGGTCGATGCCCGGACGGTGATGGAGCTACTCAGGTGAACGATCGCGGCCTTCGGACCACTCGATCAGCCGCTTCCGCGCAGCTTCTGTTTCGACACTGCGCACATGCGTTAACGGAGTCTCGCCATGCCATATCCGGACCATGAGTTGGTTGCCCGCTTCCTCGATGTGATCGAGCACGACATCGTCCCCCTGACCCGCGCGGGCGTGGAGCGGGGCGACAAGGTGTTTGGCGCCGCGATCCTCCGCAAGTCGAACCTGTCGCTCGTCATCGCAGGCACGAATCGGGAGACCGAAAACCCGCTCTTCCACGGCGAGGTCGCCACCCTGAACGCGCTCTACGAGATGCCGGCGCAAACACGGCCCCCGAGCGCGGACTGCCTCTTCCTGTCCACCCACGAGCCCTGCTCGCTGTGCCTTTCCGCGATCACTTGGGCGGGCTTCGACAACTTCTTCTACCTCTTCGGCTACGAGGACACCCGCGACGCTTTCAACATCCCTCACGACCTCAGGATCCTGAGTGAGGTCTTCGGCATCGAGAACGGCGAGTACGTGCGGGAGAATCTGTTCTGGAGAAGCCGCGGCATCGACGAGCTGGTGGACGGCGAGAACGAAGAAGCGAAGAAGAGGATCGCCCGCTTGAGGGGGCTCTACGACGAGCTCTCGACCATCTATCAGGCGTCGAAGGGCGAGAGCGACATTCCGCTTGGGTGACGCGAACCGATACGTTCCGTATCGTCCCTGGCGACGCGCCTGAAGGTGGTGCTGGTCATGGCATTCTCCGTATGGTGTCGCACTGCCTGGTGTGAAGGGAGTCGAAGCAATGAGTGTGCCGTTCGTTCCGGACGCGACTCGCGCCGGAGCGGAAGCCGAGGTGGTCGATGCGCGGACGGTGATGGTGCTTCTCAGGTGAGGGCGCACCCCGCGACATCGCCGCTGGCTGAATGCCGCTCCGGGAGCGGGGCGGTGGCGCCCCCACCCTGCGCCTTCGAGAAATTGGCGGCAAGAGCCGATACACGGTACTCTGAGTGCGAGAGAGGTTTTGCCTGGAAGAATCGATCTGTGGCTCGATGGAATCTCACTGTCTCTGAAAGGACGGATCGAACGGTCCGCGGCTTTCTTGCACGTACCGGAGGCAAGAAAGGAGATCTGTCCCGATTTGTTGACGAGGCGGCCCGCCGCCGCGTGTTGGATCTCAGCGTGCGAGAGATAAAGGACCGAAATGCCCGGCATGACCAACAGGATCTCCTCGACCTGATCGACGAAGAGGTGGACGCTGTGCGTGCGGGTCGTTCTTGACACCAATATCCTGATCGGCGCCCTCATCACCAAGGGCACTCCACCGGACAGGCTGTACCAAGCTTGGCTGCGTGGCGAGATCGAGTTCGTGACGTCCACCGCGCAGATGGCCGAGATAGCCGAAGTTCTCGCCCGGCCCCGTCTGCAGAAGTATCTCGATGCCGGCGAAGCGGCAGCCATCGTCGAGAATATCGACACGCGCGCCCTCGTTCTCGACGAAACGCCAAGCGTGGATCTGTCACCCGATCCCAAGGACAACCCGATTCTGGCCGCAGCAATTGCCGGGCATGCTGACATGACTGTGTCCGGTGACAAGAGACACATGCTCGCACTCGAAGAAGTCGAAGGCATTCCTGTCGTGACCGCCCGTGAAGCCCTGGATCGCCTGAGCAAACCTTGACACAGGAACCGTCGGTTGACCCGTCCGGAAGTTCGGTCACGAGATGCCCCTCGCTCTGCTGACGAGAGAAAAATCAACGCTCTTAGCGGTAGTCGAACACGCAGGATGAGCCCACCATCTCGCGAAACCACCGCGTGGCGCTGGCCCCCACCGAATCGGTGAGGCGGACCGGCTCGTTCAGGTTGAAGCGCACCGGCTGCTGCTGGCCGTTGTTGACGGCTATGCTGTCGGCGTGGAGGTAGACTACACGCGAGCAGACGACCGCGGGTAGCGCAGCCCTCGTTCGCCGCGACTCGAGCCTCTGGAGGCATCCCCGCCATGAGCGACACCGTCACCACGCAGCCCCGGTCCACCATGCACGTCGGGCCGCTCGGCTCGACGGTTCACGTGCTGTACGCCGACCCGGGGACCATCGCCGCGCTCGCCACCGTCGACTGGAACCGCTCCTTCGGCCGGGTTTGGCTCGACTCGGTGCGCGGGCTCGTCGCCCTGATGGCGCCCTCGCTCCTCCATGACGAGCTGGCCGGGATGGTCGAGGACATCGTGCAAGTCGCGGGAAGCGTCCTCACCGGTGCGTTCAAGGGGCTGCGCTCCACCCGGCTCCGGGGGCCGGGTGACCCCCCCGGCACGGGAATGGAGCCCGACTGCGCGTTCTACTTCGGCGAACGCGCTCGGCGCTTTCGCGAGGCCCGCATGGAGGGGATCGAGGTAGCCGATGCCTTCATCGAGCGCAATGCCCCCGATCTGGTGGTGGAAGTGGAAATCACGAATGCCGACGAAGGCAAGATCGAGCGCTATGGCGAGATTGGGGTACGGGAGCTGTGGCGCTTGCACGGACACAAGGACACGAAGGAGCTGCGGGCGGAATTCCTCGCTTTGCATTCCGGGCATGCGCCGCGCGCGCTCGCCGCCTCGGAGGTGCTCCAGGGTGGGCTCACGCCAAGCGACCTGTGCGAGGCGGTGGAAGGAGTGCGGCCCGCCCTCACGCGCGACGAGCAGACGGAGACCGTCGCCCGGATCGTGCACCGGCGGCGGGACGACAGCGCGCGGGTGCGGGAGGAGGGGGTGCCGTACGCGCTGCGCTCCGCGTGAGCGGAACCGGATGTCTCGCCGCGGAGAAACCGGGCCTTCGAGAGCCTGCTCGTCAGCCTTCGTCTTCGACCGCCGGGAGCCTCGACATGCACATGAACTTCAGTGTGGGCACCGGCCGAGTCACCGACATCCACCAGGCAGCCCAGCTTGCCCGCACCGCAGAGGAGTGCGGCTACTCCCGGATCAGCTTCCCCGACACGCCGGCTTTCAATCGAGACGTCCATGTCATGATGGCCGTCGCCGCGGTGAACACGCGTCGCATCCACATCGGCCAGGGCGTCACCGACCCCCTCACCTTTCATCCCTCCGTCATTGCGAACGCCACGGCCACCGTCGACGAGCTTTCCGGAGGCCGGGCCTACGTCGGCCTGGGCGCCGGCGGACCCTACGGCAAGTCAATGAAGCCGGCTTCGATCCAGGAGCTTCGCGCCGCCGTCCAGTTCATCAGGACCTACACCTCCGGCGAAGAGGCGCAGTGGAAGGGCGCTCGCATTCGCTCGGAGTGGGTCAGGAGGCCCCTGCCGATCTACATGGCGGTGGAAGGCCCTCGAGCCTGCCAACTGGCCGGAGAACTCGCCGACGGCATCATCTTTCTCGGCGTCCATCCGGAGCATGTCAAGTGGAGGCTGGAGCTGATCGAAACGGGCGCCCGGAAGGCCGGTCGTCGCCTGTCCGACATCGACATCGGTGTACGTGGGGTCGTCTACCCGTGCGAATCCAAGGAGGACGCGCAGAGCGACATCAGCCCCCATTTTGCGGGCCTCGAGTACATGCACAACGCCTTTCGGAATCCTGCTCCGGCGATCGCGGATCTGCGCCGGCGCCTGGACCGGAACGACCCCGGGATGAGCGAAACCCTCATGGCGGACTACGACACGTTCGCCGCAAACCGGCACAAGGGTGACGAACACGAATGGGCCAGGTTGGTCAGCCAACGGAGCCTGGACTTCTTCAGCCTGGTCGGCACCGCTGACGAGATCACCAGTCGCATAGCGGAGCTGGGCAGGCTGGGCGTATCCAACATATCGACCATGCTCTATACCCCGATGGACAAGAGCCAGCTACTGAGGCTGATAGCGGACACCATCATTCCAAACTTCCGGAACTGAACTGCTCGCGGCAAGTCGAAAGACGAACCCGCGCGAATCGGCGCTCCGGAGCTCCACCTGGACGTCATGAGCCGCACCGATCTTCACGGTTGAGCCAAGTTTCCGAGAGCGGCTTTCTGCGTGACGGTACGAGGCTGCGACGGGCATGCCGTCTCCGGGAGGCTTGCGACAGGACGAGGCGTCGAGCATACCCTGTCGGCATGAGGTGCAGCCTCGCTAGTTCCTGAAATGGATCATCACCTTGTCCCCTATTTCTCGCAGCATGCCCTTCTTGTCACCGAGGGGGTAAGTGACGGTGGCCATGGTCTTGATGCCCAACTGCCCGACCTTTTCAATCTTCTCGCAGATGTCCTCCGGCTTGCCTACCATGTGATAGAGGCCCGTGGTCAGCTTTGTGACGAGCTTTGCCGCCGGGGCATCCCGGTGCTCGTTCCACTCCGGAGCCCACGCATCGCTCACGCGCTGGCATTCGTCTATCAGGCCCGACGCCTTCTTCTCCATCCGCCGGATGATCTTCACCAGCTCGGGGTTCCCGCGACGTAGCACTCTCATGGTGGCGCGAGCGCTGTTCATGACATAGCCCGCCACCTCCGGCAGCGCCTCTTCCACGGAATCGGCCACGTAGATCATGGCCCGCGCCCACACGTCTATTCTCGATGGATCCCGGCCTGCTTTCAGTGCGCCTCTCTCGATCTGCGCCAGCCTCCACTCGAGCATGTCTGGATGTGCACCGAAGGCGCTGGAAAACATGACGCCGTCCGCCACCTCGCCGGCCATCTCCAGCGTTCTGGGGCCGGTGGCGGCCAGGTAGACGGGCAATGGCCTGCGGTGGAACTCGCACTTCAGCTTCTGGCCGCCTGCCTCCACCTCTTCACCGCTAGTGAAGCGCCTGATGAACTCCACGGCGTCGCGAAGCTCCTTCACGGACCGAGGCCTCATTTTCTCGCCGAAGGCGCCGCCTGCTCCCATGCCCACGAAGGCTCGCCCTCCCGAAACTTCGTCTATGGAGGCAGTGCCGCCGGCGACCGCCAGAGGGTGGTGAGTCGTCATGTCGAGGACCCCCTGACCGATGTGGATACGATGGGTGTTCAGCGCCGCAATCGTCATGGACGTGAACACGTCACGGGACATGAAGGGCTGGTCCACGTAAGTGACGAACTTGAATCCGCTTTCCTCCGCCACTCGCGCGTGCTCGCCGATCTCGTCCATTCTTTCGTTGCGGTTCATGCCGACGGCGAAGTCCATCTTCACGACAGGTCTCCTCGAGTGATCGCGAAACGCATCCGCTTCACGTCCTTGTCAACTGTATGAACTGACTGCCTTCCATTCCAGCTTCGACCGGACCACCTTCACGCGGCTCGATTGATGCTCCCGTGCGCCTTGACTATGCTGCCGGCCACCTCGGCACTCACGAAGGGTCCGATGACCGCCTTGCTCGAAGTCTCCGATCTCAGCGTCGAGTTTCGGGCGGGCGACAGATTCCTGCGCGCCGTCCACGGAGTCTCCTACGCCGTCGAAGAAGGGGAGACGCTCGGGGTGGTGGGAGAGTCCGGGTGCGGCAAGACGGTGACCGCGCTCTCGATCATGCGCCTTCTCCCCGAGCCCGCGGGCCGCATCGCGGGCGGCGCGGTGCGCCTCCAGGGCCAGGACCTCCTGGAGCTCTCCGAAGAGACGATGCAGCAGGTGCGCGGCCGCGAGATCTCGATGATCTTTCAGGAGCCGATGGCGTCGCTGAATCCGGTGGTCACGGTGGGCCGCCAGATATCGGAGGCGTTCATTCGCCACGAGCGCATGTCCCGGCGCGACGCGTGGGAGCGCACCGTGGACGTGCTCCGGCTGGTGCGTATTCCCGAGCCGGAGCGGCGCGCGAACGAGTATCCCCACCAGCTCTCCGGCGGCATGAACCAGCGCGTGATGATCGCGATGGCCCTTGCTTGCAGCCCGAAGGTCCTGCTTGCCGACGAGCCCACCACCGCGCTCGACGTGACCGTCCAGGCGCAGATCCTCGACCTGATGATCGAGCTCAAGGAGAAGCTCGGCACCGCGATCGTGCTGATCACCCACGACATGGGGATCATCGCCGAGAACGCGAGTCGGGTCGTGGTGATGTACGCCGGGCGCAAGGTCGAGGAGGCCGCGGTCGGGGAGCTGTTCTCGACACCGTGTCATCCCTATACGTCCGGACTGCTGGACTCGATTCCGCGCCTCGACAGCGCGGCCGGCAACACCCGCGAGCGCCTGCGGGAGATCGTCGGCATCGTGCCCTCGCCGCTCGACGTCGCGCCGGGATGCGCGTTCGCGCCGCGTTGCTCGTTCGCCGATGACGAGTGCCGGCACGCGCGACCGGAGCTCGAGCAGAAGCGACCGGGACACTACGCGGCGTGCTGGCACACGGACCGCATGCTGAGGGCGGGGGGGTGAGCGCGCGTCCCTCCGCGAGCGAGCCGGCGTTGCTCGAGGTCGAGGGGCTGCGCAAGTACTTCCCGGTCCGGTCGGGCATCGCCGCCCGCACCGTCGGGCAGGTGCACGCGGTGGACGGCGTGTCGTTCTCGATCGCTGCCGGCGAGACTCTCGGTCTCGTCGGGGAGAGCGGCTGCGGAAAGTCCACCGCCGGCAAGGCGGTGCTCAAGCTCGTCGAGCCGAGCGCGGGCACCATTCGCCTGCGCGGCCGCGACATCACGCGCCTGAACAAGGCGGACATGCGCCCCTTGCGCCGCGAGATGCAACTCATCTTCCAGGATCCCTTCTCCTCGCTGAACCCGCGCATGACGGCCGGGGCCATCGTGCGCGAGCCGTTGTGGATCCACGGTATCGGCACCGCCTCGGAGCGCGACGAGCGGGTGGCGCAGGCCTTCGGCCGGGTCGGATTGCGCCCGGAACAGGCGAGCTATTTCCCCCACCAGTTCTCGGGCGGACAACGCCAGCGCGTCGGAATCGCGCGGGCGCTGGTGCTCGGACCGAGCCTCATCGTGTGCGACGAGTGCGTGTCGGCCCTCGACGTGTCGATCCAGGCCCAGGTCATCAACCTGCTCATGGACCTGCAGGAGGAGTACCACCTGGCGTTTCTGTTCATTGCGCACGATCTCGCGGTGGTGGAGCACATCAGCCACCGGGTGGCGGTGATGTACCTCGGACGCATCGTCGAGCTGACCGACCGCCGCCGCCTGTTCACTTCTCCGCTGCATCCCTACACCGAAGCGCTCCTGTCCGCGGTCCCGGTCCCCGATCCCGGTGCCGCGCGGCGCAAGCGCCTGATCCTGGAAGGCGACGTGCCGAGCCCGATATCGCCTCCGAGCGGTTGCCACTTCCATCCCCGATGCCCGCAGGCGATGGAGCGCTGCCGTGTCGAGGCGCCGGAGCTGCACGAGGACCAGCCCGGGCACTTCGTGTCGTGTCATCTGCACACCGGCAGCGTGCCGGCCGGGTCGTAGCCGGCCCGGGCCGGAGGGCGCGGCGCCTGAGCCGCAGAATTTCACCGATTTCCTGCTGCGGAAAATCGGCGAAACATTGCGGTTAGCCGTGAGACTTCGGGTCCAGGGTGTCGCGAAGTCCGTCCCCGAGCATGTTGAACCCCAGCACCGCGAGGAAGATTGCGGTCGCGGGCACGAGGACGAACCACGGGGCAATCTCCAGGTACTGAAACCCGACCTGCACCATGCTGCCCCACGACGGGGTCGGAGGCTGCGCCCCGAGGCCGATGAAGCTCAAGCTCGCCTCGAGGATGATCGCGAAGCCCACGCCGAGGGATGCCTGCACGATGACGGGGCTGAATGCGTTCGGCAGGACGTGGCGCATGAGGATCACCCAGGTCGGCGCGCCGATGCACTGAGCGGCGAGGACGTAGTCGTTCTCCTTGACCGACAGCACCTGGCCGCGCACCAGCCGGGTATAGGTCGGAGCGGCGACCACGGCGATGGCGACGGTCGCGTTCCAGATGCCGGGGCCGAGGACGGCAGCGATGGTCAGTGCGAGCACCAATGCCGGGAGGGCCATCACCGCGTCGACGACGCGCATCACCGCCTCGTCGAAGATCCCGCCGAGATAGCCCGAGACGAGCCCGACGGGCACCCCGATGGCGACCGCGATGAGCACCGCGACGATCCCGACCTGGAGCGAGAGGCGGGCCCCGTGCAGCGTGCGGCTGAGCAGATCCCGCCCGAATTCGTCGGTGCCGAGGGGGTGCTCGGCGGTAGGTCCGGAAAGCACCGACGTGTAGTCCATCCGGTTCGGTTCGTGCGGGGCGATCCACGGGGCGAGCACGGCGAGCCCGACCTCGATCACCACCAGCACCGCTCCGAACATCGCCAGCCGATGGCGCAACAGCAGGCGCAGCGCGTTGCGCGTCGGACTTCCCGCGAGACGGGACGGGATCTCTCCGGTGGGGATCACTTCGGCCACGCCGGTCGCCTCCTGCGGATCACGATCGGTGGATCCGCGGATCCAGCCATCCGTAGACGAGATCCACGATCAGGTTGGCGACCACCACCGCAAACGTGATGAACAGCACCACCGCCTGAATGGTGGAGTAGTCGCGCGCGAGGATGGAATCGACCAGCAGGCGCCCGATCCCCGGTACCGCGAATATGGTCTCGGTGATGATCGCGCCGCTGAACACGCTGCCGAGCTCGATCCCGAGCACGGTCACCACGGGCAGGATCGCGTTCTTGAACGCGTGGGCCACGATGACCGCGCGCATCGCCAGCCCCTTCGCCCGGGCGGTGCGGATATAGGGGTGCTGGAGAATCTCGACGAAGCTCGACCGGGTTTGACGCATGATGACCGCGGCGAGAACGAAGCTGAGAGTCAGCGCGGGCAGGATGGAGCTGCGTAGGCTCGCGATCGGATCGTCGAGCAGCGGCACATACCCGGAGGCCGGCAGCCATCGCAGGCGGAGAGCGACCACGTAGATGAGCAGGCCGCCGGTCAGGAAGTACGGCATCGCGGCGCCGATCAGGGCGCCCGCGGTGCTGATCCAGTCCTTCCACGAGCGAGGGTTCATCGCCGCGAACACCCCGACCGGGATCGCCACCACCGTTGCGAATCCCAGCCCGAGGAGCCCGATCTGCACGGTGGGCAGGATGCGGGGACGGATGATGTCCCACACCGGCTGATTGTTCAGATACGACCAGCCAAGCTCGCCCGTGAGGAGATTGCCGAGCCAGATGAAGTACTGCGTGTAGAGCGGCCGGTCGAGCCCGTGCTTGGCGCGCAGCTTCTCGATGACCTCGTCGGGGACCTCCGTGAACGCGCGCTCGACCAGCAGCTCGATCGGGTCGCTGGGGAGGAGCCGCATCAGCAGGAAGACGATGACCGAGGTCAGGAACAGGACGGGGATCGTCGCGAGCAGGCGTCGAATCGTGTACTGAATCACCCCGCCGTCCTCGTGCGCCGGCGCGCCGCCGGAGCGCTCGGCCCGCCCGCGAATGTACCCGAGAGCATTCGACTTCGAGCGGGCCGGTTGCCTGTCCCCTCCCGGCCCCTCCCCCGATTCCCGGAGGAGGGATCACGCGCACGCGGCGGGAGGGTATGCGAGCTGTCGCAGGCGGCTCAGACTTCCAGGTACAGGTCCCGGTAGTTGATGATCGAGTCCTGGGCGTGAACGAAGCCCTTCACGTTCGGCAGAAGGCCCTTGAAGTCCGAGCCGTAGTGATACGGAACGTACACTGCGTCCTCGTTCATCAGGTCCGAAATCTCGCGGAACATGCGGCGCCGTTCATCCAGATCCCCGGCCGAACGCTGTGCGTCCATCAGCCCGTCCATTTTCGGATTGCTGTACCCCATCCGCTTGGCCTGCCGGCCGGTCGAATGGAGCATGATGTAGAGGTACTGATCCGGATCGGGCCGATAACCCCACCAGCCCTCGAGCACGAGCTGCATCGTTCCCTTCCGCATGGCCGCCCAGTAACCGCCCGCGTCGATGCCCTCGGTGTTCACCGTCACTCCAATCTCGGCCGCGTTCGCCTGGAAGATCTGCGTGGCGCGCTGCTTGACCGGATCGGGCGTGATCGGCGCGAGTAGCTCGATGGGCCGATCCAGACCGGATTCGTCGATCAGTCGCTTGGCCTTGTCGAGATCGCGCTCGAAGGGCCGGTAGTCCGGATCATGGAAGGGACTGCCGGGCAGGATGCCGTCGTAGCCAATCGAACCGGTCCCGAAGTAGGCCACGTGGTGCAGCGCTTCGCGGTCGATTGCCCACTGGAATGCCTGACGCAACTTCTGGCTGCGCCCGGCGTATGCGTCGCGCACGTTGAATCCGAACCATTCCCAGCGAAATCCGACCTTCTCCGAGACGACGATCTCATCGCCCTCCCGCAGCCGTGGGATGTCCTGCAGCGGCAGCGATTCGGCAAGCTGCACTCCGCCGGAGCGAAGCTCGGCGAGACGGGTGCTGTCGACCGGGATGGGCCGGAGCACGAGGCGGTCGAGATGCGGCTTGCCCGCACTCCAGTAGTCCCCGTTGCGCTCCAGTATCGTGTGCGCGTCCTTGAGGTACTCGGCGACCTTGAACGGGCCGGTCCCCGCCGCATGCAGACCGTACTCCTGACCCCACCGCTCGAGCGCGGTCGGAGATGCGACGCAGCCGGCAACGTCGACCAGCGGAAACAGGAACGCGGCGAAAGGCTGCTTCAGGCGGAGCTTGAGCGTCTTCGCGTCCATCACCTCGATGGTGTCGAGCACACTGATCTCGCCGCCGCGAATGGAGCCGGTGTCGGGGTTGCGGATCCGCTCCAGGTTGTAGCGCACCGCTTCGGCGTCGAAGTCCGTGCCGTCGCGAAACTTGACCCCCGTACGGGTGGTGAGCACCACGGTGCGCTCGTCCTTCCACTCCCAGGATTCGACCAGCCCCGGGGCCAGCCGGCCGTTCGCGTCGATGTCGAGCAACGTGTCGTGGATGGCCTGGGTCGTGGCCCGGCCCTGCAGATTGCCCGTGAGGTGCGGATCCAACGTGCGCGGATCGGCGAACAGGGCGACGGTCAAGGTGCCGCCGTCCTTGATTGCCGCCGGCGCGCGGGCGGCGTACGGCAGGAGGCCGCCCGCCACCGCCGCTGCGGCGGAAGTCTTCAGGAACTCTCTGCGAGTCGTCATGTTGTTCTCCTCTTTACCTCATGCTCGAACCTAAGGATTGCGCGGGGAGCCGCGAAGGCAGGCATCTCACCGCAGTCGCGCGCCCGGCGAGCGTGCCGCGGCGCAGGTCACCCCCCATCCGCAAATTTCGGACGGGCGGCATCAAGTCCTCACGTCCACCGCTCGAATTGTGCACCACGCCTGTCCGATTGATCCACGCTGGTCCATGCTTCCACCGATCGGTCCGCGCTTCGCGGTAGGTCTTGTTCGGATAGATCATCAGCACGTGGACGCCCGGCAGGGGTGCGCCCGTGTGGCTGTTCCGGACCGCGATGCGCGCCGCAATGCCGTCGGGGAGGGGAGGGCTCGCCGCGGGCAGGACGAGCTTCAGCTCCCGTTCGCCGATCAACTCGAAGGTGGGTTTCCTGCCCGCGAGCGAGAAGGTCTCGTCCTCGATCACCGCGATGCCTTCGCCACGCCGTTCGATGAAGTACCGGCGCCCTCCCGCACCGGGTACCTCACCGACCGGACACTGCCCGAGCCGTGACGCCAGGAGCTCGTTGCGCGTGAACTGGCTGGTGCGCAAGTCCTCAGTCGTTATGGAGTTGCACAGCCCTCCGGGGGAGTAAAGCTCCAGGCGCCCGTCGAACATGAACAGGCGTATTCGCAACCCCCGGATTGCGTAGTTGCGATGAACCACCGCGTTCACGATCGCCTCGAACACGGCACGCTCGCTGACCTGCGGCACGTCGGTGCGTTCCGGATCCTTCCGGGCCGCGACCCGCCGATTGCGGATCACGAAGCGCATCGCATCGCGAATCTGCCGGTCCAGCGGGCCGGTGATGTCCTGGGCGTCGAGCTGCCGGTTGCCGTCCATCCGGTCGCCGTCGTAGCGCACCGCCTGGATGCATGCATTCGACAGCCACTCCCGTGGGTCCTCGGCGGCGAGCAACACACCCCCGATCGTGGCCCGCAGCGTCCCCTGTCGGTCGCTTCTGAGGAACTTGAGCTTCGAGAGAGCAATATCGGCGGATTCATCAACGCGTGAGCTCGCGTATTGCCGCCAATGCTCCGGACGCAACGTGTTGATTCCGGTATTGCGGACCACCTGGGTGTCGGTGTCCGCGGTGTCTGACTGTCCTCGCGACTGCAACAGGCGCCGAATCTCGGGCGGCAGCATCCGGCGCTTCGTATCTCCCCGGCGCCGGAAGCAACCGCCGGGTGAGCTGTGCACGGTGTTACCTGCCGGTATCTCCACGAGCAACACGCCGCCGAGGGCTGGCCCTGGTGTCGGTACCCGGTGGATGCTGAAGTCGAGCGGCGGCTTGATGCTGTCCGAGCAGACCTCGCTCACGAAGTTCGCCAGCGCGTCCAGTTGCACCGGATCGAGCGATTGCGGCTCTCGGTCGTCCGATACTCCCAGTACGAGTCGACCGCCGGCAGCGTTCGCGAAGGCGGCAAGCTCATCGGCAAGGTTGTCACGTCGGGGAGTGGAAACCTGGTCGCCACAAAACTGAACCTCCTCAAGCTCCAGTTCGCTGTCCTCACCGAGCTGAATCTGCTCCCAGAGGCGTGGCGCGTCGATGGGCATTGCTCTTACCTATCCGGATCCCCGCTCGCGAAGGGAAGACTGGATGCTGACGAACGATCCAACTGGAGCCTTGCGTGCGCTTCGATGCGGGTAGCGCAAGCGCTTGAGTGCCATCGCTGCGAAAGCGGGTCATGGCGCGCTCCCGCTCCACGCTGTCCGTCTCCCCGACCAACAGCGCCGCCGTTTCCTTCCCCGATCGCTGCGTGATCCGGCGGTGCAGCTCCCGCAGTGCGTCGAGCCGGTATGAGAAGACGATCGTCTTCCCCCCCGGTCGCTCTCAACATACGTGCACTCTCGCCGACGCGGCATGCGGAATACTCTACATCGGCGTGGGCGGTAGTACGCCCGAGCGCAACGCGCAAGGTGGCATAGGCTCGCTCGGCGCTGAGACCGATCGCACGCAGGACATGTGACGGCTCTGGGGTGCCGGAATGGCAGGCGGATGCGGTGGACAGAGCCAGTTCGGGGATGCGCGCAATCAGCGCCTCGGCGTCGATGCCCTCGAAAGTCAGGGAACTAGAGCCCGGCAGGCGGTAGTCGAGAGCTCCGTTCAGGGTTACGTTCTCAACTTGGCGTTGGACCAGAGCCTCGAAGTAATCGCGGAGCGTGGCTATTCGTCGGGCGTCTTCGGAGAGGCGTTCGGCAGCGAGTCGAGCGGCCTCGCCGAAGCCGGCGATGGCCGAGGTGTCGGATGTCCCGGGGCGCAGGTTGCGTTCATGCCCACCTCCAAAGAAGAGGGGAGCAATGGGTGAGCGAGCGGGGCTGCCGCACACCCACAAGGCGCCTACACCTTTCGGGCCATAGCACTTGTGGGCGCTGAAGGAGGCGAAGTCGAGACCAAGGAATTCAACGTCGAAGGGGATCTTGCCGAGGGCCTGGGTCGCGTCGCTGTGCACCAAGGCGCCACGATCATGAGCGATGCGAGTTGCGGCGGCGAGGGGTTGGATGGTGCCGATCTCGTTGTTGGCAGCCTGGATGGACAGCAGCAGAGTGTCATCGCCGAGCGTCGCAGCAAGGGCATCGAGGTCAACCAATCCATCGCCGCGCACAGGGGCGATGGCGAGTGGGAAGCCGCGCTTGCTCAGGTGTTGGCAGGGGCCGAGTACCGAGGGGTGCTCGATGCCGAGGGTGACGATGCGTCGGCGGGGGTTGCCGCGTTCTTGGGCCTCGGCGGCAACGCCCAGGATGGCGAGGTTGTTGCTCTCGGTGGCGCCGCTCGTAAAGACGATTTCCTCCGGCAGGGCGTTGATGGCCGCAGCGACCTGTTCGCGCGCCGTTTCAATGTACTGGGTTGCGCGCTGTCCGGCCCGATGGGAACTGGAAGGATTGGCGAAGTCGTGGACCGCGATGCGCCTCATCAGAGCGGCGACAGCGGGGTCGCAGGGAGTGGAGGCTGCGTAATCGAGGTAGACCTGCGGCAAGGGTGTCTGACCGTCCCGCGCGGTGCCGGCCGGCGAGTCGGGCCATTCGAGTGCGGGGTCGCTCACAGGTGACAGACCAGGCACCCGTCCTCCCCGTCGTCGTCCAGTTCTGAAAAACCAAAGGCTTGCGCGAGGTTTCGTGGTCGTCTGCGGGCGGCTAGGCGCTCGCGCCGCTCGCGTTCCCGTCGCAGGATTTGTTCACGACGTTCCGTCCGTTCGAGATCGGTCAAGCTCTCATCCCGTATCCAGGTGTAGCCTTGCTCAACCTTCTCGTAGCCCTTGGCGAGTTCGAAGAGTTCCGGGTGACGCTCGCGCAGACGTACCCACTCGGCCTTTTGCTGGAAGAAGCAGAAGTAGCAGCCGGAACGTGAGCGCCACTCGTAGTAGCTCGGCAGACCGACCCCGCTCTCCTCGAGAATGCGCATGACTCCTGGCTTGTCGATTCCGTCTTCCTTGAACGGAAAGACCGCCTGGATGTTGTTCTTGGTCGAAATGTACCCGCTGCGCCGTTCGTCGGCGCGCAAGCCAACATAGAGAAGTGTTGGGTCGTCGCCGACATGGCGCTCGAACGGTTCAATTTTCAGCAGGCGGGTGCACCAGCGCTGCTTGGGGGAGGGCAGGTAGTCACCGTAGAGCTTCAGGTAGTGATCGAAGCCGCGCTCGGCGTGGTGCGAGGCAAGCCGTTCGATGGGCTGGCCCAGGTACGCTTCGATGCGGGTCAGGTACTCGTAGGTCTCCGGCAGCTCTTTGTGGGTATCGCAGAATACGTACTCGAAGCGGCGCTCTGGGTGCCGATCGCGCAGGTAGAGGGCGAGGGCGGTGCTGTCCTTACCGCCGGAGAGCATGACGACGTGACGTGGCCTGGTGGCGTTCATTCCGCTGCGTGTTGCACCTCGGCAGATTAAGTTTCGCCGCTTGCCGGCAGCAAGTCTCGTGCCGCCAGAGCCAGCGCCATCAACTGTGAGCGGGGATCCAGCCCGCTGCGCTTCGCCGCAAGTTGCAGTTTCCGCATAAGTTCCGCTACGGGCGCCCGTTCTTCCCTGGAGACAGCGACCACCGCGCGGCGTTCACTCGTCCCGGGCTCCAACAGACCGATGCTCGCCACGGTTGCCGCTGCATCGCCACCCGCCGCGGCGACCAGCTCGCTCAGAGCGTCGCACTCCGCCGCCAGCACCCGCAACTGCGATGCGAAAGCATCTGCGTCCT
Organism: uncultured Ectothiorhodospiraceae bacterium; assembly: GCA_964420925.1. Classification (GTDB taxonomy): domain Bacteria; phylum Pseudomonadota; class Gammaproteobacteria; order HK1; family HK1; genus JAJEAD01. Next base: position 1,978 of record CAYQVB010000104.1, on the reverse strand, counting down.
CGTCGCGCCAGTGAGTCGGAGGTTTGCCGCCCAGAGCGGCGCGGGCGAGCCCTTCGCGCCAATCGTGCCTGCTCGACCCGTGCGCTTGCGCCGCCTCTTGCAGGAATGTGCGCAGTTTTGGGTTACCGGCGTGCTCCACCAGGGGCAAGGCCCGATGGCGCAATGCCTCTCGCACTTCTCGGCCCCGCGCCTGCATGCCGAACGCTTCGCGCACCTGCTCTTCCACCGCATCGAGCAGGTTGGGGAAGGCGCGCGTCAGGTCTCGTATGCTTTCGCACAAGCGGCGTGCAAGGAGGGACGGGCCATCGGCGACATCGACGCCCACGTTCAATGCCTGCGGCAGGTCCTCGAGCAGCAGGGAGCGGGGGTCCGTTGCGGTGCGCAGCAGGTCTCGCACCGCGCGCGTGCGTGTGGAGAGGCGCTGCGTGGACCGCGCGTAGGGCGGCAGTGTTTCGGCCAAGCGTACGAGCTGCCTGACTATCTCGATCAAGCCGGCGGTATGCTCCTTCGACTGCTCGCTGCCGGAGCGCATCGTCTTCCGCGCCAAGTCGCCGAGGGCCTCAATCACCCGGCGCTCACGTGCGTTGAGCCGATAGCACCGCAACGCAAAGGTGTGAGGCCGGCGCACCAGTCGCTCCAGGGTCTCTATGCCGACATCCGGGACGAAGAGTCCATCTTCGTAGAGTGCCAACTCCTCCCCCTTGATCTGAAGCACGGCGGTTATCAGTACCGGCAGAGGTCCTTCCCGGAGCCCGAAGGGGGGAGCGGTGAGCGATTCCATCAGCTCGGTGAGCGGACGCTGGCGCTCTCTCGCCCCGGCGAGAAAGCGTTCGATTTCTCGCCACACCGGCTTCCAGGGTGACCGACCTCGGCTGGCCGGCGCGTGCAGCCGGAAAGCGCCGTCGCAGGATTTGCCATGGAATCCGCCCTCGACGAGCAGGGCCTGGTACATGCCGTACTCGGGCGGGAAGCCTTCGATCCCGAGGTGTTCGCGGTGGCTGTCGAAGACCATGCGCTCCAGCAGGTTACGACGCGCCCGTGCGGCGGCGCTCGACAGGTCTGCGCGGTTCAGCAGTTCGTTGCGTAGCGGAGGGGCTTCCTGGTACGTCTCATCGCAGATCTTCGAGAGCAGGTCCTGCAGCTCGCGCGGATGCTTTGGATCGGGAGAACACTTTTCACCCTGAAAGAACCACACCGAAGCCCCGGGGTCGAGTACGTGGCCGAGCAGGCCGAGGGTGCGGCCCGCGGCACGTTCGAAACGGCTGCGAGCGTCCGCGGTGCGTGCCACAACTTCCTGCCGCGCCACCGGGTCTCCCTCCAGCTCGGGAAGGTTCTCTCGCACCCATTGCCAGCATTCGAGCTCGTCCAGCTCCTCGCCGAGCCGCGCGGCGGTGTGCGGTGCCGCTACCAGCACCGGCCTCATGGTGCTGAGGGTACGGCTGAGTGCACGCGCCCGTTCATCGCGGGTCGTGGTGTCGAGCGAAGCGTCGACCAGGAAGAGCACGAATCCGTCGGCACGGGATGACTCGGTGAGAGCGCTCTCCACCGAATCCGCGGCGCACGTCGCCATGCGTGGCTCGAAGAAGCGCAACGTACCGGTCTTAATGTAGTGCGCCCGAGCCACCAGCGGCCGTGGTCGGCCGGCCCGTAACAAGCGCTGGTGCAGAGGCTCGCCGCTGTGCTGCCCGCGTGCCGCCTCGAAGGCCGCCTCCAGATCGATATCGGAACCTTCCCACAGCCCAAAAGCCTTGCGGTGGCGCCGGTAGACTATGATGGATTTGCGTTCCAGCAGAGCGGTCGCATCGTCCACGCTGTCGGGGTCGCTCTCGTTGAAGACGGTGTGCAGCAGATCTCGGCTGGGTCGCAGTCCGACCGAATCGCCATACATGGCGAGCAGGCCGATGCTCTTTACGAGATCACGAGCGAGCGGCGGTGCGGCGGCGGGTACCCGCTCGATCGCGTGCCCGATCAGGCTCCA
>CAYQVB010000103.1:0-9556 GCA_964420925.1 uncultured Ectothiorhodospiraceae bacterium | reverse complement strand
ACTTCAAGTCCGACGAGTACGCCAACCTGGTCGGAGGCGAGCTCTACGAGCCCGGCGAGGCGAACCCGATGCTCGGGTTCCGTGGGGCGTCGCGCTACGTGTCGGAGGACTTCCGGGCGAGCTTCGAGCTGGAGTGCCGCGCCATGCGCCGGGTGCGCGACGAGATGGGCTTTACCAACGTCGAGCTCATGGTCCCGTTCGTGCGCACCCTCGAAGAGGCGCGCGAGGTCGTCGCGCTGCTCGCCCGCAACGGCCTGGAGCGAGGCCGCAACGGCCTCAGGATGGTGATGATGTGCGAGGTGCCGTCGAACGCCATTCTCGCCGAGGAGTTCCTGGAGCACTTCGACGGCTTCTCCATCGGCTCGAACGACCTCACCCAGATGACGCTCGGCCTGGACCGGAACTCGGAGCTGGTGGCCTCGCGCTTCGACGAGCGCGACCCCGCGGTGAAGGCGCTGCTCCACCGGGCCATCGCCGCCTGCCGCAGGCAGGGCAAGTACGTGGGGATCTGCGGCCAGGGGCCTTCCGATCACCCGGACCTCGCGCGCTGGCTGATGGAGCAGGGGATCGACAGCGTGTCGCTCAATCCGGACACGGTGGTGGAGACGTGGCTGTACCTGGGGGGCGAAGGCTGATTGAATCACCAGGGTTGAATCACCAGCGGGTAGACGACCGACGCGACGGATCTGCGATGAGGGCCCGTCATTTCGACGAACGGAGAATGCGATGGACCGAGACGAAGTCCTGAGTCTGCTTCTGACTACAGGACGGCTCGCGGGAACACCCGCCCCTCGAACAGCTTGCGCGCCGTGCGCAGTACGGCGGCCTTCGATACCCGCGGCACGCCGCCTTCCACGGACACGTTCATCATCACGCTGGTCTCGCCCGAAGGGTGCTCCACGGACACGAGCTTTTCCTCCCCGTCCGGCACTAGCGCCAGGGCGTGAGCGGTCGAGCCCGGCAGCACGCACGCGGTGGCCACGCTCACCGCGCCGAGCACGCCGATGGAAGCGTGGCAGCGGTGGGGGATGAAGGTGCGGGTCGCGATGGCGCCGCCGGCGCGGGGCGGGGCGGCGAGGGTCATCTTCGGTACCGACTTGTCCTGTACGTCGCCCAGGTTCATGAGTGGTCCCGCCCGCAGCCGGATCGACTCCAGCCGCTCCTTCAACGTCGCGTTCGTGTCGAGGTCCTCGCGGCTCTCGTAGCCGGAGATGTCCATGTCCGCGGCCCGCAGCACCACCACCGGCATGCCGTTGTCGATGCAGGTGACCTCCACGCCGTCGATCGCGTCGGCGGCGTTGCCGGTGGGCCGCAGGGCGCCGCAGGTCGAGCCTGCGGCCTGCGGGAAGTTCTGCAGCACCGGCGCCGCGGTGCCGGGGACGCCGTCGATCCGCGCGCTCCCCTCGTAGGTCACCGCGCCGCCCGGGGTCTCGATGGTCACCCCGGCCACCTGGTCGCTGTTGACCATGTGCACCGCGACCTCGGTGCGGCCGTCCGCGGCCCGCACCAGCCCCTTCTCGACCGCGAACTGGGCGACCCCGGAGAGGATGTTCCCGCAGTTCTGCCGGTCGGTGACGACGGCCCGGTCGACGAACACCTGCAGGAACAGGTAGTCGATGTCGGCGTCCGGCCGGTTGGATGCGGACACCACCGCCACCTTGCTCGTCAGCGGATCGGCGCCGCCGATGCCGTCGATCTGCCGCGGATCGGGCGAGCCCATCACCGACAGCAGCAGGGCGTCGCGCTCGGCCTCGGCCGCAGGCAGGTCGCGCGCGAGGAAGTAGACGCCCTTGGAGGTGCCGCCGCGCATCCAGGTGCAGGGGATGCCCTTGCTCATTTCGTTCGTCCGTGGATCGCGGCCGTCGGGCGCGAGCGGTTGCGGTTGCCCCTCAACCTGCTCGCGAGGCACTCCTGGGAGCAGCGCGGAGTCTGTCTGCCTTCGGCAGACAATTGAACCGTCAATCGCCCGCTTGAACAACCGTGGGGCTTTTCCTGGGAGCGCGGGCATCCCCCGCCTCCCCCATGCGGGGGCAGGCTTGCCCGCTTGAAAGACCGCGGGCCTTCGGCGGATTGTCCATTTCCGGCCTCCGGCCGGGGCGGGCGGGACGCCCGCGCTCCCAGGGCGGTCCCGCGGATGCCTCGTCGGTCCGAGCCGCAGCCTCGCTACGCACGCAGCCGGGAAAAGACCCGGCGCGCGTTGTCCTCGAAGATCTTCGTCCGGTCCGTATCGCTCAACTCGGCAGCGTCGACGTACCGCTTGGTGTCGTCGAAGTAGTGCCCCGTCTCCGGGTCGATGCCGCGCACCGCGCCCACCATCTCCGAGGCGAACAGGATGTTGTCGGCGGGGATCACGTCCAGCAGCAAGTCGATCCCGGGCTGGTGGTAGACGCAGGTGTCGAAGTACACGTTGTTCAGTATCAGCTCGGACAGGGGCGGCTTGCCCATCATGTCCGCGAGCCCCCGGAACCGGCCCCAGTGGTACGGCACCGCGCCGCCGCCGTGGGGGATGATGAACCGGATGGTCGGGAAGTCCCTGAACAGATCGGAGGTGATCATCTGCATCACCGCGGTGGTGTCCGCCCCGAGGTAGTGCGAGCCCGTGGTGTGGAAGGCGGGGTTGCAGGCGGCGCTCACGTGGATCATCGCCGGCACGTCGAGCTCCACCATCCTCTCGTAGAACGGATACCACCAGCGGTCTCCGAGCGGAGGGTCGGTCCAGTAGCCGCCGCTCGGGTCCGGATTGAGGTTGCAGCCGACGAAGCCGAGTTCCTCGACGCAGCGCTCCAGCTCCCGGATGCAGGCGTCGGGCGGCACCCCGGGCGTCTGCGGAAGCTGCGCGACGCCGGCGAAGTTCCGGGGGTAGAGCTGCGTGATTCGGTAGATGAGGTCGTTGCAGTGCTCGGTCCACGCGACGCTGGTGGACTCGTTTCCGATGTGGTGGCCCATCCAGCTCGCCCGGGGCGAGAAGATGGTCAGGTCCGTGCCGCGTTCGCGCTGGAGCCTGAGCTGGGCGCCTTCGAGGCTCTCGCGGATCTGGTCGTCGGTGATGCGGAGCTCGCCCTTGACGTGGCGGTGCAGCGGGTCCTCGGCGAGCTCCGCCTTCTGGCGCTCGCGGTAGGCGCCGAGCGCGTCGGGGGCGGTGGTGTAGTGGCCGTGGCAGTCGATGATCATGGAGGCGGCACCTGGGACGCTGACGAGAATGACCTTGCCACGCGTGGAGCGTGGCATCCCGCAAGAACGGGCTCCCCTCCGGGCGCGGTTGGCAACCTTGTTTCGATCACTGTCCTCACTCCAGGTCCGAGAGGCTGTCCACGTACTCGAGACCCGCCGCTTCGAGCTTCGGCCGCATGCCGTAGATGTCGAGGCCGAGGACGCCGGCGGCCAGCTTCTCGCGCTTGTCGGCCTCGTTCGTCACGCGCTCATCGGCCGCGCCGAGCACCCGGGAAGCGTCGGCCCTCGGCACGACGACCACCCCGTCGTCGTCGGCCACCACCACATCGCCGGGGTTGACGAGCTGGCCGGCGCACACCACCGGCACGTTCACGCAGCCGAGCGTGCTCTTGACCGTGCCCCGAGCCGAGACGGCGCGCGCCCACACCGGGAAGCCCATCTCCTCCAGGTCGCGCACGTCCCGCACGCCGGTGTCGGTGACAAGGCCCCGGACCCCTCGCGACTTCGCCGACGTCGCGAGCAGGTCCCCGAACATGCCGTCGGTGTTGTCCGCGGTGCAGGCGACGACCAGCACGTCCCCGGGACGGCAGAGCTCGATGGCCACGTGCACCATCCAGTTGTCGCCGGGCTGGGAGAGGATGGTGACGGCGCTGCCCGCCGCCCGCGCGCGAGGGTAGATCGGACGGATATAGGGCTTGAGGAGCCCGGTGCGGCCCTGGGCCTCGTGCACCGTCGCGACACCGAGCTCGCCGAGCCGGTCGATGGCCGCGGCGTCGGCGCGCTCGATGTTGCGTACCGCCACTGGTTGCATCGTTTTCTCCTGTCGGTCCGAGGTCGGTGCGGGTCGAGTGTAGCCGTTCGTCCGGGTCGAGCCGTTCCGGATGCGCGGAGGCGGGAAACGGCCGCGGCGCCGGAACAAGGGCCGGCCTCACGACCGGAACGCGTCCCCGCGGTCGGCGATTCCGGGGCTTCGCCGAACGCCTGCGATCGAACATTCACGTCGTCGGCGGACAAGGGGACGAACCGGGGAGCTGTTCCGGACGCGGAGGGCGACCGGGCACGGATGCCTCAGTCCGCCCAGTAGAGCCGGGCAGGGTTGTCCACCAGCACCTGCCGGCGAAGGTCGGCGGTGTCGCAGATGGTCATGATCCGATCCACCAGGGCGCCGTCATCGGGCATGTGGGACTTCATGTTCGGGTGCGGCCAATCGGTGCCCCACAGCACCCGGTCGGGCGCGGTCTCCAGCAGCGCCCGGGCGAAGGGATCCACGTCCGCGTACGGCGGTCCGGTGCGCGACAGCCGCTCCGGGCAGCTTGTCTTCACCCAGAACTTCTCGTCGCCGGCCAAGAGGTCGCGCAGCAGACGGAAAGGCTTCGACGCGACGCCCTGTTCCACCGGCACGCGGCCCATGTGGTCGATGACCACCGGGACCCCGATACCGCGCAGGAATGGGGCCAGCGCCTCCAGGTCTTCGGCGTCGAAGTAGACGACGACGTGCCAGCCGAGAGGTTCGATTGCGTCCAGAATCGCCCGGTAGACGCTCGGGGCTTGGCCGCCCCCCAATCTCTTCACGAAGTTGAAGCGCACGCCGCGCACGCCGGCGTCGTGCATCTCGGCGAGGGCCCGCTCGGTGACGTCCTCGGCAACCACCGCGACGCCCCGGTAGTCGTCGCCCCCGGCCCGCAGCGCGTCCAGCATCGCGGTGTTGTCCGTCCCGTGGCAGCTCGCCTGCACGACGACCGCGCGCGAGACCCCGAGATGGCGATGGCGCTGGAACAGCGTCTCCTTCGGCGCGTCGACCGGCACGTAGGTGCTCGTGGACGCGAACGGAAACCGGGCCGCCGGTCCGAACACGTGGCAGTGCGCGTCGCAGGCGTGCGCAGGGAGCGCGTGGTCGGGATTCTTGGGGTTCGGATGAAAGGCGAGGTATCCGGGGGTCACCATGGGTGGTCCTCGTGCCTTGGACTCCAGTTGGAGGCGCGGCCTCGCCGGTCCGGGCAACAAGCTTGGATCGATCGTCCGCGTTGCCACGCCCTGGCGCAAGCCGGGCTCCGGGGGCTGCGGGTGCCGCGGCCCGCCTCCTCGCTCCTCCACGGGAATCCCAGGCCCCGTACCCGTCCACCGCCGGACCCGTCCGGAGTGCGCATGTCGGAGGAATACCTGCTGGGGGGAGCCCGGGGAGTGCGCGAGAAGGGCCGACGCGGATGTGCGCGCGGTGCATGCACTGGAGAATCGCGATAGCGAACTCCACCGGTTCGTTGCCCTCGGCGACGTGCCGCACCTGCTCCAGGGTGTGAACCCGTTGGGTCTGTAGCGTTACGATCATCCTCCGATGATCCCCGAATCGCTCCCGCTACAGGCTCATCTGTCGTTGGATTCGACCCCTCCCTTCAGGCTCGCTTCTTATTGGACAAGGCTCACGGAATCGCGTATTACCTTCGGGCATCCACCTTCCACCGCACCGCGCGAGCGCAGGGACCGTGGCCGACAATCCGAACACCGCGATCCGGAAGTTCCTCATCAACGATCCGTCGAGTCCAACTCGTTCGGCCGAGGACATGCCCATCGTTCCCCCGGGGGCCAAGCGCTCGCTCAGAGCGTTTCTCGAAAAGGCTTCCCTGGCTCGGAATGCATGGCACACAATGCCCCACTACGCGCTCGCGATTCGCCTCGTCGTGTGCAACGAACCAGCGAATACTATTACCTTCGACGTTTGCGATTCGTCTAATCATGGGTTCATGGCACGCCGGTTCTGCTACGACCTGCGCTCACAGACGATTTCCTCGCCGTCCACCAAGCCTGCCGAACACCCGGAACTCACCGCCCACCGCGAGCTCCCCAACGATCCGGATCAACTCGCGCGCGTCATCGCGACCCTCGTTCACGATGATCCGGCCTTTTTGAAATTTCTCGAAACCGGAGTCCCCGCTGGCCACGCGTACGAAGCCTCAACCCCGATCCAAGCCTCCGACTCGAGTCGCCCCGGCCCGGTGAGCTACGCCGTCTCCGGCATTCTCCGCCACCTCACAGCCCACTGGTTCGGCGGCCGTCATGTCGACTGGGGCTTCCCCCGCAGATTCGTATGCGCGTTTTTCGGAAGCGCCGTCATGCTCGCAACGCAGGGCATCGTCTACTCCACGCGCTTCCCCGCTTGGTTTTCGGACGAACTCAGACCCTTTCAAGTACGGCCGGGAGACATCGGGCTTCTGGCCGAACCTCTATACGCGTCCGGCATTCTTGTGGTGCTCTCAGTCTCTTTTGCGGGCATCACTTCCGCGGTCGATCATCAACACGGTCCTGTACGCCTCTTTCTCGGAGGGTTCTTGCTCCCCTACCTTGTGTTGACTCTCCTCACTTGGCTCAACTAACGTGGGAGGACAGTGCCATGACGAGCCCACGCACAGCGGTCCTGTTCGCGCTCCTCGCGTTTTTCATCACACACCAATCATTCGGCGAGGAGCCGGAGACAAGGGCACAACTCGAAATCGGAGACGCGGAAATCGCCTTCATCGAGGCGCGCGAGTACGACAATTCGAAATTGAAGCAGATCCGCAACTCCATCCTCTACTGGATCGCTCCGAATCATCTCAAGGCTGTCTGGCCTTTTGACGGCTACGACGTCGAGACAGTGCGCAACCTCGCGTGCGAGCCCGGTTCACGCTACACCGACGTCTCCCTCGGGAACAAGCTTACCTTTGTTCGTGCCTGGGGAGACCACCCGGTCGAGACGCCGGTCGATGGTGTTGAAGTCGACTTCAAGCGCTCTCCCGAATCCGGACCGCGCCTCGGGGATCTTTGCAATTGGCTACGAAGCACAACCGAGGACTCCAGTCATTCCTCGATTACCCAAATCATCCTTCAGTACGACGCGCTCAATCCGCCCGGAGAAGGGCGCTGGGAGCTTGTCAATGACAAAGCCGAGGTCAGTGAACAGCTCGGCACCGCAGTTCCGATTCTGGAGGGCAAAGTGTCAGGTTACGTTCCGGCCGGAAAGCCGTATCGCGGATGGAAGCAGACCGAAAGTGGAGCGTTCCTCGATTGGACCGCGCTCGGCGCCAAAGAAATCTCCGCCGACATCCCGGAGGACGCAAAGATCTGGCGTTACCTGACCAATGCCCAAGACATGAGCCGGGCTTACTTCCTCACCGTCGCGAACGCCGAGATCGAGAATGGCCAGAGTCAGAGCTGGGAATCCCTCCAGTCCAGGTTCACCTGGGACTCTCCACCCACATTCGACGATGGGGTCAAATCCATCCTCTGGGCCTCGCAGATCACTCAACGTCATCTCGACGACGATTGGTACCTCGTGACCGACAAGGGATTTGCCGACCTCGATCCAGCCCGCCGGTTCGAACAACAGTTCGATCGAAAAGGTACCATCGATACCGATATCTTCATCTCGGAGCATGCAGGTATGAATTGAAGTGAGTCGTGTTCCGCGGCGGGACGCCGTGCCCGTCAATCAGGTTTTTTTTCCCAACTTCAGGTGATCCGATGCTACAGCGCTTTGCAGCGCTGCGAGGTCATCGCCTCTCCGGTTCTTTTCTCCCGACGTTTCGCGATGTCCGCTGTCGTGAGCACCGGCGTACTGGCGCGGAGAATAGGAAAAACAACCTACCGATCCGGGTCGCCGGCCAGGTATCGTGCCGGCAGGTCGGAATCCGTGGGCTATCGGTTCGAGATCGGGGATCGGGTTTTCCCTATCCTCGTAGCGCCGGTTGACGTTTACCATACCCTGTCGCTGGCACGAATCGGCGGACTGTTTCAGCTGTCACCGTGAAGGTGGAACTGCGCAATGGCGTTGCACCGCAAGATCGATGCTCTGATAGCGCTGCGTCCGGACCTCGCCGTGATCTGTTGAAACGGCCGAGCCGGGACGGCTTCTCGACCGGGCTCCCGCGCTGGCGGAAGCGTCCCTCGTCCGGGTCGGCAGGAATCCGCACAAGGGGCTCCTGCTGGCCGGCTTCGGCATAACCCGGCTGGAGTGCGCACGTCGGCCGCTACGGGAGCGTCTCGGGCTGGCGGGACCGCGAGCACCGACGAATGAAATCCTGCCGTCCCGCGTTCGCGGAGACCACGGCCGCCTGCCGCACATCTTCCATCGCCGCCGATTCCGTCTCGGCGCAAGGGTCGACGAGTGCCGCCCCGGTCGCTTCGAAGTCGGCCGGCTTGCCCGTGACGATCGTCGTGCCGTGTACGATGGCGGTCGTCGAGAGGGAGAAGGCGACGGCGCGGTGGAGAGAAGGCGGAGAGGGGCGGGGGAGGAGCGGAAAGATGGGCGGTGTCGAGGTGAGAAGAGGGAGGCCGGAGGAGTACGTTCTGGGGGAGCCCGGGGAGTACGCGGGAAGGGCCGACGCGGATGTGCGTGCGGTGCATGCGCTGGAGAAGGGGCCGGGGGCCGCGAGTGTCGCGACGAGGGTGTTCGCACGGCGGTGCGCGGGGTACGCCGTCAAGCCCGAAGCGGCGGCGCTGAGTGAAGGGATCCGGACCGGCGGGCGGGACGAACCCGGGCGACACGCGGCCGAAACGTGGCTGCGCGAGGCCGATCAGTGGGAGATCCTGGAAGGATGGTGGGAGGACCTGTACACCATGGAGGACCTGGTGCGGTGCATGCACGTACTGGGGTGCCGCCGGGGAGACGGCGAGCTCGTGCGGGCACTGAACGCGGTGGCGAGAAGGGCACGATGAAGATCCCCGAGCCTGCAGGACGGGGCTGGACGGATGTGCTGGAGTGCGTGGACGAGGTCTTCAGGACCCGGGAAGGGGGACGGGGGTGGTCGCTGCACGGCGGGACGCTGCTGGCGATGCGCTGGGACGGGCACCGGGAGTCGACCGACATCGACCTGCTGATCGGGGCGGACGCGGTGACGACGCTGTGGGAGATGGTGGACGGGCCGAAGCTCGCGGGCCTCGACGAGAGGTTGGGACGAAGGGGGTGGACGCTGCTGGCCGACCGGCGCAACGCTTGGTCGCGCGTCTACGGACACGAGACGGGCGAGGGCAGGATCGATCTGCTCCAGAACGAGCCGCGCCCGACGACGGGGCGGCGTCTGGAGCGGGTGGAGGGCGAGGAGATCTGGTGCCTGAGCACGGCGCAGGTGCTTGCGGGGAAGCTGATCGGACGCGGGCCTGCGGCACCGGTGCGGGACCTCTACGACGTGGCGGTCGCCGCACGGCGGGTGCCGCAGGCGCTGGCGCGGGCCCTCGACGAGGTCGAGACGCCGCGGCTCGCGGCAATGCTGAAGGGATGGCTCGGAGCGGCGCAAGCGTACGCGGCCCGGGCGCGGGTGGAGATCAGGGGGGCAAGGGACGAGGACATCGAGGCGCGGCCGGCGGAAGAGGCCGTGATCGCGTGTGCGAGGTGCTGGACGCGGACCTACCGGGC
>CAYQVB010000102.1:0-74255 GCA_964420925.1 uncultured Ectothiorhodospiraceae bacterium | reverse complement strand
CCCCCGGCATGCCGCCCCCGAAGGCGGCCTCCATGAGATGGTGGCAGTACGCGATGTTGCCCGCGTCCTCACCGCGCAGGGCGTCGTGGTAGATGCGCACGCACTGCTCGATCTGCTCCGCGCTCTCGCCCAGGTACCACTGCTGGCTGGTGGCTTCGCCGATCCCGAACTCGCCGCCTTCGCTCGTCACCTTGACCAGGAAGGCGGGCGGGTGGCTCGGCCACACGTACTCGTCGTCGACCCACGCCTCCTTGATGGCCACGGGATAGAGGCGCAGCGCCTCCACGGCGGCGATCTTCATCTCTCGGTCTCCTCCACGGCGCGCACCTTCATCCTCTCCTTCGAAGCTGGCCCCTCGTGACCCGGCGTGCGATGTTACCCAATCCGGAACCGCGGGAGTTCGAAGACATGAGCCGCATCGAGAGCGTGAAGGTGAGCTGCGTGGGGCCGCAGGCGGAGCGCCCGACCTGGTCGCACGACCTGCCCGAGCAATTCATGACCCTCATCCTGGTGAGGGTTCGCAGCGACGAGGGCCTGGAGGGGGTGGGCGCGATCTGGAACGCCACCTCGTTCGACTTCGACCGCTACACCGCGGAGGCGATGCGGCATCTCATCCCGATCCTCATCGGCAAGGACCCGCGGGAGCGCGAGCTGATCCTCCACGAAATGCGCCCGCGCGTGTTTCCCCTGCCGGGCGGGGCGCTGGCGGCGGTCGAGATCGCGTTGTTCGATCTCGAGGCGAAGCAGGCGGGAGTGCCGCTCTACCGGCTGCTGGGCGGCGCCCGGGATCGCCTGCCCGCCTACGCGAGTCCGCCCCTTCTCGCCGACGTGCCCGCCTACCTCGACTTCGTCGCGGAGTGCCTGGACGGCGGGTTTCGCGCGATCAAGTTCCACACCTGGTGCGATCCGGCGCGCGACCTCGCGCTCGCGCGCGCGGTGCGCCGCGAGCATCCCGGAGACGGCATCGACTTCATGCTCGACGTCGAGAACAACTACACCCGAGAAGAGGCGATGCGGGCGGGTCACGAGCTCTCCGACCTGGGATTCCGCTGGTTCGAAGCGCCGCTCCCGGACCATGACCTGGAGGGCTACCGCGCCCTCGTGCGGGAGCTTGCCTTACCCGTCCTGCCCTCGGGGAACTGGGTTCAGGATCTCTCCTTCTTTCACGAGGCCATCCGCACGCGGACCTGGGGCGCGGCGCGCACCGATGTGACGATGATGGGGGGCATCGCGCCGGCGAGAAAGGCTGCGGCGATCGCGCAAGCAGCGGGGCTCGACTGCGAGTTCATGGCGTGGGGATTCAACCTCGCGGCCGCCGCCAACCTGCACCTCATGCTCTCGGTCGACAATTGCAGCTACTTCGAGCAGGCGATGCCCTACGAGCCCTTCGAGTTCGCGATGATCGACACCCTGCGACCCGGCCCCGACGGCCTTGTGCACGCGCCCGAGCGGCCGGGCCTCGGACTGCGGGTGGACTGGGAAGCGATGGACGCGGCCACCTTCCACACCGTGGAGTGCGGGGTCTGACCGGCAAGCTTCACCGCTTCACGGCTGCGGACGCGAAACGATGAAGCTCGACGGCTGGCACAGTCCTTATCGTGCGGATCTCAGCGCCGCCCGCGGCGAGTCGCCACCCGCCGGCAGCGGCGGCAGCGCACGTGTTCCACCGTCTCCCGAGGGGCGAACCCGAAGCTCGCGTCGATCAGCTCGTAGTCGTGCCATCCGACGTGGCACAGAAAGCGGCCAAGCCAGTCGGGCAAGGGCGGTCCCGGCTCGGGCCGGGGTTTGATTTCGGTGGGTGGCACGCTGGCAGCGATCCTCCGCCGCAGAATCGCGACGGATGGGCGGAAACGAGGTACAGGCGGCCAAAAGAGCCATCATAGTCCGAATCCGCGGCGGGTGGGATGCCGGCCGGCGTGGTGCGGCGAGGCCGCCTCGACACTCAGTTTCGCAGCGGCCTCCCGGTAGCGAGCAGGTGCTCGATACGCGCCCGGGTCGCTTCGGTGCGGGCAAGGCGCACGAAAGCCTCGCGCTCGAGCGCGTGCACCTCCGCCTCGTCCAGCGCCTCGCCCGCCGCGTGGTCCCCGCCGCAGAGCACGTTGGCGAGCGCTGTCCCCACGACCTCGTCGTGCGCAGTGGCGATGCCCTTCGCCCGCAGGCGTTCGAGCAACGCGAGCATCGCCTGTCGGCCGGGCTCTCCCACCGCCCGCATAGCGGGAGCGCCCGACGGCGCGTACCCTTCAGCGAGCGCGAGGGCGAGGGACCTGGCCTCCGCGAGCAGGCGGTCCCGGTTCATCGTGCTCCGGTCACGCTCGCGCAGGAAGCGCATCGGAAGCGCCTGGTCCGGCGAGGATGCCGTCTTGCCCATCCCGATGTACTCGAAGACCCGCAGCGCACCCGCGACGGGGTCGGCACCGGACGGCGAGGTCCATCGCCGCAGCAGCTCCTTGCAGCCGCCTCCGCCCGGAACCAGCCCGACCAGGGTCTCCACCAGCCCGAGCGTGCAGTTGACGTTCGCCTGTACCGCGTCGCAGTGCATCACCACTTCGAAACCGCCGCCGAGCGCCATGCCGGCCGGCGCCGCCACGACCGGCAACGGCGCATCGCGCAGGGTGGTGCAGGTGTCCTGAAACTCGATGAGCATCCGGTCGATCGCGTCCCATCTCTCCTCCCGCGCCGCCTCGAGGATGAAGCCGAGGTTGACGCCCATCGAGAAGTGCGGCGCATCGGTGTGCACCAGCAGGGCACGGCAGCGTTCGGCGGCGAGCGCAGCCGCCTCGCGCAACAGGTCCATGGAAGCCGGAACGAGCGCATTGGCCTTGGTGTGGAACTCGACGCAGGCGACACCGTCTCCGAGGTCCCAGAGGCTCGCCGCCTCGTTGCCCGCGAGCGGCGTCGCGCCGCGAGTCAGATTCGAGAGCCGCAGCACTCCGGGAGCGCGCGGCAGCGGGTGGTAGGCGCCATCGACGCCGAAGTAGTGCGGCCCGTCGCGACCGTTCCGGTACAGGGGTGCATCACCGGCAACGAAGAGCAGGTCGGGCACCGTCCTGCCCTCTTCCTCGAGCCGCGCGCGAAAGCGTCCCGGGCCCAGCTCGTCGATCATCTCGAAGGGCCCTTTCGTCCAGTTGAACCCCAGGCGCATCGCCTCGTCGATTCGGGTGAGGTCGGGAGACACTTCGGGCACGAGAGAAGCCGCATACGAAAGCGTCCGGGAGAGCACCCCCCACGCGAATCGTCCCAGCCGGTCCGGGCGCTCCACAAGAGCGCGAATGCCCCGGCCCTCCAGCTCGCTCGTATCGATGCGTCGCAAGGGTCGGTATGCGGCGGTGTCGAGATCCACCGCCTCGCGCACGCGCCGGCCCTCCTCTTCGCGTTCACGATAGAAGCCGCCCCGGCCCTTGTTGCCGGTGTAGCCGCGCGCCACCAGCTCGGTGATGAGGGGGACGCCATTCGCCACTCGGTGGAACTCGTCGCCGGGCGGCAGCGCCCCGACCAGGCTCTTCACGACATCGAGCATCAGGTCGAGCCCGATGAGGTCGTAGAGGGCGAAGATTCCGGTCTTGGGGAACCCCATGGGGCGTCCCATTACTGCGTCCGCCTCTTCCACGCCGAGACCCAGCGCCCAGGCTTCGGAGATTCCGGTCTGGATCGCGTAGACGCCGACCCGGTTGCCGAGAAAGCCGGGGGTGTCCCGGCAGTGAACCACGCCCTTGCCGAGGCGCTCGTCGCCGAATCGGGAGAGCGTCTCGATCAGCTCCTGACGGGTCGAGGGACCCGCCACCACTTCGAGCAGGCGCATGTAGCGCACCGGGTTGAAGAAGTGGGTGATGCAGAAGTCCCGCTTGAAGGACTCGGGCATGTCCTCGGTGAGCATGGCGAGAGGAATCGTCGAAGTGTTGGACGACACCATCGAACCCGGCTTTCGGACCGCTTCCAGGCGACGGTAGAGCGCCTGCTTGACGTCGAGGCGTTCGACCACCGCTTCCGCGATCCAGTCCGCTTCCGCGACCCGGTGCAGGTGATCCTCGATGTTTCCCGTCTCGATGAGCGCCGCACGATCTTCGTGCACGAAGGCGGGGGGCACCGCGCGCTTCGCCCGCTCCACCCCGCTCCTGGCGACCGCGTCGCGATCCTCCGCCCCCTCCGGCACGATATCGAGCAGCACCACCGGCACTCCCGCGTTGGCGAGATGGCTGGCGATCCCCGATCCCATCGTGCCGGCGCCGATCACCGCGGCGCGCTTCACTTCCGTGCTCGCTTCACTTCGCACCAGCCCCTCCCGGCATTGAACGGTTAGCGCGGCTCATGATAGGGGATCGCAGGCGCAGCCGAGCGAGGCGCGAACGACTCACATTGGAGGCGACATGACGATTAGCGCGATCCGGACCACACGGCTGCATCATCGACTGAAACAGCCCTACGTGTGGGCGCAGGGGGTGAATGAGCACATCTCCACCATCTTGATCGAAGTTGAGGACGACTCGGGCTGCATCGGGATCGGCGAAGGAGTCTGCGTCCCGGATCCGGAGGCGGTGGAGCGCATCGTCCGGCGGCTTTCATCCAGCTTCATCGGTCGGGATCCCTTCCCCATCGAGGCGCTGTGCGCCACTGCGTACCATTCCTTCTTCGAAGCCTGGGGGGCGAGCCTGCCCCGCTTCGGCAACCAGGTCCTCGCCGGACTGGAGATGGCGCTGTGGGATCTCGCGGGCAGGATCACGGGACGCCCGGTGCACGACCTCCTCGGGGGGGCGCGCCATTCCGGCGTCCGGTACTTCTACTTCCTGCAGGGAGAGAGCGCGGACGAGCTGGCCGCGGATGCGGCGCGCGCGGTGGAGCTGGACGCCCCCCTCGTCTACCTGAAAGTCGGACGTGGAGAAGCGACCGACCTCGAGATTGTGGCGGCGGTACGCGAGGCGATCGGCGGGCGACGGCTCCGGCTCGACGCCAACGAGGCCTGGGACCCGCTCACCGCAATCCGCATGATCCGCAAGCTGGAGCGTTTCGAGCCCGAGTACATCGAGCAGCCGACCCCGAGTGGCAGCCTCGCCGCCCTCGCCCAGGTGAAGTCATCCGTGGGGGTCGCAATCGGTGCGGACCAGAGCGTCTACACCCCGAACGACGTGTACGAGGTGTGTCGCCATAACGCGGCCGACCTCATCGTGCTCGGGCTGCACGAGGCGGGCGGGATCTCGGGGTTGCGCAAGGCGGCCGCCATCGCAGAGGCAGGCGGACTCGAGGTCTGCATGCACGGTGTCTTCGAGACCGGAATCACCACCTGCGCCACGTACCATGCCGCAATCTCGCTGCCGAACCTCGATGACGGCAACCAGATCATGTGGCAGTTGCTCGAACGCGACATCGTGGCCCGTCCCTCGCTGGCTCCGGCGGCGGGTCACCTCACCCTGCCGGCCGGGCCCGGATTCGGGTTTTCGCTCGACGAAGAGGCGGTTGCCGCCGCACGGAGAGCGCCGGCAGGTTAGCCGGCCACGCCCAGGGGACCTGCCGGCGCTGCCGCGCAGGGAACTCAATGAGTGGATTCCGGCTCATCAAGGGAATGACGAGAAGTGGTTTCCGTCATTCCCTTGATGAGCCTGCCACGGACAGGTTCTCTGTCCCCACTGTCGCGCAAGGAACATCGAGGCAGTCCCTGCGTTCGACTCGTGTGTTCCCATCATTCCCTTGATTTGCCGGAATCCACAGCAAACCACTGAGATATGGGAAGTTACATCCAGGCGGGAAATGCCGACGAAGTGGTGCCCCTGCGCCGGATACCTTTGACGAACCTGCGTTGAGAGTGCATTCTGTCCCGCAGTGCCGCGTGGTCATGGCCTTTGGAAGGCGACCCGGCACGGAGTGCACTCGAAGGGGGACGAGGGCAATTGCAGTTTGAGCGGCTCACGGACGGCCCGAAGCGCCCCCATTCCGAAACTCCGCACCAGCGCGCCTCGTTGGGTGGCTCGGTGGGGTTGTTCGCGCTCGTGTTCGCAGCCCTGTGGGCCCTGGGAATGCCGAGGCTCGCCTGGGGGCTGACCTGCCCCGCTACGGCGGACCCCGCGGTCCGTGCGGCGTTCGTCGAAGCGGAGCGCTCCCCGCCGAGGAGCCAAGGCGCGTGGGACAAGCTGCGCGGCCGCCTCGGAGACTATCCCCTGTTTCCGTACATCGAGCTCGCCCGACTGCGCAGCGACTTCCCGCATGTCAAGAGGTCGAAGCTCGAGGCATTCCTGTCCCGCCACGAGGGGGAGGCGCTGAGCGATCGCCTCCGGAAGCGGTGGTTGCGCCGGCTCGCCAATCGCGGCGAGTGGTCCAAGTTCATCGAGTGGTATCGGCCGGACGACCCGACCAAGCTGCGCTGTCGTTACGCCCGCGCCCTGCTCGAGACCGGAGACGAGGCCGGCGCGTTCGCCGAAGCCCGGGAGCTGTGGCTGGCGGGAAAGTCGCAGCCCAAGGCCTGCGATCCGGTGTTCAAGGTATGGCTGGCGTCGGACCACTTCTCGCCCGCTGTAGCCTGGGAGAGGATCGGTCTCGCAATGGCGCGGGGAAACACCCGGCTCGCCCGCTACCTCGAACGCTTTCTCGCGCCCGCCGACCGCAAGCTCGCGGGCGCGTGGCGGACGGTGCACGCCAAGCCGCAACGGATTCACAAGCTCGGGCTCGAAGGCGATACGACTCGGGTCGAGACCGTGATCGCGCACGCGATCCGAAGAATGGCGCGGAACGACCCCGCCGCCGCGGTCGAGGCGCTGGCACGGCTGGAGGGACGCTACGAACTCAGCGAGGCGGCGCGCGCGGCGACCGCCCGGCACATCGGTCTGTCTTTCGCCCAACGCCACGAAGCGGAAGCAGTCGACTGGCTGCGGCGCGTCGGCCCGGCGCATGCCGATGCGTACCTGCTGCGCTGGCGGGTCGCCGCCGCGGTGCTGCACTCGCGGTGGAATGAGGTCCTCGAAGGCATCGCGGTGATGTCCGAGGAGGAGCGCGACCGGGAACGCTGGAGGTACTGGCGCGCGCGCGCACTGGAAGCCCTGGGCCAGGTCGAAGAGGCTCGCGACAGCTTCGTATCGCTCGCGGAGAGGCGGGACTACTACGGCTTCCTCGCCGCGGATCGCCTGGGAGGGGCGTACCGTTTCAACCATCGTCCCCTCGACGTGGCTCCGGACCTCGGTGAGCGGGTGGCGGTCATCCCGGCTCTGCGCCGCGCGCTGGAGCTGCTCGCGCTCGGGCGCCGGGTAGACGCACGAAGGGAGTGGAGAGAGCTCATTCGCGGACTCGACGAAGAGGAGCTCGTCGCCGCTTCATGGCTCGCCGGGTGCCGCGACTGGCACGGGCGCGCGATTCTCACCATCGCCCGCACGCCGGAACGCGACGACCTGGAGCTCCGCTTTCCGACCGACTTCCACGATGCGGTGGAGACGGCGGCCGCGCGCCAGGCCCTGTCGCCGGCGACGGTCTATGCCTTCATCCGCAAGGAAAGCGCGTTCATGGCAGACGCCCGCTCTCCCAAGGGCGCGCTCGGCCTGATGCAGATCATGCCCCGCACCGGCCGCGTCCTCATGCGGGAAAATGGCAAGCGGCTCAAGAGGAACAGTCAACTCCTCGCACCCGAGCTCAATGTCGATCTCGGCACCTATTACATACGCTCCCTGCTCGCGAAGAGCGGACAGAGCCTCATCCTGGCGGCGGCTTCCTACAACGCCGGTCCGCACCGGGTCCGGAGCTGGCTCCCCGAGGACGGAGAGCTCGAAGCCGCGGTGTGGATCGACAACATCCCGTTCACCGAGACCCGTCGCTACGTCAGAAGGCTCCTCGCCTACATCGCCATCTACGAACACCGACTCGGACAGGAGCCCACCCGACTGAGTGAACGCATGCCCCCGGTGCCCGCCCGAGGCAGCATCTGAAGGCGCATCGGCTCAACCCGCGCCCGCGCCGGGGCGCGAGGCCCTTCAGTCCAACTTCTTCCGGAAGTAGACCCGCCGGTAGCCTGACTCTTCCCGGCGCTCGCTTTCTTCGTACCCGATCGCCGGGTAGAGCGTGAGGTTCTCGGTCATGCGCTCTTCGGTATAGAGCTGGATTTCATCGAATCCGAGACGGCGCGCCTCGTTCTCCGCGTAAAGGAGCAGGCGCCGCCCGTAGCCGTGCTCCTGTGCGTCGGGCCATACCGCCACGTTCTCGACGAAGAGGTGGTCGGCCTCGGGAAACATCACGATGAGGCCGGCAATGCGCCCCGCCGCTTCCAGCACCGTCACCTGCCCGGCGGCAACCTGCGCCTCGAAGTCGGCGAGCATCGGCCCGGGCTCCTTGCCCATGCGGGGGACGTACTTCCGGTATGCGGCGCGCACACAGGCCCGGATGTCGTCGACGTCCGCCGCTCGTGCCGCCCTCAGCAGCTCGTCTCGGCCCGTGCTCATCGCTCGGCGCCGCACCGAGCTCGATGCGGCGGCCAGGCCGGAACGCGCCGCTCGCCTTCCCGCCCCGGAGCCCTGATCGTCACCTCCTCCATCGCATCCCGGACGAACCGGGACCCGCGAACCCGCCCGCGCACGTCTACGCGACGCTCGCCGCCGAGCTTCCCCAGCCGACTCGCTCGCGCCAGCCGAGCGGATCCTCGGGGTCGATCCCGTCCATGTAGGGCTTGCGCCGGTCGAGGTGGGTGAGCTGGTACACGAGTCCGAGCCAGTTGTTGAAGAGCGCCTTCCCGGTGTCGCCCCAGGTGTTGTCGACGAGCGGGGTGAGGGCGGCCTCCGGCAGCTCCGGCACTGTGGCGCCGGCGGCCCGGGCGGCGAGCGCCGACTCGACGAAGGGGTCGATGCGGGCGCGGGCCTCCTCGTCGTAGTAGTGCTCGGGCAGGGGGGGGAAGTCCTCCCGCTCGCCCGCGGCGAAGCGCGTCACCTCGCGCTTGTGCTCCTTGAGCAGGCTGTTGAAGTCGTACTCCGGGTGGCCCTGGAAGTAGACGAAGCGAAAGCCGTCCGCGCTCACCGCGAGGTGCACCCCGGCCTCGGCGCTCTCGACCAGGACGTGCCCGCCGCTCGCCCGCACCTGCTCGGCCGTGACCTCGTACACGTGGGAGTGGGGCGCGTCGAAGCGCGTGTCGATGTGCGCGAGCAGGGGGTGGCTGCGATCGACGAGGCGATGCGAGTAGACCCCCCAGCGCTTGCGCGGCAGCGCGATGCGCTCGATGCCGTGGTACAACTGGAGGACGGCATGGGTGGCGAGGCAGGAGCACACCATCGAGCACACGTTCGTCCGGCCCCAGTCCATGACCTCCACCATGCCCGGCCAGAAGCTCTCCCGGGTGAGGTCCGGGTTGGCGGGGTTGGCGCCGGTGATGACGAGCGCATCGAGCCCCTCCTCCCGAAGCGCATCGAAGTCCCGGTAGTGCGCGGCGATGTGGGCGCGGGCGCGGGGACCGCGTTCCTGGCTTTGCACGCCGAAGGGGTGCACGTAGATCTGGGCGATGCGGTTGCAGCCGCCGACGAGGCGCAGGAACTGGCGCTCGGTCGCTTCCAGCGCCGCGTCGGGCATCAGGTTCAGCAACCCGATGTGCAGCTCCCGGATATCCTGGCGGGCGGCGCGCTCCGCGCTCAGGACCTCGATCCCCTCCTTCTCCAGGCGGACGAACGCGGGGAGGCCGCTGTGGGCGACCAGAGGCACGGTCAGCCCCGGCCGGCCCGGCCGAGCGCATCCACGACGAGATCCAGGAAATCGGCCTCGTCGCGTACGCTCTCCGCCGCCTCCGATTCGACGGTATAGCCATAGTCGCTGGCGATCGCGTGGTACAGCGGCCGGCGGTACTCGACGAGGCGGGGAAACACCCATTGCACGAAGCGGTCGGGATCGATCTCCCCCGTGCCGTCCAGCGACTTCTCCTCCCGATAAGCCGCCACGTTCCGATCGAGGAAGTCCTCGGCATAGTAGAGCGGCTTCGGGCTGGCGCGCTGGCGTTGGAGCAGCTCCTCCTCGCGCTCCGCACCGACATGCAGGTAGAGCACGAGGGTGTTGGTGGCGAGCACGGTGATCGCGTCGGTGCCGCCGAGCTCGCACACGCTGCCGCCGGCGTCGTTCACGAAGTGGGGATAGCCGTAGATGTCGTGCGCCTTGTCGATGAAATGCACCACGTCGCGCATCGCGCTCACCTCGGCGTCCCGGTGCAGGCGCTGGCGGCGCTTGAACTCCTCCACCGAGAGTCCGCCGCATGACGCATCGCCGAGCTTGCCGAGAAAGGCGCAGATCGGATCGAGATTGTGGACCGTCAGGTTGCTGGTGATGGTGATGGAGTCGCTGCGCAGCAGATCGCGCAGCAGCGGCACCTTCATCGCCTCGCGCTTGACGTTGTCGAGAAAGGGCTCCACCAGGTACTTCGTCCCGATCCGGTAGTCGCCGGAATAGTGGAACCAGCTCGTCTTGGGCAGCTTGTTGGCGAGCGTGGTCTTGCCCGCCCCCGACATGCCGAGCAGGGTGATCGCCTTGTGCTCCCAGCGGAGGAATTCGTCGGGGGTCATCCGCATGGCGAAGGATAGCTGGCCGTTGGTAAGGGGTGAGGAATACGACTACATTCATGCGCCGGTTGCAACAATCGCGCGCCGGGAACCCTCCGAGTGCCCGAAGCGCGCCATCCCCGGAACATGCCCATCCTTTCAGAAAAGATGTCCCGCCTCGGCACCGAGACCGCCTTCGAGGTGCTGGCGCGGGCGGATGCTCTCGCCCGACAAGGTCGCGATATCGTCAACCTCGGCATCGGCCAGCCGGACTTCAAGACGCCGGGACACGTGGTGGAGGCGGCGGTCAAGGCCCTGCGCGACGGCCACCACGGCTACACCCCCGCGCCCGGAGTCCTCGAGCTGCGCGAAGCGGTCGCCGCGGATCTTGCGGCACGGCGCTCGGTCGAAATCGACCCGGGCCGCATCGTCGTCGTTCCCGGCGGCAAGGTCACGATGTTCTTCGCCATCACCATGTTCGGCGAGCCGGGAGTGGAGATCCTCTATCCCAACCCCGGCTTTCCCATCTACGAGTCCGTCATCAACTGGAGCGGCGCCCGGGCGGTGCCGATTCCCCTGCTCGAGGATCGGGACTTCTCCTTCGACGCGGAGGCGGTGCTCGCCCTCCTCACCCCGCGAACGCGCCTCATCATCCTCAACTCTCCCGCCAACCCCACCGGAGGCGCGGTACCCCGCGCGGAGATCGAGCGCTTGGTGGAGGGCCTGCTCGAGCACCCCGAGGTCGCGATCCTGAGCGACGAGATCTACTCGCGCATGACCTACGACGGCCGCGAGCACGTGTCCCTGCTCGACTTCCCCGAGATCGCCGAGCGCCTCATCCTGCTCGACGGCTGGAGCAAGACCTACGCGATGACCGGCTGGCGAATGGGCTACGGGGTATGGCCGGAGGACCTGGTGGAGAACGCCACCCGCCTTGCGGTGAACTGCCACTCCTGCGTCAACGCCGCCGCCCAGTTCGCGGGACTCGCCGCCCTCACCGGACCGCAGGACAGCGTGCGGGAAATGGTGGCGGCCTTCGACCGCCGCCGCCGCGTGATCGTGGAAGGCCTGAACCGCATTCCGGGCCTTGGCTGCCGCACTCCCGGCGGCGCCTTCTACGCCTTCCCCAACGTCACCGGTACCGCCATGGACGCCCGCACCCTCCAGGGCCGCCTGCTCGAGGAAGCGGGGGTGGCGACGGTGGCCGGCACCAGCTTCGGCGCCTACGGCGAGGGCTATCTGCGTTTTTCCTACGCAAACAGCGTCGAGAACATCGAGCGGGCGTTGGAGCGCATCGGCGCGCTGCTGCACTGAAGCGACACGGGTGCACCGGTCTCCGCTTCCGGAAAGGCGATACCTCAGCCTGCGGCCGGTGCCGTGACCGTCCTCCCCCGCGGCAGCAGCAGGATCAACGCCATCATCAGAACCAGTGGGGGCAGCATGCACCACAGCAGCCCCCTCCATTCGACAAACTCGAGCAGCACGCCGGCCGCCAGCGTCAGCGTGGCCATGGATCCGAACACGATGAGGTCGTTGAGGCCCTGCGCCTTGAAACGCTCGGAGTGGCGGTAGGTGGTGGTAACCAACGTGCTCCCGGCGGTGAACAGGAAGTTCCAGCCCACCCCCAAGGCCACCAGCGCCACCATGAAGTGAGCCGCGCTCTCGCCCAGCAGCGCCGTTGCGGAGGCCGCGGCAAGGAGCGCCACTCCAGCCGCCATGATTCCGTACGCGCCAAAGCGCGCGACCAGGTGGCCGCTGAACAGGGAAGGCAGGTACATCCCGAGGATGTGTCCTTCGATCGCCCAGGCGGTGATGTCCAGGGAGTGTCCGTGCCGGGCGTGCATGGCGATCGGTGCCGCGGTCATCATCATCGACATCACCGCAAAGGCGATGGCGGCGGCGGCCACCGAGACCACGTATACGGGCTGCGCGAGAATGCGACCAAGGGGCCGCTCGGCCGGATCCCCACCGGTCTCCGGTCCAGCAGCGATCTCTTCCCGGTAGACGAGAAGAAGGAGCGCCGCCAGCAGGTGCAGTCCGGTGAGGCCGAGAAACGCGCCGGCGAAAGGCGCTCCATCCACCCAGTCCCGGCCGTGCCGGCCGAGCTCGGGTCCCACAAAGGCCGAGACGAGGCTCACCAGCAGCAGCAGGGAGACGGCGTGGCTCACCCGGGCCGGCGCCACGTTCTCTGCCGCCGCAAAGCGATACTGATGCACGAAGGCCTGGTTGGCGCCGAGCACCGCGGAAGCGGCGCACACCCCGGCAAAGCTCTCGACCATGATCGCCAACGCGGCACCGACGGCGGCGAGCGCTGCGAAGACGCTCCCGAGCACGAACCCGGCTCGCCGGCCGAGCCGGCGCATGATGCTGGAGGCGGGATAAGCGCAGGCCCCCAGCCCGACCACGTGCAGGGCGACCGGCAGGGTGGCGAGCGCGGGGTCCGGAGCGAGCGTGAGCCCCACCAGCCCGCCGACGAGCACGATGAGCGGAGCCGCCACCCGATTGAGCATGGTGGCAAGGCTCAGGACGGCGAGGTTTGTCTGCTCGCGAGTCAGGCGCATCCCCGCCCTGTCCCGTGCCGCGGCTGCGTCGTGCGACCGGCAGCCAGCACCCCGTTCCTTCTCGTGGCGTCCCTCTCCATCCTTTGAAAAAACCCTTCTGTCGACGCCCCTGCGGCCGGCGCGCTTCTTTCAGTATCCCCATGCAGCGGCGGCCGAAGCCGGTGGCCGCGTACTCTACCTGAATCGGAGACCGGCCTCTCTGCACAGTGCGGCCGGCAACACGGTTTCTCCTGCATTCCGGGCCGGACGCCGCGCCACTCGGTATCAGCCATCGGTCACTCTTCGCTTGGCCGAACTCCCCTCCTGTTGAGCCCGCAACGCTTGATGGCCTGGCCGCAATATCTCACCGATTTCCTGCTGCGGGCGCCAATCTGCTCGCGCTAGCGGGCCGTACTCCCTCGAGCCGCTTCGACGTAGTGTCGGCTACGCCTACAGCGTCTCTCGGTCCGTGCGGCCCACTATCACGGCATATTGACACCCTCGCGACGAAAATCGGTGAGATATTGCGGCTAGAGATGACGACGAAGGAACCTGACGTGAATCAGTGTGCAGGCACAGTTTCGAGACTAACATTTGAGCCTCTTGAAAAAGGAGGTCCTTCCGATGCAATCGAAGAAAGAAGCACTTCATCGCCGCGATTTCCTGAAAGCCTCGACCGCCTCGGGCGCCGCTGCATTCGGAGCCTTCGCCCTCGCCGGAAACCAGAGCGCGATGGCCGCCACGCAATCCGCCGGCAGCAGCACGATGATGGCCATGGCGTCGTTGACCGAAGAGGAGATAGCGGCGCGTCCGCGTGTCAAGCAGGAGCTCGGCGCGCCGCCCTTCGTGCCGGAACACGAACAGGTGGCGAGCGGCGGCCCGAAAGTCGTGGAAATCACCATGACCTGCGAAGACATCCCCTGGGCCGTCGACGATACGGGCGCAGAGGTGTGGGCCATGACCTACAACGGCTCGGTTCCCGGCCCCCTCGTCGTCTGCCACCAGGACGACTACGTCGAGCTCACGTTGAAGAATCCCTCGACGAACACGATGGAGCACAACATCGACTTTCACGCTTCGACCGGCGCCCTGGGCGGAGGAGCGCTGACGCACGTCGCGCCGGGCCAGGAGACCGTGCTGCGCTTCCGGGCGACGAAAGCGGGCGTCTACATCTATCACTGCGCGCCCGGGGGCCCGATGATTCCCTACCACGTCGTGCACGGCATGAACGGCGCGATCATGGTGCTGCCGCGCGATGGTCTGAACGACGGCAAGGGCAATCCGCTGCGCTACGACCGCGCGTACTACATCGGAGAGCAGGACTTCTACGTCCCGAAGGACGAGAACGGCGACTGGAAGACGTACGACGGGCCGGCCCACAACTTCGCGGATGTCTTTCCCGTCATGCGCACTCTCACCCCGACCCATATCGTGTTCAACGGCAAGGTCGGTGCGCTCACCGGCGACGCGGCCATGAAGGCGAAGGTCGGCGAGTCGGTGCTGTTCATCCACTCCCAGGCCAACCGCGACTCGCGCCCGCACCTGATCGGCGGTCACGGCGACTATGTCTGGGAGACGGGCTCCTTCGCCGACGTGCCGGAGACCGGGCTCGAAACCTGGTTCATCCGAGGAGGTTCCGCGGGCGCGGCCCTGTACACCTTCCACCAGCCGGGTGTGTACGTCTATCTCAACCACAATCTCATCGAGGCGGTCGAGCTCGGTGCGGCCTCGCACGTGGTCGTCGAAGGCGACTGGAACGACGACCTCATGAAGCAGGTCAAGGCGCCATCGGCAATGATGGCCTGACGCCCGCGCGTCGCGGCCGGCGCAAGCAACATCGTCCACGAAAGCGGAGGTACCAAGGCGCCGGTCACCCCGTGACCGGCGTCGTTCGGCGGGATGCGCAGGTCCGCCGTGACGCCGCTGCGGACTATCCCCAGTTCCCGGGGAGTGGCTCACCGGGCGCGGCGATGTCGCTAATGATGGAGGCGATCAACCAGCGCCCATCGAGCCTGACGAGGCCATACACGTCGACCGCGGTGTGGGGCGCCCCTTCGCCGAACCTCATCTCGAAGACCACCCGGACCTCGGCCACATCGTGAAACACGAGCTCGGTGCGGCTCACCAGGGTTTCCGAGTAGCCCTCCTCCTCCATCCCGGCGCGCATCTGCTTGACCATGTAGGCGTCGAGGTCCATCACCGTGACCGCATCGTCCTCGGGAAACACCCGCAGCGCGAGCACCGCCCGGCGATGAAACAGTGCCCGGAAGCCTTCCCAGTCGGGCTCGGCTCCCGGCTCGAAGGTGATCAGGTCGTAGCAGGCATCGACCAGCGCGGCCGGAGAATCGTGGGGACTTCCGCTCATGGCCGCGACCTTACTCGGCCGGCTCGCGCACGGGGCGGCACGCCCTGCGCGGAATCACCGGCAGTACGACGTGCGACGGGTAGTCGCTGGAGTGCACGATGGTCTGCTGCGCAACCTTCACCTCGCGAGAGACGCCGATGGGGTCGGCGGTGTTCTGATTGCGGGCAAAGCGGCTGAAGTCGCTGCTGGACACCGCCACCCGGATACGGTGGCCCTTTCTGAACAGATTGCTCGTGGGCGCCAGCTCGAACTCGTACCTGTAAACCCGGCCCGGCTCCAGCAGCCGCGGATTCTCCACGCCCTCCCGGAAGCGACCGCGAACAATGCCGTTGGTCAGGTACTGGCTGTGTCCATCCGGGTGGACATCGATCAGGCACACCACGAAGTCGGTGTCCTCGGCATCGGTGGCCGCAAACAAGGTCACCCCGACTGCCCCGGTGACTTCGAGGTCCTGCACCAGGTCCTCGCTGCTGTAGACGAGCACATCCTCCCTCAGCTCCACATCACGACAACTGCCCATGCAGTGCAGGTACTCCCAAACGTCCTCGCTGGGGGGCCAGGACACCGGGCTCAGCGGATCGTAGTGAAAGCGATCCGCCGCCTCTTCGCCGTCGGGCCGGTGCGGATCGAGCCGCCCATCGCCGAGATCCCTCTCCGCGGCCCCGCTGCTGTGCAGATAGAACGGCGTGTACTGCGTCCGGGCCAGCGGCCATTCCTTCTCGCTCCGCCACCGGTTCTCACCCATCACAAACAGCTTCACGGGGGCGTCGGTCCCGGCACGGTCACCGTGCTCTTCCTTCAAGTGGGTGCGGAAAAACTGCTCCATTTCCTCCAGGTAGCTCCAGAGCTCCACCTTCTCGGTAGGCAGCGCACCGATTCTCGCTTCCTCCATGCTCAACAAGTTGTGGTGCCACGGCCCGATCAGCAATCTCGCATCGGGGTCGGATTGCCGCAAGTGCGGCCAGTTGACGAGCGTTTCCCCACACAGCTCATCATGCCAACCGGCGACCAGACAGGATTTCGCAGTGATGGCGGAAAGATTATCGGGGCCGAAGGCCGTCTCCGCCGCCTGCACCTTGTCAAGGTCCATGGTGACCAGCGCCTTGAACAGACCACTGGGATATCCGGCCTTGTCGTCGATCTCATTCAGGGGCAGATGATTGAAGTCGATGCGCAGCGGGTTGTTGTTGTAGCGCCCGGTGGTCCATATGAGCCACGCGGCCCGGCCCTGCAGCCCGAAAGTGCCGTTTCTGTAGGGCAGGAACTTGAGGCCAATCATCGCAGGGAAAATACAGGTCAGATGGGGCGCCTTGGCAAGCGCCGCGGTCAACGAGCTGAAGCCTCCATAGGAAACGCCCCACATACCCACCTTGCCGTTGGACCACTCCTGACATGCCGCCCACTCCACGGTGTCGTATCCGTCATCGACTTCGTTAATCCGCGGCGCAAACTCGCCCTCGGAGGCATACTTGCCCCGCACGTCCTGAATGATGGTCACGTAGCCTCGCTGGGCGAGGTTGCGCATCACCACCGGACCGGAGTCCAACGAAGCGCGCTTGTCATAGGGGGTGCGCATCACTATCACCGGAAAGCGCTCCGATGAATCCGGGCGAATGACGTCTGCTCTCAACGTGACCCCGTCACGAGTCCGCATGGGCACGTCCTGCTCGAAAACGAGCTGCGGATGCGTTATCGCCGATCGAAAGGGCAGGACCTTGTCCGGCATCACCTCTTCTCGAATGCGGCGCTCTTCTTCCTCCATGACCGCCCATTCCGCGTCGGCTTTTTCTACGAAATCACGCCATTCCGGATTTATCTCCACTGACTGTCCCCGTTCATGCATGGTCTTCCCCTTGCGCGTCGGGTATCGAAGCAGGCACGTGCAAGGATTGCACGGTGGCCCAACGCGTCAATTGTCACATCGCTCTCCGCTTCCCCCCAATGGGCGGCGGTCTCATCCGATCTCTCCGAGCACTTCCTGCACGTTGGCCGCCATCTCCTTGATGGGTTCTTCCCCGGAGTAGAGCGCTCGCACCTGCCCGGCCGGATCGATGAGATATCCGAAGGTGGAGTGGTTCACGAGATAGCCGTCCTCGGGCTGACCTTCGGGAATCTCGAACTGGGCCCCGTAGCGGCGCGCAACGCTCTGCAACTCATCCTCTGCGCCGGTCAGCCCGATGAAACCGGGGTCGAAGAACTCCACGTACTCACCGAGCCGTGCGGGCGTGTCGCGCGCCGGGTCCACCGACACCAGCACCCCGATGAAACGGGCGGCGTCTTCCGGCGCCAGGGCGGCCTTGACCGAACGTATGCGGGCGAGGGTCGCCGGGCAGATGTCGGGGCAGTAGGTGTAGCCGAAAAAGAGCATCACCGCGTTGCCGGCAAGATCGCTCAGCCGTACACGCTCCCCGCGCTGGTTGGTGAGATCGAGCTCTCCTCCGATCTCGTAGCGCCCGAGACCCGATGCGGCATCGGATGCCCCGCTCGAGGTGACGCCATCCCGATCCATTCCCCCGACGACCATGCCGGCGGCGAGCGCTACCGCGATCATCACTCCAATGGCGAACTTCTGGGAGAAGTGCGGCATCGACGTGTTCATCGGAGCCCCTACATTCGATTCGGTCGGCATCTTATACGACGCCGCAAAATGCAGCGGCCGCCGGCATCGAAGCGGATGGAGTCCGAACACGTTTTGCCTCAGGGGTCGCGCCTCCGATGATCGGTGTGATGCGCCTTCCGCTCATGCTGGATTGAATCGTGCAGCCGCCGCCCGAGCGGTGTATAACTGCACGCACGCGCGACGTGCGCTCCCGCGGACGAGACCCCGGCGAGCGCATCGGAGACGCTGGTGCGCCAAGGGGAGGCAGGCGATGGCACTCGGGTTCCTGAAGAAGCTGTTCTCGGGCGGCGGCGGGGCGTCGGGCGGCACCCACGAGGCGCCGCCACAGGAGTACAACGGCTACACCATCGTGGCGACGCCGCAACGCGACTCGGGGGGATGGCGGGTGATGGGGGTCATCAGCAAGGAAGTTGACGGCGAACAGAAAGCCCACACCTTCGTCCGCGCCGATACCAACCCCGATCTCGACGGCACCGTGGATCTCACGGTGCGCAAGGCGAAGCGGCTGATCGACGAGCAAGGGGACGGAATCTTCAAGTAGCCACGGCCGTCTCAGCCAGCCGGGTTACGGGGAGACTCGCAAGCCAAGGTGCGCCCGGCTTCCGTCGCCAGACTCAGCCGTCGTAGGCTACGAACTTCATCGCCTGGTAGACGCTCCTGCGCACCTGGCGGCGCTTCAGACGCGAGTGCAGGAAGCGGTTGAGCCCGGCCGCGAGCAGATCGGCGACCTCCTCGGGAGGATCCGCACGCAACTCCTCCCTCGCCGCCATCACCGTCTTCAGCAGGTGCACCGACACGATGAACTCGCCCGCCCCGTGATCGAAGAGCCCTTCCACCGCTTCGTCGACGAAGGCGCCCGCATCTTTCACCCGCCATTCTTCGGCATCCTCCAGCCCGTTGGTGTAGGGCGCATTGCGGCCGCTGAAGCAGGCCATCTGCAGGAGCGCGGAAGGCCACAGCTCGGGAAACCTGGTGCACTGCTCGCGCACCGCGTTGGCGAAGGTGATGCCGTGAGTGAAGTCGAGCCACCCTACGTTGTCGTCGATGGCAATGCGGATCCGATCCTGCTGCGCAATGTCGAAGGTGAGGAGGTTGTGGGCGTTGGCGCCGAGCAGGGCGTGGTAGAGCCGAGACGGCGGCACTGCGCTCGAAGACGTTGCCCGTGACAGCGCCTTGTTGATGCCGAGCCCGCGCCAGTCGGCGGGCACCGGGTCCATTCCGTTCTTCGCCCGGCCCCATCGGGCGAGCGCCTTCGCGTAGCCCCGAAACTCTGGGATGAGGTCCTCCCGGGTCGCGAACACCATCCCGCGCACGAGCGAGAAAAGCAGAGGCCGGGCGACCTCGGCACCGAGGCGCTCGATGAGCCGGCCCGCCTTGGTCACGTAAATGAGCGTGTGACCGAAATCATTGTAGTGAGCGAGGGCGACGCGCGTGAGTCCGGGCTCGAAGTCGGCAAATCCGAGGCCCGCTTCGAGACCGCCCCGCAGCATTGCCACCGCCGCGTCCTCGTCCTCCCCCTCGACCGCGGCGACGAACGCCTCTTCATCGTAAGGCCGGACGGCATCGGTGAAACGGTGCCGAGGCTGCCGCAGCACGTCATCCGCAACGTGGGCGACCCCCTCCAGCACGCAGGCGAGACGCTTCTCTTCGTCGGATTCGTTCTCGTCGTAGAGGGTGAGCCAGTCCGCGACTCCCGCGTAGGCATGGGTCCAGCCGAACTCCATCCGATCGTAGGACCAGTGAATGGTCTCGCGCACCGCGTCGAGGGGATCGGCGCCGAGGCGGCGCAGGCGGGCTATCTCGCGCGCCATACGCTCGTAGGAATTGTTCTCGCGCGCTTGGCGCAGGCTAACGAGTATCTCGGAGCGGCGCTTCTCGAAGGGCGGGTCCGCCAGATCTATCCAGACCTCGCCGTCGCGGATCTCCACCGGATAGGTGCGCAGCCCCTCGCCCTCGTAGATGTTCCGTCCACTCGCGAGGTCGAACTTCCAGTTGTGCCAGTTGCAGGTGATGACGCAGCGCTCGTCCAGGCTCCCCTCCCTCAGGGGGTAGCCCTCGTGCGGGCAGCGGTTGTTGCAGGCGAACACGCCCTTCGGGGTGTCGAAGAGGGCGATCTGGCGTCCCGACTTGCGGAACACCACGCGGCCCTTGGTCCGGAGGGCTTCGAGCGAGGCCGCCCGGGTCCAGGTGTTGGCGGTCATGGATGGTTCTCCCGTTTCTCGACCGGGCCACACTCCCCGGGTTGGTAACACCCGGCGCGGCCGGCCGCCGAAGCTTGATTCCCGCGGCGTGCGCAGGCGCACTCATCGAGGACACTCTACTCTTGCCGAAGTCGATGAACCACCGCCCCAGCGGGTGCGGCGGTGTCGCGCCTGATGGATACGGCTATGATTGCCGAGGTTCACCGGCGGAGGGGAGCGATCGCAATGCCCGACGCTCGCAGAGTCCCATGACCTTTCGAATCGCCGAACGCTGGTTCGAGCGGAAGAAGATCGACGACGACATCACCCTGATCTGGGAGCCGCACGTCGACCCCCTCGGGCGCTGCAACATCTGGCATGTCCGTGGGTCGGAGACCGACCTGCTCGTCGACACCGGCATCGGGGTTGCGGAGCTCAAACCGGCGATCGCGGATCTCTTCGGACACGGCGTCATCGCCTTCGCGACGCACACCCACTTCGATCACGTCGGCGGCCTGCACGAGTTCGAGCAGCGCATCGTGGGACGCCAGGAAGCGGAACTCATGGCGCGAGGCGATGATCGCTTCTCGCTCTACCGCGAGGACATGGAGCCGGAAGTCATCGAGGCGATCGAGACCGCGGGCTATCCGATCGCCGAGTGCCTGCTCGATGCCCTGCCCCATCGCGACTACAACCCGCGTGCCTGGCGCGTGGAGCCCGCCCGGCCGACGAGGATCGTCGACGACGGCGACGTCGTCTCCATCGGCAACCGGCGCTTCGAGGTCCTGCACCTCCCGGGGCATTCGCCGGGCAGCGTGGGCCTCTGGGAATCGGCGACCGGCACCTTGTTCTCCGGAGACGCGGTCTATGACGGCCCGCTCCTGGACATGCTGCCGGAGTCCGACGTCGAGACCTACTGCCGCACCATGGAGCGGCTGATGGCGCTCCCCGTCACCGTGGTCCATGCCGGACACGAGCCGAGCTTCGGCCGCGAGCGCCTCGTCGCGCTGTGCCGAAACTACCTGGAGAGCCGTTCCGGAAGCTGAGCACGCGCGAGCGGGCAGGAACCTGGGCGCGACCCGGCAATCGCTTTTCCTCTCGCCCGGATCCGCCCGCACGTCGCGCCGCTTCCAGGGTGACGCGAATCATGCTCGGTGGCAGCCGGCCGCGAACACCGGCTCCGCTCAGGCAGCGGCGGCAGCGTCCGGGGACACCGGGTCGCCGTCGGCTCGCGCCGTCGCAAGGCCGAAGTCATCGAGGATGCTGTAGAGCACCGGCACGACGAAGAGCACGAGCAAGGTCGTCGCCAGGAGCCCGAACACGATGCTAGTGACGAGGGGAACGAGGATCTGGGCCTGCAGGGAGGTCTCGAAGAGCAGCGGCGTCAGGCCCGCAATGGTCGTGAGGGAAGTGAGCAGCACCGCCCGGAAGCGGTCCCGACTCGCACGGCTCGCCGCTTCCAGCACCGGAGCGCCCTCGGCTACGCGACGCTTGAGGAAGGTCACGAGGAGGATCGAGTCGTTGACGACGATCCCTGAAAGCGACACCGCGCCCATCACGCTGGGCATCGAAAGGTCGAGTCCCATGAGGATGTGTCCCCAGACGACTCCAATGAGCGCGGCGGGTATCACGCACATGACCACGAGAGGCTCGAAGTAGCTGCGGAACTGGAAGCAGAGCAGAAGGAAGATCCCCAGGATGCCGAAGAGGAACGCGTTGCGGATCGAGGCGCCGGTCTCCCCGGCTTCGGCAGCCTCACCCTCCACCGATACCGAGAGCGCGGGATAGCGCTCCATGAGGCCAGGCAGGAAACGGCGCTCGGTGTCGGAGACGATGGCAATGGCGTTGGCCACTCTCGGATCGACGTCGCCCCGTACCGTCACCGTGCGGCGGCGGTCCATGCGGTGGATGCGGCCGTACCCGCGACCCGTCTCGATGGTGGCGAGCGCGCGGAGCGGCACGAGCGCGCCGTCGGGCAGGGTGACGCGGAAGTTCTCGAGGTCCTCGAACCCGTCCCGATCGGCGTCCGCAAGGCGCACATCGACTTCGAGCGCCTCTACCCCGACCTGCACTTCGTAAGCGGTGGTACCGAAGAACGCGGCGCGGAGCTGATTCGCGACGGTGGCGGCGTCGACCCCGAGCGACAGGGCATCCGGGCGCAGGCGAATCCTCCGCTCCGGCTTGCCGGGGCGCAGATCGGACATCATGCTCTCGACTCCTTCGTAGCGCTCGAGCCAGGCGACCAGCTCGTGCGCGGCGCCTTCGAGCGCCTGCAGGTCGGCGCCGTGGAGACGGAAGTCGATCGCGTGACCGGCGGGCCCGATCTGCGGATCGGCAAAGTTGAGGCTGAGCACATCGGGAATTGCGCCCGTCTCCTCGCGCCAGCGTGCGAGGATGTCGTCGAGAGGGATACCCCGCCGTTCCGCGCCCAGCAGGTCGGCGGTGACGGTGGCGACGTGCGGACCCGACTCCGATGCTTCCGCGTTTTGCGAGTAGCGCACGCTGACGCTGCGAACGAGGCGCTCGCGGTCCCCGTCGCCCGTCGAGAGGCGGTCGTTCACCCGCGCGAGGGCGGCGACCACGGAGTCCACGATCGACTCCGTGCGGCGCAGCGGCGTGCCCTGCGGGAGCAGCAGCCGTGCCTCGATGAC
Source organism: uncultured Ectothiorhodospiraceae bacterium (assembly GCA_964420925.1). Taxonomy (GTDB): domain Bacteria; phylum Pseudomonadota; class Gammaproteobacteria; order HK1; family HK1; genus JAJEAD01. The sequence continues at coordinate 51,424 of CAYQVB010000102.1, read as the reverse complement.
ATCGCCCTCGATGTCCGGAAACGCCTGGAATCCGATCCGGCCGCTCGTGAGCATCGCGACGGAGAAGAGGAACAGCGCGACGACCGCGCCGAGGAAGGGGTAGCGCCAGCGCACGGCGCCATCCACGAGCCTTCCTGCCACCTCGTCGCGAATCCGCTCGACGCCCCGGTCGAAGGCGGCGCGGAAGCGCGAGGGTGCGCGGGCGCCTTCGCCCCGGAGGCTGTGGGCGAGGTGATGGGGAAGGATGAGGAAGGCTTCGACGAGGCTGACCGCGAGCACGAGGAGCAGCACCACCGGGAGCACCTTGAGGACCCGGCCGATGTCGCCGGAGATGAACGCGAGCGGACCGAACACCGCGCAGGTCGTGACGAAGGACGAGGCGACCCCGGGCAGGACTTCGCGCGTCCCTTCGATCGCAGCATCCAGCGCGCGGCGGCCTCGGCGAAGATGGCTCGCCACGTTCTCGCTGATGACGATGGCGTCGTCCATCAGCAGTCCGATCGAGATCAGCAGGGCGACCATGGTGATCATGTTGATCGAGTGGCCGAAGAGCTCCATCAGGTACAAGGCGCCGAGAAAGGACACCGGCAGTCCCGCCACGACCCAGAAGGAGAGGCGCAGTCGGAAGAAAAGCCACATCGTGACAAACACCAGCGCGAGCCCCTGCACGCCGTTGCGCACGAGCATCTGGAGCCGGTCGCTCACCACCGACGCGGCGTCCCGGGTGAGCACCAGCGTGACTCCCGGTGCAGCGCGCCGGCGCTCCTCGGCGACGAAACGCTTCACCGCCGCCGCTACCCGGATGATGTCCTGCTCCTTCGCCTTGCGCACGTCGAGCCTCGCAGCGCGGACGCCGTCCTGCACGATCCGGTCTTCATCGCGCTCGAATCGGTCGCTCACCGTGGCGATGTCTCCGAGCCGGATCGATCCACCGCCCTCGCTCGCGAGCACCACGAGGTCCTCGAGCTCGCGCACCGCGCGACGCTCGTCGTCGAAGCGAAGGAGGATATCCTGCTCGCGCGTCTCGATGGTGCCGATGGGCAGGTTCACGCTCTGCCGGGCGATCGTGTCGGCGAGCTCCGCGAGGCTCACCCCGTACTGGCGGAGCAGGAGCGCCGGCACGTGCACTCGAATCTGGTGATCCGAGAAGCCCTGGATGTGCACGAGCGAGACCTCGTCCTGCGCCTGGAGTCTCGCCTTCAGCGATTCCGCATACGCCTTGAGCGACGTTGCGTCCATCGGGCCCTTCACCGTGACGGAGATCACGTCGTCGGTACGCCCGAGCTGACGGATGACCGGCGCCTCGGCGCGCTCCGGAAGGGTGTCGATCGCTTCCGTCTCGGTGCGCACCTCGGCGACGAAGCGGTCGATGTCGGCGCCCTCCGTCATTCTCACGACGGCCGTTGCCGCGCCTTCGCGGGCGTCGCAGCGGATCTCTTCCATGTCGTTCACACCGTCCATCGCCTCTTCGACCGGAAGGCAGATCGCCTCCTCCACGTCGCGGGCGGCGGCGCCGGGAAAGGTGATCCGGATCTCGACCTCGGGGATGCTGAAGTCGGGCAGGGTCTCGCGTCGGATATCGGGCAGCGCGGTGATTCCCAGCACCACGAAGAGCACCATCAGGAGGTTCGCCGCGGTGGGATGCGCGGCGAAGTAGCGGATCAAGGGGCGGCTCCCGTTGCGTCGGCGGCGAGCGCGGCAAGGGCGGCGACGTCGTCAACGGGATCGAGCAGCATGCCCTCGATGGCGGGGAAGAGATCGGAGACGACGACCCGATCGCCGGCCTCGATTCCCTTCGCCACCACCAGGAAAGAGGGTTGGGACAGCGACACCTCGACGGGCCGGCGTGCGAGCCGGTCCCCGTCCGCCGCGACGTACACCGCACCGCCGTGCACCACGCCGCTCGGGATCACGACGGCGTCACGGGGTCGCCCGGAGAGCACCACCTCTACGAACATGCCCTTGACGAGCGGCGGCCGCACGCCGGGCTGCGCCCGCCGGTAGGGTTCGTCGACCTCGACGATGATGCCCACTGTCCGGGTCCTCGGATCGATGGTCGGGCTGACCCGGGCGAAGCGCGCCGGCCAGACTCCGGTCACCTCGGGATGCCGCACCGTGGCACGGATCGTGAAGAGATCGCTCAGGTTCCCCGCGGTGATGTTCGCTCCCAGGCTGTCCGCAGCCGGAACGAGCCCGCGCATGTGCGAGATCGGAACCTGCGCGGCCACTTCCGCCACCGTGATCCCGTCCGCCTCGACGAGCACCTGCCCCGGTGTCGCCACCTGCCCGAGCTCGGTGGCCAGCGCCGCGATCCGCCCGTCGAAAGGCAGGATCACGGTCGTGCGCTCCACGTCGCGTTCGGCGGCGAGAATGAGGCTCCGCAGGCGCTCGAGCCGCGCCTGCAGCACCTGGCGCTCGGCCGGCACGAGGTTCAGCACGTTCGCCTCTGCCTGCACCCTCTGGCGCTGGGCGAGCGTGCTGCGCTTCTGGGTTTCGAGCGCGGAGCGAGAAACCGCTCCCTGCGCCGCGAGCTTTTCCTGGCGCTCGAGCTCGGCGATCGCGAGATCGAATGCCTCGCGCTCGATGGCGAGCGACGCGCGGGCGTTCTCCTCCCGCGCCGCCAGCTCCGCGAGCTGCGCTTCCGTCGCCTGGTGGTCCGCCTTCGCCTCCGCGAGCGCGAGGTCGTAGTCGGCGCGGTCGATGCGAAGCAGCACCGCCCCGGCGCGGAGGATCGCCCCCACTTCGAGGCGGTCGTGGACTTCGACCACCCGGCCTCCGACCTCTGCGATCGCCTGCCAGGTCGTTCCCGGCTCGACGCTGCCGTAGCCGACGGCACGCGGCACCGCCGCCAGCGAGGGAGCCTCGATGACGCGCACCGGACGCGCGACCTCCCGCTCCGGGAGGTGCTCCGGATCCTGCCCGCTGCGCAGCAGCCAGACGGCGGCGGCGACGCCGATCCCGAGCGGTACCAGGAAGAGCCAGCGGCGCGGTGAACGCGAAGGCGGACTCACGGGCGGTCCATTCGCATTCACTGAAACTCGAGGCCGGTCGCTCCCAGGCGCACCCGACCTGCCGGCGAGGAAAGCTCGTCCCACGTCGTCTGCTCCAGCATGAGCGTGGCCCCCCCGCGGAGGACGATTCCGAGTCCGAGCTGACAGAGTTCCCCGTCTTCGAGCGGGGTGAACAGAACCGGCCCGCCGGGGTAGAGCATCAGCTCGGCATGCACTCGGCTCACCTCGGGGTCACAAGGCAGCTCGTCGAGGCGCTCCCCGGACGCGAGGATGTAGATCCGCTCCGGGCTCGGCACGATGAGGATCTCGTTGATGCGCGCGCGCAACGGGGCATCGCGTGACGCCTGGAAACGCTCGCGCACCGTCTGCGCGCTCGCGGGTCCCTTCCACCCGATGCGCTCGTAGCGGATGAGGGAGGTTTCGGTCGGCGCCTTCGCGGGCGCCGCTGGTGCGGCAACGGTCGAGGGAGGCGCTTCCTCGAGCCCCAGTGCGGCAAGGGTCGCGGCGTCGATGCGTCCCGACTGCGTCAGCCCGCGGTCGCTCTGCAACGCGCGGATGGCGGCCCGGGTGCGGGGACCCATGAGCCCGTCCGCCACACCCGCGTCGTAGCCGAGCTCGGCGAGCCGCCTCTGCACCGCCTCCACTCGAGCGTCGGCCGCGACCGCAACCCCGGCAAATCCCATCGCGGCAAGGGTGAGAAGCAGAGCGGCAAAGAGGCGCTCCGACTTCCGCCGTGCCCGGCCCTCAGGGCGGCGCACCGCCGAGACCCCGCGGTATGCGCTTCTCCGCATCGTAGAAGGGCAGTGCGACGACCCGAGCCGGGTAGCGCGTACCGTCCACAGCCTCGAGCGACACCTGCTCACCCTCCCACTCGCCGGGCGAGTCGAAGCGCACGTAGCCGATCGTACTCTGAAGAAAGGGAGATCGAGCGGCGGCGGTGAGTCGGCCGACCTCCCGGCCCCCATGCCACACCCGGTGCCGCCCCGGCGGGGAGCCGGGATCGGATTGCACCCCGAAGAAAGCGGAGCGCCGATCCACCGTGCGCAGGGCCTCCGCGCCGATGTGCACGGTCTTTTCCAGGTCGACGAAGCCCCCGAGACCCGCCGCGAAGGGGGTCATCGAGGCATCCATGTCCGTGCCGTTGTCCCTGATTCCGGCCTCTATGCGGCGAATACCCATGCATTCCAGCGCACTCACCCTCATGCCGAAGGGGGATCCGGCCTGGACGAGGTGCCGGAAGACGCGCTCTCCGTCGACGCCGGGATGCCGCGAGTAGAGCTCGAAGCCGAGCTCGCCGGTCCAGCCGGTGCGCGAGACGATGAAGGGCTCGCCGGCGACCTCGCACTCATGCACGCTGAAGTAGCGGAAGGGCGAGGGGGCCGCGCCGTCCAGCATGGGCGCCAGCACTTCCAGGGCGCGTGGCCCCTGCACCTGCAGGACCCAGGACTCCGGATCGCGAATCCTCACGTCGTAGCCGGCGCGGTGCGCCTCCAGCCAAGTCGTGAACTCCCCGTCCGCCAGCACGTACCAGTACCGGCCCGGCGAAACGTGCAGGACGACGCCGTCCATGACGATGCCGCCGGAATGGTTGCAGGCGATGGCGTAGCTGGCCCGGCCGACCCGCAACCGGGAAAGGTCCCGGCAGAAGAGGCGGTTCAGGAAGGGAAGCGCGTCGGGGCCCGCGATCTCGATGGGGTGCTCGGGCACGTCGAAGAGCGTGACGCCTCGGCGCAGGTTCCAGTACGCATCTACCGGATCCTCTCCCATGGAGAGAGGGAAGAAGCGGCCGCTGTACACCCCGAGCACCGTCTCGGGCGTGATGTAGGAGGAGAGCCAGGGGGAGCGTGCGAAGCGCTTGGCGCTGACGCGGAAGGTGTCGTCGACGGAGGCGTAGTTGGAGGGAGGGTCCGACATCAGCGATCGCCGCGCGGCGTCAACGCCCCTTCCACACCGGCTTGCGCTTCTCCGCGAAGGCACGGGGACCTTCCATGTAGTCCTCCGAATTCATCATCTTCTCGTATACGGGGTGGGCGTTGCGGCCTCGCTGCGTGATCCGCATCGCCTCCTCCAGCGGAAGCGGCATCACCACCGGCATGATCGCCTTGAGCGCCTGGGTCGCGAGCGGCGCACCCTCCGACAGTTGATCGGCCAGGGCGCGGGCGCGCTCCATCAGCCGGTCCGCGGGGAGGACCTCGCTCACCAGTCCCCAGTGCCTGGCTTCCGCCGCGTCCATGTGGCGCCCGGTCAGGAAGAGCTCCATCGCCACGTTGTAGGGAATGCGGCGCGGCAGGCGCTGGATGGCGCCCGCGCTCGCGAGAAAGCCCCGCTCCATCTCCGGCAGCCAGAACTCGGCATGCTCGGCGGCGAGGATGATGTCGGCGGAGAGGGCGAGCTCGAAGCCCCCGCCCACGGTGGCGCCGTTGACCGCCGCGATGACCGGCTTGTAGAGGTCCCAGAACTCGGTGAGCCCGGCGAAACCGCCCGGCGATTCGTCGCCTTCGACCTCGTCGGGGCTCTCGGCGGCGGCGACCGCCTTCAGGTCCCAGCCCGCGGAGAAGATGCGCTCCCCTGCCCCGGTGATGATGCCGATCAACAGGTCGTCGTCGTCCTGCAGCGTGCGAAACGCGTCGTAGAGGGCCTGCGAGGTGGCCTTGTCGATGGCGTTGGCGGGCGGGCGGTCAAGGGTGACCTCGAGGACCTTGCCACGGCGTTCGGTGCGGACCGCTTCACTCATACTCCATTCCTCATCCCCGCCGCACCGGGCGGCCGGGTGTCCTCTCGCTTTGCCAAAGCTTCGAAATGTAGTCTATATCATCGTCGTCTCGAACAAGGACGCGGCGCACTGTGTGGCGAGTCACTGAGGATCACCTGGAGGCCATCGCAACCGGCGCGGCGATCCTGGGCACCGGGGGTGGCGGCAATCCCTACATTGGCCGGCTCCGCGCCCGGGAGGCGATTCGGCAACACGGGCCGGTGACCGTGCTCGCGCCGGAGGAGCTGCCGGACGACGCCCGGGTGGTGTGCGTCGGCGGAATCGGCGCCCCCACCGTCGGCATCGAGAAGCTGCGTGACCAGCAGTCCTACGATGCGCTTCGCGCGATCGAGCAATGCACCGGCGAGACGGCGACGGCCGTGATCTCCAACGAGATCGGGGGAAGCAACTCGTTGGAGCCGCTGATACCGGCGGCGATCGCCGGCCTGCCGGTGGTGGACGCGGACGGCATGGGGCGGGCCTTCCCCGAGTTTCAGATGAAGACCTACTTCGTGTACGGCGTGCCCTGCTGCCCGATGGCGCTGGCCGACGAAAAGGGAAATATCGCGATCATCCAGGACGTGGTCAGCCCGCTCTGGGCGGAGCGCCTGGCCCGTGCCGTCACCATCCAGATGGGTTGCGCCGCCTGCTACGCGGTGGCGCCCATGAGCGCGGAGCAGGTGCGCAGGACCGCGATCCCGCACACCCTGTCGCTGGCCCACCGCCTGGGCGAGGCGGTCGCAAGCGCCCGTGGCGCAGGCGAGGATCCGGTGGAGGCGGCGCTGGCGACCTGCCCCGGCAAGGTGCTCTTCATCGGCAAGGTGGTGGACGTGGAGCGCCGTACCACCGCCGGCTTCGCCCGCGGGAGCCTCTCCATCGACGGCCTGGACGCTTTCCGCGGCGACCACCTGGTCATCGAGTTTCAGAACGAGAATCTGATCGCGCGGCGCAACGGGCGCATCGTCTGCACGGTGCCGGACCTCATTTGCGCCGTGGCCACCGAGACCGGAGAGCCGGTCACCACCGAAATGTTGCGCTACGGATTGCGACTCACCATCCTGGGGTTTCCCGCTCCGGCGCTCTGGACCACCTCGGAAGGGCTGGAAGTGGTCGGCCCCCGGGCCTTCGGGTACGAGGTGGACTACTCCCCTCTGATTCCCGCGAGCCGAAACCCGTCGTGTTCATCGGGGTAGACGCAGGCGGCAATCTCGAGAACCGGAGTGTGTGGACATTCGACGCGGCCGCCGGAAACCCGGGCCGGACCTGACGCGGCAACCTTCCGCGAGACGCCGGCCCGGCCGGCCGATGCGTCGCCGGAGGGCGGGGCGAGCACCGCTTCAAAGCGGCCGAATCCGCGTCCCCGGAACCTGCTTCGGGAAGTAGTCCTCGCACTCGCCCCGGCGGAAGACGTCGCCGGTAGCGCAGTGCAGCCCGCCGCCGAAGGGGTAGGCGCCTCGGAACGGGACCGGAATCACCTCGAAGCCGAGCCCGTCGAGCTGCTCCTGCTGATAGACCTCGCTCGCCTCCACGACGACCGTCTTCGGGTCGAGCACCAGCACGTTCATCGACAGCCACACGCTGGAGTAGCACAGCGGCGGCGGCTGGTTGTGGGCGGGCGGGGCCGCGTCGACGATCTCCCAGTCGTTCGCCTCGAAGATCGCGCGCTGGGGGACGGGCAATGGGCGCTTCGGATTGTTGATGACGAGCCCCGGGCGCAGCGGCACGAACGTCGCGTCGATGTGGATCGGATAGGGATCGCCGGGAAAGTTCACCGCGTGCACCCGATGGTCGGGGAAGTGGCGCTGCAGCCACTCCATCCCGCGCCGGTTCGTGGTCAGCCCGTGCTGGCAGAAGAGATCCTTGCCGATGCGCAGAATGTCGGCCGCATCGAACAGGGGTTCGTGCTCGGTGGTCACGAAGTCGAGCGCGGCGGTGCGCGTGAGGCGCTCCTCGATGGTGATCTCGTCGAAGTAGCCGGCCTGGTAGGACGCGCCGGTGAGCCGGGGGCGCGGGGCCTGCTCCCAGCGGAAGTCCGGGTCCTCGTCGAAGTAGCGCTGCATCAGCGGGTGGTAGGCGAGGTACTCCCAGTAGCGGCAGCGAAACGACATCGGGGCGGAGAGGATCTCCTTGCCGACGGTGAGCAGCACGTCGCGCGGGGGCATGCAGCCGAACGAGGAGCCGGTCATGAAGTCCGGCGTCACCACCGCCTGGTTCCACTGGAGGGGGGTCGGGCGATCCACGCGGACTCCGCGTTGCTCCAGCACCGTCACGAGGTGCTCGAGCTCGGCGTTGGCCTTCTCCACCGTCTCCAGCGGACGCGGCCCCCACATCCCCCGCATGTCGCTGTCCTCGGGAATCTTCGCCTCGGTGGCGGGCTCGGACGGCGGAATGCACGTGAAGTCGGCCCGGCCGACGATGACGTGCTCCAGCGGATCGAAATCGTTCCACGAGCTGACGACGGTCTTGCTCATCCCCAGGGCTCCTCCGGTCGAATGGCTTGGCTGCAACGGGACGAGGCGCGAGTGTGCCCGAAAACGACGCAGCGTGGACACGCCGCAGCCCCGCCGGGCATCCCGTGCGAGGCCGAACCCGCTTCGCTCAGGCGGGCTTGCGCACACACAGGTGCCCGGCAAGTCGGCGACACTATGGCTCGGAGCGTCGAGGCGTGAGCCGAAGCGCAGGCGGGATATCCGGGTCCGAGGCCCCAGGCGAATGACGACAAAGCAGGCAAGGAAGGCATCCACATCCGCATTCCGTCTCGGTGTCGATGTAGGCGGCACCCATACCGACGCCGTCCTCATGCTTGGGCGCACCCTTGTCGGAGCCGCCAAGCGTCCCACCACCGCCGACGTCACCTCCGGGATCCGCGACGCCCTCGGCGAAGCACTCCGACAGCTTCCACGAAACGGACGCGTCGACGCGGTGATGGTCGGCACCACCCATCTGACCAACGCCCTGCTGGAACGCAAGCGCCTCTCGCCCACCGCGGTGTTGCGTCTGGCACTGCCCGCCACCGAATCGCTGCCTCCTCTCGTCGACTGGCCATCAGAGCTGAGAGATGCCGTCGGCGTGCACACCTTCATGGTCCGGGGCGGCCACGAGTTCGACGGGCGAGAGATCTCTCCCCTGGATGCCTCCGGAATCCGCGATGCGCTCGGGAAGATGCGGCGCGAAGGCGTACGGGCGGTGGCGATATCCGGCGTGTTTGCTCCCGTCAACCCTCGCCACGAGATCGAAGCGGCGGCTCTCATCCGGCAGGAAGCCCCCGACCTGAGGGTGTCGCTCTCGCACGAAAACGGCCGGATGGGACTGCTGGAGAGAGAGAATGCCGCCGTGCTCAACGCCTGCCTGGGCGATGTCGCGGAGCTCTCGGTCCGGGGCATCCGCGATGCCGTGAACTCCCTCGGCCTCGAAGCGCCGCTCTTCATCAGCCAGAACGACGGCACCCTGATGGATGCGGAGTTCGCTTACCGCTTCCCGGTGCTGACCATTTCCTCGGGTCCCACCAACAGCATGCGCGGCGCCGCGTTCCTCTCCGGCGTCCGTGAGGGCATCGTGGCCGACGTGGGCGGCACCTCCACCGACGTCGGGGCGCTGGTGAAGGGATTTCCAAGGGAAGCGGCGGTGGAGATGGACATCGCCGGAGTACGCACCAACTTCCGCATGCCCGACACCCTGTCGATTCCTCTCGGCGGGGGCAGCCTGGTGCAGTCGGAACCGCTTCGCATCGGACCGCAGAGCACGGGCTTTCGACTGAGCACGGATGCGCTGGTGTTCGGTGGCCGCACGCTCACCGCTACGGATGTAGCAGTGGCCGCCGGGCAGGCCCGAGTGGGAGACCCGCACCGCGTGGAGAGCCTCGACGCGCACCTGGTGGAGCGCGTGATGGCGGAGATGAGGACCCGCCTGGAAAGCGCCATCGATCGCATCAAGACGAGCGCGCACGACGTTCCGGTGATCCTCGTCGGCGGCGGAAACATTCTGGTGGGCGACACTCTCGCCGGAGCGTCGCGCGTGCTGCGGCCCGAGCACGCCGAGGTCGCCAATGCCATCGGCGCCGCCATCGCCCAGGTCGGCGGGCAAGTGGAGCGCGTGTACTCGTTGGAGAAAACGGGCCGGGAGGAGGCGATCGCCGACTGCCGCGCCGCCGCCGTTGACAAGGTGGTGGCTGCCGGCGGCGACGCCTCGAGCGTCGAGGTAGTCGACATCGACGAAGTGCCGTTGACCTACGTCCCCAGCAACGCAACCCGGATTCGGGTGAAGGCGGTGGGAAACCTCGCGCTGGCCGAAGGCGGCCGGGCGGAATGACGCGCGAGCCGCCTCATCCCTTCCCACGGGGCCATGCGCACCGGCACGGGACCTCCGCCCGGCACGACGCGCCCGTCCACTCCGCCAGTATCCAAATCTTTCCCCGCGACCGACCGCGCCCACCGGCGCCCAGGCACTGCTGCGCAAGTCCGTCATTCTCGGACACTCTCTTCTCCGAGCGCCGCGACCGGCAACCAGTGTTCGATCAGGCAAGTGTCGGACATTGGCTCATATCCACGCTTGCGGTGCTTCCGCCAGAATCTCTTCTGCCACCGTGGCAAAGTACGATCGGCTTGTTGTGAAGAATCTCGGCAGGCGGGCATCATCCCCCGGAGAGAGTTCCAGACGGGCGGCTTCCGTCATCACCTGAGGGTCGCTGTAGTGTTCCCGCCAGTTGTCGCTGAGAGCACGCGAACGCTTCTCCCGAGCGAGCCGTAGGCGCTCGACGTTCAATCCCAGAATGTCGATGGTTCTGTTGATTCTGCCGGCGTCGATGGCAGCGTTTGCGCAAGCAGTTTCATCGGCCATGATCTCACCGTCGAAGCGTACCCTTGTCAGAGACGGCAGCGCGGGCACCATCCTCGGATCGACAAATTCGGGTTCTACCAGTTCCTGTTTGGCCTCACCGCAACTGCGGTTGCGCTTTACCGGCGTTCTCCATCGTTCGTCGTCACTGGTGCTCCGAGTTCCCCCTTTGCAACAGGCGATCATGTTTGTCGAGTCGAGGGCACGAGCCAGGCCATGCGTTCGATCACTTCGAGGAATGACGTGCTCGACTTGCCGGTCCTGTTCCTTGATGTCGATCTCGCAGTATCCGCATAGCCCGTGCTGGATGTGCTGGAGGGCGGTAACCAGTTCTCCGTAAGCCGCGCCAGCCTGGTGGCTACGGAAACCATCCCAGCTCGCCTGCTCACCGTCGCAATCCAGATAGTCGACGAGACCGGGGGTTGGCCTCTCCAGCGCCCGGATACGCTTCACCGGGACTTGCCCATGCTCTCGAGCAGTTTGCGCCGCCTGATCTCGATGTCGGCTCGGTCGAGTGCGGGATCGCGCGGCGACAACTCGTCCAGATCTTGCCGCAGGTTGACAGCACTTGGGGACTCGCCCTTGCCGTCTGCAACGAGATCTGTGTAACGCGCCAACTTCTTCGCGAACTCGTTGCCGCCTGGCCGCTCGTCCACTCCTATCACCGTCGCAAGCACGTCGCCGGCTTCCGCGCCGTAAGTCGGGGCGGAAGCCGGCTCGGCTACGACTCCGCCCCCCTCCCGCCGAAGCTCTACGACATGTTCCGGTTTGACGGTCGTCAGCACCTGCGGGCTGTGAGTGGATACGATGAACTGGGTATTGGGGAAGGTCCTCGCGAGATCAGCCAGAACCCTCTGCTGCCACGACGGGTGCAAGTGCAGCTCGATCTCGTCGATCAGCACGACTGCTTCCGATTGGAGAGGATCGTCGAGATGGGGATTTCCCTGGACCATCCGGCGCGCGAGGTCGGCCGCCAGAGCGAGCATGATCCGGTAACCGCCGCTCAACTGGTCGATGGAGAGTTGTTCCGGCTTGCCGTCGTCCGGACGGACGGAGACCACGAAACGCAGCGGACGGAGCTCGATCCGAGGGTTGGATGCTCCGGGGACCATGGATTCGATGGCCCTGCGCACGGCCTTCAGATCGGTGAGCCGGTGGCTGAAGTCCAGACGTTCCTTTTGCTCCCTCAGCTCCTCGTTTTCCCTGGCATAGAACCACCTGAAGAAGTCCCGAAAGTCGGTACGGGCAGAGAGTGCGCCTTGCAGCGCCGCATAGCGCGGAAACTCGGTCTTGAATCCCCTGCGGCGCTGCGGTTGGTCGAACACGGCCCGGTCGGTGTCGTAAAAGGCCACGATGGGCAGGTCGAGCGGTCCGGTTTCCTCCCGGTCCGCATTCACGATGGCATCCATCGCGTCCTTCAGATCCAAGTGGAGGCTCCTTTTCCGCAGCCCCCCGTGGACACGTCGATCCCATGCGATGCCGTCCACGGCCCTCAGCCCCACCCGCAACTGCCGCAAGCCGCGAGCGTCGGTTTTTCGAAAACCGACGCTCGACACATCCGGCAAGAGCATGGGAATGCTCCCGAGACCCGTCGCAATCGCGCTAAGGACGCTGGTCTTGCCATGCGCATTGTCCCCGTGGAGCACCGTCAGACCGGGATTCAGCGGCAGGTCGAGCTTTTCGATCGCGCGATAGTTCTCAATCTCCACGCGCTCGAGTTTCACGATCGCCGCCTCGCCGCCTTGGGCGTCGTCAACAGAGTGCGCACCGCGGCCTTCACCTGCGGCGTTGCCGCCGAAGGCACCTGCCTGATCTCGTACTCGGTGTCGATCGCTCCGATGTTCGGCACGGTCCCGAGCCCGCGCACGGCGTGCGTGAGGGCGCTCAAACCGTGCGTCTTGTCCCCACCATAGGAGGTATCGAGGCGGAAGATCGCAGCGACCTCGCCGCCGGCCCCGGCGAGCCGTCGGCAGGCGTTCCCGAGCAGGCTCCTGAGCCCTCGTGTCGGGTAGCTGCCGGCGAAGAACCGTACTGGGTCCCGGTATACCGCGCTTCCCTTGCCCGCGACCACCGAGGCCAGATCGGCTGCGAAGTCCGCTTCCGCAATTTCGCCCTGGAGCACGTCGCTCCGTGGCGTGCAGGTGTCGAACACAGTTGAAACTGTCATCGTCTGCCTTCCGCTCCACCTCGGTGTCCGGTCTGGCCGGCGTATCTTACTCGGGAGGGTACGCGTCCGCGGGAGAGGCGTCGGGTCAACCGTGTCCCTGCACTGACTGCGCGTTTGTCCCGGTGGCAATGCTATGGGTGTCCGATCAAGGCGTGCGCACCCCGCTCCGGGCGCTCGGTCGCGCGTTCCGCGACTCCGGCCCATCCGTCTGCGCCATGGTCCGGCCGAAGTCCATGGTGGTCCAACGGAAGACAGAGAACCACGGGTGCCGCGACTGAGCATCCCCTTCCGGGCGGACCTATACTCCGGCGGAGTTCATAGAAGGAGGCTCGGATAAATGACGGTCGAGAGCCTTGATCGGAGCGCCGCGGTGGACGAGATCCTGCTGGTGCTCGAGCGCGATGGCGTGGTCGTCATTCGGGACATCGCGAGCCCGGAAACCATGGACCGCCTGCTCGCCGACATCGAGCCGATCCTCGAGGACGAAGAGCCCGGCGGCGGCGAGTTCTTCGGACATCGATCAAAGCGCGTCGGCGGCATCGTCAGTCGCACCCCGGTGTTTTCCGAGCTGATCGTCGACTCCCTCCTCCTGGAGCTCGCCGACGCCGTCCTCCTGCCCAACTGCGAGACCTACCAGATTCCGCTTTCCGGGGTGGTGCAGGTATGGAAGGGGGGCGAAGCGCAGCCTCTCCACCGCGATACCGTCGGATATGACCCCTACCTCAAGCTGGGCCCTGGCGCGCCCGAGATAGTGCTCTCGGCAATGTGGGCAGTATCCGACTTCAGCGCGGACAACGGCGCCACCCGCTTCGCGCGAGGAAGTCATCGCTGGGAGCCGGAGCGCAAGGCCACCGACGCCGACATCGTTCAGGCCGTGATGCCCAAGGGCTCGGTGGCGGTGTGGCGGGGCGCGACGCTGCACGGCATGTCCGTCAACTACACGGACGCTCCCCGCACCGGCATGGTCTCCGGATACTGCGTGGGCTGGCTGCGGCAGGAGGAAAACCAGTACGTCGTCTGCCCTCCGGATGTCGCCGTCAGGCTGCCCGAGAAGGTCCAGCAGCTTGTCGGCTACCGGGCCCACAGCCCGAGACTGGGCTGGGTCGAAGGCCGGGACTCGGATTTGCTCCTTCGTTCCGGTGAACGCGAGTACCAGAGCTACCTCGACACGCCCCTGGTTGCCGCTCAATCCTGAAGCGCGGCGCCGTTGTCCCCGAATCGCGAACACCGCTTCGGATCCGGCTTCGTTGACGCTTCCCGGAGGCGGGCGTAGCCTCTCCGAGCGCACCATCCATACGTCCGTGTCGGCGGAGCCTCCAGGCATGCGCCGCCACCCGGGCAGACTCGTGAAGGGAGGTAGTAACCATGCCAAACAAGCTCGATCAGTATCGCAAGCTCGCCGACGACCTGGCCGCGAACCGGACCTCGCGCCGCGACTTCCTGAAGCGTTCGTCCGCGCTCGGACTTTCAACTCCGATGATGTCGGCGCTGCTCGGCGTCACCGGGAGCGCCCTGACCCTGTCACCGAAGGTCGCCCGGGCCGACTCCCATGGGTCCAACCAGGTTGTGGTCGCGAGCTGGGGCGGCAGTTTCGGCGACGCCCAGCGCGCCGCGCAGTTCACTCCGTTCACGGAGGAGACCGGGATCGAGGTCGTGCTCGCACCGCAGCAGCCCGAGATCGCGCTGCTCCAGGCGCAGGTCGAATCGGGCAACGTCGAGTGGGACCTGTCGAACAATTCCTTCGTCGGCGCCTACACCCTGGCCAACAAGGGGTTCCTGGAAGAGCTCGACTACTCGGCGATGAACGCCGACATCGTCGACGGCATCAATCCCCTGGTTCGGGGCAAGCACAGCGTCGGCATCTACTTCTGGGCGATGAATCTCGGCTACAGCCTCGACTACTTCACCGAGGCCGAGCACCCGACGAACTGGGCGGAGTTCTGGGATGTCGAGCGCTTTCCCGGTCCGCGCGGCCTCACGTCCATGGACTTCGAGCCGCCCCCGCTGGAACTCCCCTTCCTCGCCAACGGCGTCGCGGTGGAGGACCTCTACCCGATGGACATCGACGAGGGCTTCGAGCTGCTGAGCGGGTTCCGGGACCACATCACCAAGTGGACCGGCTACTCCGCCGACGCGACCCAGCTCCTCGTCCAGGGGGAGCTCGCCGCCGCGCCGGGTGGAAACGGCTCGCTGACCAACGCGATCGGGGAAGGGGCTTCGGTGGGGATGTCCTGGGAGCAGGGACTGCTCTACTTCGACGCCTGGGTGATGCCCAAGGGCGCGCCGCACCCCGAGAACGCGCTGCGTTTCGTCGAGTTCTGCTACCGCCCCGAGGTCCAGGCGGATTTCGTCAAGCACTATCCCATCGCGCCGGTGGTCGCGGCAGCCACCGACCTGCTGGCTCCCGAAGTGGCGGAGGTGTCGCTCGGCAATCCCAAGCACCTCGTGCGCCAGGTGCCGCCGAACCCCGAATGGTGGTCGGCACTGAACGACGACGGCAAGACCAACCTCGAGCTCGTCTACGAGAAGTGGGCGACCTGGATTCTCTAGCCGGTCGGTAGATTGTCTTTGGGCGCCGCCCGGCCTTCGGGCGGCGCCTCCTCTATGCTCGCTTGCGGGACACGGGCTGGAAACAAGGGCGGTCATGCGCTCGTTGGGATTGTGAGCCGGTCATGACCACGGGGCCTGGCCCCGCTGTTGCAGAGGGAACTTCAACCGTGGATTCCGGCTTGTATGGAAAATTCCCCCACTCGGCGTTTCGGGTGGATTCCCGCTTTTGCGGGAATGACGGGAACAGGCAATTCGAACTCGCGTACTCTCTCGATCTTCCCTTCGCGACAGCGGGGACAGGTCCCCTGGCCTTGGCCGGCTTGCGCGGGAATGACGAAGACCGGTCAGGACGCCTGTTTCCGTCATTCCCGCAAAAGCGGGAATCCACGCAAGACGATGCGCCGTGCGCGTTTCGATGCAGGCAGACATGAGCACGCGGCGACAGTCGAGGTCCCGGAGCCGGCACCACCAGTGGCTCCGGCGGCGCGTGTGGTTTCTCCTCTGCGTCCCTGCCGTCCTCTTCATGCTGATCGCTTTCGCCCTGCCTCTGGGGCAGATGCTGCTGCGCAGCGTCTTCGACCCGGCGGCCACGCTCGACAACTATCGGGCGCTGGTGGAAGTCGAAGGCTACGCCAGGGTGCTGGTCAACACCTTCCGACTCTCCGCCATCGTCACAATCATCACTCTGGTCCTCGGCTATCCCGTCGCCTATGCGCTGGCGCACGCGCGGGGCAATGCCGCCGCGCTGCTCACCATTTGCGTCGTTCTACCGCTGTGGACCAGCGAGCTGGTGCGCACCTTCGCCTGGATGATCATTCTCGGTCGCAAGGGCCCCCTCAACGTCGCCATGCAGTCGCTCGGCATCATCGATCGTCCGCTGACGCTGCTCTTCAACGAGCCTTCGGTGCTCATCGGGTCGGTGCACATCATGCTGCCCTTCATGATCCTGCCCCTCTACAGCGTCATGCGCGGTATCGACGGCGAGCTGGTACGCGCCGCGCTCGGCATGGGCGCGACCCCGCTCGGCGCCTTCCGCCACGTGTACCTGCCGCTCAGCATGCCGGGCGTCGTCGCCGGCTGCCTGCTCGTCTTCGTGCTCGCCACCGGGTTCTACGTGACGCCCGCCGCGCTCGGAAGCACGGCGGAGACGATGATCGCCCAGTTGATCGACACCCAGGGACGCAGGACCCTCAACTGGGGGCTCGCATCGGCGCTTTCGGTGGTGCTGCTCCTGTCCACGACTATCATCCTCGTCCTCTACAACCGCGTTTTCGGTCTCGCCCGGCCGATCGCACCGGGACGATAGAAGATGCGCAGAGGCAGTTTGCCGAGGAGGCTGCCGGTCGCGGTCTACCGCCTCGGGGGCCGCCTCGTCACCGCGCTCGCGGTGCTGGTGGCCGTCCTCATGGTGGTGCCGGCCTTCTTCACGATTCCCGTCTCGTTCTCGGCGACCCGCTACATCATCTTTCCGCCCAAGACCTGGTCGCTGCGCTGGTACGAGGCGTACTTCACGATTCCCGAGTGGACCGGCGCGACCGGCTACAGCCTCCTGCTGGCCGGGCTGACCATGCTCGTCACGCTCGCGCTGGGCCTGCCGGCGGCGTTCGGCCTCGCCCGCGGCGCCTTCCGGGGGAAGAAGGCGATGATCCTGCTCTTCGTGGTGCCCCTGATGATTCCGGTGATCCTCATCGCGATGGCGGAGTACTTCTTCCTGAACGACCTGGGACTGATCGGCACGACCACGGGTCTGGTGATCGCGCACACCGTGTTTGCCATACCCTTCGTGATCATCATCGTGTACGCAACGCTCCAGGGCTTCGATCGAAGCTACGAACTGGCGGCGATGAGTCTCGGCGCGAACCCCGCCGCCACCTTCTGGTACGTGACCCTCCCGCTCATCCGGCCCGGGGTGCTGAGCGCCGCACTGCTCGCTTTTCTCGCATCTTTCAACGAGTTCCTGATCTCGCTCTTCGTCATCGGCAACGCCGGCACGACCCTTCCCATCCAGTTCTGGAAGGGTATACGCTTCGAGGCGAACCCCACCATCGCCGCGGCGTCCTCGCTGTTCATCGTGCTCAGCATCGCCACGCTGCTGCTGCTCGGCTTCGTGCGCCGGCGGACGCAGCGCCGTTAGCGTATCCATGATGAAGGACCATCGCGCCCTCGTAGAGAAATCCAGGTGCATTGGTTCACGCTTGCGCGGGATTGACGGAAACGGCACCACATCGCAACTCACACCCCGTCATTCCAGCGAAGCTCGTTCCCGTGGCCGGGGGGAACGGGAATCCATGCAGGACAACGGGATATCGCAAACTCCCTTCGGACCTGGACCGGAGGCTCCGCGACGGCCCGCAGCTCAAGGGAGCATTCTCGAATGACCGATCGGCCCTCTCCCATCGCTCCCTTCTCGTCGGGCACCACCTTCCTGAACTGGCCGAGGGTGAGCATGGACCAGATCCGGCCCGGAATGATCGTGGCGGGCGGCGTCCCCTGCGAGTTCACCGGCTCGACCATCGGTCCGCGTCTCGGGCCGGCCGCGATCCGGCAGCGCTCGACCGGCATCAACTGGCGATGGCGCGAGCCCGGTCCGGGCGGCGTGGTCAACGTGAGCGACGGCAGTGCGGTGCGCTTCCGGGAAGACGCGGCGGTGGGCGACATCGGCGACGTGACCATCCACTCACCCCAGCTCGAGCGCACTACCGAAGAGATCCGCGCCTGCACGGAAGGCGTCGTGCGGCGCGGCGGCTTCCCCGTGATGCTCGGCGGCGATCACTACGTCGGCTACCCGCTTGCGCTCGGCTACCACGAGGGCCGACGGGCGCTCGGGGAGACCCGCTTCGGCTACATCCAGGTCGATGCCCACTTCGACCTGCAGGACGACAACCCCAGCCATGGCAAGTACTGGCACGGCTCGAACGCGCGGCGGGTCGCCGAGCTGGACGGCTTCGATCCCGCCAACATGGTCTGGCTCGGACTGCTCGACGTCGCGTGGCGCGACGAGTGGGAGTTCGTGCAGCGTTCCGGCGCCACCGCGATGACCGTGCACGACATGCGCGCGAAGGGCGTCGAGCACGCGGTCGCCGAGGCACTCGCCATCGCCGGGCGCGACACCGATTCCATCTACGTGAGCGTCGACATCGACGTCTGTGACAACTCGGCCGCGCCGGGCACCGGCTTCATCAACTTCGGGGGCTTGAGCGCGATCGAGTTCCTGACCACCCTGCATGAGCTCGGCAAATGTGCCGAGGTCGGCGCGGTGGACCTCGTGGAGGTGACGCCGCCGCGCGACGTGGGGGATCGCACCGCCCACCTCGCCGCCCGCGGCCTGGTGGAGTTCCTGCGCAGCCGGATTCTCGAGCCCACCGGCGGCACCGCTCTGATCGGCTGAGTCTGCGCGACTGCGACGGCCCGATACAGGAGGAAACCCTCGATGACCAAGCCCCAGGGGCCCACCAATCAGCTCGTAACTCCGCGGGGAGCGGGCATCGCCACCTTCATGGGCCTGCCCCACACCCGCAGCCTGGATGGGGTGGACGCGGCCATCGCGGGGATGCCTTCCGACACCGGCGGCACGCCCGGGTCGCGCTTCGGGCCGCGCGCGATGCGCGACGCGTCCGCGTCGCTGCGGCCCGCGAACGCCCATCACCGGATCTCTCCCTTCCGCCACCTGCGCGCGATCGACTACGGCGATCTGGCGGTGGTCCCCGGCTCCATTCGCCGCACCCTCGACGCGCTCGAAGCGGAGCTCAGTCCCCTCTACGAGGCCGGCGTCGTGCCGGTCGGACTCGGCGGCGATCACTCGCTGACCCTCGCCGAGCTGCGTGCGGCGAGCCGGGTGCACGGTCCCGTCGCGATGATCCAGTTCGATGCCCACACCGATACCTACGACACCTTCTACGGGACCCAGCGCTACAACGCGGGGACGATGTTCCGGCGCGCGGCCGAAGAAGGTGTGCTCGATACCGCCCACTCGATCATGGTGGGATTGCGCGGCACGGTGTACACGCCCGAGGACTACCAGGATGCCCGCGACCTGGGCTTCGAGGTGCGCACCATGGACGACTGCGTGCGCCTGGGGCTCCCCCAGGTCATCGCCGACATCCGCGAGCGGGTGGGCGATCGCAAGGTTCACCTGACCTTCGATGTGGACTGCGTCGACCCCGCCTTCGTGCCGGGCACGGGATCGCTCGAGATCGGCGGCTTCACGACGCGAGAGGCGCTTGCGATAGTGCGCGGGCTCGGGGGCCTCGACTACGTGAGCTTCGATGTCATGGAAATCAACCCTCCCCTGGACATCAGCCGCATCTCCGCGACCTGCGGCGCGACGCTCGCCTTCGAGTTCCTGTGCCTGCTCGCGCTCGCGCGCCGAGGCGAAGCGGGTCAGTGAACGAGACGGTCGAAGCTCCCGGACCGGCATCCGAGCCGCACCTGCGCCTCGAAGGCCTGACCAAGCATTTCGACGAAGTCGTCGCGGTCGACGACGTGTCGCTCTCCGTCGAGAGCGGGGAGTTCATCACGCTGCTGGGGCCGAGCGGCTCGGGAAAGACGACCACCCTGATGATGATCGCGGGTTTCGTGGATCCGAGCGCGGGCGACATTCACATCGACGGAGAATCGCTGGCCGGCGTCCCCGCCTATCGGCGCGACTTCGGCATGGTGTTCCAGAACTACGCCCTCTTTCCCCATCGGAGTGTCGCGGAGAACATCGAGTTTCCCCTGAAGATGCGCAAGGTGCCCAAGGCCCGCCGCCGGAGCATGGTCGCCGACGCGCTCGAGCTGGTTCGACTTCCGGACTACGGCGCGCGCTATCCTCACCAGCTCTCGGGCGGCCAGCAGCAGCGTGTCGCCCTTGCGCGCGCGCTGGTCTTCAATCCCCTGGTGCTGCTCATGGACGAGCCGCTGGGTGCGCTCGACCGCAAGCTGCGCGAGGACATGCAGCTCGAGATCAAGCGCCTGCAAAAGCAGCTCAACATCACCACCATATACGTGACCCACGACCAGGAGGAGGCGCTGGTCCTTTCGGATCGCATCGTGGTCGTGAACCACGGCCGCTTCGAGCAGGTCGCCGATCCGGCCACTCTCTACGAGCGGCCCGCGACCACCTTCGTCGCCGACTTCATCGGAGAATCCAACATCGTTCCCCTGAGCGTCGTGCGCGACGGCAGCGCCTGGCGCGGGGAAAGCGCTGGAGGCCAGCACCTGGCCCTGCCGGCTGACCCCGCACTCGTCGACGGCGGACGGACCCACCTGGTCGTGCGCCCCGAGAAGCTGCGCATCGTCGGTGAAGTGCACGCATCGGGCAGCGTGCTCTCCGGCGTCGTCCGCGAAGCGGTTTACGTAGGCGATACGACGCGCTATGTCATCGATGCCGGTGGTGGCCTGTCCATCGTCGCCCGCATCCAGAACCGCAGCGGCGAAGCGCGCGCGTCGGAAGGAGAACGGATCAGCGTCGGGTGGGATCCTCGCGATGCTTCGATTGTCGAAGCCGAAAACACGCGGCGCTGATTGGGCCAACGCCTCGATGCACTCGATGTGCCGCGGCCTCGCGGTTACGCGCTCAAGACGGGCTGCGCTCCTGACGGCCAGACAGCCCTGCGCCGCCACATCCATGTGATCCTTCCGCCCCTGGCACTAGCTTGCGTGGGGGGTGCGAAACTCGAAGCGGAGCTTCCGGGCGCTCGATGGTCCTCGTCAGCCACTCACAAAGTCTCCCGCATATCATGGACTTCACTTGTGCCAGGAGCATTCCAATGACTGTCACCACCGCATTCAAGGACTTCGACAGGCCGCTGACCGGGGAGGCGGACCGGTCCTACACCATGCCCGCCCGCTACTACCTGGACCCGGAGATCTACGAGCAGGAGAAGCAGGCGATATTCGAGCGTACCTGGCATTGCATCGGGCACGAGTCGCAGGTGCGCGCTCCCGGCGATTACCTCACCCTCGACGTTGCCGACGAGAGCGTGTTCGTGATGCGGGGTGAAGACGGGGGGCTTCGCGGCTTCTTCAACGTATGCCGGCATCGCGCGCATCGGCTGCTCGAAGGCGCTGGCAATGCCCGCACCATCGTGTGTCCGTATCACGCCTGGTCCTATCACTCCGACGGGCGCTTTCGCCATGCCCGGTTCGCGAGCGAGATGCGTGACTTCAACCCGGAAGAGTTCTGTCTGCCGCAGATCAGGGTGGAGTCGCTTTGCGGTTTCCTGTTCGTCAACCTGGACCTGGGCGCGGCCTCGATTGTCGACCTCGCGCCGGGGCTCGATGTCGATCTACGCACCCACGTACCGCGTCTTGCCGATCTTCGTCCGGTGGAGAGCTTCGCTTTCGACTCGCCCCGGACGGCGGGCTGGAAGGCCAATTGGAAGGTGGTGGTGGACAATTACATGGAGTGCTATCACTGCGCCAAGGCGCACCCCGCCCTCGCCGATCTGATGGTGATGGACAGCTACGAGCACGTGGTTCACGACCAGTGGGCGAGACAGCTCTCACGTCGCTCGCGCCCTGAGAACCGCGCCTACGATTTCGCCGCCGAGGACGATGTGCAGGTGGCGGCGTACTGGTATCTGTGGCCCACCACTTCGATGTGGCTGGTGCCGGGGTCCGCCAACCTGTTCGTGCTCGCGATGATGCCGCTGGACCACGAGAACACGGTGTTCTCGGGATATCGGTACGCGCTCGACGACACGATCGACAACGCCCGTACGCGGTACCTCAACGAGACTCTGGGTCCTGAAGATCAGGGTCTGTGCGAATCGGTGCAGCGCGGGCTCAAATCGAAGTCCTACAACCAGGGACGCTTCATGGTGGACCCGGAGCGCTCCGGGACGGCGGAGCATGGCGTCCACCAGTTCCATCGACTGGTCATGGACGCGCTGGAAACGAGCCACAGGACTGTCTGATGTATGCCAAGGCAAGGCCCTGACGGGCCCTGATGGCGGCCCGCTCTCCGACACCGGCAACGTAGCCTTGCCCATGTACCGAATTCGGAGAGATACACCCTTCGTGTGGCCGCCTGATGATTCCGTTCGAGGTGCGAAGTGGGTCGGTCGTCTTCCCGCCCTTCGCGATCAATCAAACATGATGACGCTGCGCGCCACCTCGCCGGTCTTCATCGCGGCGAAGGCCTCGTTGATCTCTTCGAGGCGGACGCGTTCGGTGATCATCTCGTCGAGATGCAGCCGGCCGGCGAGGTAGAAATCGACGTAGCGCGGCATGTCGACGCGGAAGCGGTTCGAGCCCATGTTGGAGCCCTGCAGCTTCTTCTCGTAGAGGAGGCTTTCCCCGTCGATCTCGACCTTCTGGCCCACCGGAATCATGCCGATCACGGTCGCGGTGCCGCCGGGGCGCAGCATCTCGAATGCCTGCTCGCTCGTCTTCTTGAGACCGATCGCCTCGAAGGAGTAATGCACGCCCCGGCCCGTCATCTTCCGTACCGCCTCGACGGGGTCTTCCCGGGAAGCATCGACCACATCGGTCGCTCCGAAGTGCCGGGCGAGGTTGAGCTTCGAGCCCACGGTGTCGATGGCGATGATGCGTCCCGCGCCCGATATCGCGGCGCCGTTGACGGCGGAGAGCCCGACGCCGCCGAGCCCGATCACCGCCACCGTGCTGCCGACCTCGATCTTCGCGGTGTTATGCACCGCGCCGACCCCGGTGGTCACCCCGCAGCCGATGAGAGCGGCCCGGTCGAGCGGCATGTCCTTGCGGATCTTCACGATCGCGTGCTCGTGCACAAGCATGTACTCGGCGAAGGAGGAGAGGTTGTAGAACTGGTGCACCACTTCGCCCTTCTGGCTCAGGCGCGGCGCTTCGCCGAGGCCACGGTTCACATCCTCGGGGCGCTCGCAGTTGACGAGGTGCCCGGTCACGCAGGCCTCGCAGTGACCGCAGAAGACGGAGAGACAGGAGATGACATGGTCCCCCGGGCTGAAGTAGCCGACCTGATCTCCGACCTCTTCCACCACGCCGGCCGATTCGTGGCCGAGAATGCATGGAAAGTCGCCGGGATAGAGTCCCTCGATGATGTGGAGGTCGCTGTGGCAGACGCCGGTCGCGGCAACCCGCACCAGCACCTCGCGCCCAATCGGCTTCGCCACGTCGACCTCCTCAATCGTGAGTGGCTGTCCGACTCCACGCATCACGGCTGCTTTCATCTGATGTCTCCTGGTATTGCAATCCGCCCCGAGGACCTTCGGGCGCCCGGGAAGCGATGATGGCGCAGCGTGCCCGGATTGGGAAACCCTGGTCGGGCCGGAAGCGCTCCGCCGAAGCGGGCGCCGCGGAGCCCGGCCGCGGGTTCGACCCGAGGCGCCCGGCAGCGGGTGTCAACTCGGCCGACTATCCGGTGTGAATGCTTCTCCCGTCTACCACCCTCTCGAAGCGTCGCCGATCCGCGTGTATGTTGCGGTCCGCGGACCCGTCGCGCTACGAACTTGAGCGGAGGCACGGAATGGTCGCGAAAGCCTGCCACGGACAGGTTCCCTGTCCCCGCGGTCGGGCAAGGAACATCGAGGCAGCACGCGCGTTCGAGTCGTGTGTTCCCGTCATTCCCTTGATAAGCCGGCCACGGCGGCAGACTGCCCCGCTGTCGCGAAGGGAGCATCGAGGGAGTACGAGTACGCGCGTTCGCGTTGCCTGTTCCCGTCATTCCCGCGAAGGCGGGAATCCACGACAAGCGACGAGTGGGGGGATTTTCGATACAAGCGGGAATCCACCCGAGCCGAAGTGGCAGTGGACCTTCCATCCAAGCAGCAGGGAGAAGCATGAGGGTATTCGATGACTGAGCCGGCGCTGCGATTCGATCCGGTGGAGCTGCCGCCCGAGGTGGAGGCGATGCGCGCGCGGGTGCGCGAGTTCATCGATCTCGAGGTGGAGGCGGGAAGCTTCGTGCCCTACGCGGGCGGCGGATTTTCGGCCCGACACGCGCCGGAGTTCAGCCGGCGTTGCGGGGCGGCCGGCTTCATCGGGATGACCTGGCCGTCGCGCTACGGGGGCGGAGAGCGCTCCTTCCTCGAACGTTACGTGGTCACCGAGGAACTGCTCGCGGTGAGCGCGCCGGTCTGGGCGCACTGGGTGGCGGATCGCCAGAGCGGCCCGGTGCTGCTGCAGCACGCGGAGGAGTCGATCCGCCGCGACGTCCTGCCCCGTATCGCGGCCGGCGAATGCTACTTCTGCATCGGCATGAGCGAGCCGGACTCGGGTTCGGATCTCTTCTCGCTGCGCAGCCGGGCCGAGCGGGTCGGGGACGGGTGGCGGCTCAACGGACGCAAGGTGTGGACCAGCAACGCCCACCGTTCCCACTTCATGATCGCGCTGATGCGCACCGCCGCGCCCACCGAGCGGGACCGGCGCCACGGGTTGAGCCAGTTCCTGGTGCCGATGAACACCCCCGGCATCACCGTGAACCCGATCATCAACATGACAGGGCACCACGACTTCAACGAGGTGGTCTTCGACGATGCGGTGATCCCCGAGCACCACCTGCTCGGGGAGCTCAATATGGGGTGGAAGCAGGTGACCGGAGAGCTCGCCCACGAGCGCAGCGGGCCGGAGCGCTTCCTCGACAACTTCCCGGTGCTCTACGAGCTGGTGCGCAGCGTCGGCGCCGACCCGGGCGAGCGGCAGGCGCAGGGCATCGGCCGACTGGTGGCGCAGCTCTCGACCCTGCGTCACCTGTCGCTGTCCGTGGCGGGCATGCTGCAGGCGGGCCGGTCGCCGGAAGTGCAGGCTGCGGTGGTCAAGGACCTCGGCACCAACTGGGCCCAGGCGGTGCCGAACATCGTGCGGGACCTCGCGCCGCTCGTCGATGCGGACCCCGGCAATCGCGGGCGCCTGGAGGAGGTGCTGCGCATGAGCACCCTGCTCGCGCCCAAGCTCACGATCCAGGGCGGCACCCGCGAGATCCTGCGCGGCATCATCGCGCGCGGCCTCGGCCTGCGCTGATCCGCCGGCGAGCGATCGCGGCCGGCGCAACCCGCCTCGGAACCCGGCATGCCCGATCTGGACGCGTTGTTCTCGCCGCGCTCCATCGCGCTGGTCGGCGCCTCGCCGGACCCGCACCGCATCCGCGGACGGATGGTCAGCGCGGTGCTCGACAGCGGCTATCCCGGCACGGTGTACGCGATCAGCCGGAGCCACCGCGAGATTCGGGGCCTCGCCTGCTACCGCCGCGTCGCGGACCTGCCGGAAGCGGTGGACCTCGCGATCATCACGGTGCCCGCCCGCTACGTCGGGGACGTGCTCGAGGCGTGCGGCGAGCGAGGCACGCGCGCGGCGGTGATCGTCAGCTCCGGCTTCGCCGAAGAGCGCGGCGTGGAGGGACGCGCCCGCCAGGCGCGGATCACCGCGCTCGCCGAGCGCTACGACCTGGCGCTGCTCGGTCCCAACGGCGAGGGCTTTCTCAATGCCGCCCTGCCGCTGCACGCGAGCTTCAGCCCCGTGTTGACTGACGGCGATCCCCCCTCTCCGCCGGGAGAGCGCGCCCGCGGCATCGGAGTGATCTCCCAGAGCGGCGGCATCGGCTTCTCGTTCTACGACCGTGGCCATCCGCGCGGCCTGCCCTTCAGCTACGTGGTGAGCACTGGCAACGAGGCGGGGCTGTCCACCCTCGACGTGCTGGAGCACCTGATCTCGGATGCCGCAACCGGAGTGGTGATGATGTTCGTCGAGGGCTTCAGGAATGCGGAACGCTTCGTGCCGATCGCAGCGCGTGCGGCGCGCGCGAGAAAGCCGCTCATCGCGACCAAGGTCGGCCGCTCCGACGCGGCGGCCCGCGCCGCACTTTCACATACCGCCTCGATCACCGGATCCCACTCCGCCTACGAAACCATGTTCCGGGCCCACGGGGTGCTCTGCTTCCCGGACGCGGACCGAATGCTGGATGCCGCCGCCGCATTGTCGTACTTCCACGAGCGCTTGCCGCGCGGGCGGCGCACCGCGGTGCTCACCGCATCGGGCGGAGCGGGGATCTGGGCCGCCGACGCCTGCGTGGACGCGGGGCTCGAGGTTGGCCCGATAGACGACGCCACCCGCGCGCGCCTCGGCGAGCACCTGCCGGGCTACGCCTCGACCGCCAACCCCGTCGACCTCACCGCCCAGGGTCTCTTCGAGCGCGGCTACGCAAGTCCTCTCGAAGTGCTCGCGGCATCGGATGCGGTCGATGCGGTGATCGTGACCTGCTCGATGGTCCACTCCGATCTCATCACCTCCGATCTCGACGCACTGAAACGTCTCGGAGCGACGTGCGACAAGCCCATCCTGTTCAGCGCCTATACGCGGGCGAATCCGGAAGCGGTACGCGCGCTCGCGGCCGCGAACTTCCCCTGCTTCGCGAGCGGGCACGACGCGGCCAACGCGCTCGCGGCGCTCGTGGAATACCGGGAGTTCCTCGATTCGCTGCCGGAGACGCCGCTTTGAACCTGC
Source organism: uncultured Ectothiorhodospiraceae bacterium (assembly GCA_964420925.1). Lineage (GTDB taxonomy): Bacteria > Pseudomonadota > Gammaproteobacteria > HK1 > HK1 > JAJEAD01. The sequence continues at coordinate 24,690 of CAYQVB010000102.1, read as the reverse complement.
GCACGCGGAGAGGGAGTGAGCATCGTCGATGCGCTCGCCGTCGAGCGTAAGATCCCGCAATCCTCCCCGATGCCCGAGCCCGAACCGAGACCCCATCGATGAGCGACAACGCCGCCGCGGGCGACATCTCGGTCTCCGTCGACGCACACGTGGCGACGGTCGAGATCCACCGGCCCCCCAACAACTTCTTCGACTTCTGGTTGATGCGGGCGCTCGCCGATGCGTACGAGTCCCTGGACGGCGATCCGCGCTGCCGCGCCATCGTGCTGTGCTCGGAAGGCAAGCACTTCTGCGCTGGTGCGAACCTGCAGGCGCGCGAGACCTGGTCCGAAGAGCGGCTCGAGTCGCAGGCCGGAAACCTCTACGTCGAGGCGGTGCGCCTCTTTCGTGCCGGCAAGCCCGTGGTGGCGGCAGTGCAAGGGGCGGCGGTCGGCGGCGGTCTCGGCCTCGCCCTGTCCGCCGACTTCCGCGTCACCTGCGAGGAGGCACGCTTCTCGGCGAACTTCTCGCGACTCGGCTTTCACCAGGGCTTCGGCCTGTCGGTGACCCTGCCGAGGCTCATCGGCGCGGCGCAGGCCGAGCTGCTTCTGCTCACCGGCCGTCGGGTGAACGGAACGGAGGCGCACCGGCTCGGTCTCGCCGAGGAGCTGGTGCCGCGCGAGCGGGTGCGCGAACGGGCACGGGAGCTCGCGGGCGAGATCGCGCAGTCGGCCCCGCTCGCGGTGCAGGCGATCCGGGCCACCCAGCGTGCCGGCCTCGCCGAGGAGATCGCCCGGGCTACCGACCATGAGCTCGCCGAGCAGAGCCGCCTGCGCCGCACTGAAGACTTCGCGGAGGGCGTGAAGGCGATGAGCGAGCGTCGCCGGCCGAGGTTCACCGGCCGGTGAGCGCTGCCGACCCCCTGCTGGTCGAGACCCTCACGCGGATGCTCGAGGAGCATTGCACGCCCGAGGTGGTGGCGCGTGCGGAGCAGGGAGAGTGGCCGAAAGAGCTGTGGGACACCCTGGAGGCGGCCGGCCTGCCGCTCGCGTGGGTGCCCGAGACGCGCGGCGGGGCCGGTGCGAGCCTCGCGGAGGGCTTCGGAATCGTGCGGGTCGCCGCCCGCTACGCCGCCCCGGTGCCGCTCGCGGAGACCTTGCTCGCGGGGTGGACCCTGTCACAGGCCGGGGTGGACGCGCCGCCCGGGCCCTTGAGCGTCGCGCCCACCCGCGCCGACGACGCGCCCGCGCTCGATTCGAGGGGCCGGCTGTCCGGAGCGCTGCGAAGGGTTCCCTTCGCCTCCGATGCGAGGGCGCTCGTCCTGGTCGCCCGGAGGGGTGACTGCGTGGCGATGGCGATGCTCGAGCTCGACGCGGACCGGCACCGCGACCGCATCGGGCGCGGCGCGAGCCTCGCCGGAGAGCCCCAGGACGACGTTTCCCTCGACGACCTGATTCCGGACGTGATAGCGGATCTGCCCGCGGGATTCGATCTCGCTCAGCGCCGAATGGGCGCCACATTGCGCGCCCAGCAGATCGCCGGCGCCCTGGAGGCCGCCCTCGAGCTGTCGCTCCGCTACGCGGGCGAGCGAAGCCAGTTCGGCCGCCCCATCGCCAAGTTCCAGGCGGTGCAGCACAACCTGGCGGTCCTCGCGGGCGAGGCGGCGGCGGCCGGCGCGGCGGCGGATGCCGCGGCCTTGGCCATTGCGCGCTTCGGCGCCGGCGACGAGCGCGCCTTTCGCGCGGTGGCGGCGGCCAAGATCCGGGCCGGGGAGGCGGCGGGCAGCGGCGCCGCGATCGCCCACCAGGTTCACGGCGCGATCGGCTTCACCCGCGAATACAGCCTGCAGCAATGCACCCGCCGCCTGTGGTCGTGGCGCGACGACTTCGGACCCGAGGCACAGTGGGCGGACGAACTCGGCCGACGAGTGGCAGCCGCGGGGGCGGACCGGCTCTGGGCGGATCTGAGCGCCGACTAACGGCAATATCTCACCGATTCCTGTGCTGGAATGCTCATACCCGCAAGGTGCGCGGCAACTCGGTGGAGCCGAGCTCCGCGTCGGACGGGCTACGGGAGGTCGAGTGCTTTGCGGGCGCTCGCCAAGGGCAACAGCAATACCAGGGGATCGACCGGTGAGTCCACAAATCCCAAGTGTCGATAGAACGCCGCGGCGGTGTCATCAAGAGCATGCACTAACAGCGCCCTTATCCCGGCGATCTCGGCGGCGTTCAAGGTGCGGAGAATGGCGTCTCGCACGAGGGCACGGGCGACTCCCCGGCCCTGATGAGACCGGTCAACCGCGAGACGGCCCATGAGCATGACCGGGATCGGGTCCGGCATGTTACGACGGATGTTGCCCGGCGCCGCTCCATGCACGACGGAGCCCGTCGCAAGACAGTAGTAGGCAACGACCCTGTCCTTCTCGCAGACAACATAGGTGCGCGAGCCACCTCCTCGTTCGTTCCTCAGAGCGCGCGATGCCAACCACGCGTCGAGCGTCGGCTGGCCACTGTCGAAGCTGGTCAGATCATGATCGGCTCCGATCGGCTGCGGCGCCGCCAGCGACATGCCGGTGCGCTCAACGGTCCCAGGGCGCAGACGCCGACAGCGTCCGGCGCAGGGCGCCGCCTGCCTCGAGCGGAGCATCGAGCATGGCTTCGAAAGCGGAGAACGTTGCCTCGTCGAGGCTGAACAGGCGCTGATCGAGCAACACGTTCTCGGCCGCCTCGCGCATCGTGTCGAGCACGAACTCGGTACGCGACTTGCCGAGACGTCGGGCCGCACGATCAATTAGCGCCTTCTGCTCCGCCGATGCGCGCAGATTGATCGTTTCCGTGGAAGAAGCGCGTTCGAGGGTGGCCATATCGAGTCTCATGGTGGCAGCCCGTGTATTGATGTTGTGCATACGTTGCGCACAATGTCAACACACAGGGTACGCTGGCACTCCAGACGATGCGGGCATGTGCAGAAAACTGGATGAAAGCGAATTCTCATTGATGACCGGACGCTACCGATGAGTTCGAGGGTGACACGATGGGCTCAAGAGCGAGAGCCCGGCCCCCTGCCGCATTCGCGCGAACTCGGCCCGGAACGGACCGCCAAGACCGCACGCATTTCCTCCCCGGCGGGGTGAATGCCACAATCAGGTCGCCGGAGCGGCGTCTCCGGTGCGAAGCCCGAAGCAAGGGGGGCGGCCATGAAGCTGGGATTGATGCTGCAGGTGGGCACGGGGGGACTGGCGGACGGCCGAACCCCGCGCTGGTCCGACATCCGGGAGATGGCACAGGTGGCCGAGGGGATCGGATTCGACGTGCTCTTCGTGCCCGACCATCTGCTCTATCGCAAATCGCCTTCGGACAACACCATCCTGGTGGAGATGCCGGCCGGGGAGACCAGTGGAACCTGGGAGGCCTGGACGGTGCTCGCCGCGCTCGCGGAGACGACGCAGCGCATCGAGCTGGGCCCCCTCGTGGCCTGCAACAGCTTCCGCAACCCGGCCCTGCTCGCGAAGATGGCGATCACCCTGGACGAGGTGAGCGCAGGCCGTCTCGTGCTGGGCATCGGCGCGGGCTGGCACGAGCCAGAGTATTACGCATTCGGCCTCCCTTTCGACCGGAAGGTGGGGCGGCTGGAAGAAGCACTGCAGATTGTCTCCGCCCTGCTCCGAAAGGGGCATGTGGACTTTCAGGGGCACTTCTACTCCGCCCGCGATTGCGAGATCACGCCCCGCGGACCACGCCCGGAGGGACCGCCGATCCTGGTCGGAGGCCAGAGGCCCCGGATGTTGCGGCTCGCGGCAACCTACGCGGACATCTACGACGCCGACTTCCACCTCGGCCCGGAGACAGTGACGAAGTGCTTCGAATCCATCGACGCCGCCTGCCGCTCGGCCGGTCGAGACCGTGGAACGCTTAAGCGAGGCGCAGGGGCGATAGTGGCGCTCGATGCCGAGGGCACGCTCGCCGACGCCAACGGGATTGCCCAATTCGTGCAGGACGGCATGACCCAGGAGGCTCGCGCAGGAAGCGTGGACGATCTGATCGAGTTCGCCCGAAGCTTCGAGGCGATAGGCACGGAGCTCCTCACCCTCAGCTTGGCCGACCCCCCGGGGGCGAGCGGCATCGAAGCGCTGGCACCGGTGGTCGAAGGTCTGCGCTGAATGCCTGTCTCACAAGAAGCGATTCACTGAAATCGCAGCGATTTCCGACGACGACATCGACACCTCCGAGCTTCCGGCGACGGACGTGGCATGGTTCGATGGCGCAAAGCTCGTCCTCCCGCAGAAAGCCAAAACCACGTCGGAAAGCGTCGACGACATCGAGGCACCGCGCTCGGCTGGCAACCGAGCCTGATAGGGTGACGCAGCCGCGCCGGCACACGTTCCCTCCCCCGCAGGTTGAATGCCAAAATCGGAGCCCCGGGGCGCCGCCGCCGGCGCGAAGCCTGGAGGGAAGGGAGCGGCAATGAAGCTGGGATTGATGCTACAGATAGGCGCGGGAGTGCTGGCAGACGGCCGGACCGCGCGCTGGCCCGAACTCCGGGAAATGGCGCAGGCGGCCGAGGGGATCGGCTTCGACGTACTGTTCGTGCCCGACCACCTGCTCTTCCGCAAATCGCCTCCGGACGCCGACGTGCAGGTGGAGATGGCGACCGGGGAGACCCGCGGGATCTGGGAGGCCTGGACGGTGCTCGCCGCTCTCGCGGAAGCGACGCAGCGCATCGAGTTGGGTCCCTTCGTCGCCTGCAACGGCTTCCGCAATCCGGCCCTGCTCGCGAAGATGGCGGTCACGCTGGATGAGGTCAGCGCCGGCCGTTTCGTGCTGGGTATCGGCGCCGGCTGGCACGAGCCGGAGTATCGCGCGTTCGGCTTTCCCTTCGACCGGCGGGTGGGGCGGCTGGAGGAGGCGCTGCAGATCATCTCCGCCCTGCTTCGAAAGGGTCATGTGGACTTCGAGGGACGTTTCTACACGGCCCGCGACTGCGAGTTGACGCCGCGCGGACCGCGCCCGGAGGGGCCGCCGATTCTGATCGGTGCCCAGAGGCCCCGGATGTTGCGCCTTGCGGCAACGTATGCGGACATCTACGACGCCGACTTCCACCTCGACCCGGACACGGTGGCGAAGTGCTTCGACGCCCTCGACGCGGCCTGCCGCTCGGCCGGTCGCGACCGCGGAACCCTGCAGCGAGGCGCGGCGGTGACCGTAGCGCTCGATCCTGGAGGCACGCTCGCCGACGAAAACGGCATCGCCCGATTCGTGCAGGAGGGCATGACCCGGGAAGCCCGCGCGGGAAGCGTGGACGAGCTGATCGAGTTCGCCAGAAGCTTCGAAGCGATAGGCACGGACCTCCTCACCCTCAGCCTGATCGACCCCCCGGGCGTGCGTGGTATCGAACAACTGGCGGGGGTGGTCGAAGGTCTTCGCTGAGGCATTCTCGCTCATCCGTGCGCGCCAAGCACGGGAGTCGGGCGCAGCCGAAGCGGCTCCCTCGCATCGGGGCGGCGTGATGCGAAGCGCTGCGGCCAGCGCCGGTGGGCTGCATGTCGTCCGAGCCGATGTCGTGGCCGGGGATCCGCCCCGAACGGTGCTCGCGCGCTGTCGAAACGGGAGGCGTACACTGCGTCGAGGCCCGGTCGATGGGCCGGGCCTCTGCACCGAGCATGCTGACGTGCTCGAGTCAACCGCGAGGAACGGTCATATGAACGACATCGACATCCTGTTGAAAGACATGAACGCGGGCCGCATGGGCCGGCGCGAGTTTCTCAGCCGAGCCGCCGCCCTGGGAATCTCCGCCACTGCCGGCGCAACCCTGCTCGGCCAATCCGCCTACGCTGCCACGCCCAAGCGCGGTGGCGAGGTGACGGTCGCCTCCGAGGAAACCAGCCAGACGGAGACCTACGATCCGACCAAGATGACCACCGGGACCGATGCCAACCGCTCGTATCAGGTCTACAACCGGATCACCAACCTCGATCGGAACCTGAACGCGGTACCGAACCTGGCGGAAGAGTGGGAGGCCGCCAACGACGCCACCGAGTGGACCTTCAAGCTGCGCGAGGGCGTGGAGTTCCACAACGGCAAGACGCTCACCGTGAACGACGTCATCTACTCGCTGAACGAGCACATCAAGGAAGATTCGAAGTCTCCCTCGAAGACCTTGCTGTCGTCGATAGTGGACATGAAGGCGGACGGCAACAACGTGCTCAAGATCACTCTCAACTCCGGCAACGCGGATCTTCCCATCCAGTTCGGTCACGACTACCACACCTCGATCGTTCCCGAGGGCTGGAAGGACGGCGATCCGGTAGTCGGCACCGGCCCCTACAAGCTGGTGGAGTTCGAGCCCGGGCTCCAGTCGATCGTGACCCGCAACGAGAACTACTGGAAGCCCGACGTGGCCTGGGTCGACACCTACATCACCCAGGGCATCACCGACGCCACCGCACGGACGAACGGACTGCGCACCGGCGACATCGGCATCTCGCCGGTCGACGCGCGCATTGCCGCGCTGCTCGACAAGGACCCGAACGTCACCGTGCACTCCACCCCCTCGGGGGCGCAGTTCCTGTGGGCGATGATGTGCGATCGGCCGCCGACCAACGACCTCAACGTGCGCCTGGCGCTCAAGCACTGCATCGATCGCCAGCAGATGGTCGACTCGCTGCTGAAGGGCCACGGCACCGTCGGCAACGACTTCTCCGTCAACCCCAGCATTCCGATGTACTGCCGGGAGATCCCGCAGCACGACTACGACCCCGACAAGGCACGCTTCTACTGGGAGAAGACGGGCCTTTCCGGCATCGAGATCGCCGCCTCGAATGCGGCCGGCGACTTCGCGGTCGACGCCACCGTCCTCCTGCAGGAAGGGGCGAGGACCGCCGGCATCGAGATCGACATCAAGCGGATGCCCGACGACGGCTACTGGGACAGCACCTGGATGAAGGTGCCGATGTGCGCCTCCAACTGGAACTCGCGGCCCACCGCGGATCTCATTCTCACCCTCGTCTACCACTCGGAGGCGGAGTGGAACGAGACGCAGTGGAAGAACGAGCGCTTCGACGAGCTCCTGGTAATGGGACGCAAGACCACCGATCCCGCCTTGCGCTACGAGATCTACTGCGAGGCGGAGACCCTGCTGCACGACGACGGCGGCGCGTTCAACCCGATGTACATGAACTTCGTCGAAGCCACCCACGCCCGGGTCCAGGGCTACCGCGGCAGCTCCGCCTTCTTCCTGAGCGCCGGCTGGCTGTACGAGGAGGTCTGGGTCGACGACAACATGGCCTGACGCACCTTCCGGCGGGCCCAACGCGGACGAGCCCCGCTTCTGGCGGGGCTCTCCTTCTCGCCCTCCGGCGCGGCGAGCCGAGGCCGGCGCCTACCTGGTGCCGGATCCCGCTCCCTTTCCTCTCGTATCGAACCAGCGCCGATCCGCCAGCACCACCGAGGTCTCGATCTGGCGATCCGGAATCGTCCAGTAGCGCCTCAGCAGGGCCTCCGTGTCCGCGACGACCTGGAAGCCGTGCCCTTCGTAGAAGGCAATCGCCCAGCTCGCCGCCGCCCAGGTCCCGATCAGGAGCGGGCGTTGCGCCGACTCCATCAGGGCTTCGATCAGGGCGGAACCGATGCCGCGCCGGCGCTCCGCGCTCAACACGTAGGCGTGACGGATCAGGGTCACGTCCTGCACATCCTGCGCGCCCATGACGCCCAGAAGCAGGTCGCCGGGCGCATACCAGCCGAGAAAACGGACTCCGGCCGCGATCTCCGCGTCCAGCTCGTCCTCGCCCATGTACGGCTCGTGCCAGCGATCGTCGGGGATGATGCCGCGATAGGCGACCGCTGCATCGTTGATGATGTAGTGAATGCGAGCGCGCTCGTCGGGGCGACAAGAGCGAATCATCGGACACCGTCTCCCGCCCGAACGAACTCGGGTGCGGAAGCTTCCGGGACGGCAGAGGTCACGGGTGCGCTTCGTAGCCGGCGGACTGCCCGCCGCCGCGGGTCTCGGGCTCCTCCCCGGCGTAGGCGTCGAGCTCGATGACATTGCGGTCCGGGTCGCGAATGAAGACCGCGTGCATGCCCTTGAACGAGAACTGACCGCTCAGCGGGATGCCCTTCTCTTCGAGGAAGCGCCGGGTGGCCTCCATGGAGGCGACCTTGAACGACACGTGAGTGATGCCGGGGTACTTCTCGTCGATGTCCATGAGGACATTCTTGTCGTTCGGCATGTTGCCGGGACCGAGGAGGTTGAGCACAACCCCCGACGGGTGCTGCATGATGATCGGGTGACCCTGGTAGAAGCCCGTGTTGGAGAGGGTCTTGAATCCGAGTCCTTCGTAGAAGGCGATGGAGACGGCGGGATCCGTGACCCGAATCCCTACGTGGTCCACTTTTTCGATGCCGAGCATGCCGCTGGTCCTCCGTGTTGGGGCGCTCGAGAGGCGAACCGGCCGTCGAATTCGCCCCCCGAGTGCCGGGCGGATTGTAAACGGCGGCTCCGACCGGGAGGATACGCAGCGGACAGCAGGGAGACGATGACGATGGAGTACCGCCGCCTCGCCGATCTCGAAGTATCCGCCCTCTGCCTCGGGGCCTGGATGTTCGGAGGACACACGCCACGTGAAGAGGCGCTGCGCATCATCGCGTCCGCGCGCGAGGCCGGCGTCAACTTCATCGACACCGCCGACGTGTACGCGGGCGGCGAATCGGAGCGCATCGTGGGTGCCGCGCTCGCAGGCGATCGGGAACGATGGGTGGTGGCGACCAAGGTCGGGGGGGCGAGCAGTGGGACGGGCAGACTCGCCCGGTCGTCCATGATGGCGGCGATCGAGGGGAGCCGCCAACGCCTCCAGATGGACTGCGTGGACATCTACTACCTGCACCAGCCCGATCCTGAGACCGAGATCGACGAGACGCTGGAGACCCTCGGCGAGCTCATCGCGGGGGGCAAGGTGCGCCACTTCGGCATCAGCAACTTTGCGGGCTGGGAGATGGCGGACATGGTCCACCGCTGCCGGCGCCTCGAGGTGCCGCAGCCGGTCGTCTGCCAGCCCTACTACAACATCCTGAACCGGGTCGCCGAAGTCGAAGTCTTTCCCGCCGCCCGCCACTTCGGAATCGGGGCGGCGGTCTACAGCCCCCTCGCCGGGGGCCTGCTGACCGGCAAGTACCGTGGCGCGGCCGGGAAAGACGCGCGCGGAACGAGAGGCGACACCCGTTACTCCGAGGTCGAGTTTCACGACGCCTCGTTCGATGCGGCGCGGCGCATCGCGGATTACGCCGAAGGGCGAGGCATGGCCCCGGCCCACTTCGCGACCCGCTGGACCGTCGACCACGCCGACGTGACGAGCGCGATTGCGGGGCCGCGCACCGCACCCCAGTGGGCGGACTACCTGCGCGCGGTCGAGCAGCGCCTCGACGAGGAGGACGAAGCCTTCGTCTCGACCGTGGTCCCCCCCGGGCAGCCCTCGACGCCCGGATTCACCGGGCCGTGGGGCGAGCTTCCGCAGCGCGAGCGACATCCCGAGCGCCGCGACGCACATTGAGCGGGCGCTCACTTCCGGGACGCCCGCAAAGGTCCGTTGCCACTTGCTCTTGCGTGGATTCCCGCTGACCACGGGAATCCACCCGAGACCGTACAGCTCGCGTTGGGAGCACAGGTTCGGTCAGCTTGAAGCGGCGCTGGGCCACGCCGCGTCTCCTCTCCCACCTCCTCGCCTGGCGGCATCGGACGCGCCACACCATCGCTTCGCGTGTGCGCACGCGGGCCTCGAATGGCATGCCGTTGCCGGAGCAGGCCGTCTCCGGGCGGAGGCGGCCTGCTCCGGTTCATGCCGCTCGGCGAACGCTCAGGCGAACCACCAGCGCTGGAGGTACTTGTAGCCGTCCATCGCCCAGTTGCCCGCCACCGCGTCGGGAACCGCGATCTTGTCGGAGTGCGCGCTGATCCAGCTTGCGAAGAGGGGGATGACCGCCCCGCCCTCGTCGCGGCAGATGCGCTGCATCTCCCCGTACATGTCGCGTCGCTTGGCCTCATCGAGCTCCGCCCGGGCCTCTCTGAGCAGCATATTGAAGCGCTCGTGCTTCCAGTAGGTCTCGTTCCAGTTGGACTCGGCGGAGTAGGCCTGCGTGAACATCCAGTCCTCGGTGGGCCGGCCGCTCCAGAAGGAAGCGCTCCAGGGGTGCTTGAGCCACACGTCGGACCAGTAGCCGTCGGTCGGCATCCGGTTGGGGATGATCTCGACGCCCGCCTTCGCCGCGTGCTCCTTGTACAGCAGGATCAGGTCCATGCACCCGGCATAGAAGTCCGAGCCGCTCAGCTCGTGGCTGAAGCCCTCCATGCCCGCCTTCTTGAGATGGAACTTCGCCTTGTCGGGGTCGTACTCGCGCTGCGGAATATCCGGATTGTAGAAGCGGTTGGCGGGCGAGATCGGATGGTCGTTGCCGAGCGCGCCGTACCCTTGCAGCCATCGATCCAGCGCGTCCTCGCGGTCGAAGGCGTACTTGAGCGCGAGGCGCAGATCGTTGTTGTCCATGAAGGGCGCCATGTCCAGGCGCATGGGGAAGGTGTAGTGCTTGAGGCCGGGGGTGTTCAGCACCTCGACGCCCGCCTTCTTGGCGAGCAGGTTGGCAGTGATCGGCGGCACGTCGTCGATGATGTCGAACTCTCCCGTGACCAGTCCGGTCTGGCGGCTGGTGGAGTCGGCGACCACAGTGATTTCGACCGAGTCGAAAAAGGCGCGATCCTCCCGGAAGAAGTTCGGGTGGCGCTTGAGCGACCCCCGCACTCCAGGATCCCAGGACTCGAGCATGTACCCCCCGGTGCCGATGCCGGGCTGCACCTGGCCGTCCACGGCCGGGAGGATGTAGAAGGTCTGGGCGGAAAGCGAAACGGGAAAGTCCGCATTGCCCTCCTGCAGCGTGAAGATCACGCGGTTCGGCCCGTCCTTGCGCATCTCCGTGATCGTCTCGGCGATGGACTTGGTGGCGGACTGCGAGTCCTCTCCGCGCTGGCGGTCGATGGAGGCGATGACGTCGTCGGCGTCCAGGGTCTTGCCGTTGTGGAACTCGACCCCCTGGCGAAGGTTGAAGGTCCACTCCGTCGCGCCCTGGTTCGCCTCCCAGGACTCGGCCAGCTCCGGACCGAGCTGCCCGTCCGACGTAATCTCGGTGAGCTGGCTGCCGATGTTGTAGAAGAGCATGCCGGTGAAGGTGCTCGTGAGGTGGATGGGATCGAGCGAGTCGGTGGTCGATCCGCCGGTCCAGCCGACGCGGAGATGGCCGCCGCGCTTCGGAGTCGACGCCTGTGCGGCGGAGGAGAACAGCGCGGACGAAGTCCCCGCCACCACTCCGAGCGCCGCGGCGCGTTGCATGAACTCGCGCCGGCTCAAGGCGCCTTCCGATACCTGCTTCTTCAACTCGTCGAGTCGCTTCACTTCACTTCTCCTCATGTGTGGATGGCCGAGCGTTCAAGCCCGGCTGATTTGAACCGTGCGGACGGTGGTCCGTGGATATGGTGCATTGCTCACCGACTCCGTGGGCGGTGGAATCCTGTCCGGGCTGCGCCCCTGCCGGCGAGCGCAGCCGGCGCTCTCCATGTCGAAAGCCCGGGCGGAAGGAGCACCGAAGGCCGTCTCCAAGTGCACCACTTCGCCTCAGACCGGGCGGTCGCCTCCGATGGTGACCCGGTGCATCACCCGGCGATGTTTGTCGACCTCGCCGAAGAAATCCGGCACGGCGCGATGCAGGCTCACCCGGTTGTCCCATACCGCAATCGCGCCCGGAGACCAGCGGAAGCGGCAGGTGAACTCGGGCCGCAGAGCATGCTCGCACAGGAAGTCGATGAGCGGCCGGCTCTCCTCGTCCGTCATGCCCTCGAAGCGACGAGTGAACCCCGGGCTCACGAACAGTGACTTGCGGCCGGTAACGGGGTGCGTGCGCACCACCGGATGCGAAGCGGCCATGGGCTGGCCCTCCTTCCCGGACATCGCCCCCGGAGTCGAGTAGTTGGCCGGGGACCCCGACTCGTTCACTCCCCGGAGGCCGCAGAGCACTTTCTTCAATCCTTCCGACAGGGTCTCGTAGGCGAGGTACATGTTCACGAACACGGTATCGCCGCCAAATGGAGGGATTTCGAGCGCGTAGAGGCTCGCGCCCATCGGCGGCTCCTCCAGGAACATGAGATCGGAGTGGAACTTGCTGTCCCAGTTGTAGGGCTCCCCCGGGGACCGGATGATCTCGATGGTTTCCGGCCACTCGTCGAGCCCCTTGGTGAAGGGGTGCGGGATGGGCGGGCCGAAATTGCCGGCGAACGCGTGGTGCTGCGCGCAGTCGAGCTCCTGATCCCGGAAGAAGATCACCAGGTACCGGTGAAGCGCATCGAGCACCTCTCCGCGAACCTCCGATGGCAGGGGCCGGGAGAGATCCGGACCACTGACCTCCGCTCCCAGCGCCCCGGCGAGCGGGCTGACCTCGATGTGTTGATAGCTCACTTCGATTGACCTTCCTGATGAGCCGCCGGACGGCTTTCCCATTGACCTTCGCAATCATCGCTCCGCGAAGCCCGCCGGCACAAGGTTCCCTGCCCTGTGAACCCAGATGCATTTCACGCCGGCCGAACCGGTGCTTCCAATGCGAACTACACTGTTCGGGTGGATTCCCGCTTGTTTGGAAAATCCCCACCACACGTGGATTCCCGCTTCCGCGGGAATGATGGAAACCACATCGGAGACCACCTCCCGTCATTCTCTTGATGCGCGGGAATCCACCCGAACAGTGGGTCACGACAAGTTCCCTGGAGCTGCGAAATGCCCCTCCCCTGCTCACGCGCAGCGCGCCCCCTCGAGTCATGACCGGGATGCCGTCCACGGAGACGCAAATTCGCTTTACCTCGCGGCGGAATCTCGCACACACTCGCCAGGCAGGCGGGCCAGGAGAAGCGTCGATGTCGACCCAACCCCAGTTCACGGGCTACTACCACGCGGACATCCCCTTGGGCGTCGAGGATACCGAGGTGACCCGGGTGGGGCCGAGAACGCCTTGCGGCGAGCTCATGCGTCGCTACTGGCAACCGGTCGCGCTGAGCGCCGAGGTCGACAAGCGCCCGCTCCCGGTCCGCGTGCTCGGCGAGGACCTCGTGCTGTTCCGCCGGCCGGACCGCGCGCTCGGCCTGCTGCATCGCCACTGCCTGCACCGGGGCACTTCCCTCGAATACGGGCGCATCGAGGAGTCGGGACTGCGCTGCTGCTATCACGGCTGGCTGTACGGCGTCGACGGCACCCTGCTCGAAACCCCGCTCGAGCCGTCCAACAGCCCCATCCGGAAGCGAGCGAAGCTCGGCGCCTACCCGGTCCGCGAGTGCCGGGGCCTGGTATTCGCGTACCTGGGACCGCCGGATCGTCAGCCCGAGTTCCCGATCTACGACACCTTCGTCACCTCCGACACCGTCTTCGTGAATGCCGGGCACCACTTCGAGACCAACTGGTTTCACCTGGTCGAGAACAACTTCGACATGGCCCACACCGTGTACCTGCACACCATCATTCCGGGCAATGCCCAGTTCTACGACAGTTGGGGTGTGCTGCCGCAGATGGAGTACGTGGAGACGCCGATCGGTTACCGCTACACCTACAGCCGCCGGGTGGAGGACTACATCTGGGTCGGCCTCGAGGACATCGTGTTTCCCAACTTCACGCAGGCGGGGGCAATCTTCAGCATGGAGGGCAAACACCCTCGCTACTTCGGGCGGGGCAGCTATTCACGCTGGCTGGTGCCGCTCGATGATTTCAACACCCGGGTGTTCGTGCTCGGCCACTTCAACGAGCACAGCGATCCCTATCACGAAGAGTACTCGCGCCCCGACAATCTCGAGGTGATGGAGGCCGGCGCCCGGCTGGACCGCACTTACGAAGAACGCCAGCGCGAGCCCTCCGACGTCGAGGCGGCGGGCAGCCAGGGCCCGATTTACCTTCGCACCAATGAGCATCTCGGCACGACCGACAAGGGGGTCGCGCTGTTTCGCCGGCGCTTCAAGTCGCTGGTGCGCGCACTCGCCGAGGGCTCCGAGCCGGTCCAGCCGGCCGATGGCGCGAACGGGCCGATCCCGACCTGTGCGGGCGACTCGGTGCTGCGGATCCCGCGCTCGCAGGGCGATGAAGACGAGGCGTTGGTCGCCAAGGTGGCGAGCGAGGTGATGGCCATCTACGTCGATACCGGTCACCTGCCGGAGTCGGAGCGGCGCCGGCAGGCCGAAGCGAGGCTGGTCGAGCTGGAACGGTCCTACCAGGACTGAGGGACCGGGGAACCGGCGGCAAGTAACGGGAGGAAAACGATGGATCTCGGCCTTGACGGACTGAAAGCACTGGTGACCGGCGGAACCCGCGGCATCGGGCGGGCGATCGTCGAGCGGCTGGCGGCCGAAGGCGCCGAGGTCGCCTTCTGTGCGCGCGACCCTGTCGCGGTGTCGGCGCTGGTCGATGGGCTCGGGACCGGCCGCGCCCACGGCGCCACGGTGGATGTCGCCGACGGTGACGCGCTGAAGGCGTGGGTGGAGGAGGCGGCGCAGGCGATGGGGGGTCTCGACATCGTCATTCCCAACGTCAGCGCCATGGGCGGCACGCTCGGCGAGGAAGGCTGGCGGCGGGGTTTCGACATCGACATCATGGGCACCGTGCGCGCCATCGACGCGGCCATGCCGTGGCTCGAGAAGTCGGCGGCTGCCGCCATCGTGGTGATCGCGACCACCGCGGCGGTGGAGGAGTTCTTCGGCGTGCGACCCTACGCGTCGGTGAAGGCGGCGCTCGTCAACCACACCTCGATCCTCGCCACCAACCTCGCGCCGAAGGGAATCCGGGCCAATACCGTCTCGCCCGGCACCATCTACTTCGAGGACGGCACCTGGGGTCGACGCAAGCGCGAAGCCCCCGAAGCGTTCCGCATCGCGCTCGAGCGCAATCCCATGGGCCGCATGGGCCGGCCGGAGGAGGTCGCCAACGCGGCGGCGTTCCTCGCGAGCCCGGCCGCGAGCTTCATCACCGGCACCAACCTGGTGGTCGATGGAGGGCTCACCAGGCGGGTGCAGTACTAGCCGCAATGTGTGCGGTCAATTCAGGTTCCGGATGCGCGAAAGAAGTCGGGCGATTTCGGCATCGCTCACGTACGCCGGCCGGTACCAGGAGCGCTCCGAGGCGCTGACGATACGCTCCCGATCCGCGGGGGTGTCGGGGACGAAGCCGATCCACAGCTCGCTCATCTCGTCGGTGGTCTCCCAACCCCAGGTCACGGTCCCGGGCTCGATCGCCGGGTTCTGGGGATTGTCCGCGGAGTTGTCGTAGCGCACCCAGGTATCGATCCGGCTGCCCGCCGGCAGGTGGACCGGCTCCCGGTAGGTGAAGGTGTTCTGCCACCGGAAGTCCCAGTCCGCGATGCGGATGAGCGGTCGTTCGCTTCCGTCGGGCAGGGTCGCGATTGAGATGAACTCCCGGCCGAGAAAGTGCATGTGCGGGGTCACGTCGGTCAGCCTCATGCCGGAGGGCACGTTCATGGAAAAGTGCCGCCAGTAGTTCCCATCGTCCGGTGGGATCTCCAGGTCCTGGGTGCCGATCACCACTCCGTCGACATACTCGCTGACGGGCTCCTTCGCGAAGTAGAAGGCCACCTCGCTCTGGTCCGAAGTGGCCTTGCCGTTCAGGTGGTAGTGCACCTCCAGGACCAGGTCCCCTCCCCGGGGCAGCCACATGCCCAGCCCCTCGTCGAGCACGTAGGGATCCGCCCCCGGCGTCCAGCCTCCGATGCCCCAGGCGTTGTAGTCCAGAAAGCCGCCGGTGCCGAACACGGAGAATCCCGGCGCGTCGTCCTTCGAATCTTCCGCCCGAGCGCGTCCGGCCAGGTCGAGCAGGTAGTTCGAATGGTGCACGACCTTGGGATCGCCCGGGCTGAAATCGAGCGCGACGACGACCTTGTCTTCCGTGAAACCGGTGGGAATGACGAAGTACCGGTAGATGTCCTCGCCGTCGGCCGGCACCTCGAAGGGTTCGGGCATGCGCAGCACGAGGTCCGGCTCGCCCAGACGCCACTTGGAACGGGTACGGAGCGACGCCGGCATCCCATCTTCCGGGTCACCGAGCGATGCTCCGTCCTCCGACCATGCTCGAAGCAGCGCAATCTGGTGGTCGCTCAAGCGTCGCGCGTCACGAAACTCGCCGAATCCCGGCGCCGCTCGCCACGGCGGCATGAGGCCCTCGCCGGTCATGTAGGCGATCATCCGGTGCCAGCGCTTCGCGTTCTCGTAGCCTTCGAGCGAGAAGGGCGCGATGCCGCCCGGCGAATGGCACTCGATGCAGTTCGCCTCGAGCAGCGGCGCGACGTGGCGAGTGTAGGACACTTCTTCGAGCGCCGAACCGGGCGCGCCGGGAGCATCCCACGCGTAGTGAAAGCACCCGACTGCCTCCGTTTCGTGGGGCTCGATCCGGTCCCCCCGCGACACTGCCTCCATGGCCCGGCGCAAGTCGTGAGAGCTGATGCGGGTGCGCAGTCTGCCCACCGCAGCAAAGCGATCGTCAATCCGGCCCCGGTAAACGAGCCGGTCGGCAGTGGAGACGACGAAGGACTCCGAAATCACCCGGGGACCGAGACGCCGGGCCAGATCTCCGCTGCTGTCCAGGATGACGGGGAACTCGATGCCGAAGTCGTCCACGAAGCGGGCGCTTTCCCGCCACGAGATGTCGGGGTTCGAGAGCACTCCGTAGAGCTGTACGCCGGCCGTCCCTGCGTCGTCCTGGACTTCGTTGAGCTCGGGGACGTAGCGGGTAGCGACCGGACAGGCGGTGTCCAGGAACACCAGCACCGCCGGCTGCACCTTCCCCGCCGAGACGCCGATCCGGTGATGGCGCCCCTTGACGTCGGTGACGCGAGTTCCGATGAGGTCGACGAGGTCGCCCGCCCGGGGCGCCGCGTGCGCCGTCAGTGAGAACACTGCCAGCAGGCAGATGATGCCGAGCAGAACGTGAGAGCGCTTGGACGTGGTCTTCATCGTGGGCCCAATCCTCCGAGTAGAGTGCGAAACGCCAGATCGGCCGCGTTCGCGGGGGCGATGTTTCCCGCGGCAATCTCCGACCAGGCGAGCCAGACCTGCGCGTCGATGTTGGCGACGGCCCAGGCACGCGGGATTTCCGCCGCCACCGCGCCTTCCTCCCTCAGCTCGTCCACCAGGTGTCCGAGCCACTCGACATCAGCCTGGTGGCGTTCCTGCAGATCCGGGTCGTCCAGGGCCTCCATCGCCAGAAAGTGATAGCGATCGCCCAGAGGAATGGTCGCTTCCAGCAGCTTCGACAAACGTTCCCGGGCAGAGTCCGTGCCCTCGAACGCGGCCTCGAGGGCGGCATCCATCTCGTCCATGCACTGTCGGGTAACGGCGGCGATGAGATCGCGACGGGACGGAAAGTAGCGGTGCAGACTCGCCCGGCCCACCCCCGCGCGCGTTGCAATGTCGGACAGCGACGAACCGGGATTGCGGGCCAGGGTGTTGATGGCCGCATCGAGGATCGCCTCACGTATCGGTGGTCTGAGGGCTCGCTTGGGCATGGCGCCTCCGGCGACGAGTGTCGGATTTCGGCAGGTGGGAGAACAGAAGGATTCGATTCATTTGATACTTAAATGTCTCATTCGGGATTATGAGGTCCCTATGTTTCAGTTTCAACTCCCTGACGCGTCGATCGCGCCCTTGGCAACGGCCTCGGCGAGCGCACCGTCAAGGCCGCAGCAGGGAGCCCGGCCGACCGGCCATTCCGAGGCAATCCAAGGCCCCGGCCACGGGGCACGGCCGCGCAGCCGGCGGAAGCGGCCTCGTAGACCGCCCCCGCCGGCGTGGCGTTTCGGGTCGTTACGGCTGGGCTACCGCCGTAACGCAGCTACGCGTCAGGCGAACCACCACCTCTCGATGTTCTTGTCGCCGTCCAGCGCCCAGTTGCCCGCGATCTTCTCGGGCGTCTGCAGCTTCTCCGTCATCGCCATCACGAAGTTCCCGAATATCGGGACGATCGCCCCGCCTTCGTCGCGAACGATGAGCTGCATCTCCGCGTACATCTCGCGGCGCTTGTTCTCGTCGAGCTCGGCCCGCGCCGCCTTGAGAAGCTCATTGAAGCGATCGTGCTTCCAGAAGGTCTCGTTCCAGGCCGCGTCTTCCGCGTAACCGACCGAGAACATCCAGTCTTCGGTCACCCGGCCGCTCCAGTAGGAGGCGGTGAAGTCCTGCACCATCCACACGTTGGCCCAGTAGCCGTCGTCGGGCTCGCGCACCGCTTCGATGTTGATGCCGGCGGGAAGGGCGTGCTCCCTGAACAGGACCGCTGCGTCGACCGCCCCCGCCCATGCCCCGTCGGCCGCGTGCAGCCTGACGTTGAGCTCGGAGAGACCGGCCTGCTTGAGATGGAATCGCGCCTTGTCCAGATCCATCTCCCGCTGGGGAATGTCCTTGGCGAAGTACTTCTGCCCCCGGCCGATGGGATGGTCGTTGCCGAGGTAACCGTGTCCGCGCAGGATGGTGTCCAGAAGCGCATTGCGGTCAATCGCGTACTTGAGCGCGAGACGCACGTCGTTGTTGTCGAAGGGCGCGACGCTCGTGTTCATGATGAACTCATGGTGCTTGTTGGCGCTCGCCTCGGCCACCTTGATGCCGGGAGCACTCTCCAGCAGGTGCAGGGTCTTGAGCTCCGGCGCCTCGACGACATCCACCGCACCGGTTCGGAGCGAATTGGTGCGCGCGTTCACATCGAGGATGTTCAGCGTCTCCACTTCGTCGAAGTAGGGGCGTCCTTCCTTGAAGTAGTTCGGGTTGCGTTTCGACGCCGAGCGCACCCCGGGCTCCCAGTGCGTAAGAGTGAATGGACCGGTGCCGATCCCTTCGTCCCACTGCGGACCCTCGGTTCCGGCCGGCGCTATCGTGAGATGGTAGTCCGACATCAGGAAGGGGAAATCGGCATTGCCTTCCGCGAGCGAGAAGATGACGTGGTCTCCATCCGCCTTGATGTCCTCGATGCCGGCGACCGCCCCGGAGGCGCCCGACTTCGAGTCCGGCCCGCGATGCACGTTGATCGAGTGGATGACGTCTGCCGCGTCGAGCGTCTTGCCATTGTGGAACTCGACGCCCTGGCGCAGCTTGAAGGCCCAGACGCGCGCTTGCGGGTCGGGCTCCCAGCTCTCCGCGATCTCTCCGGCCACGTCGCCGTCGGCGGTGACCTCGACGAGGCAGTTGCGTACCTGCCAGCTCGTGTTGAGGTTGTGGGTGTCCAGCAACGCCGCACCTTCCAGGCTGTCCGACGTCGCGCCGCCGCGCACCGCCTGGCGCAGTATGCCGCCGTACTTCGGTTCGGCGGCCCTGGCCTCCTCCGTCCGGATGGCGAGGGGTATCGCCGCCGCCATGCCCAGGGCGGTGGCCTTTCCGATGAATTCGCGCCGTGTGATCCGGCCTTCGGACAAGCGGCGCTGAAGGTCTTCCAGCTTTTTCATGGTCTTCTCCTCCTGTCGAGGTTATACATTGCGGTTGAAGCCCCCAGGCACTGCAACCGCGATTCACTCGATACCCGTTCCCTCGAGTATCCAACGCCCGACCGGCGCGCGACGCTCTCGGCGCGAGCGGCGGGGACGGTCACCCGATAGTAGTCAAGCAACGCACCGGCCGCCATCACTCAACCCGACGTGCGCGGAGGTGATGTCGATGAGGCGCGGCGCCCTCGCGATCTCCGCCGCCTTGGCGATGAACGCATCGCAAGCAGTGCACCCTCTCCGGCTTCCCCGGAAAGCATACGCCGGTCGTGGGGACTGAGATCCAGAGGCACGCAGGATGCTCCCGCCCGCGGGGGCCGTCAGGGGGTGTCCGTCAGGTAGGAACGAAAACGCGATGGCGTCAGCTCGAGGAGCACCCAGCCCTCGAGCTTCGACCAGGCCCGAATCGTTCGCTCCGCCCGATCCGGCGCGTAGTAGCGTCCCGCGAGACGAAGCGCGAGCTCGCGCCCTCCTTCGTCCTTCATCTCCACGGTGCCTTCCACCGTGACCCAGGCTTCGAGCGCGCCCACCGGATCGGCCACGCTCACGCAGGCCCTCGGATCTCGCTCGAGCCTGCGCAGCTTGCCGGTGTCGGGCTGGGAGAACATCCTCAGCCGCTCGCCATCCCAGTCGTACCACAGCGGCAGCGCGTTCGGCGAGCCGTCCTCGTCGAGCGTCACCAGGGTCGCGATCCGCGTCTCGCGCAGGAACGCGTCCCGCTGCGTCTTCGTCATGCTCGGCATTGGTGAACTTCCTCGAAGCGGGTGCTGACTGCCCGCCATGTTATCGCGTGACGGCGCCCCGTCATCGCGACGAAGCATGGCCATGCCCGGATGCCACCGCGTACGGACTTGGAACGGAGAGCGTTCGGCCGGGGTATGTGGGTTGGTTGGCAACAAATGGAATCGCCCGGTGCGTAGACACTCCGAGCACGGCGGCGCAGACTGCGAGGGTGAACTTTCGAGCGGGCTCTCCTCTCATGAACGATACCGCCACCATGCACACCGGGCCCCTCGGTTCCACGATCCATGTGGTACGAGCCGATGCCGGTACCGTCGCGGAGCTCGCGGCGGTGGAGTGGAACCGGCATTTCCGCCGCGTCTGCCTCGACCCGGTGCGCGGGATCATCACCCTCATGTCGCCTTCGCACCTCCACGAAGATCTGACCAGAATCCTGGACAACATCGTGGACACCGCGGGAAGCGTCCTCGTCGGCGCCGTCACGGGGCTGCGTTCCACCCGGCTCCGGGGACGCGGCGAGCCCCCGGGCACGGGGATGGAGCCCGACTGCGCCTTCTACGTCGGCAGGCGTGCCAAGGACTTTCGTGAAGCCCTGATCGAAGGGGTGGAGGCGGCAACCGCCTTCGTCGAGCGCACCGCGCCCGACCTGGTGGTCGAGGTCGAGATCACGAGCGCCGACGAGGGCAAGATCGAGCGCTACGGCGAGATGGGGGTGCGAGAGCTGTGGCGTCTGCACGGGCGCAAGGGCTCGAAGGAGCTGCGGGCGGACTTCCTCGCCCTGCGACCCGGAAGCGCACCGCGCCGGCTCGACGCATCGGAACTGCTCCCGGGATTCACGCCGGACGACATGTGTGAAGCGGTGGACGGGGTGCGGCTCGGCCTGAACCAGCAGGAACGGGCGGAGGCGGTCACCCGCATCGTGCGCCGGAGGCAACGCACCAGCGTGCGGGTGCGCGAGGAGGAGGCCCCCTACCCGGCGCCCGAGTACTCCGCTTGAAGGCCGGCGGGTTCCGCCACCGCCTGTCGAGCGGGCGCAGGGCGTGGAGCGGTCTCGGGATCGGGGGGCGGGCATCCGCCCGCGCGCGCGATGACGCCACTCACAGAACGAGTCCGGCAGGGCACGGCACATCGAGCTCTTCCCTGATCCGGTAAGTGGTCTCGAGGTCGCGCAGCCACTCGTAGAACACTGTCTTCACCGAAGTCAGGACTACGCCGCTGCCCCGCAGGCGCTGCAGTCCGTGCTCGTGGTGCGGCGGCGGCGAGGCACAAGCGTCGGACACCACCGCAACCTGGTAGCCGGCGGCGCGCAGGC
Source organism: uncultured Ectothiorhodospiraceae bacterium (assembly GCA_964420925.1). Lineage (GTDB taxonomy): Bacteria > Pseudomonadota > Gammaproteobacteria > HK1 > HK1 > JAJEAD01. The sequence continues at coordinate 3,120 of CAYQVB010000102.1, read as the reverse complement.
CGAGCGCGGACTGGGCCACGCACACGTCGGTCTCGAGGCCGGCGAGCACGAAGCAGTCCCGGCCCGTGGCCTCCACCGCGGCCCGGATGTCCTCCTGGCCCCAGAGGCCGAAGACCATCTTGTTGAAGACGGCGGGAGCGCCGTCCGGGAGCTGGCGGACCAGCTCGGGCACCAGCGGCCCATTGCGCTCCACATCCTCGGCGGTGGCGATGATCGGAATGTCGAGGAGAGCGGCGGTGCGCATCAGCCACGCGATACGCTCGACGAGAGGCGCTCTCCGGTCGAGTGACAGCTTGTCGAGAAAGTACTGCTGCACGTCGATGACGACGAGGCAGGAGTGTTCCCGCTCGACGAGGCCCCAGGCTTCGCTCATGTCATGGAATCTCCTCGTCCTCTCGCAAGTCCGTTCAGGCCCTGCGGAAATGCCGGAGAAGGGGATGCCCGTCCGGACGCACGCCGGGGATGATGGTGTCGCGGTAGATCGCCGGCGTCGCCTCGTGAGTGATGAAGCGATACGCGCCGGACTCTTCCATGAGGTCCTGCATGCGCTGGTACATGCCGTCGCGCTTGGCGGAGTCGAGCTCGACGAGCGCCTTGTTGTGCAGGTTGTCGAACTCCTCGTTGCAGACCCGCTCCCAGTTCCAGATGCCGACCTGGTCGCAGACGAACCAGGCGGTCGCCCAGCTCGGATCCGGGGACATCGAGTAGCGCTGGTAGAAGAGCTGGATGTCCTTCCACGTCGTCCCGTCGGACTCCGAGCCGAGAGTCCAGAAGGTGCCGGAATCGTGCACGTTGATCTGCACGTTGATGCCGATCTCGGCGAGGTTCGCCTGGATGATCTGCACCGAGGTGAGGTAGGTGGGCTTGTTGAGGGTGTCGAGGGTGAGCTCGAGCCCGCCTCCGTGTCCCGCCTCTTCCAGGAGTTTCCGCGCCCCCTCGAAGTCGGGCTCCGCCGGGGTCAGGTTCTCGGCCCGGTGCCCGAGCAGGCCCGGGGCGACGATGCCGGTGGAGGGCTTGGCGATGCCGAAGTACGCGGCGTCCATGATCGCGTTGACGTCGATCGAGCGCTGGATCGCCTTGCGCACCCGAACATCCGAGAGCATCGGATTCTCGACGTTCATGCCGAGCCAGACGTAGTAGAGGGACGGGCTCTCCAGCAGCTTCGAGCCCGCGGGCGGATTCTCGCGAAGCGCGGGCAGGGAGGAGACGCTCACCCAGGTCCAGTCGAGATCGCCGGCCTCGAAGCCGAGCTCCGACGACTTCTCGTCCTCGATCGGGATGAGGTGGATTTCGTCGAAATCGGGCTGCGGTCCGTTCCACAGGGGGTTGCGCACCAGCACCGTCCTCTGCTTCTGGACCCATTCCTTGATCATGTAGGGGCCGGAGCTCGCGGGAAGGTCCGCGATGCGGAACTGGCCGCCCGCCGCCTCCACCGCCTTCTTGGAGACGATGTTGCCGGAACCGTAGGGCATCGTGCTCCACCACAGCGGCGCGAAGGGCTCTTTCAGCACGATGACTCCGGAGTACTTCCCGGTGACATCGACGCGGTCCAGGGTCGCCCAGTCTCCCTTGTAGGGGGAATCCAGCTCGGGATCGATGATGCGCTCGTAGGAGAACTTGACGTCTTCGGCGGTCATCTCCCCGAAGTCGTTGGTGAACATGATCCCGGGACGCAGCGTGAACTCGATGTGGGTGTCGTCCACCTGGTTGATGGACTCCGCCGCGTCGAGCTCGGTTTCCCAGTTGCTGCCCGGCTTGAAGGCGACCAGCTTGTTGAAGATCGCGCCCGCGATCCACTCCTCGGGCGCCGCGAGCATGAAGGCTGGATCGAGGACCTGGAACACCGAGTAGCTGCGCAGCTTGAGCACGCTGCCTTCCGCGCTCATCGCAATTCGGGGATGCATGAGTGCCGCGGCGCCGAGCGACGCTGAACCGGCAAGAAAACGGCGGCGGGTGGTGGTGAGTGGCTGCATGGTCTCGAATCTCCTCGTTGTGGATAGTCCGCGAGAGGCGCTACGGATCGCTGACGCAACGGGACGGCAGGAACCGGGACCCGATTTCAGGACCGAAGCAGTGTGAGGGTGTAGAGCGTTTCATGCTACCCCCTGGAGGTTGCGCAAACCCCAATCCGAAGGACGGCAGGATCGCCACCAGTGTGGACGAGGCTCACGAGCAGGTACGGGGAATCATGGGATTCCAGTGCCGCTCGAAGACCCGCTCGCCGTTCTCACGCGCTTCGAGCGAGCCACTTACCTGGTAGACGCTTGCCGTGGAACTGAGTTCCGCGATGCCGGTGACATCGATCTCCCAGCCCTCGCGAGCGAAGTGAAGGCGGTGCTCGAAGCGGGCGGACACGCCGTCGGGATCGCTCATCTCCAGACGGTAGTCGGCGCGGATCTCCACACCGAAGTCGAGGTCGATCTTGGAGAAGTGGGTGCACCGGTAGGGCAGATGCCATCTCGACGAGAGGACACCGTCATCGCCTTCGCTTTCGGCGCGACGCACGAGCGGCCGGGCGGGAACCACGGCTCGGGCCGGCGGTCCTTGCACATCGACAGGATTGGCGAAGCGCACCGGCACCTCTTCCGCCGGGCTGCCGCGAATCGGGAGCACGAGGCGGGCATCGGCCAGATGCAGCACGATGCGCGCGGGCCGGGGCGCCGGCCAGACGAGGGGCCAATAGCCACCGGACAGCGCGAGGCGGATGCGATGACCGGCGCGAAAGCGGTGGGCGGTGTTCGGGAAGGCGATGGAGAAGACCTGCGCCTCTCCGGGCACGAGGGGATGCGGAGTGCGTCCGGAATCGTCGAGACCGAGGTTGCGCACTGTCCAGGCGACCCTGGCGGCCGCCCCTTCCGGGGATACGTCGTTCACGCGAGCGGCGAGCGTGGCCACCGGCCGGTCGGCTTCGAGCGAAACGTCGAGGCGCGCCGATCCCAGGATCTCGAGGGGTTCCGGGAGCGGCTCCGACTCGAACACGAGGGAAAGCGTGTCGTCGGCCCGCTGATCGAGCGGTTCGAGGAGTTGACTGGCATCAGCGTCCGGATTCGCTACGCCGGCACGGCCGAGCTCGCTGTCGCAATTCTCGAAGAAGGCGACCGATCACCGGCCGACGTGTAC
>CAYQVB010000101.1:0-26049 GCA_964420925.1 uncultured Ectothiorhodospiraceae bacterium | reverse complement strand
CGAGAGACGCTGAAGGGCGAGCCGGAATCAGACGAAGTGCCGGTGGCACTTCGTCCCGGCGAGCGGGCAAGCCAGGATGGCTTGCCCCGGCCTGCAAGCGAAGCAGGGATAGCGTAGCGCAGCAGGTAGCCGACACTACGTCGAAGCGGCTCGAGGGAGTACGGCCCGCTAACGCGAGCACATTGGCGTCCGCAGCAGGAAATCGGTGAAATATTGCGGCCAGGAAGGCGGGGAGCAGAGTTCCCGCGGCTCAGGAGCCGGGTGTGACGAGAATCCCGATTCCAATCCTGTCCGTGACCACCTCGCGGAACTACATCGCCAGGTAACCCCCGTCGACCGGGAGCGAGATTCCGGTGACGTAGCTCGACTCGGACTCGCAGGCGAGGAAAACGGCGGCGCCGACCATTTCCTCCGGTTCGGCGAGGCGCGCCATCGGCACCCGGGGCAGGACCTTGCGGCGGATGGGCGCGTACTCGCGCTTCATCTCCTCCGAGCCGGTGTCGGTGGGACCCGGCGCGATCGCGTTGACCCGGATGCCATGCTCCACCAGCTCCATCGCCATCGCCTTCGTCAGCATCCTCACTCCGCCCTTGGATGCCACGTAGTGCGAGTAGTTCGCCTGGGCCACCTCGTCGCAGATCGAGGAAATGTTGACGATGGCGCCCCCGCCGTGCGCGGCCATGTGCCGGGCCGCGGCCTGTCCGCACAGGTAGTGGCCCTTGAGACTCACGTCCACCACTCGATCCCACTCCTCCTCGGGAAGGTCGAGAAAGGCCCGGGTGGTCGAGATCCCCGGCACCGAGACCAGGATGTGGATGCGCCCGCAGGCGTCGAGCGCGGTGGCGAAGAGCGCATCGACCTCGGCCTTGACCGCGACGTCCACTCCCACCGCGATGGCGTCGCCGCCCGCGGCACGGATGGTCTCGGCAGTCTCGGCGACGGTGCCGGCATCTATGTCGCCCGCAACCACCCGGGCGCCTTCGCGGGCGTAGCCAATCGCGATCGCCCGCCCGATGCCGCTGCCGGCGCCGGTCACGATGGCGTTCTTCCCTTCGAGCCGCATGATTTCCTCCCGGTCTGCGAGTCACGCTGAGCGCTTGGCGAGCGTAGCACCCGGGCGCTTCGGGATGTCCGGCGGGGTATAGTGGCCCGCTCCGCCACCTCCCCGAACTCTTCCGCCCGGCGGGCAAGACCCCATCGAGGATCGAGCCCATCGAATGCCGCGCCGTTGCGCGGCGGCGCGTGAACATTCTCACACCCGAGGTGAACGCCGATGCACTCCGAACCCTATCCCCGCGACCTGATCGGCTACGGCCCCGAACCTCCCCACGCCCGGTGGCCGGGCGACGCCCGGGTCTGCGTCTCGCTGGTCATCGCGGTCGAGGAAGGCTCGGAGTACTCCATCCTGCACGGCGACGCCCACTCCGAGTCGATCCTCTCGGAAGTGGCCGGCCTCGCTCCGATTCCCGGGGAGCGCGAGGTCAACATCGAGTCCATGTACGAGTACGGGAGCCGGGCCGGTTACTGGCGTATCGTGCGGGCGTTGAAGGAACGGAGCCTGACCGCGACGGTCTACGCGGTGGCGATGGCGCTCGAGCGCAACCCGGCCGCGGGGGAAGCGGCGGTGGAGGCCGGCTTCGAGGTGATGAGTCACGGCTATCGCTGGATCAACTACCACGGCATCGACGAGGCCACCGAGCGCGAGCACATCGACCGGGCGGTGGAGGTCATCACCCGGGTCTGCGGCCGGCGTCCGGTGGGGTGGTGCACCGGGCGTCCGAGCCTGAATACCCGCCGGCTGGTGGTCGAGGCCGGGGGCTTTCTCTACGACTCCGACTCCCTTTCGGACGACCTGCCCTACTGGGAGACCGTGAACGGCGCCGGTCACCTCGTCATTCCCCACCAGTTCGACAACAACGACACCAAGTTCGTGCACACCAACGGCTTCGCGTACGGTGGCCACTACGAGCAGTACCTGAAGGATAATTTCGACGTCCTGTACCGGGAAGGACAGGAACGCCCGAAGATGATGACCGTGAGCCTGCACTCGCGCATCGTGGGCCGGCCGGGACGCATCCGTGCCCTGGAACGCTTTCTCGACTACGTGCTCGGTCACGACCGGGTGTGGATCCCGACCCGAGAAGAGATCGCCCGCCACTGGATGGAGACCCATCCCTACCGAGCGCCGGAGACGGCGTGACCCTGCTCGTCACCGGCGACACGGGCTTCGTGCTGAGCCACGTGGTGCGTCAGTGGCTGGAGCAACACGAGGCACGGGAAGCCATCGTCGTCGACCGCGCCGGCTTCGATGCGGCCGCGGAGGTGTTCTTCGCGCCGGTGCGAGAACGCATGCGGGTGATCCTGGCCGACGTGGTCGACACGCCATCCTGGACCGCGGAGCTCGATGCGGCCGAAGTCACCGAGCTCGTCAACGGCGCAGCGCTCTCCCCCATCACCAACGACCCGGCGCTGAGCCCGGACCGGGACACGCCGGCCGAAACCGTGCGCGTCAACATCCTGGGCGCGACCCGGGTCTTCGACTGGGCGCGGACCCTGCCGAGTTTGCGCCGGATCGTCTACACGAGCTCGGGGGTGTACGGGTATGGCGCCAGGGGGGGTCCCGAAGATCCGCCGGAGCCTCCCATCGGGGAGGACGAACCACTCGAACCGGATGCGGCGCTCTACGACATCAGCAAGGCGACCGGCGAGCTGATCGCCCGGCGCTTCGCCGACGTCTTCGGGCTCTCCTGTGTCTCGGTGCGGCCTTCCGCGGTCTACGGCCCGATGGACCGGCACACCGACGCGCGCATGGTGCATCCCCTGCCCTGGCACATGGCGCATCGCGCGGTGGCGGGCAAGTCGCTTTCAGTCAACAGCCTCCGGATTTCCTACGACTGGATTTACGCGCCCGACGTGGCGCGCGCCATCCTCTGCTTGCTGGAAGCGGAAACGCCCCGTCACACGGTGTACAACATCGGCTACGGACGGCCGGCGAACGCGGCCGACCTCCTGGAAGGCGTGCGAGCGGCGGCGCCGGATTTCCGCCTGACCGAGACCGGCGACGAGCGCGCCGACTACGTGCAGCCCCTGCACATGCGGGGCGGCGTGTGGAGGGTCAGAAGCTCGCAACGCCTCGAGGACGAGTTCGGGTGGCGCCCCACCCCCCACCGGCAGGCGATGGCGGAGTACGTGCGCTGGCTCCGCGACTCCGGCGCCCCGGCGTGAATCGCGGCTCTCGATCCGGGAAGTGAGCGCCACCTGACAGGCGGTTGAAGAACAAGGATGTCGTGACATCCGGTTCCGGTACCGGGATGGCCGGTATTCTTCATCGACCGTGAGCCGTCGAAGAACGAACGCGGTCGGACAACCGCCTACTCGGATCACCTGTCGAAAGAGCCATGAAGGGCCGTTTCAACATCCTGCCGGGCGGTCACGCCACTTGGCGCTAAGCGGCAGGCGCGCCTCCGGCCGCCCGGACCGCGGCCCTCGCCTGCCTCATGAACTTCTCGTTGTGGAGCGCCCCGGCGCTAATCGGCGGGTACTTTGCCGGATTGCCGTCACCGGCGGTACCGGGCAGGGCGCTCACCTCCACCTCGGGATTGATCTCCTGGAAGTAACCGAGCGAAAGGCGACGGCTGTGCCTGGCGTCGGCGCCCGCCGGATTGACGACCCGGTGCAGGGTGGACACCCAGCGGTCGTTGGTCCAGCGAGCCAGCAAGTCGCCGATGTTGACGATGAAGGCGCCGGGGACGAGCGGCGCTTCGGCCCACACCCCCGCCTTGGTCATGACCTGAAGGCGGCCGGGCGCCTCGTCGGGGCGGAGAATCGTCAGGGCGTCGAAATCGGTGTGGGCGCCGGAACGCAGTTGACCGCGTGCCGGCGCCTCGTGCTGGTCGGGATAGTAGAGCGCCGAGAGCACGCTGAAGTGCCGGTCCATGCGGGCGTCGAACCAGTCCTCGTCGAGCCCGAGGGCCAGTGCACAGGCGTGCATCAGGTGACGGGCGAGCCCTTCGAACTCGCGGTAGGCACGCTCCCACGCCGCCCGCAGGCCGGCGGGGCGCTTCGGCCACAGGTTGGCGGCGCGCAAGGGCGCCATGTCCGCAGACGGCACGGGATGCACGACGAGAGGACCGATGGTGAAGCTTTCCTTGAGATCGGGGTGAACCGGGCGGTCCTCCTCGGCCGCGGCAAGGGCGCCGACGCCCTGTGGGATATAGCCGCGCACGATCTCGAGCGCCGGCTGCCGGACCAGCAGCTTCTCCTCGAGCGGCAGATCGAAGAAGGCGAGCGCCTGCTCGTAGCACGCCTGCACCACCGTTTCGTCGACCCCGTGCCCGGTGACCCCGAAGAAACCGATCTCCCCACAGGCTTCGTCAATCTGTCGGGCAACGGCACGGCGGTCCGCCGCGTCACCGCTACGAAACGGCGCCAGATCGATGACCGGGAAGGGGCGTTCGCTCATTACGGTGCGGATATTAACCGGCGAGCACGGAGAGCGCGGAACTCGTTGACTCGCCCGTGCAGTATCATCGACGCGCTCTCCCGGCCGGGGAGCGGACCGAGGGACCCATGCGCTTCGACAAGGTTCTCGTCACCGGCGGAAGCGGACGCCTCGGGCGCTTCGTCGTCGACGCTCTTCTACCCAAGTGCAAGGTCTCCGTTCTCGACATCGCGCCGCCGCGGCAGGATGTCCCCTACCACGAAGCCGATATCTTCGATACGGACGCCGTTGCGGCGGCGGTGTCGGGTCACGACGCGATCATCCATCTGGCCGGTTTCGACGACGGCAAGGCCGACCGCGAGGAGCAATACATCGCCACCAACGTCACCGGGAACTGGAACGTGCTGGAGGCGGCGGAGCACGCAGGCGTGCGGCACGTGGTGGTGGCTTCCAGCGTTGCCGCCTACGGGCTCCGGCCAGGGCGAAAGCTGGATCTCGACTACCTGCCCGTCGACGAGGCCCATCCACTGCGTGCCGACGATGCCTACGGACTGTCCAAGCACCTCATCGAGATCACCTGCAGGAACCTCGCCGCGCGCGGACCGCTGCGCATCGTCTGTCTGCGTCCCACCTTGATCCTGCGGCCGGAGTCGGAGCCCGCGATCCTCGCCCAGCTCGCCCTGCCCGACCCGGACACGGAGCCCCCGCCGGACACGGCGGCGGACGGTGGGGTACGGCCCTACGGCGCGCTCTCCGCCACCCGGGGGTACGTGCGCTCCCGAGACGTGGCGGAATGCTTCTGCCGGGCGCTCGACTACGAGGATCGGCGCTTCGACGTATTCAACGTCAGCGCCGCGGACACCATCGGGCGCGTGCGCACCCTGCCCCGCATCGAAGCCATACTCGGGCGCAGACTCGAGGTGCGAAAGCCCGAGGTGTATGAGCACGACCCCTGCGCCAGCGTGCTCGACATCAGCCGCGCCCGCGAGCGTCTCGGATGGGAGCCCGAAGGCGACTGGAACACGGTGGTCGAGGAGCACACCCTGCCAGGCGCGGAGGCCCGGGCAGAAGGATGTTGACCGGCGCGCCGCGGCACGACGAGGGAAGCGAGCGTCAAGGGCAATGGGCCCCGCCGGCCAGGGAAATGACGGAATTCGCCGCCGGATCCAGAACTCATCGTGCCCGCGATGGCGGCACCGGGTTTCCGCCAAGAAAAAGAGATCGAGTCAAGCTTTGCACTACGACAGGAGACCATCGTGACGAAATCTGCACGCCTCGCCGGCAAGCGCGCGCTGGTTACCGGCGCGGGCAGCGGCATCGGCCGCGCTATCGCGATCGCCTTCGCCCAGGAAGGCGCTCGGGTTCAGGCGAGCGACATCGACCCGGAGACGGCGGAGGAAACGGCGCGGATGATCGTCGCCGCTGGCGGCACCGCCATCGGTCGGCAGTGTGACGCTTCGGACCCGAAGGCCGTCCGGGGAGCCATTTCCGACATGGAAACGGACTTCGGTGGCATCGACGTCCTCGTCAACAACGCCGCGTGGTTTCCCGCGCGGGCACCTCTTGCCGAGATTCCGGAAGAGGACTGGGAGAAATGCCTCGCCGTCAACGTCACGGGCCCCTTCCTCATGAGCCGCTACGCGATTCCGGTCATGGCTCGGGACGGGGGAGGGAGCATCATCCACATCGCCTCGCAGATGGCGAAGGTCGCGCACTACGGACAGACGCACTACTGCGCCGCCAAGGGCGCCTTGCTGATGCTCGCCAAGGGCATCGCCCTCGACCACACCGGGGACAACATCCGCTGCAACACGCTCTCTCCCGGCGGCATCGCCACTCCCAGCATGATCGAGCTCTACGGCTCGCGGGAGAGCGCGGAGAAGCAATGGGGCGCTCCGATGCATCCCCTCGGGCGCCTCGGAGAAGCGGACGAGATCGCGGCCGGCGCGGTGTTCCTCGCGAGCGACGAGTCTTCCTTCATGACCGGCGCCGACCTGCTGATCGACGGCGGATACACCGCGCGGTGAGTGGTGGCGGACGCCTCGCCGGCAAGCGGGCGATCGTCACCGGTGCGGGCAGCGGCATCGGCCGCGCCATCGCGCTCGCCTTCGCCCGCGAGGGAGCGCGGGTCCAGTCGTGCGACATCGACCCGGAGACGGCGGAGGAAACGGCGCGGATGATCGTCGCGGCAGGGGGCGACGCGGTCGGCCGGCAATGCGACGTATCGCACCCGGATGCGGCCCGGCGGGCCGTCGCCGCCATGGACACGGACTTCGGCGGCATCGACGTGCTCGTCAACAACGCCGCGTTCTTCGCGACGCGCATGCCGCTCGGCGAGCTGGACGAAGCGCTGTGGGCGCGCACGATGGAAGTCAACCTGAGCGGCCCCTTCCTCATGAGCCGCTACGCGATCCTGCTCATGGCGCGCGGCGGCGGTGGAAGCATCGTCCACGTGGCCTCCGCCCACGGGCACGTCGCCAACTTCGGCCAGGCCGCCTACAGCGCTTCCAAGGGCGGGTTGATGATGCTCTCCAAGGGCATAGCGGTGGACCACGCGAAAGGTCGCATCCGCAGCAACACGCTCTCCCCGGGCGGAATCGCCACCCAGGGCATGGCGGACCTCTACGGCGGCGACTGGGAGCGGGCCGAGAAGGCGTGGGGCGAGCCCATGCACGTGCTCGGCCGCAATGGACGGGTCGAAGAGATCGCGGCGGGCGCGGTGTTCCTCGCGAGCGACGAATCGAGCTTCATGACCGGCGCCGACCTGTTGATCGACGGCGGCTACACCGTGCGCTGAACCCCCCGGAGCGCCCGCCCGTCGCGCTACCATTGGCCGCGCCATGATCGACAAGAGCGCATTCAAGGCGGTGGTCGGGCGCTTCGCCACCGGAGTCACGGTGGTGACCACGCGGGACGATCAGGGCAACCTCGCCGGCCTCACCGCCAACGCCTTCGCCTCGGTGTCGGTGGATCCGCCGCTGGTGCTGGTCTGCCTCGACGAGGGCTCGCAGACCTACGGACATCTCAAGGACGCGGAAGGCTTCGCGGTGCATATCCTCGCCGAAGGCCAGGAGCACCTCGCGAGACGCTTTGCGGACGCGAGCCGCGACAAGAGTCTCCTCGCGGACTGGCGGGTCGGGGACCACGGCACCCCCTCGCTCCGCCACTGCCTCGCGTCGATGGAGTGCCGGGTCGTCCACCAGTACCGGGGCGGCGATCACGTGATCGTGGTGGGAGAGGTGGAGCGCCTGCACGTCGACCCCGAGCAGGACAAGCCCCTGCTCTACTACCGGGGCGCCCTCGGCGGCCTCACGCTGATCCGGCTGCGCTCGGGCGAACGCGAGATAAGCTGGGGCGGCGCCACCCAGGACGCCCAGCGCGCGGCATGGTCGGAGGACTTCACCACCGCGACCGGCATCACCGTGGTACAGGAAGGCCCAACCGACTACGACGCCTTCCGCGAGGCGGTCGAGCGAAACACCTGCCGCTTCGACCTTCTCGACGTCGAAGCCGATTTCGCCTACCGGGCGGCGGCCGACGGCCTCCTCGAGCCGCTCGACCATTCGATCGTCGATCCCGCGCAGGTCGACCCCGAGTTCGCCTTCGAGTACGGAGCCGCCTGCTTCCAGTTCGCGCTCGTGCTCGCCTGCAACGAGGAGGCGTTCCCGCGGCGGGGGCCGGAATGCTGGGCCGACCTGCTGGATACGCGTCGCTTTCCCGGCCGGCGGGCGCTCTACCGCGCGCCGAGCCCGGGCGCGCTGGAGGCCGCGCTGCTCGCGGACGGGGTGGCGGCGTCGGAGCTCTACCCCCTCGACCTGCCGCGCGCGTTCGCGGTGCTCGACCGGATACGGGACGAACTGGTGTTCTGGAGCTACGGCGCGGAGTCCCAGCGCATGCTCGCAACCGGGGACGTGAGCATGGGCATGTTCTGGCACAACCGCATCTACGACCTGATGAAGGAGAAGGCCCCGGTGCGCATGGTGTGGCGGCAGAACCTCGCGATGGTCTCCTACCTGGTCGTGCCCCGCGGCGTGGACAACCGTCGCGCCGTGATGCACTTCATCGCCCACGCGGTGAGCGCCGAGAGCCAGACCCGATTCGCGAACCTCGCGAGCATCGGACCGGTCAACCGGGCCGCGATGGAGCGGCTCGACCCCGAGGTCGCGCCCCACCTGCCGACCTCGCACCGCGAGGATAGGGTTGCCCTCGACCTCGGGTGGTGGGCCCGGCACGGCGCGGAGGTCGCGGAGCGATGGAAGGCGTGGCTGCCGCCGCCGGAGTAGCCAAACCCTTGGCTTGATTCGTGCGGGGCAGGCGCGCACTCCGCCTGCCCCTTCGCGTAGCAAAGCCTGAGCCATGCCCGATCTGCCCATCATCGAGCTGTGCCGCATCGAGGCCGGCGTCATCGAGCCCATCTACGAGGAGATGACGGAGCACCCGAACGGGTGGCCATCGAGCATGACGGCTCGGGACTGCGTTTCCTGATCACCGTCCGCGACAGTCTGTCCGGGGCTGCGGGAGGTCGCTGCTCCGCTTTCATGAGACCGCCTGCGGCGCTGTGCGATCTGTATGCTACGACTCTCCATAACCTCAGCGGTCCTTGACATCCCATGGCACGACTCGAAGACCTCCACCCCGACCTGGCGGAATTCCTCCGCGAGCACGAGTACCCGGACATCGACACCGGTGCCTGGCGGGAAGGTCCGCCGCTCGGAGAGCGGCGGGTGGCGCTCATCTCCAGCGCGGGGCTGCGCCGGCGCGACGATCGGCCTTTCGGCGAGAGCTCCGTCGACTACCGGGTGATTCCCTTCGAGCGACGCAACGAGGTCGTCCAGGACCACCTTTCCGCCTCCCACGACCGCACCGGTTTCCACCAGGACCTGAACGTCGTCTTTCCCCTGGAACGCCTCGCGGAGCTCGCGGAAACGGGAGCAATCGCCTCGGTGGCCGCCTATCACTACTCCTTCATGGGGGCGACGGATGCCGTGAAGATGGAACCCGCGGCGCGGCAGCTCGCGGCCACGCTCCGGGCGGACCGGGTCGACGCGGCGGTCTTCTGTCCGGTCTGACCGCTGTGCACGTCCGCCGTGAGCGGACTCGCACACTACTTCGAGGACGAGGGCGTGCCCACAGTGGTGGTGGCACTGCTGAAGGAACAGGCCGAGAAGATGCGCCCTCCGCGTGCCCTGTGGGTTCCCTTCCCGCTGGGGCGGCCCTTTGGCGCACCGGACGACACGGAGCAGCAGAGGCGAGTGCTTCGAGCCGCGCTCGCCTTGCTGGAGGCGCCCTCCGGACCGCTGCTCATCGACTTCGACGAAGCCGACGCACCCGAGGGAGAGGACGCAGCCTGGGTATGCCCGGTGAGCTTCGCCTCGCCGGCCGCGGTAGAGGACGACATCGCCCGACGCGTCTCCGACGAAGTGACGATGCTTCGGCCCTGGTACGACCTTGGCGTCGAGCGCCGGGGCCGCACCACGCTTGGTCTGGCCGGGACGCCGATCGAAGAATCGGCAGCGTGGCTCGCCGCCTTCACCCAAGGCAGCGCCCTCGCGACTCCGCTTCCGGAGGAGTCGACGGCCGACAACCTCCGGTGGTCGGCGGAGGATCTGAAGACCTTCTACTACGAGGCGGTGACCGCGCAGCCCGGAGCGGCGTCCGGGGCCCGGCTGGAATCGTGGTTCTGGAAAGAGAGCGCGGCGGGCGAGCTGCTGAAGACGCTGCGCGCACGCTGCCTCGCCGATGCCGACGAGGCGATACGCGATCTGGGCGAGTTCATGCTGGTGCCGGAGAGCTACGTAAAGTGAGCGCTCACCTTACGACTTTAAGCGGACTGGACGTCACGCAACGTATTGAATCGACAGGATACTCCAGAACTGCGCGACTACGCCACGCGCTCCCGGGCGGGGAGTTCCGCCTCCTGCCCTCGCTCGGGTGAGCGGGTGGAGTAGTAGCCGGGAAAGGCGCGCACGGCATCGAGGTCGACATCCACGAAGAGGATGTCCTCGCCCGCTCCAAGCGTGAACACGAAGCCCTCGGTCGAGTCGATTCCGCCCGGCTTGTTGCAGAACCACGCCCAGAGCTGATCGAGGTCGGTGACCGGCGGCGGCACGCAGACGGTGCTATACCCGCCCGCGGGGGGAAACATCGAGTCACGAAAAGTCACCGACGATCGCCCCAGGTTCACGCCGACCACCGGGACGGAGTACTCCATGTGACGCCCGATCACGGTGTGCGGGAATGCTTCGCTCAAGGCGAACCACAGGGCGGGGTTGAGAAGAATGTCGGCTCGCTCGTGCCGGCTCGTTTCGACGCCGTCCTTGAAGAAGGCGAAATCCGCGCAGATGACGATCCCGAGCCGCCCTACCTCGGTATCGATCACCTCGAATGAGTCGCCGGGCACCACCCCCCCGTCGACCTCACCCGCGGTCGGGTAGTTCTTGGTCTGCGAGTAGAGCACGGTGCCGGAAGGGTCGATGATCGCGCTCGTGTTGTGCCAACTCTCGCGCGGCCCCTGGGCGAGACCCGCCACCACGTAGATGCCCAGCTCCGTCGCCTTGGCGCACAGCTCCTCGCGTCCCATCAGGGGATAGAGCTCCGGCAGGCAGGCCAGATCGGCCCCGCCCGCCGCCGCACGTTCGAGCAGTTCCAGGGCGTGCGGCACGTCGGCACCGGCCCACTTCTCGTCCCAGGTCGCGGCCGTCGACACCGCCTGGACCGCGGCGACTCTCACTTTCTTCAACGTTTGTGTTCCTCCCGATCCGGTGTGACCCTCAAGCCGACCTGCCTCCGCACACATCCGTGTGTTGTTCGCCACACGGTCGGCGCGTCAGGGACGGTCTTCCGCACCGCCGGATTCCGAACGTGCCTCCGCTCTCCGATCCTCAATCAACTCGTCGGAGGCAAGCTTCGTTCCCTTGAGCGCCACCCTGGCGAGCCGTGCCTGCGCTCTCCTGAGCGCCTGCATCTTCCTGGTCAGTGTGACTCTATTTGTCTCCGCGGGGACCATGGCAATTCTCGTTTGCTTCGAAGATGAGAAAGAGCAACACCGGAGCCAAGCGGAACCAATGGTAACCGGAGGCGCGTGCGGGCAGGGCCTACCGCTGCCGGCGGATGCGAGGATCGAAGTAATCGCGGAGGCCGTCGCCCAGGAGATTGAAGCCGAACACCGCGACCATGATCATCAGTCCGGGAAAGATGACCTGGTGGGCGCCGAGCTCCATGAACTGGCGCCCCTTGCCGAGGTCCGCTCCCCAACTCGGCTCGGGGGGCTGGACCCCGAGCCCGAGAAAGCTCAAGGCCGCCTCGGTGAGCAGCGCCTCCGAGAGCAGCAGCGAGGACTCGACGAGCACCGGCGCCATGATGTTGGGCAGGATGTGCTGGCGCAGGATGCGGAAGCTGCCCGCCCCGAAGCTTCGCGCCGCGATGACGAACTCGCGCGTCTTGACCGACAGGGTGGGCCCGCGGGCCACCATCGCCACCCGCGGGATGTAGAGGATCGCGATGGTCAGGATCAGGTTCTTGAGGCTCGGGCCCAGGTAGGCGACGAGCGCGATGGCGAAGAGGATGGTAGGCAGCGCGAAGAGAATGTCGAAGAGGCGGAGAAAGGCGCTGTCGACCCGGCCGCCGATGAAACCCACGAGCATGCCGACCGGCAGCCCGATGGCGACCGCGAGGGCGACGGAGGGAAACGCGACGCTCAGGCTGTTGCGGCTGCCCAGGACCACCCGGCTGAAGAGGTCGCGCCCCTGGAAGTTGGTGCCGAAGGGATACTCCCAGCCGGGCCGGGCGAGGATTGCGCCGGCATTCTGGTTGGCCTCGTAGGTCGCGATCCAGGGCGCGAAGAGCGCAATGACGATCAGCGTGGTCACGATGACGAGTCCGAGCATCGTCGCCGGATCGCGCCGGACGTGGTCGACGAATCGGCCCGATTCCGAAGCGCGGGCGCCTCCCGTTCCGGGCGCTCGCGACGCCACGCGCAGGCCGAGGAGCGCGAGGAGCGTAGGGCGTCGCGGTCGCATGCCGGCTCAGTGCAGTCGGACGCGGGGGTCCACCGCGGCGACGAGGAGGTCCGCGACCAGGATCACCAGGGCGACGACCAGCGACAGGAAGAGCACTGTGCCCTGGATGATGGGATAGTCCCGGTTCTCGATCGCGCTCAGCACCAGCCGGCCGAGCCCCGGAATCGCGAACACCTCCTCCAGGATGACCGCGCCGCTCACGAGGAACGCCGACCACAGGCCGATGGCGGTGATGACCGGGATGAGCGCGCTCTTGAGCGCGTGCACGAAGACCACCGCCGCCTCGGGAAGCCCCTTCGCCCGCGCCGTGCGCACGTAGTCCTCGCCCAGCACCTCGAGGACGCTGGAGCGGGTGTAGCGCAGGATGATCGCGCCGATCCCCAGACCGAGCGCGAGCGCGGGCCAGAGCATGCGCGAGAGGCTCTCCCAGGGGTCCTCGGCGAAGGGCACGTAGCCGAGGGTCGTGACCTTGGGAAACCAGATCGCACCGAAGACCACGATGAGGGTGCCGGTGAAGAAGCTCGGAGTGGAGATGCCGAGCAGGGCGAACACCCGGGCGAAGAGGTCGATCGCGGTGCCGCGCTTGACCGCGCTCAGCACGCCCAGGGGCACACCGAGCCCGATCGCGATCGCCATCGACATCAGGCCGAGCTGCAGCGTGATCGGCCCCCGCGACAGGATCTGGTCGATGACGGGACCGCCGTGGATGAAGGAGTAGCCGAAGTCGCCCTGCAGGAAGATGCGCCCGAGCCACCAGACGTACTGCTCCAGGAGCGGGCGGTCGAGACCGAGCTCGGCCAGAATGATGGCGCGGGTCTCGGGGTTGTTGGCGATGGTGACCCCCATCATCCGGGTGACGATGTCACCCGGAATGATGCGGATGAGCAGGAAGGTGAGCAGGGTCACCCCCAGCACCACCGGAATCAGCAAAAGCAGGCGCCTCAGGATGTACCTACCCATGCCGAGTTCCCCCGGGAGTCCGCTTCATCTGTGAAATCTCGCGAAAACTGATGACGAGTTGTTCGTGCTTCGTGGATTCCCGCACACCAAGGGAATGACGGAAAGCACGTGGGTTCGCTCTACTCGCAGTCACTTCCGCGAACCTCCTGCCCCGAAAGCGGGTAGAGGACGACCGGAACCATTGTTCAGGCGGTGCGGGACCGGGATGCGCCACGAAGAGGCGCGCTCCGAGAATGCGCTGGCCAGGGCCGGCACCGTTTCGGCCGCGTCACGGCGGCAGGGGTGCGGCCCTGATGTGGGCCGGGGCACCGCGCCCCGCGGTGCAGTGCCCCGTTTCTCGTGCCCCATCGGGGACCCGCCGGCCGGCGGCCGCGCCGACGGACCCCGCAACGCCGGGACGAGCCCGGTAACCCTTCCTACTTGTCCAGCCAGAGATAGCGCAGGTGCAGGTAGGTGCCGCTCGGCATCGCCTTGTAGTTCTTGACGTGGTCCCAGACGTACTGCCAGTTCACCGGCTTGGTGTAGGGATAGATCATGTAGACCTGATCCGCCACGAGCCGCTGGATGTCCTTGTAAATCTGGATCCGCTTCTCGAGGTCGAGCTCGACTTTGCCCGCATCGAGCAGTCGATCGAGCTCCTCGTCGGCGAACTTGCCGAGGTTGATCGGCGAGGTCGAGTAGTAGATCTGGTACACGTCGGAGTGCGGGTCCGGCTGCCAGACCAGAGAGACGATGGAGGTCTGGTGCGTGACGTTGATGTAGTTGTCGAGCTGCTGGTTAAAGTCGGCGATCTGCTCGATGCTCAGGTTGACGCCGATCCGGCTCCACTGCTCCTGGAGGATCTCCGCGGTCTGGATGTCGAGCGGCAGGCTGACCTCCATGGTGAGATCGAGACCGTCGGGATGGCCCGCCTCGGCGAGCAGGGCCTTCGCCTGCTCGGGATCGTACTCGTGGTAGGGCAGGGGCGGGTCGACGTTCTCGCACCAGCCGTAGGGCACCTTTCCGCAGGAGATCTTGGTGCCGACCTCCCCGTAGCCGAAGAGCACGGTGTCGATGACCCCGTTGCGGTCCGTGCCCAGGCTGAGCGCACGCCGGACCCGTACGTCGGCGGTGGAGCCTTCCGCGGTGTTGATGCCGAGTCCGGACTCGTTCACGGCTCCGGCCGGCTCGATCAGGCTCGCCCCTTCCACGTTCTGCAGGATGGGGATGAACTTCGGATCGTTGAGCACGACGATGTCCGCATTGCCCTGGCGGAACGCCGAAATCTGGGTCTGCGGGTCGGGGACCATGTTGAAGCGCACCGCGTCGATGCAGGGGTATCCCGCCTCCCAGTAGTCCGGGTTGGCCTCCAGGAGCACGTGGTCGTCGGGCACGTAGGTCACCAGCTTGAAGGGGCCGGTCCCGGAAGCCTTCTCGTTGAGGTTGTTCTCCGGCGTGAAATCGTAGGGGACGATGGCCGTGTACCAGGCCGTCGACACCACGCTGAGGATAGGAGCGAAAGGCTCTTCGAAGCTCATGCGCACCGTGTAGCGGTCGAGCGCCTCGATGCCCGTGATGGAGCCGAGCTGGGCGGCCCAGGGGGACGCGAACTCCGGATCGAGCAGGCGCTCGAAGGTGTAGACGACGTCCTTGGCCTCGAATTCGCGACCGTGGTGGAACATCGCGCCCTCGCGCAGCGAGAAGGTGACCGAGAGCGAGTCGTCGGACACCTCGTAGCTCGTGGCGAGGCCCGGCAGCAGGTTGCCGTCCCGGTCGAGGATCAGGAGGGTGTCGTAGATCTGGTCGAAGATCAGGCTGGGTGCGTACTGGGCGTTGGCGCCGGGAGTCAGATCGGCCGGCTCCGGCGCGAAGGGAATCGTGAAGGTGCCGCCCCGGACCGGGCACTGCTCGTCGGCCGCGGCGACGGGGAGCAGGGCTCCCGAAGACGACACCATTGCAAGAAAGGCCAGCGCCCGGGTTGGGCGCGCCATGTTCGTTCGCCGGATTTCCATCTCGTTACTCCCGTGACTGCGTTCGAGTTCGTGCCGGACGCGCGGCCCGCGCTCCGGTGTGGGCATGGCCGCGACCGGCCATCGCGCGAGCGACATTAGCGGAATAGCGATGAGCCGGGCAAGACGGGTTGAGCAGCCTGTCACCCCCGTCTACATTCTGCTCGCAACAATGCGTTCGAGACGCTTCGATCGTTGATGCACGGTGTGTTGGACCGACTTGCGCAGATCGAGCCGTGCACCCTGGTGCAGGTCGGAGACTGATGCGGGACCGCAGGCGTACTTCGCGCCTCGCTACGCCGGCGGCGAACGGGGAGACATGACGGCCTTTCTCGACATCAGGGATCTGACGGTCGCTTTCGACACCGACGGGGGAGCGGTGCCGGCGGCACGCGGGATTTCCTATTCCCTGGAGGAAGGGGAGGTTCTCGGCGTGGTGGGCGAGAGCGGTTCGGGCAAGAGCGTTCATGCGCTCGCCATCATGCGCCTGATACCCGCGCCACCGGGCCGGGTGGAATCCGGGGAGATCTGGTTCGGCGGACAGGATCTGCTGCGCATCGGCGGCAGAGAGATGCGCGGCGTGCGCGGCAAGCAGATATCCATGGTCTTCCAGGACCCGATGTCGTCGCTCAACCCCGTGTACACGGTCGGGTTCCAGATCCGGGAGACCTTGCGCCTGCACCTCGGCCTCGCGCGCGGAGCAGCGACCCGGCGGGCGGTAGAGCTGCTGGACCTCGTCGGGATACCCGATCCCCGGCGGCGCCTGGCGAGCTACCCTCACGAGCTCTCGGGCGGCATGCGCCAGCGGGTGATGATCGCGATGGCGCTCGCCGGCAATCCCAAGCTGATCATCGCCGACGAGCCCACCACCGCGCTCGACGTCACCATCCAGGCCCAGATCATCGAGCTCATCAAGAGACTGCGCGAAGAGCTGGGCCTCACCGTCATCTGGATCACGCACGATCTGGGCATCGTTGCCGGCCTCGCGCACCGGGTGAACGTAATGTATGCCGGCTACGTCGTGGAGCGGGGCACGGTGCGGGCAATCTTCAAGCGACCCTGCCACCCCTACACCATGGGCCTCCTCTCCTCCATGCCCCGCATGGACCGCAAGACGGCCGGCAAGCTCCGGCCCATCCCGGGACGCCCTCCGGACCTCGCCCAGATCGGCCCAGGCTGTCCCTTCCTTCCCCGATGCCCGCTCGGGGACGAGCAGTGCCGCGACACCATGCCTCCATTCGACGAGACGGGCGAGCCGGGACACGGGGTACGGTGCTGGAAGTGGCACGAGGCGCGGTCCAGGCACGAAGGAGGTCGCTCCCTTGACGCCTGAGGCCGTGCCGCTCCTCGAGGTCCGGGGATTGAAGAAGTACTTCCCCGTCCGCAGCGGACTCGTCTTCGACCGCAAGGTGGGCGACGTGAAGGCGGTCGACGGCGTGAGCTTCGCCATCCACCAGGGCGAGACGCTGGGCCTGGTGGGCGAGAGCGGCAGCGGAAAGAGCACCGTCGGGCGCACGGTGCTCCGGCTCATCGAGCCCACCGCCGGCGAGATCCGCCTGGACGGCCGGGACTTCCTGGCGGTGAAGGGCCGGGAGCTGCGAAGGCTTCGCCGGCGCATGCAGATGATCTTCCAGGACCCCTACGCCTCCCTCGATCCGCGCATTCCGGTGCACGCCATCGTGAGCGAGCCGCTGGAAGTGGCGGGGGGCATCGGCCGGCGGGAGCTGCGCGAGCGCGTGGACCACCTGCTGGACCTGGTCGGGCTGGACACCGGCAGCCGCAACCGCTATCCGCACGAGTTCTCGGGGGGACAGCGGCAGCGGGTGGGCATCGCACGCGCCCTTGCGCTCGATCCCGATCTCGTCGTGTGCGACGAGGCGATCGCGTCCCTCGACGTCTCCATCCAGGCCCAGATCGTCAATCTCCTCGAGCGCCTGCAGGAGCACTTCCGTTTCTCCTACCTCTTCATCGCGCATGATCTCAGCATGGTGCGGCACGTCAGCAACCGGATCGCGGTGATGTACCTGGGAAAGATCGTGGAGATCGCCCCCACCGAGGAGCTCTTCGAGAACCCGGTGCATCCCTACACGCGGGCGCTGATGTCCGCGGTCCCGGTCCCCGATCCGGACATTGAAGCCACCCGCCAGCGGACCATCCTGGAAGGGGACATCCCGAGCCCCGCCGATCCGCCCCGGGGGTGCGCATTCCGCACCCGCTGCCCGGTCGCGATGGCGCAGTGCTCTCAGCACGTCCCGCCGGCGCTCGAGGTCGGGAGCGGCCACTTCGCCGCCTGCCTGCGCGCGGGAGAACCGGCGACGCATCCCTGAACGCCATCGGCATCCACCACACCATCCCGGAGTATCACCATGCCTCTCTCACCCAAGGGCTTTCCGGTTCTGCTGACCTTCGATCTGGACGCGGAGACGATGTGGACTTCGCGAGACCCCGCCAATGCCGAGCGCCCCATCATCCTGTCGCAGGGCGCCTATGGCTGGAAGGTCGGCCTCGGCCGGGTGCTCGCTCTGCTGGCCCGCTACCGGATCGCCGCGACCTTCTTCGTTCCCGGCCTCGTGATCGAGCAGCGTCCCCAGGCCGTCGAAAGCATCCTCGAGGGAGGGCACGAGGTCGCGCACCATAGCTGGTCGCACAAGTGGATCGTCAACATGACGGAAGAGGAAGAACGCGAAGAGATGCACCGGGCCTTCGAGATCATCGAGACCAGCACCGGCCAGCCCCCGCGCGGCTACCGTTCTCCCGCCGCCGAGTTCTCCCCGCAGACGCTGTCCCTCATCCGGGAGTACGGGTTCGGGTTCTCGTCGAACTACTTCGACGACGACTCTCCGTACTTGCACACCATCGACGGCGAAGAGAGCGACGTCGTGGAGTTCCCCTTTCACTGGGTGCTCGACGACGCGCCCTTCTTCAACTACTCGATCACGTTGCCCGGCCGCACCATGCAGGCGCCTTCGGCGGTGCTCGAAGCCTGGAAGGCGGAGTTCGACATGCTCTACGCAGAGGACCGCGCCTTCACTCTCGCCATGCACCCGCAGATCATCGGCCGGCCCTCCCGGCTGGTCGCGCTGGAGGGGCTGATCCGGCACATCGAGGCGCACGACAAGGTCTGGTTCGGGCGCTGCGATCACGTCGCCGACGAGCTCCGGCCGCTGCTCCGTGCCCCGAGGGCCTGACGCCGTGGCTCCCCGTCTCTCCGGGCGCCGGGTGCTGGTGACCGGCGCGGCCGCCGGCATCGGCCTCGCCTGCACCCGCCGATTCCTCGCCGAAGGCGCCCGGGTGGCGATGGTGGACCGGGACGCCGAGCGCCTGAAGAGCGCCCGGGACTCGCTCGCACCGGCGGACCGGGCCTTCGCCATCGTGTTCGACGTGTCGGACAGCGAGGCGGTCCGAGAGGGGGTAGCAGAGGCGGCCCGGCGCCTGGGAGGCATAGACAGCGTGGTCAACAACGCCGGGATCGACATGCACCGCCCCTTCATGGAAGTGGATGCCTCGGACTGGAACGAGGTGATGGCGGTCAACCTGGTTGGCGCCATGGAAGTCTGCCGGGCGGCGATGGATGCGCTTGCCTCGAGCGGCCGGGGCGTCATCATCAACGTCGCCTCCGCGGCGGGACTCCGACCGACCCCGGGCCGGATCGCCTATTGCGCGTCGAAGGCCGCGTTGATCATGGCGACCAAGGCGCTTGCGCTCGAGCTCGCGGAGCACGGGATTCGAGCCAACGCGGTGTGCCCGGGCCCCGTCGAGACCGAGCTCTTTCGGCAATCGCTGGGCGACACCGTGACGGTGGACGACGTGAAGGCCCGCCGCGTCCTGGGCCGCATCGGCAACGTGGACGAGATCGCCGGAACCATCGCCTTCCTGCTCTCGGACGAAGCGGCCTTCATCACCGGATCCGCGCTGGCGGTGGATGGCGGCCGCGCCTTTCATTGACAGCCCCGAGTCGCGAAGACCGGGTAGCGGTTGGACCCTCGTTTCCGTACTCATGGAACATCCTCCAGCGTATTCTTTCTCGTGGGTTCCCGCGGAAGCGGGAATCCACGATGTGCGGCTCTGACGACGCCGAGTTGGGGACACACGCGAAATGACGACCCTGGCAGGAAAAATCGCCATGGTGACCGGTGCCGCCAACGGGATCGGCAGGCGCTGTGCCTGCCTCCTGGCGGACGAGGGCGCCGATCTCGTCCTGATTGACCTCGACGACGGAGCCCTGGAAGCTCTGGCCGCCGCGCTCGACCGCCAGGACTGCAACGCAGTGGCGATCACCGGCGATTGCCGCGAGGACGAAGTCCTGGAGCGGGCATTCGAGGCGGCGCAAGCACGATTCGGCGCCGTCGACATACTCGTCAACAACGTCGGGCAGAGCGCTCGTGAGCGTGCGGGAGAGTTCGTCGAATCCGATCCTGCAACCTGGAAGTTCGTGCTCGACGTGTCGCTGATGACTACCATGCGTTTTGCACGGCGTGCCGCGCCCGCGATGCGCGAGCGCGGCTGGGGTCGGATCATCAACATGTCCTCCGACGCGGCGCTGGTGGGCGACGCGGGGCTCGCGGACTACGCAGCCGCGAAATCAGGACTCCTGGGCCTCACCCGCGCGCTGGCGCGCGAGTTGGCGCCGCACGGCGTGACCGTGAACGCGGTCTGCCCCGGAGCGATACGCACGCGGGCGACGGAGGAAATGGCCCCTGACATCATGGCGCGCGTCGTCCGCGGCATCCCCATGGGCCGGATGGGAGAACCCGAGGACGTGGCCCGTCTCGTTGCCTTCCTCGCGGGCGAAGGGGGAAGCTACATCACAGGCCAGACTCTCGTAGTCGATGGCGGGCGGTGGATGCTGTGAGCCACCCATGGTGGAAGACCACCACACTGTGGCGCGGAAGGAGATTCGGAGACATTCGCGTGCTCCTGCCGCCCCCTCCGGTCATTCCCGCACAAACGGGAATCCAAAAAGAACCATGGGCTATGGGAATGTTCATGTGAGCATGGACTTGGCGGGAATGAGTGCGCGCGAGCTATCGGCCCTGGTGCAGCGCCGGGCCGTCTCTCCGGTCGAGATCGTGGAAGACGTGCTCGCCCGCATCGACGAGCGCCAGCCCCGCATCAACGCCTTCATCACTGTCGCCCACGACGAGGCCCGGGAAGAGGCGCAGCACGCGGAACGCGAGATTACGGCGGGACGCGCGCGCGGCCCACTGCACGGCCTGCCCTACGCCGCAAAGGACCTCATCATGAGCGCCGGCATGCCCACCACGATGGGTTCGCGGCTCTTCGAAGCATCCATCCCGGAGCGCGATGCCGTCACGATCTCGAGGCTCCGGGCCGAAGGAGCCATCCTCGTCGGCAAGACCACCACCTCGGAGTTCGGCCACAAGCCCCTCACCGACGGCCCGCTCTTCGGCCGCACGCTGAATCCCTTCGCCGCCGAGGCGACCTGCGGCGGCTCGAGCGGAGGCTCGGCGGCGGCGCTCGCAAGCGGGCAGGTACCGCTCGCGCTCGGCACCGACGGCGGCGGCTCGATCCGCATTCCCGCCGCCTGCTGCGGCGTCGCCGGCCTCAAGGCGACGCTCGGCGTCATTCCCCATCTCGACTTGCCGGATCTCTTCTCCGCCAACGCCTACGTCGGACCGATGGCGCGGAGCGTCGACGACGTCGACTTCCTCTTCGGTGCCCTGCGGGGCTTCGACCGGCGCGACCCCTACGGTCAGGGCGAGTGGGCTCGGCGTTCCCCGCCCTTCTTCGGCGTGGAGGGTCTCAGAGTCGGCTGGATGGAAACTGTCGGCAACCCGGTCACCGATCCCGAGTGCATCGGTGCGGCGGAGCGCGCGCTCCGGCGGATCGAGAGCGTAGGCGCAGTGATCGAGCCGGCCACGGCCGACTTCACCTCCGTGGCGAGCGCCTTCCTGGTCATCCTCCAGTCTGCTCTGCGAAGCCGCCTGCTCGAACACCGGGAGCAGGAGCCGCAGCGCCTCGATCCCAGCCTCATCGAGACCATCGACCGGGGTGCGCAGTGGACCGCCGTGGACCTCCACCACGCGGGCCGGGAACGCACCGCGTGCTTCCGGACCGTGCAGTCGCTCTTCGAGCGCTTCGACCTCCTCGTCTCTCCGACCCTGGCCGCGCCGCCGCTCTCGATCCACCAGAACCCGCACGGCCACGTCACCATCTGCGGCAAGGATGCCGGCCTCATCCGTGCGGCGTGGTACCCCTACACCCTGCCCTTCAACCTCACCGGCCACCCGGCGCTCAGCGTCCCCTGCGGCGAGACTACGGCTGGCCTCCCACTTGGCCTGCAGCTCGTCGGACCGTGGTACGCCGAGGATCTGCTGCTCCGCGTCGGCGCCGAGCTGGAGAGCGTGCTGGATGCGACGTGATGCGGCGACGGAATCTGCGCCGTGCCTCGGCACGGACCGGACTTCCTTCCAGGCTCGATCCCGAAACGACTACCATTGGTTCAAATCAGACAGATTCTACGGATTCGTGATGGACAGAGTCTTTATCTACTGGGACAACTCGAACATTTTCATCAGCGCCCGCGACGTCGCGGTAGACCGAGAGGGAGCAGCCGCTCGCCACCGGATTCGCGTTCACTTTCGGAATCTGCTGGAGCTGGCCCACGCCGGACGCGACATCGAGCACGCGATCGCCGTCGGATCCATTCCCCCGGAGCTACGACACGTCTGGAATCGTCTGGAAAACGAGGGGGTTACGGTACAACTGCTGGAACGCGGCGCGATGCAGGGTCGGGAGCAGGGCATGGATCAGACCCTGCAAACCGCGATGCTGCGCGATGCCTTCGACTACAACGGGGATCCCGGTATTGCGGTACTGTTGACTGGAGACGGTAGCGGTTTCATCGACGGTGTAGGTTTTCACGCTGACCTGGAGCGCATGCACCGGCGAGATTGGCGAATCGAGGTGTTGTCCTGGCGGCATAGCTGCAACCGCCGGATGCGGGAATGGGCTGAACAAAACGGCAAGTTCGTCGCGCTGGATGACTTCTACGACAGCATTACCTTCCTGGAACCCCCGATGCCGGGCGACCCAATCGGCGAACCGCGCTACGCACTTCCCATTGACTTGACCATACGCCCGTAGCCCTTCTTGACACACGCCCAACCGCTTGTCGCGAAGCCCGGGAATGAGCGCCATCGCCGCATTGGGTGACGCCTTCTATGTCGTGGCGCGCGAAGCTGGCCATGAGCAGAAGGAGCTGCCGGCGTGGGCGGATCGTCGGCCCGGAAACATCACCTTCGATCCCGCGCCCGAACGTGCGCCGCAACGCCGCGACATCGATGCGGTGCCCGGCGCCTTCCAGTTGCTCCATGTTCTGACTGATGCGGAGTGCGCGCAGTTCGTCGCGATATCGGACGCGCTCGGCTACCACCATGACGCGCCGGTGTCGCTGCCGCACCACGTGCGCCACAACACCAACGTCAACTGGGTAGTGGACGAGAGCGTCGATGCTCCGATCTGGGAACGTTGCCGGCCCCTGATCCCGGAACGGGTCGCAGGCGCACCGGCCCTCGGATTGAACGCGCGATTCCGCTTCTATCGCTACCGGGAAGGGGACTTCTTCCGCCCGCACACCGACGGCGCGTGGCCGGGAAGCCGGGTGCAGGAGGGGCGCCTCGTCCACGATGCGTACGGCGACCGCATCAGCCAGATGTCGATGCTGCTCTTCCTGAGCGACGGCTACACCGGAGGGCGGACTCTCTTCTACGTTCAGGAAGGCGGCGAAGGCGCAGAAGCGAGAGCAGTGGGCGTCGCCACCCCGAAGGGCGCGGCGTTGTGCTTTCCCCACGGCTTCCATCCCCTGCACTGCCTGCACGCGGGCGAGCCGGTGTCTTCCGGGACCAAGTACATCATCCGGACCGACGTACTCTTCGGCCTTCCGGGATAGCCTCTTGTCCGGGATGTCTCACGTAAAAGCGACGACGACTCCCCTGGCTTGTGGATTCCCGCTTATCAAGGGAATGACGGGAACAAGCGACTCGAACGCGCGCGCCGTCCCGATGTTCCTTCCGCGACCGCGGGAATCCAGGCAACAAACGAGTTGGGGGGTTCTCCATGTGAGTGCGAATCCACGAACGTGATTCCGGCTACGTCGGGTTGGGTCTCACACCCCCGCACCGGCCAGCGCGGCGACGCCGCTGAAGACGAGCGCGATCGCACCCCACTGTCGCCAGGTGATCGGCTCGCGCAGGACGATGCGTGCGAGAACCACCGTCACCACACCGAAGGTGGACGCGGCGACCGCAGTCGCCTCGGGATGAGGCCCGGTGCTCCCGGCGAAGAGCGCGAGGTACCCGCTCGTGTCCAGCAGGCCGAGCAGGAGGAGGAAGGGAAGCCAGCTCTGTTCGTAGCGCGGGCGTTCGCGGCGCACTGCGAACAGAGCGAGCAGGGCCACGAGACCCGTGAGACGCCCGATCCAGGTGGTCTGCAGCTCCCCCATGTACGGCACGGCGGCCTGTCCGCTGATGATGATGAGCGCATGGGCGACACTCGCCCCCGCCGCGATGGCGAGTGTCGTTCGCCGCGCCGCCAAATCCTCGCTTGCATGGGACTTTCCATGACCTCTGGCGTCGCGTGGATTCCCGGTCTCCGCCTGCGAGGGGACGGACTCCGCGGAATGACGGGGATCGACGACGCGCGCGCGCGGGCCACCGCGAAGCGCCTCTCCCCGCAATGCGGTGGTCCTCCACCCCGGACGACTCGCATCCGCTTCGCCCGGACCGGCGCGAGCGAAGCGGGCCACCGCCACGACGCCGGCGACGATCGCCGCCATCGCAAGCCACTGGGCGAGACTCGGGCGCTGCCCGGTCGCGACCGCGAAGGCAAGCACGAGCACGGGATGGGCGGCGACGATCGGCGCCACCATGCTGATGGGCCCCCGCGCGAGCGCGGTGTAGAGCAGCACGCTCATCACCACGACCGAGAGGCCGTGGAGAGCGCTCAAGGCCAACCCGGGCGCAGACCGGACGATCGGCGTACCGGAAGCGAGCACGGCCACGGTGAGTACGGTGCCGCCGATCGCGAGAACCACGAGGTAGACGCTGCGCGCGCCGAGCGCCCGCGTCCCGAAGCGGGCCATGAAGTCGGCGGATCCGAGGCAGAGCGCGCTCAGGCACCCCCACAGCACGCCGCCCATGTTCGTTCAGACCATGGGCCTGTGGGGCCGGCGAGCGAGCGCGTCGATATGCGCCACCCCGAACCCGCAGCAAGCGCCGACGAGCGGTACGCTCTCCTCGACCCCGGCAAAGCGCCGCACCGGCGAAGCCCGCGGGCGAGATGGCGCCCGTGAACCGGTACGGCATCTCGAAGTGGCCAGTGCCGGACGCATAGGGCTCGGTGTCTCCATGAAACGCCTTGTGAGGAGGGTGGCTGCCTGACACCCGTCTCCCGGGACGCTGCGCCCGGCTTCAGCGGAACGCGAAGATCGGACTGCTCCAGGCCTGAAACCCGTCTTCGGTGAACACCGACACCCAGATCGGGTTGTCACCGCGCGGACTAAGATCGAGCTCCACGAGCTCGTTCATCTCGCGGCACGGGTTGTCGTCCGGAAGCCGGAACACCCGGACCCTGCGTTCGAGTCCACCCGCCTCCATCACCACATCGTCGATGCCGATGTCGTCGAGCGGCGCCTCCAGTGCGCCGTGGTTGCACGCGAGGTCGAAGATGCCGGTCGCACCCGGCTCGAGCCACGCGTCGAATCCGCCGAAGTTTCCGGTGGTGATGGTATCGAAGCGCACGGTGTCGGCCGATGCCTGCGCCACCGTGCGTTCGTGGTTCCAGATGTTGATCTTCCGCATCTCGCGAATTCGGGCCCCGGCAAAGCGCACCCGGCCCTTCCAACGGGTCGTGCGGCCGCGACCCCGATACTCCGCGCCACTTAAGAGCACGCGGATCCGGTCGCCGAGCCCAACGCGATCGAAGGGCCGCAGGGTCCGCACCACGTCGCATCCGTTGCGGACCTCGATCCGCTCGATGGGCGCGTGCGTGACGACCTCGATGCGCACTGCGACACGCTCGTCACCGATGCGGACGATGTCGCCCATCATGACCTCGCCGACCGGGGTGGACATCGCATCGTCGAAGACATCGGGGTCGCGGTCGAACAGCTCGCCGCCTCCGGCGAACGACGCGCGAACGTCGAGGTGCATCCGGGTCCCGGTGGTCCCGAAGTGGTGGCGCCTGCGCAGGCACTCGAACAGGCCGTCGCGAGTGAGCTCCCCGGCGTAGAAGCAGGTCAGCCCCCCATATGCGCCGAAGGTCGCCGCGCCGGGATAGCTCGCGCCCGGCCGACCCTTGTGGCCATCGCTGTTGCACACCACGCCGCAGCGATGACCGAGCGCGAATCCGTCGGTCAGCAGCCACTCGAAGGTGCCCCAGGCGGAGTGGATCTCCATGGCCGTCTCGATGCGCCCGTCGTGGGCGTAGGCGGTGTCGGCGTAGCGCCCGCCGACGTGGGCGTAGGCCACGCAGTCTTCGTCGGCGAGGCGCTCGAACAGGAGGTTGGCGTTGCCCGCATCCGTGTGGAGGTCGGACCGATCGGGCAGGAGCGCGTGCGAGGAGCGGAAGATGGGACGCCCCTCGGTGCGGTAGTAGACGTTGCGATCGCCGCCCACCGCCG
>CAYQVB010000100.1:0-4234 GCA_964420925.1 uncultured Ectothiorhodospiraceae bacterium | reverse complement strand
GCCTGCCATCTGCCGCATTCCCTTCCTGACCCTGGTCACCATGCGCGGGGAGTGGGGAGAGTTCATTCCCTGGCAGCTCCCGATGGGGCAGGCGACGCCCCGGGTGCTGCACGCAATGGGGGTGCAGGTGATGCGCGTGGAACGTGGCGACGAGGCGGCCGCCACGGTCGCGGCGGGCGCCGCCCTCGCGCACAACGGCCGTCAATCCGTCGCAGTGCTGCTCTCGCAGAAGATGATCGGCGCCAAGCAGTTCGAGGAAGGGTAGGGTCCGTGCTGCACCGCCGTGCGAGCATCGCCTTCCTCCTCGAGGACCGCCCGCCGAGCCTGCTCGCGGTCTCCGGCCTGGGGTCCTGCACCTGGGATCTCTGCGCAATTGGAGATCATCCGCGCAATTTCTGCTTCAACGGTGCGATGGGGCAGGCGGCGCCCTTCGCCCTCGGCCTCGCGCTCGCGCAGCCCGAGCGACGCGTGGTCCTGTTCACTGGCGACGGCGAGCTCCTGATGTCGCTCGGGGTGCTCGCCACCATCGCGAACCACCGGCCCTCGAATCTCGCTCTGATGGTCCTCGACAACGAGTCGTATCTCGAGACCGGCGCCCAGCCTACCGCCACTGCGGGCGCTACGGACCTGGCCGCCATCGCACGTGGCGCCGGCTTTCCCGATGCACGCACCCTGACCCGAGAATCCGAGTTGCCGGCATTGCGCCGGGCGTTGTGCGGCGCGCCGGGACCCCTGTTCGCAGTGCTGAAAGTGGAGGTCGAAGACCTGCCGCTCACCCTTCCCCACACCCTGGACGGGGTGACCGCGATCAATCGCTTCCGGGATGCCGTGCTTTCGTCCGGCTGATTCCCGCGAATTCGGGAATCCATGTAGTCTTGATTCCACTGCACCGCGCCGAGGAGGACGCATGTCCGACGTCGACCCGATCACCGTCTCCGTTGTCCAGCATCGCCTGAGCGGCATCGTCGAGGAGATGGGGGAGGCGATGCTGCGCACCTCCTTCTCGCAGATCCTCAACTCGAGCCGCGACTTCTCGACCGCGATCTGCGGCGCGACGGGACGCCTCGTGGCGCAGGCCGAGCACATTCCGGTGCATGTCGGCGCCCTGCCCTCGGCCACCGAGGCGGTGTGCGAGGCATTTGGCGACGATGTGCATCCGGGAGACGTCTTCCTACTCAACGATCCCTACCACGGCGGCAGCCACCTTCCCGACCTCACCGCCTTCGCGCCGGTGTTCCTGGACGGACGCCTCATCTTCTGGACGGTGAACCGCGCCCATCACTCCGACATCGGCGGGGCGACCCATGGCGCCTACAACGCGGCCGCGAGCGAGATCTGGCAGGAGGGACTGCGCGTCCCGCCGATGCGACTCCACGAACGCGGCCGGCTGCGCGAGGACCTGCTGCGCCTCTTCGAGGTGAACGTGCGCCATCCGCGCGACTTCAAGGGCGACCTCGCCGCCCAGATCGGTTCGGTGCACCTGGGGGAGCGGCGCCTGCGCGCACTCGCGGAGGAGTTCGAAGTGGCGGTCCTGGAGGCCGCGGTGGACCGGATCCTCGACGCGACCGAGCGCCAGGTGCGCGCGATCCTCTCGCAGTGGAAGGACGGCACCTACTACGGGGAGGCGACGCTCGACGACGACGGGCGCGGCAACGACGATATCGTGATCCGTGCCACCGTGAGCGTCCGCGGCAGCGATCTCGTGGTCGACCTGCGCGAATCCGATCCGGAGGTCGCGAGCTTCCTCAACTCCGCCTACGCGAACACGCGCTCCGCGGTCGCAATGGCGCTCTCCTTCCTCGTGGACCCCGAGATTGCGAAGAACGACGGGGCGATGCGCCCGGTGACGATCCTGTTGCGTCCCGGCACCATCGTCGCGCCGAACCCGGGCGCCCCGGTGACGATGTCCACTTCGCACTGCGCGCAGGAAGTCATCGAGGCGATGGTGGTCGCGCTCTCCCGTGCCTGTCCGGAGCGCACCATGGCGGGCTGGGGGAGACGCCTGCGCATCGCGATCAAGGGGCGCGATCCGCGCAACGGGCGCTCCTTCATCTGGCACATGTTCCACGCCCGCCCGGGAGCGGGAGCGTCCTCGGGCGGAGACGGCTGGCACAACTGCGGCGAGTGGCATTCCGCGGGCGGGCTCAAGTTCGGTTCGGTCGAGGTGGCCGAGGTGCGCTTTCCGCTCTTCTTCGCCCGGCACGAGTTCCGTCCCAACTCCGGCGGCGACGGCCACTTTGCGGGCGGTGCGGGGGTCGACCTCGATTTCACGCTCGAGACCACCGAGGCGGCGGTGGCCAACACCGCGGGCGACGGGGTGCGCCACGGCGCCCGGGGCATGCTGGGAGGCCGGAGCGGCGCGCCCCATCGCTATCTCCTGCGCCAGCCCGGGGCGCGGCCCCGCATCCTCGGCAGCAAGCAGGAAGGGATTCCGATCGCCCCGGGGTCGGTGTTCGAAGTGCACTCCGGTGGTGGAGGCGGCTGGGGGGATCCTGCGCTCCGCGCCCCCGAGGCCCGGCGTCGCGACCGGCGGGACGGCATCGCGACGCGGCGGGTGGGGTAGGCTGAGGGGCGCTCACCAGGACCGATACTCGATGCCATCAATGGGTCTCGTCCGAGGCCCGATGCGGTACTGCGCAGGCGCCGGTAGCATTTGATCCCGCCGGGTCGATGGGCCACCATCGCCGCCTTTCGCGCTTCATCAGGGTACGGGGGCCGCAACTCCGCCGTGCCGACACACCAAGGGAGGAAGAGGGAATGAGAGTGGGAGCATGGGGAGCCGCCGCGGCGGCGGCATTCGGTCTCACGGCAAGCAGCATCGTATGGGCGCAGTCTGCGGCCGAGCGGGCGGTGGAAGCCGCCAAGCAGTACGCCGGAGCGGAGATCAGCATCGTGTGGGAGGCGGGGCTTCAGTCACTCGACCCCCTGAACTTCTCGGGTCCCAAGTGGGAGGAGCTGACCGGCATCAAGGTCAAGGTCATCGAGGTGCCGACGGCCGAGATGTTCACCAAGATTCTCCAGGAACACCGCGCCGGCACCGGCGCCTACGATGCGCTGAACGTCATTCCGAGCTGGATGCCGGACCTGGTCAAGGCCGGCGCGCTCGAGGAGCTGGACCCCTACGTCGACAAGTACGACTACCGCGCGGAGCTCGACAACATCGCACCCACCTACCGCGACAACCAGATGAAGGTCGACGGCAAGATCTACGGATTCCCGGACGACGGCGACCTCTTCGTCCTGTACTACCGCAAGGACCTGTTCGAGGATCCCGAGAACCAGGCCGAGTTCAAGGCGAAGCACGGCTACGACCTCGGGCCGCCGCAGACCTGGGAGCAGTACGCCCAGATTGGCCAGTTCATCACCGACAAGTACGCGCCAGAGATCTACGGCGCCGGGCAGTTCCGCGGGCCCGCCTACGGCATCTGGCTGTTCGAGGAACGCTACCGGGTGGAAGGCGGGCGCTTCTTTGACCCCGAAACCATGCGTGCGCAGATCAACGGCGAGATCGGCGTCAAGGCGTACGAGGGCATGCGCTCGGACAACGCCTTCATGCCGCCGGGCGTGGAGACCTGGGGCTTCGTCGAGGCGCTCAGCTCCTTCCTCGCCGGCGACATCGCCATGACCATCTCCTGGCCTCCCTTCGGGCGCTGGGCGGCTGGCTACGGCACGGACGAGGAAGCCCTTTCGTGGGTGCCCAAGTCCACCATCGCCGACAAGGTGGGCTACGCGCTGCCGCCGGGGGGCACACCGCAGCTCGCGGCGGGCTTCTCGCTCTCCGTCGCCTCCGGCAGCAAGAACAAGGAGGCAGCCTATCTGTTCATCCAGTGGCTGAACAGCGAGGAGACCAGCCTGCAGCGCGTGCAGCTCCCGTACGCCCTTCGTGATCCGTTCCGCGAGAGCCACTTCACCAACGAGGAGTACCTCTCGCGCTGGGCCGACGCCGGCGAGTACCTGGCGACGCTGCGGGCAGGGGCGGACACGGGCCTGCTCGACCTCTCGATCCTGCAGATCGACAAGTACGAGGAGGCGCTCCGTCAGTCCGTAACCCGCCTGTGGGCGGGCGAGGACGCCAGGGCGATTCTCGACGACGTGGCGGCGCAGTGGGACGCGCTGACCGATCGCATCGGCATCGACAAGCAGCGCGCGGCCTACCAGGACTGGGCGGGCAAGCCCAACGCCTATCCGAAGTGATCGACATCGCCGCCGGCGGCGATGTCGATCACTTCGGATA
>CAYQVB010000099.1:0-61434 GCA_964420925.1 uncultured Ectothiorhodospiraceae bacterium | reverse complement strand
GGGGGAGGGAGCGGACCCACCACTCGGGGTCGAGCCCGAATATGAGCTCGTTCATGCGCTCCGGGGCGCGTTCGATCATCAGCAGCAGGCCGTCCTGCGCCATCAGCCAGCGAATCACCGTGAGCGCCATGCCCAGATCGGGCATCGCATGCAACGACCAGGGGGCGATTACCACGTCGTAGTCGTTGGGAACGAGCTGCTGGTCGCTCGGATCGCGGCCGAAGTCGATCTCCACCGCGGCAAAGCCGCGCTGTCCGCCGAACTCCGCGCCCGCCCGCGAGACCAGATCCCGGCTCGCGCTCGCAAACACGTAGTCACATCGTTCCGGCGGCACCATCGAGAGCAGCTCGGCGCTCGTTCCCATCGCGCCTGCACCGATCTCGAGGATGCGCAGGCGCCGGCCCGCCGGCCACTCCGCGAGCACCGCCGCCAGCGCCTCGCCGAGCGCGTAGCGGCTCATCCACAGAATGGGAGAGGCTTCGAAGAGATGTTCTTCCACCGCGACGCCCTTCGCCGACGCGAGAACGTCGCTCGCATCGCGTTCGCCCCGCAGCACCCCGGGCAGATGCAGGCCCGCCCGACCCCCCGCAACCGCCTCCGGCAGACAGGCGGGAAAGTCGGCCAGCAGCAGGCGCCAGATCTCTTCCGGGCCGGCGAGCTCCGGCGCCCCGTTGAGCTTCCACTGCGCACCCTGCCGCTCCGCCACCCCGTCTTCCTCCAGCATCTCCACCAATCGCTGCAGCAGGGGCGCGTGCGCCGCGTCGGCCCGCGACGCGGCGAGCAGGGAGGGCAGGGTGAAGCGAGAACGTGAGCCGAGAATCGCCCGGAGCGCCCGGTAGGCGAAGGCCGCGGCCAGGGCATCGAAGAGGGGCAGCACCTGGTCGTAGTAGTCGGACCGGCTGCGCTCGAACCATTGTTCGGTGATCTTGGGAACGAGATGTTCGGCGATATCGGTGGGACGCGGCAGGAACTCTCCCGAGCGCCCGCTCCGCCGCGTGCGAAGCTCTGTCCTGAACACGTAGCGCGCCGGCCCCGTGTCGTCCTCTCGAACCAGGCGCATCCGGCGGAAGCGGAACTCTTCGATCTCCACGCGGGCCGAGCCGCGCGCATCCACGAGGGCGAAATCGGCGACGATCGAGCGCGTGCCGGCGCGAGTGATCGCCGCCCGGCAGTGGCGTACTTCGTCCCCACCTTCGTGGAACACGAGGCGGCCTACCTTGAAGGGCAGAAAGCCGAACGTATCGCGCCGGCCCTGTGCCGCCGCCATGCTCGCGAGCATCTGGAGACAAGGGTCCAGCACGCAGGGATGCAGGCGATAGCGTGCGAGGTCCCCGAGAGGCAGGTCGGCCGCGGAACGGATGCGCGCCCACGCAGTGTCGCCGTCACTGCGGATTTGCGCGAGGCCCTGGAACGCGGGTCCGTAGTGCAGGCCCTGGGCTTCGGTGGCGCGGTAGTGTTCCACCGCCTCGAACGCTCTCGCCGCATCGGAAAGCCCCGCGTCGATCTCGTATCGCGGCGTCCGGTCTCCGTACCCGACGCCTTCGAGCTTCCCGCTCGCATGGTGGGCCCACCCGGAGTCGTCGAGGCGCGTGCGACTCGAGATGGCGAAGGCGCCGTCCTCCTCGACTCGGAACCTGAGGGTCTTCGTAGCGCCTGCTTCCAGAAGCAGCGGAACGCGAATCTCGAGGTTCTCGATGATGTGCCGCTCTCCGCGAAAACGAAGCCGCGACGCCGCGAGCGCCATTTCGACGAAGGCCGCGGCGGGAAACACCACTGCGCCGCCGACTACATGGTCGGCGAGCCAGGGAATGCGCTCGGAGTCGATGTGGCAACGCCACTCCCCCGGGGCGTTTCTCACCGGGTATCCGAGAAGGGGATGGTCCAGGTGCTCGCCCTGCGCACCGAGCGCCTCGTCGGTCGACCGGTACCAGAAGGACTCCTTCTGCCAGGGATAGGCGGGCAGCGCGAACGGCGCTATCCGTCCGGGAAACAATCGCTCGAAGTCCAGCCGGCCGCCGTGCACGTGCACCGCGGCGATCGCTTCCCACACCCGGGCGACGCCGCTATTGTCGCGACGCAGAACAGGAAGCGCGCGTCCCTTCGACCCCGAGGCGCGGAGGTTCTCGTTGAGGTAGCCCTGCATGATGGGATGGGGGCCGACCTCCAGGAAGATCGAGGGTCCTTCGCCGCAAATGGTGGCGAGCGCC
Organism: uncultured Ectothiorhodospiraceae bacterium; assembly: GCA_964420925.1. Classification (GTDB taxonomy): domain Bacteria; phylum Pseudomonadota; class Gammaproteobacteria; order HK1; family HK1; genus JAJEAD01. The sequence continues at coordinate 59,227 of CAYQVB010000099.1, read as the reverse complement.
TTGTCGAAACGCACGGGACGGCGCACGTTGTCCCACCAGTAGCGGGCGCCGAGCGCCCGGCCCGAGAGCATCTCGCCGCTCACGGTGGATACGAAGGGCACTTCCGCGGAAGAAGGCGCCAGTCCTTCGAGCGCGGCGAGCAGGCCGTCGCGCACGGGATCCATCTCGCGGCTGTGGAATGCGTAGTCGAGGTCCAGGATTCGGAAGTGGGGAGCGCTCTCCCCTTTGCAGGTGCGCCCGAGCTCCTCGAGCGCTTCGAGGGGACCGCACAGAGTCACTGACGAAGGGCTGTTGACGGCGGCAAGCTCGACCTCTCCACCGTAGGGCCGGACCATTTCGATCGCGCGGCCGGGGGAGAGCCCCAGCGCGGCCATGCGCCCCCGGCCCCGGGTCGGCGCCTGGGCCCGGCTTCGCTCGTGGATCACTCTCGTCGCCTGCGGGAGATCGAAGACGCCGCTCGCAAATGCGGCGGCCACCTCGCCCACGCTGTGCCCGAGCACCAGATCGGGGCGCAGCCCGCGGCGAGCGAAGGATTCGATCAGCCCGACCTGCAGCGCGAAGAGCGCGGGCTGCGCGAACTCGGTCAGGTGCAGGCGGGATTTCTCGGGTCCCGCCTTCAGTTCCGCGATGACCGAGAATCCGGCCTGATCGCGAACCAGGGCATCGACCTCCCTCACCGCACGCCGGAAATGCGGGTCTTCGCCGAGGAGGCGCCGGCCCATCCCCGCCCACTGGGAACCGTTCCCCGAGAACACGAAGGCGATTCGCGCAGATCCCCCGATCGCCTGCCCCGACACGAGATCCGCGCCCCGGCCCTCGGTGGCGAAGACCTCCAGGCGGCCGGCTAGCTCCACCGCGTCGCGGCCGAAGACGACGAGGCGATGGTCGTGGTGCTGGCGCCGCCGCGCCGCGTTGGCGGCGGTCTCTCGAGGGCAGGGCGCCTCGGGGGCGAGGAGAAACTCCCGGTAGCGGGAGGCGAGCTCCGACAGCGCGCCCGGACTCCGGGCGGAGAGCACCAGGGGAAGCGTCGCTCCACGCTGCGAGCTCCGCGTGCGCGGCGCCGGTCCGCGATGCTCTCCCAGGACGACGTGGGCGTTGGTGCCGCCGAAGCCGAAGGAGTTGACGCCGAGCGTCGCCGGAACGCCGTCGTCCGGCAACTCGGCGTACTCGGTCGCCACCCGGAGGTTGAGCTCCTCGAATGGAATGTTGGGATTGGGGGTACGGAAGTGGAGCGAGGCGGGGACGGCGCGGTGCCGGAGCATGAGCACCGCCTTGAGCAGGCCCGCCATCCCGGAAGCCGGCTCCAGGTGTCCGAGGTTGGTCTTCACCGATCCGATCGGGAGGGGATCGCCGGCCGCGCGCGCCCCGGCCAGCACGCGACCGATCGCGCGCGCCTCCTGCGGATCGCCGGCCGCGGTACCGGTGCCGTGGGCCTCGACGTAGACGAGCTCCTCGGGGTTCACCCCGGCGTCGGCGTAGGCGCTCGCGAGGAGCTCCTCCTGGGCATCCGGATTCGGCATCGAGAGTCCTCGGGTACGCCCGTCGGAGTTGACCGCGGAGCCGAGGATGAGGGCATGAACGGGATCGCCGTCCCGGCGCGCCTGCGAGAGGGGCTTGAGGTACACCACCGCACCGCCTTCCGCGCGCACGTAGCCGTCGCCCGCGGCATCGAAAGCACGGCAACGCCCGGTCGGAGAGAGCATCGACGCCTTCGAGAAACCGATGAAGCTGAAGGGGGTCATGAGAATGTTGACGCCGCCGGCGAGCGCGCTTGCCGATTCGCCTCGCCAGATGCCGAGGCAGGCCTGGTGTAGGGCCACGAGAGAGGAGGAGCAGGCAGTGTCCACCGCCATGCTCGGGCCGTGGAGGTCGAAGACGTAGGAGATGCGGTTGGCGGCGATGCTCAGCGTGCCGCCGGTCATTGCATAGGCGTCGCCGGAGCCGGGGTCGTCGATCCGGCTGTTGGCGTAGTCGGTGCTGGAGATCCCGATGTAGACGGCGCAGTCGCTTCCCGCGAGGCGTTCGGGGACCTGGGCGCCGTCCTCCAGCGCCTCCCAGGCGAGCTCGAGCAGGAGCCGCTGCTGCGGGTCCATCTCGGCCGCCTCCCGGGGAGATATGCCGAAGAAAGCGGCATCGAAGCGATCGATGTCGTCGAGGACTCCGGCCGACCAGGTGTAGCTTCGGCCCGGCGTCTGGGGATTGGGGTGGTAGTAGTACTCGGTCCCCCACCGCCTTTCGTCGATCCGGCCGACGAGGTCCCGTCCCTCCGCGAGGCACTCCCAGAACGCTTCCGGGCTCGAAGCGCCGCCGGGAAATCGGCAGGCCATTCCCACGATGGCGATGGGTTCTTTCCTCTTTCCCAAGCCCGCTGTCTCCTTACTCCTTACGCCACGGCCCGAAAGCCGGCGATCCCTCGAGCCGGAATCGGAGCCCGCTCATCGATCGTGGCGCACGGTTTTCCCGAGAGGCCCCCGACTCTCGATGCGGAATCCCCTGCCGAAACCCGGATCGCCTTCGATTCCCTTCCATCCATTTGGCGATGGAATAAACAGGATTGGGCCATCTGCCCAATCACTTGATCCCCTGCGCCATTCTCGCACAAATCGGTCCGCGCATCGCTGCTCGCAGTCTAGTGCCTCTGCACGGAGATTCTGACCGTTCGGCATAGTGCAGAGGAGACTACCGCGAGGATCAAGTTCTTGATTGTCAATTGATCATGATCACTGCGCAAAGGTATTAGTGCACTGAATCTTGAATACATCGAATTATCAATTTACCTTTGGTCAACAGGTCACGCACGAAACGCTCTCCTGAAACAGGACTTGATTTCGAGCCACTGCGCTAGGCCCGCAACCGGTAGTAGCGCATGAGCCCCCAACGAAGCGCCCGCGTGGGCACGAGGCGCGCGAGCAAGGGCGCGACCCCGGCCTGGAATCGGCTCCCGACCGCGACCCGTGCCGGGCTGCGACGACTCGCCTCGACGAGGCGCACAAGCGACTCGCCCACGCGCTCGGGCCCACACGCCTTGCGCTGATTGGCGTCGAAGACCTCGAATGCGCGCTCGAGGCTCTCGCGGTAGGCGCCCGCCCCGTTCCCATGACTTCTCGGCAGCCGTTCGTTGAAGCCGGTGAGGATGTCACCCGGCTGAAGGTCGACGACCTCGACCTGCCGGTGACCGAGCTCCATCTGCAGGACCCACGAGAGGGCACTCAGCGCGGACTTGGCGGCGCTGTATGGGCCCATGTACGGGATGGGATACTGGGCGGCGAGGGAGCTCACGTTGATGATCTTTCCCCCCGATTCGCGCAGGTCCGGCAGGAGCAGGCGAATCAGGTGCAGGGGCCCGAACACCAGGAGCTGGAACTGATCCTTCACTTCGGCATCGCTCAGGTGCTCGAGAGGGCCCCAGTGACCGCTGCCGGCGTTGTTGATGAGCACGTCGAGGCCCCCCGCCGAGGCATGCACCGACGACACCGCCGCCTCGATCGATTCCTGCGAAGCGAGGTCCAGGGCGACGGGGTGAAGGCCGGAAACTCGTGGCACGCGCTCGGGGTCTCGCGAAGTGCCCCAGACCTGATGCCCCTTCCCGGCCAGCCGCGAAGCGGTCGCAAGGCCGATCCCCGAACTCGCGCCGGTCAGCAGGATCCTCTTGGGAGTTGTAGTCGCCACCGGAGACCGCGCGTCGCGTGAGTTGCCCTATGAGCGCGCGGAAATGTAACACCAAATCATCGGGGCCGGCGGGTACGATCCGGCAACAGCGGCGAACCGGGAAAAGCGCGATGGCTCCAGACGACGGCGGCCTGCTCCGCTCCGACCCCGAGCTGATCTCGGCGCGCCCCGACGAGCGGCTCGACACCACGCGCCTCGCGCCCTGGCTCCGCGAACGCCTGGCGGGTGCGGAGGCTCCGGTGGAGGTCGCGCAGTTCGGCGGGGGCCATGCGAACCTCACCTATCTCCTTCGTTTCGGCGAGACCGAGTACGTGCTGCGCCGTCCGCCGCTCGGGCCGGTGGCGCCGAGCGCGCACGACATGCGGCGCGAGTTCCGGGTGCTGTCGAAGCTCCACCGGCACTTCTCCCTCGCCCCCGCGAGCCATCTCTACTGCGACGATGAGAGCGTAATCGGCGCGCCCTTCCAGGTCATGGAGCGCCGGCGCGGCATCGTGATTCGCCGGCAGGTTCCCGAGCGCTACGACGACCCCAGGCTCAAGACCCGCATCGGCCACATGGTGGTGGATGCGCTCGCCGACCTCCATCTCCTCGACCGCGATGCGGTGGGACTTGGCCGTCTGGGTCGGCCCGAGGGCTTCGTGGAACGTCAGATCGATGGATGGGCGAAGCGCTGGGCCGCGGCCCGCCACGAGGACAATCCCGACATGGACCGCCTCATCGCATGGCTGCGCGAGCGCCGCCCGCCGCCCGGCCCTGCCGCGCTGGTCCACAACGACTACAAGCTCGACAACATCCTGGTCGATCGCGACGACCCGGCGACGGCGGTGGCGATCCTGGACTGGGACATGTGCACCAGTGGCGACCCTCTCGCGGATCTGGGCTACCTCCTGAACCAGTGGGCGGAGGCGGACGACGATCCCAAGTGGATCGAGGCGGCATCGATGCCCACCGCGGAAGCGGGCTTCCCCCGGCGCGCGGACGCGGTCGAACGCTATGCACGACGCACCGGTTTCGACGTCGGGGACATCGACTGGTACTTCGCGCTCGCGACGATGAAGTTCGCGGTCGTGATCCAGCAGATCTTCATCCGCTGGCGGCGCGGCCAGACCCGGGACGAACGCTTCGCCCGCTACGACGAACGGGCCCGGGAGGGGATCGAGAAGGCCTGCCGGGTCGCCGGGATTTGACGAGGTGTGACGCGGACTCCCCCGCCGCTCAGTGCGCGCGGGCGAGCAGGTACTCGAGGATCTGACGCGGGTCCCCAGGGGGCACTGCATTCGCCGTCCGCTCGCGCTCACGTTCCGCCTCTCCCGGTTCGAGCGCGCCGCGAAGCGCCGCCGGCAGTTGCGACGCCCGGCGCACCCGCCGCCCCAATCCGAAGCGCTCGAGATAGCGCAGCGTCACCCCTTCCTGGGGCATGACGCCTCCCAGCGCGTTCACGATGAGGGGGCAACCGCTGCGGATCGACTCGCTCGTGGTGCACGAACCGCCCCGCGAGACGAGGGCGTCCACCGCGCGCAGCAGGCGCGGCATCTCCGCGGTGTAGGGCAGCGCGGTGAGCGAGATGCCGGAGCGTCGTGGCTTCCACCTGCGCAGGCGTTCGAGCAGGGATGCCCGGTGTGCGCACAGCGCGAGCACGTGCAGCTCGAGACCTGCGCGGTCGAGGGCGTCGAGGAAGGCCGGGTGATTGTTGGCGCCGGCGGCGCCGGTAGCGAGCAGCAGGGTGGGCATCCCCTTCTCGATTCCGAAGGACTCGCGCAGAAACGCGCGGCGCTCCGTCTCGCCCCATCCGGGACGGTAGAAGTCGGGCCGCAGCACGAAGCCTCCGAGCCGGGTGCGCTCCGCCGGCATGCCGAGGCTGCGGGCATGGGCGCAGGCCGGCCCGGTCGCCCCTATCCACGCATCGCTCGCGGGGTTCACCCAGTGGCGACTGAATCCGTAGCCTCCGTCGAGCTCGGTGCAACAGGTGCCGGTGCGGACCCGGTCCCGGCCCAGTACCTCTCGGGCGAGATCCAGGAAGCCCCGGTTCAGGTGCGGATGCACGCTCAGCACCCAGTCGGGCCGGTAATCCTCGAGTTTCTCGACGAAGGGGCGCACCCCCATGAGCTTCCACCGCCGGCTGTGCAGCGCCGCGTGCTCGAGGAATGCGAAGTACAAGTGATGCGCGCGCGGCCAGTGCACCTGCACCAGATGGTAGAGATGAAGCCCGAAGCGGTAGTGCGGGCCCGATGCCTCCAGGGGCGCGAAGGTCTCGACCTCCACCCCGAGCTCCGGATGCCGGTGCGCCCATTCCGCGAAAGCGCGTGCCCGCGAATCATGGCCACCACCGGTGCTGGAGCTCAGGATCAGGAGGCGCAATCGTGGATCACTCTCGTGTTCTCACGAGCGCCGCTTCGATCGGCCCCCGCGCGTCGGCAACGGACGTCGGCCGGCGGGGCGATGCCCCGGGAAGTTCGCCGAACACCGACGCCGGCCACGGATTGCTGCCGGACCCGCACTCAGATCATGGCGGTGCCGCCGTTCGCCACGACGGTCTCTCCGACGATGTAGCGGTTGCGCCGTGACGCGAGGAAGAGCACGACTTCCGCGATGTCCTCGGGCTCCGCCGCGTAGCCGCAAGGGATCTGGGCGATGCGGGGCGCGAACCAGTCCATGTTCTTTGCCCGCTCGGTGGCCACCGCGCCCGGACTGACCCCGTTGACGAACACCCCGTGAGGAGCGAGCTCGAGCGCGAAGGACTTGACCAGGCTCGCCACTGCCGCCTTCGAGGCGGCGTAGTGGGCGAGCTTCGGCTTCGCGACGTAGGCATCCTCGGTGACGATGCACACCACTCGGCCGTAGCGCCGGGCGATCATGTCCGGCATGAAGGTCTGGGTGGCGAGCATGACGCTTCTGGTGTTCACCGCAAACACCCGGTCCCACGCCTGCGTGTTCATCTCCGAAAGGGACAGATAGGGATAGATACCGGTGTTGTTCACCAGGATGTCGACCTGCTCGAAGCGTTCCAGGATTCGCTTGCGCGCCTCGTGAAGCGCGCTCGTGTCGCTTGCGTCGGTGGACACGCCGAGCAGGCGTTCGCCGGCCTCGAGCACGCTCCGGGCCTCTTCCAGGCCTGCTTCGTCGACATCGAGGATCGCCACCTGCGCGCCGCGCCGGAGCAGGAGGGAGACGATCGCCAGGCCGATGCCCCGGGCGCCTCCCGTGACCACCGCCACCTGCCCTTCGAATTCCCGTTCCATACGACCTCCTGGGTGCGGGAGCCCGGCGGTGATGTCTCGCCGGGAACACGCCGGCGATCGTAGCACCGGAGCGTCCGGGAGAAGCTCGTTGCGAGGAGCCTGCCGGCTCGGTGCAGTGTGCGCAGCCGCCGGTCCGCAGCGAGCCGCTTCCGCGGGACCGGGAGCGTTTCACGCTCGTCGAAGCGGCCTTTCCGTGATGGGAGCACGTCGACCGACCCGGATCTCCCACCTCCGGGCAAGGGTGCGTTCGGCTTGCCGATCCTGTCCGGACGCTTCCGCAAAGGGCAGGCCCAGGACTGCCCCGGTCATTGCGCATGGCGGAAAAACCCATATGAAGTAAACAGTTAGGCGATCAACCGTACGCACCGAAGAGCATCGCGGCTCCTCGGCCGGAGCGCACTCCCGGAATCCGGGAGGACCTGCCGCCCGGGACGCCTCGGGGGCACAGCAGCGTCCCGGTTTTATCGTCTGTTGCAGTACTTTAGGATCGGCAATCGGTTTGGACGGTTCGCCCGGCGCGTTGCCGGCATCGCCGTCGGGAGAACCGCAACGACGCACAGCTTGGCTAACAGGTCCACAGTGCGGGCCGAGATCGGGAAAAGAGGCGGAACAAGTCGTCGCAACGATCGGATTGCGCAGAGGAGACGATCTGCCCAAGCAGCGGCTTCACATACCAGTGTTCAAATTGGAGGAATGGAAATTGAATAATCTGAAAACGACGCTGCCCGTCGCGCTCGCGGGCTCGATGCTGTTTGCGGGACAGGCCCTCGGGAGCGACGCCATCAACGTCGTGTCCTGGGGCGGGGCCTGGAGCGCCGCGTTCAAGGCGGCGTGGACCGACCCCTACACCGAGGAGACCGGCCAGGAGTTCAACTTCATCGACTACAACGGTGGAGTGGCGGAGATTCGTGCGCAGCAGGAGGCCGGCAATGTCACCTGGGACATCATCGACATGATCCCGGCCGAGACCACCATCGCCTGCGACGAGGGCCTGATCGAAGAGCTCGAGACCCCGGACGCGGAGGACTGGTTCGACACCCATCCCTGCGGAGTGGGCGGCGTGATATGGGCGACGGTCATGGCCTACAAGGACCCCACCTTCCCCGACGCGCAGCCGAGCACCGTGGCCGATTTCTGGGACTTCGACCGTTTCCCCGGCAAGCGTTCCATGCGCAAGGTGGCGGAGGTGAACCTCGAGTGGGCACTCATCGCCGACGGCGTGGCAGTCGGTGACGTCTACGAGGTCCTCGGCTCCGGAGAGGGGGTGGACCGCGCCTTCGCCAAGCTCGATGGCATCAAGGAGCAGAGCGTATGGTGGGAAGCCGGTGCCCAGGCCCCGCAGATCCTGGTCGACGAGGAAGCGTCCATCGGCACCGCGTACAACGGACGCATCTACAACGCCTACAAGAACGAGAACCAGCCCCTCTCGATCATGTGGGACACCCAGATCTGGGATATCGGATTCGTAACGATCGCAAAGGGCGCGCCGAACGCGGAGGCGGCGAAGAAGTTCCTCTACGAAGCCTACGCCACCCCCGAGTACCAGGGGCGGATCACCTACGAGATCGCCTACGGCCCGATGAGAAGGTCCGCGGAGCAGTTCAACGACCCCGACGTGAAGGGGCATCTGCCTACGGACAACATCAACGAGCACTCGCTGCAGTACGACTACATCTTCTGGGCGGACCACCGGGACGAGCTGCAGGAGCGCTTCTCCGCCTGGCTCGCGCTCTAGGTCCGAAGCGGCGCCATTCGTAGAGGCGAACGCCGGCCGGGCGGCGGTGGCCGCCCGGCCGGCGTAGTCGCTCCTGAGGAAGAGCGCGTCGCCGGCACGGAGCAAGCAGCACGCGAGTAACGCCATGCCCGAGCAGGAAGTCTTCGTTCAGTACAAGGATGTCCAGAAGAGCTACGACGGGGAGACGCTCGTCGTGAAGTCGCTGGATCTGGACATCTACCGGGGCGAGTTCCTGACCATGCTCGGACCCTCCGGTTCGGGCAAGACCACCTGCCTGATGATGCTCGCCGGCTTCGAGGCGACCACCCACGGCGACATCGTCCTGGAAGGGCGCTCCATCAACAACCTGCCCCCACACCGGCGCGACATCGGCATGGTGTTCCAGAACTACGCCCTGTTCCCGCACATGACGGTGTTCGAGAACATCGCCTACCCCCTGCAGATGCGCAAGGTCGCGCGGGACGAGATCTCGCGACGGGTGGCGGGCGCGCTCGACATGGTGCAGCTCGGCGGCTTCGGCCACCGGCGTCCCGCCCAGCTCTCGGGCGGACAGCAGCAGCGGGTGGCGGTGGCCCGCGCGCTCGTGTTCGAGCCCAAGATCGTGCTCATGGACGAGCCGCTCGGAGCGCTGGACCGCCAGCTCCGGGAGCAGATGCAGTACGAGATCCGGCACATCCACGAGAGCATCGGCGTCACCGTGGTCTACGTCACCCACGATCAGGGCGAGGCGCTGACCATGTCGAACCGCATCGCGGTCTTCAACGACGGGGTGGTGCAGCAACTGGCCTCGCCCGGCGAGCTCTACCAGGAGCCGAGGAACTCCTTCGTCGCCCAGTTCATCGGGGAGAACAACGCGCTCTCGGGCAAGGTGGTCGCGCAGGACGGCGAGAGTTGCACCGTGGAGGCCGAGGGCGGGCACATCGTGCAGGCGGCGGCGATCAACGTGGACGGCATCGGCTCGCGGACCACGGTGTCGCTCCGTCCCGAACGGGTGCTCATCAACCCCCCGGAAGGCTCGGTACCCAACCTCTTCGACGGGCGGGTGGAGGAGCTCATCTTTCACGGAGACCACCTTCGCACCCGGCTCCGCGTATGCGGCCATGACGACTTCATCGTGAAGGTGCCCAACAGCGCCGGGCACGTAGAAATCCGCACCGGCGACACGGTCCGTGTCGGCTGGCAGAGCGCGGACGCCCGGGCGCTCGACGCTCCGGCAGGCTGATCTCATGGCGGTCACCGCCATCGATGCCGCCGCGCCCATCACCACCGCGGACGGGGTGCCGCTCAAGGTCAGTCTCGCGCGCACCGAACGGCGCAAGACCATCACCGCCTTCCTGCTGGTTTCACCCCTGCTCGCGTTCATCCTGATCACCTTCGTCTTTCCCATCGGCGACATGCTCTTTCGCAGCGTGCAGAACCCGGTGGTGGCCGACCTGCTGCCCCACACTCTGGAAGCGCTTCAGAGCTGGGACCCGGCGAGCGGAGAGCTTCCCCCCGAGGCGGTGTTCGAGGCGGCGGTCGAGGAGTTCGCCAAACGCCACCAGGACAAGCTGATCGGGAAGGTATCGGGGCGCATCAACTACGACCTCTCTGGCGCCAAGAGCATGATCAAGAAAACGGCGCGCAAGTTCGCGCAGGGGCAGGCGGACGGCTCCACCGCCCGCGAGTCCTTCGTGAACATCGACAAACGCTGGGGAGAGGTGAGGACCTGGGCGATCATCAAGCAGGCGGGACGGAACCCGACGCCCGCCTACTACGTGAACGCGGTCGATCGGACCTACGACCAGGCCGGCGACGTCGTCGCGCAGCCCGAGAACCGGCAGATCTACGTGAAGCTCTTCGTGCGCACGCTCTGGGTGAGCCTCGCCATCACCGTCGCCTGCCTGCTGCTGGCCTATCCGGTCTCCTACATTCTCTCGGTGGTGCCCACCCGCATCAGCAACCTGCTGATCATCATGGTGCTGCTGCCCTTCTGGACCTCGCTGCTCGTGCGCACCACCTCGTGGATCGTGCTGCTGCAGTCGCAGGGCGTGATCAACGACCTGCTGGTATGGGCGGGAGCGATCGACGACGAGGGCCGCCTCTCGCTGGTCTACAACATGACCGGCACCATGATCGCGATGATCCAGATCCTGCTGCCCTTCATGATCCTGCCGCTGTTCAGCGTCATGAAGACGATCTCGCCCTACCACATCCGCGCCGCGAAGTCGCTCGGGGCTTCACCCGCCAAGGCGTTCTGGACGGTGTACTTCCCGCAGACCCTGCCCGGGATCGGTGCCGGATCGCTGCTCGTGTTCATCCTCTCGGTCGGCTACTACATCACGCCCGCGCTCGTCGGCGGGCGCACCGGGCAGCTCATCAGCAACATGATCGCCTACCACATGCAGAAGTCGCTCAACTGGGGTCTCGCGGCGGCCCTCGGCGCGATCCTGCTTCTGGGGATCCTCGCCCTGTACTGGCTCTACAACCGTCTCGTCGGCATCGACAAGATGAAGCTCGGATAGCGCACGGAGCGACCATGGCCCTTCCCGCCTACGCAACCCCCGTCGACCGCATGGTGCATTACGGCGTGCGCACCGGCGCGGGGTTCGTGTTCGCGTTCCTGATGCTGCCCATCCTGGTGATCGTGCCGCTCTCCTTCAATGCGCTGCCCTACTTCACCTTCAACGAGGAGATGCTGAAGCTCAACCCGGATGCCTACTCGTTGCGCTGGTACCAGGACATGTTCGCGAACGAGCAGTGGATCCACTCGATCAAGAACAGCTTCATCATCGGCATCGCCGCCACCCTGCTCGCGACCCTGCTCGGCACCCTCGCCGCGCTCGGCCTGAGCCGCCCGCACATGCCGTGGCGGATCCCGATCATGAGCCTGCTCATCTCGCCCATGATCGTGCCGATCATCATCACCGCCGCCGGCATGTTCTTCTTCTACTCCAGCGTGGGGCTCGCGCAGACCACCCCCGGCATCATCCTCGCCCACACCGCGCTCGGCACGCCCTTCGTGGTCATCACCGTCACCGCCACCCTGTTCGGGTTCGACACCACCCTGATGCGGGCGTCGGCGAACCTGGGCGCGACTCCGGTGCAGACCTTCTTCCGGGTGGTGGTGCCGATGATCCTTCCGGGCGTCATCTCGGGAGGGCTCTTTGCCTTCGTCATCTCCTTCGACGAAGTGGTGTGCGTGATCTTCCTCGCCGGCTTCGAGCAGCGCACCATCCCGCGCCAGATGTGGGCGGGGATCCGCGAGCAGATAAGCCCCACCATTCTCGCGGTGGCGACGCTGCTGATCGTGTTCTCGGTGTGCATGATGGTCGTGCTCGAGCTCCTGCGAAGGCGAAACGAGCGCCTGCGAGGCATCCGCCCGACCTGAAGAAGCTTCCGACCCGTCACCCGATCGTGCATTGGCGAGGGACATCGGACGACCCTGCGTCGTCCGGGGACTAAAGAGAAAGCCCGGCGCGGGGCCGGGCTTTCCGAGGGGAGACGAGACCGGGAAGGTCTACATCATGCCCATGTCGCCCATTCCGCCTCCGGGCGGCATCGCGGGCGGCTCTTCCTTCTTCGGCTTCTCCGCCACCGAGGCCTCGGTGGTGATGAGCAGCCCGGCGATGGAGGCGGCGTTCTGCAGGGCGCAGCGCACCACCTTGGTCGGGTCGAGAATGCCCATCTTGACGAGATCGCCAAACTCCTCGGTCTGGGCGTTCCAGCCGAAGTTGCCCTTGCCGTCGCGGACCCGGTTGAGGACCACGGAGGGCTCGCCGCCGGAGTTGGCGACGATCTGGCGAAGCGGCTCTTCCATGGCGCGCCGGGCGATGGTGATGCCCGTGTTCTGATCCTCGTTGTCGCCCTTGAGGTTCTTGACCTTGTCGAGCGCCCGGATGAGGGCCACACCGCCGCCGGGGACGATGCCTTCCTCGACCGCGGCCCGGGTCGAATGCAGCGCGTCCTCGACGCGGGCCTTCTTCTCCTTCATCTCGACCTCGGTCGCGGCCCCCACCTTGATGACGGCGACGCCGCCGGCGAGCTTGGCCACACGCTCCTGGAGCTTCTCGCGGTCGTAGTCGGAGGTGGTCTCCTCGATCTGCTGGCGGATCTGGGCGACGCGGCCTTCGATGTCCTTCTTCTTGCCCGCGCCGTCGATGACGGTGGTGTTCTCCTTCGCCACCTGCACCTTCTTGGCCCGGCCGAGGTCATCGAGCGTCGTCTTCTCGAGGCTCAGGCCCACCTCTTCGCTGATCACGTTGCCGCCGGTGAGGATCGCCATGTCCTGCAGCATCGCCTTGCGGCGATCGCCGAAACCGGGGGCCTTGATCGCGGCCACCTTGACGATCCCGCGGATGGTGTTGACCACCAGGGTGGCGAGCGCCTCGCCCTCCACGTCTTCCGAGATGACCACCAGCGGCTTGCCGGCCTTGGCGACGCCCTCGAGGACGGGCAGGAGATCCCGGATGTTCGAGATCTTCTTGTCGTGCAACAGGATGAACGGGTCGTCGAGCTCCGCCATCATGTTGTCCTGGTTGTTGATGAAGTACGGCGAGAGGTAGCCGCGATCGAACTGCATGCCCTCGACCACGTCGAGCTCGTTGTCGAGCGCGGATCCGTCCTCCACCGTGATGACGCCTTCCTTTCCGACCTTGTCCATCGCATCGGAAATGATGTCGCCGATGTTGCCGTCGCCATTGGCCGAGATGGTGCCGACCTGGGCGATGGCGGTGCTGTCGCGCGTGGGCCGGCTCAGCCCCTCCAGGCCACCGACCGCCGCCTCGACCGCCCGCTCGATCCCGCGCTTGAGGTCCATCGGGTTCATGCCCGCGGCAACCGCCTTCATGCCTTCGCGCATCATCGAGTGAGCGAGAACGGTGGCGGTGGTGGTGCCGTCGCCGGCGACGTCGGAGGTCTTGGACGCCACCTCCTTCACCATCTGCGCGCCCATGTTCTCGAACTTGTCCTCGAGCTCGATCTCCTTCGCCACGCTGACCCCGTCCTTGGTGACGGTGGGCGCGCCGAAGCTCTTCTCGAGCACGACGTTGCGTCCCTTGGGTCCGAGGGTGACCTTCACGGCGCTAGCCAGGACGTTCACCCCCTTGGCTATCCGGCCCCGCGAATCCTCGTGAAATCGGACTTCTTTCGCTGCCATTTTGAAAAATCTCCAGTTGGATGATGAGCGGTGGCCGTTACTCGACGACCGCCATGATGTCTTCTTCGCGCATCACGAGCAGGTCTTCGCCTTCGACCTTGACCTCGGTGCCGGAGTACTTGCCGAAGAGAATCTTGTCTCCGACCTTGACGTCGAGGGCGCGCACGTCGCCGCCGTCGAGGATCTTGCCGTTACCGACGGCGAGAACCTTTCCCTGGATGGGCTTCTCGGTGGCGGTGTCGGGAATGACGATGCCGCCGGGGGAAGTCCGCTCTTCCTCCTCGCGCCGCACGATGACCCGATCGTGCAGGGGACGCAGCTTGAGTTTGGCTTTTGCCATGGGATTGTGTCTCCTGAAATCAGTGATAGAGGCCCTGGGGGACTCGGGGCCTTCGCCCACCCCCGTTTTTGGCACTCGCGAATATAGAGTGCTAACAGTTATTTTCAAGCCGTTTGCGGAAAAAAGTGCCAATCCGCAGAAATTCAACCTTTTCCATTAAAATCAATAAATTGAGTGCACTTCAAGGCACTTCGCGGCGAACTTCCAGATGCTCTGGAGATGCGCGAGGGCGAGTTTTCGGGTTCCTTCGCTTCCGGCGCCGACGGAAACGGCGCAGGGCGCGAGAGGGGGAAAGAGGGCGGGGGCTCAGCCCCGGCTGCGGCGGCACGCCCCGGCGCTACGCCGCCGCTGGCGGCACGTTGCCATCACATGCGATCCGCGGGTGCGGTCTCGGCTTCGTTCTGCTGGACATCGAATATCGAGGTGTAGCCGCCTCTGGACCAGTCCGGCGCGACCGGCAGGCGCCGGGCACCGACCTCCATCCAGCGCGCCCGCTCTCCGCGAAGCAGGACATTGATGATGCGGCCTCCGGCCCCGTTGGTGCCCACCGTGAGCAGGGGGTACGCGTCCGCCGCGGCGTAGGTCTGCAGGAGCAGGGGCCGCGAACGGGGAGATTGATTCGGCATGGAGCCGTGCACCATGCAGCAGTTGTGCACCGTCACCGAGCCCGCACCGCCCTTGAGGAACACCGCCCGTTCCACGTGGGCGCGGGGGAGATCCTCGTCCCGGATCGAGCCCGACCAGCGTTCTTCGTCATCATAGAGATCGAAGAGCTCTCCCCGATGAGAGCCCGGCACCACCCCCATCGGCCCCATCTCGTCGTCGACATCCTCGAGATAGACCCCGATGGTGAGGGGAGAGAAGTCGGTGTGGGGCCAGTACTGGATGTCCTGGTGCCACTTGACCTCTTCGCCGCCCCGCGCCCACTTGAAGTTGAGCTTGGAGTGGTGGAAACGCACCCCGGAGCCCAGCAGATCCTCCGCGACGTCGACCACCGGACCCTCGAAGGAGAACTCGCGGAACACGGGGTGATGGTCCGGCGGGCTCATCAGGCGCCGCAGTCGGGGATCGTCGGCCCGATGGTCCGGCTCGAGGAAGAAGCGGCCGTCCGATTCGCTCAAGCGACGGCTCTCCTCGATGAATTCGTCCACCACGGCCCGCAGGCGGGACAGCCAGTGCCCGGACACGAAGGAGTCGAGCAGGAGGTATCCATTGTCGAAATAGAATTCGCGTTGCTCGCGACTCAGCACTCTGGGGGGCCTCGCGAGGATCTCGTCTCGGTTCATGGCAGGCGCTCGCACGTTGAGAGTCTGTCGCATGTTAACCCGAACCTTTCGCTCCTCATCGGGGACGGCCCTGGAGCGGGTCTCGTATACTCCGGCCGGCAACATGGGTTGGCACGGTACCCGGCGTTGACGCTCAGGAAAGGGAAAGCCTCTTCGACTGCGCTCTGGCCCGTCGCCCGCCGGCTGCGGGACGAAGTGGCGGAGCTCGTCTTCTCGCCCCCGGTCACTCACGTCTACAACCCCCTGGACTACGCGTGGCGCGCCCACCGCGCCTACCTCGATCGCTACGGCGGACTTGGCGCGAAAGTCCTCCTGCTCGGCATGAATCCCGGTCCCTTCGGCATGTCCCAGACCGGAGTGCCCTTCGGCGACGTGGAGATGGCGCGGGGCTGGCTCGGTCTCGAGACGACCGTCGCGCAGCCACCGGACCAGCATCCGAAGCGTCCGGTCCTCGGTTTCGCCTGCCCCCGGCGCGAAGTGAGCGGCACCCGGCTGTGGGGCTGGGCGCAGGATACCTTCGGCACACCGGAGCGCTTTTTCTCGGCATTCTTCGTGTGGAACTACTGCCCGCTCGCGTTCATGGAAACGAGCGGCCGCAACCGCACCCCCGACAAGCTTCCGGCCGGCGAGCGGGCTCCCCTCTACCGCGCCTGCGACGAGGCGCTGCGCGATGTGGTGTCGAGAATCCGGCCGACCCACGTCATCGGCATCGGCCGATTCGGCGGAGAGCGGGCGCAGGTCTCGCTGAGGGATGCCAGGGTCCGGGTGGGCTGGGCTCCCCACCCCAGCCCCGCGAGTCCGGCCGCGAACCGCGGCTGGGCGGAACTCTTCGCCGGCGCCCTCGAACGCCAGGGCATCGCTGTCGACCTTCAACCTTCCGAGTAGCACCCACGCACGAGCCATCGCCGCGCATGCGCAAGCGCAACGCGGCCTTCTCGTTCACAGCGAGTCGGACGGAAAGGAAGGAGGCCGGCTTGCGGCTGCGCACGACGAATCGGATGTGGCACCCTTGCGCCCGGTTCCGATTCCACCGCTGATTCGCAATCCCATGAACGACTTCGTCCGGCATCTGCTCGACTTGTACGTCGACTTCGAGGGCGTGAGCGCGCGGCGCATGTTCGGCGGTACCGGGCTGTTCCGTGACGGGCTGATGTTCGGGCTCGTCCACGACGACATCCTCTACTTCAAGGTCGACGAGGGAAACCGGGCCGACTTCGAGGCGCGCGGACTGCCGCCCTTCCGCTACGAACGGAAGGGGAAGACCATTGCGCTCGGCTACCGCCAGGCTCCGGAGGAAGCTCTGGAGGACGAGACGGTGCTCGTCGAGTGGTCACGCCGCGCCTGGGAGGCCGCGCTCCGAGGTCGGAAGGAAGGGTAGGCGGCATGTACCGGATGCTCGAAGGCATGCGGGTGGTCGAAGGATCCGCCTTCGTCGCGGCCCCCCTCGGCGGGATGACGCTGGCCCAGCTCGGCGCGGACGTCATCCGCTTCGATGCGATCGGCGGCGGGCTGGACTCCCGGCGCTGGCCGCTCACCCGGGAAGGCCGAAGCCTCTACTGGGCCGGGCTCAACAAGGGCAAGCGCTCCATTGCGGTGGACCTGCGCCAGCCCGAAGGGCGCGAGCTCGTCGCCGCGCTCGTCACCGCCCCTGGGGAGGACGGCGGCATCTTCCTCACCAACCTGCCTCTGCGCGGACCGCTCGCCTACGAGAGTCTTCGGTCGGCACGCGAAGACGTCATCGTGCTCGCGATCAAGGGTCACCACGACGGCGGCATCGCGCTGGACTACACCGTCAACTGCGCGGTGGGCATTCCCTTCGCCACGGGGAACGCGACACGGGACGCGCCGATCAACCACATGCTTCCGGCCTGGGACATTGCCGCCGGCCTCACCGCTTCCACCGGACTGCTGGCGGCGGAGCGCCACCGGCGCCGAAGCGGCCGGGGGCAGCTCGTCTCCCTCGCGCTCTCCGATGTCGCCTACGCCGCGGTGGGCAACCTCGGACACATCGCAGAGGCCGAGATCAACCGCAGCGAGCGAAGCGCCGGCGGCAACCACCTCTACGGCGCCTACGGGCGGGACTTCGCGACCCGGGACGGCCGCCGCGTCATGGTGGTGGCGATGACCCGCCGGCAGTGGCGCGGCCTGTGCGAGGCGACCGGGTGCGCCGATGCGGTCGCCGCCCTGGAGCGCGAGCTCGACACCGACCTCGACGAAGAAGGCGAGCGCTTCCGCGCCCGCGAGCGGATCGACCCGCTCATCGCAAAGTGGATCGGCGCGCGCGACCTGGAAGAGGTGGGCAGCACCTTCGATGCCGCGGGGGTGTGCTGGGGACCCTACCGCGGCTTTCTGGAAATGGTCGGCGAGGACCCGCGCTGCTCGGAGGCCAACCCCCTGTTCCAGCGGGTGCATCAGCCCGGAATCGGTACCTACCTGATGCCGGGCTCGCCGCTCGCGCTCGGCGCATATCATCGGGAGCCGGTCCGCCCGGCCCCGGAGCTCGGCGCCCACACCGACGATGTGCTCGCCGAGGTCCTGGGCCTTGGGAGCGTCGAAATCGCGCACCTGCATGACCGCGGGATCGTGGCCGGCAAGTGAGGAGGTTGGGATGGACGATGGAAAGCGGATGCTGCTCGACTGGATTGCGGAAGACGAGGAAATCCTCGTCGAGTTCCTGAGCGCCTTCGTGCAGGCGAAGAGCCCGAATCCTCCGGGCGACACCCGCGAGGCGGCCGCACACGTGTGCGGGCTGCTGGATCGGGAAGGCCTCGCGTACCGCGTCATCGCCCCCAGGGCGGAGTTTCCGAATGTCGTGGCGAGCTTCGAAGGCGGGGAAAGAGGCCGGCACCTCGTGCTGAACGGCCACATGGACGTCTTTCCCGTCGGGGAGCACGAGCGGTGGCGCTTCGGAGCGTGGAGCGGCGCGGTCGCCGAGGGCGCGGTCTGGGGACGCGGGTCCGCCGACATGAAGTGCGGCACCACCGCTTCCCTCTTCACCTACCGCTACCTGCACCGCCTGCGCGAACGCCTCCGCGGCCGTCTCACCCTGACCGCGGTGTCCGACGAGGAGACCTTCGGCCCCTGGGGGGCACGCTACCTGATGGAACACCACCCCGAGGTGCACGGCGACTGCTGCCTGAACGGCGAACCGAGCAGCCCCTTGAGCATCCGCTTCGGAGAGAAGGGGCCGCTGTGGCTGGAATTCACGGTGAGCACCGCGGGCGCGCACGGCGCCTACGTTCACCTGAGCGAGAGCGCGACCAAGATTGCCGCCGCTCTCATCGCCGATCTCGAATCGCTCGGCGAAATCGACTCTCCCGCCCCCGGCAACGTCGGCGCGGTGCTCGAACGCAGCGCAGGCGCCGTCGATGCGGCGCTCGGCGAGGGTGCATCGGGCATCGTGCAGAAAGTCACCGTCAACATCGGCGCCATTCGGGGTGGGCTCAAGGTCAACATGGTGCCGAGCGAGTGCGTGGTGGAAGCGGACATCCGGTTGCCGGTAGGGCTGGGAAAGGATCCGGTGCTCGCCCGGGTGCATGAGATACTGGCGGAGTATCCACAGGTACGGATGCGAGAAATGAACTTCAGTCCGCCGAGCTGGTGCGACCCCGAGCACGAGATGGTCGGCATCATCCAGCGCAACGTGGAGGCGCTCCGCGGCATCGTCCCGGACCCGGTGTGCAGCCTGGGCGGGACCGACACGCGCCTGTGGCGCTTCGCCGATGTGCCCGCCTACGTCTACGGCCCCTACCCCACCGGCATGGGCACCGGCGACGAGCACGTGCCGATCGAGGACTTCCTGCACGTGGTCCGCACCCACGCCCTGTCGGCCTACGACTACTTGAGCCGGTGAGCGATACATCATTGCATCGAGAATCGTTGACGGCCCGCCAGATGGTCTGATCGGACCCCGCGCTCGGAGCAGCCCTGACTCTCACGGGGGCCGAGCCCGCCTGGTGGCTCAGGACGTGGCGGATGGGGGCGAAGGCACCACCAGGGCGTCGACCGCCACCGCGCGATCCGGTCCCGCGATGATCGGGTTCACGTCGAGCTCGCCGATCCACCGACCCAGCTCCTGGGCCAGGACGGAGAGCCGCGCAAGCGCCTCGGCGAGGGCATCAACGCTGGCGGCAGGCCGGCCGCGATGGGCGTCGAGGAGAGGGCGGCAGCGCAAGCGAGCGATCAACTCCTTCGCCCGATCACTATCGAAAGGCGGCACCGCGAGGCGCCGGTCGGCGAGCAACTCGATGTGGACACCCCCCGCCGCGACCACGACCAGAGGCCCGAAGTGGGGATCCCGCACCACTCCGAGCGCCATTTCCGCCCCCGGCGGCGCCATGTCCGCTACCAGCACCCGGGGACCGAGGCGAGCGGCGAGCGCGTCGTAGGCCTCGGTCAGCCGATCCGGCGCCACGCCAAGCACCACTCCGCCGCTGTCGCTCTTGTGGTGCACCCCGGGCATTGCGGTCTTGAGCGCAACCGGAACGTCGATGACTTCGGCGAGGGCCTCGATCTCTTCGCGCGACGAAGCCACCCGGGAGCACGCGACATCGAGCCCGTAGTCGGCGAGCAACGCAAGACCCTCTGCCTCGTCGAGCACTTCGCCGGTTTCGAGTCGGGTGCGCCATGCGTCGAGACGCGAGACGTCGAGGCCGGCCGGCGGCGGCGACGTCTCACGGGCGAGAAAGTCCCGCCAGGCAAAGAGGTGCCGAGCCGCGTCGAGGCCGTTGCCCATGCCGCCGATTACCGGTACTCCCAGGTCGCTCATGCGTTCGACGACGACGCCGTCCTGCACCCAGGGAAAGTTCGACACGACGCCGATCGGCTTGGCGCAGCGCCGGGCACTCTCCTCGGCCACCCGGGTCCAGCCCTCACTGATCCAGAAATCGTCGCGGATGCTGTGGGAGATGAAGCCACAGGCGGTATCGGGATCCTCCATCAGCGCGCAGAGGCACTCGGAGAAGACACGCTCGTAGTCACGGCCCGTACCCCATGCGTCGAGCGGATTGACGGGTTCGAGTCCCGGGTCGAGCAGCGCAGCGAGGCGATCCCGGGTTTCCGGCGATATGCTCGCCAGCGCGACGCCGTGATCGCTCGCCAGGTCGATCAACAGCTCGCGCTCGAAACCGGAATCGTGGATGAGCGCGAGCCCTCCCGGCCCCACCCGGCACGCGCTCGAGAGCAGGAGCAGACCGGCCGCGAGCTCTTCGAGCGTCCGGGCGCGGCCGACCCCGTAGTGTTCGAAGATTGCGTCGAAGGCGGCATCGTCGCCGACGATCGCGCCCGAGTGGCTTATCGCGAGTCGGGCGCTCTGCTCGGTGCGACCCACCTTGAGCACCATGACCGGCACCTCGCGCGCGTTCGCCTCCGCGAGCGCGGACACGAAGTCCTCCGGGCTGCGCACGGTCTCCAGAATCAGGCCGATGGCCCGGGTGGTGGGCATGGAGAGCGCGTAGCGCAGGTAGTCCGCCACTCCGACGTTGAGCTCCTGTCCGGAGGAGACCGAGAGATTGAACCTGAGACGACCGTCGTTGTGAGTGAGGGAGGACCACGACGAGCCGGAGTGACTGATGAGGGCGACATTGCCCGCCCGCGTGGCGCGAGGCGGCCGGGAGAACGTGATCCGCAGCCCGGCATCGAGGTTGTAGAAGCCCATGCCGTTGCCGCCGCAAATGGGGATATCCGCCTCCATCGCGATGGCGGTGAGGCGCCGGACCAGGCGTGTCTGCTCCGGCTCTTCCAGGTTGGCCCCGCCGAAGATCACGGCGGCGCGCGCACCGGCCGCGGCCGCCTCGGTCAGCGCGCTCTCCAGGCGCCGGTCGGCGAGCCCCAGCACCACCAGATCGGGAACCTCGGGCAGCTCGCTCAAGGAAGGGTAGCAGTCGACCCCGTCGATTCGGGAGTAGCGCGGATTCACCGGGTAGAGGCGGCCTTCCCGCGAGCCCCCCCGATTGAGATCCAGCATGGTGTGCCCCGGCGTGCCATTCCGGGCGGATGCGCCGACGAAAGCAATGGAACGGGGGTTGAGGAGGGGAGCGAGACGGGCCTCGGGGGCCGCCTCGCTCCCCGGCGAGTCTCCGGAGTCGGTGCCGCCCCCGGCCACTACGGCCGTGTTCACGAGTCTCGATCAAAGCGTGCGTCGCGCCATGCGAGCGCCGCCTTGAGTCCCTCCCGGCGGGAGATCTCACGAAACTGCCGGCGATCCGGCGTATCGAGGCAGGTGATCTCCACATCGAGGTCCACCCCGCTGCGCATCGCCTCACGCAGTCCCATGACCTCGTAGGTGCGGTTGATCGCGGCCTTGCTGAGCGCCATGGCCTGCTCGTCCATCACCGCGATCTGGCCCGCCATCTCCATGGCCGCCGCGAGCGCCTCGCCTTCCGGCACGACACGATTGACGAGGCCCATGGCAAGCGCACGCTCGGCCGCAATGCGGTCGTTGCCGGTGAAGATGAGCTCCTTCGCCTGCTTGGGGCCGGTCAGCCAGGGAAGAATCAGGCACACGATACCCGCTCCAAAACGAAGCTCCGGCTCACCGAAGATCGCGTCCTCCGACGCGATGGTGATGTCGCAGGCCAGTGCCAGCTCGCAGCCTCCGGCGAGGCAGTGGCCATGGACCGCGGAGATGGTCGGCTTCGGACAGTGCCAGAAGCCCATCGTCATGTCGCAGCAGAGCTCGAGCCTTCGCCGGGTGCCGAGCAGATCAGGCGCGGAGCTCCCGTCGTTGCCGGCATCGGCTTCCTTCAGGTCGTAGCCGGCGCAGAAAGAGCGGCCCGAGCCGGCGAGCACCAGCACGTTCACTTCCGGGTCCCTCTCCACCCGGGACTGCACATCCATGATCTCCTCGATCATCGCACCACTGATTGCGTTCAGGACCCGCGGGCGGTTCAAGGTGAGCACCCCGATGCCGCGATCGACCTCGAATTGGATGGTCTCGTACAAGTGACTTACCCTCTCCTCCCCTGACAGTGGCGCGCATCCTAGCGCGTCTCAGTGCGAGGCGGCTGCCGTGACGCAGATAGTCATCGTGGGTGGCGGCGCGGGAGGGCTCGAGCTCGCCACGAAGCTGGGACGCCGATATCGGCGCAACCCCGACGTCGACGTTCTCCTGGTGGACCGCCACCGCACCCACGTATGGAAGCCGCTGCTGCACGAAGTCGCCGCCGGCTCTCTCGACGCCAACCTTGACGAAGTCGGCTACGGAGCGCACGGCCATCGCTGTGGCTTCCGGTTCTTTCTCGGCACCTTCCAGGACATCGACCGGGATAGTCGCAAGATCGTGATTGCGCCAATGCACGACGACGACGGGACGGAGCTCCTGGCCCGTCAGCACATCCCCTACGATTACCTGGTCATGGCCGTCGGCTCGGTCTCGAACGACTTCGGCGTCCCGGGAGTTCGTTCCCATTGCGTCTTCCTCGACGAGCGCAGCGATGCCGAGAAGTTCCGGCAACGCCTGCTGGATCACTGCCTGCGCGTCTCGCGTGTCCGCGCGCTGTCCGAAGCCGATAGTCCGAAGGTCCAAATCGTCATCGTCGGCGGTGGCGCGACCGGGGTGGAGCTTGCCGCGGAGCTCTACGATGCCGCCGGCGCCCTTCGCCACTACGGTCTCGAGGGATTCGACGAGAGCCGGCTCCGGGTAACCCTGCTCGAGGCTGGCCCGCGCATTCTGCCCGCCCTGCCGGAAAAGCTGGCCGCCGCCGCCCACGAGGAACTCGAGAGCCTGGGCGTGCGAATCCTGGTCGATACTCGAGTGACCGAAGTCGACAGAACGAGAGTGCATACCGGTGCAGACGAAACCCTCGCAGCGGACATCGCAGTCTGGGCGGCCGGCATTCGGGGAGCGGACTACCTGGACGGCATCGGCGGGCTCGAGACGGCCCGGAGCCATCGGCTCGTCGTGACGCCGACACTGCAAACGACGCGAGACGAGCGAATCTTCGCGCTCGGCGACTGCTGCGCCTGCCCGCGCGTGGACAGCGAGGACCTGGTTCCCCCGCGGGCCCAGGCGGCGCACCAGATGGCGGACGCAGTGCTCGACAACCTCCGGCGGATTCTCACCGGCAAGCCGCCGACGCCCTACGTCTACCGGGACTACGGCTCCCTCGTGTCGCTCAGCCGCTTCTCCACCGTCGGCAGCCTCATGGGCAAGCTCGTGGGCGGCCGCATGGCCGTCGAGGGCCGCCTGGCGCGACTCGTATATACGTCGCTCTATCGCATGCACCTGATCGCGATACACGGATGGCTTCGCGGGCTGCTGCTCATCGCGATCGGACACGTCAACCGGGTGGTGCGCCCGCGGCTCAAGCTCCACTGAGACGTCGCGATCCCGGAATGCCGGGGTGGCATCGCGGCGCGGACGGGCCGCTGATCGATCAGGGTATCTGTCGTGCCGTGTGCTTGCGCTTCAGGAAGCTGGCGAAGGACGCGCAAGCGCTCAGCATGAACAACGCTTCGTCCATCCCGACGTTGCTGTCCGCGCGGTCGAGAAACGCATGCCGAATGCCTTGTTCATCCGACGTGTATCCGTAGAGCTTGTTGAAAGCACTCTCCAGCGCGGGATGCAGTGATCCATCTTTTTTCAACGCCTTGAGCGCCGGCCCCAAGGTTGACGAAGCCGCCGGATCGAGCAGCCGGGCCACCGACTCGACTGCATGAATGCTCTCGCGAACGCTGCCCGCCCAGTCGCCCGCATTGATGCATTCGGATGCGTTGCGCAGATGCGCGGCGGCACCGTCCATGCCCGATTCTCGCAGTGTCTGGAGCGCCTCGACTACTGCACCACCCTCTTCAGGAGTGACGGCCGGAACGATGGTAGGGGGTGGCCCTTCGTCTATCGTGTAGGCCAGCCTGCACCGTGAAAACACATGTTTCATGGCGTCCACAAAATCGCGTGGACATTCGGGGTGACGGAGTACGAATTGAACAAGATCGAAAACCTTGTTGAATGGCAGTGTTTCTATGCTGTGGCGGAGATCAGCGCGAATGGGGTCGAATTTCGTGTTCCACTCATCCAGCGGGCGCTGGTCATGCACTACGTGTTTCGATACCAGTACTCCCTCCCAAGCGCCAACAACGTACTGAGTTGACGTCCCGCGGGGTCGTGTCGTCGACTTCTTGAGAAAGGAGAAGACCAAGCTCCATATCCAAGTTCTCGCTTCGGCGGGCAGTTCTTCGAGGTTCAGCGGCCCCGGGATGTCCTCATAACCCTGAGCTTGTGAGAAGCTGAGTGTGCGCGGGTCGTGGCGGGAATCGGACTCGCGAGTTGCGGCTGCGTTGTCCGTCCCGCAGGTCGACGCGGCAGCGCCTTTCGCCACCGCCTCCGCACGCCGACGAGCGTGCTTGGCTGCGCGACGCAACGCCGCTTCCGCTCCGGCCATGTCCGGATCACGCGACCTCTTCTCCGGAATCGGATTCCCCGAACTCACTCTCGACCACCTTCCGCCAGCAGCTTTGGCACAGGCTCCGAATTGTCGTACTCCGCCCATTCGTTGACGAGTCCTCGATAGACCTGTTCAAAGTTGCGTTCACCGGAGTGGAAGCGTCGAACGATGACCGACCTGGGCACGTGGTGTCCGCCTTCCGTCACTCGTTGTGCGACACGCGCAATGGCTGCCTCCGGACTCGGAAGGTGCAGGAAGAAGAGCTTGACCTGATAACCCCGGCTCTGCCACCGAGAAACCCAGCGAGCGTATCCGAGCCCGCTCAGCGTAGTCTCGAACGCGAAGCTCTCTCCTCGTCGCGCGTGCTCGTGGATCTGTCTCAACATCAAGCGACCGGCCCTGAGTCCGACGAGGTCGGCCCGAAACGGACTCAGTCCGGCGGCGATGAGATCGGCGTTGACGAAGTTGGGACAGGCCGCTTCGTTCGGCAGAAACTCGGTGGCGAAGGTGGTCTTCCCGGCGCCATTGGGTCCGGCGATGATAAGAACTCGCCGGTCGGACATCACTCTTCCGTCGGACGAGAGTCACGCCCTTCCGGGACACGAGATGGACGGTCCTTGTTCAACCGAGCGGTCATGGTCCGCGCGCTTGGCGCCGCCGTGCTCAGAACGCGGCGTTTCGCGGGGTGCGCGGAAAGGGGATCGCGTCGCGCACGTTGCTCATTCCGGTGATGTAGTTGATGGCGCGCTCGAGCCCGAGCCCGAAGCCGACGTGCGGCACGCTGCCGTAGCGGCGCAGATCCCGGTACCACCAGAGCTCCTCTCGGAGACCCTTCTCCTCCAGGCGCCGGTCGAGGACTTCGAGGCGCTCCTCGCGCGCGCTGCCGCCGATGATCTCGCCCATCCCCGGCACGAGCACGTCCATCGCCCCCACCGTCCTGCCGTCGTCGTTGAGGCGCATGTAGAAGGCCTTGATGTCCTTGGGGTAGTCGGTGACCACCACCGGGCCGCCGAAATGCTGCTCGGTGAGATAGCGCTCGTGCTCCGATTGCAGGTCGGCGCCCCAGTGCACCGGGTACTCGAAGCGTTGCTTCGACCGCGTGAGGATGTCGATCGCATCGCCGTAGTCGACGCGCTCGAAGCGCGAAGCGACCACCCCTTCGAGCTTGGCCGTGATCCCTTTCTCCACGCGTTCGTCGAAGAAGGCCATTTCCTGCGGACACTTTTCGAGCACTGCGCCGATGATCGCCTTGAGGAAGGATTCGGCGAGATCGACGTTGTCGCTCAAGCTCGCGAAGGCGAGCTCGGGCTCGATCATCCAGAACTCCGCGAGGTGCCGGCTGGTGTTGGAGTTCTCGGCGCGGAAGGTGGGGCCGAAGGTGTAGACGCGGGAGAGCGCGTGGCAAAAGCATTCCACGTTGAGCTGGCCGGACACGGTGAGGAAGGCTTCCCGGCCGAAGAAGTCGCGATGGAAGTCCACCTCGCCCGATGCATCCCGTGGCGGATCACGAGGATCGAGGGTCGAGACCCGAAACAGCGCGCCCGCACCTTCGCAATCGCTCGCGGTGATGAGCGGCGTGTTGATCCACACGAAGCCCTGCCCGGTGAGGTACTCGTGCACCGCCCCCGAGATCACGTGGCGCACACGCGCGATCGCACCGATGGTGTCGGTGCGCGGACGCAGGTGGGCGACCTCCCGCAGATACTCCAGAGTATGGCGCTTGGCCGGTACCGGGTAGGTCTCGGGATCGTCGACCCAGCCCACCACCTCCACCGACTCCGCCTTGAGCTCGCGGCTCTGTCCCCGTCCCGGCGACTCGACCACTTCGCCGGTCACCGCGACCGCGCATCCGGTGGTGAGGTGGAGGATTTCGGACTGGTAGTTCGCGAGCGTCGCGTCGGCCACGACCTGGAGGGCGGGCACGCAGGAACCATCGTGCACCTGGATGAAGGAGAAGCCTTTCCGGGAGTCGCGCCGGGTGCGCACCCAGCCCCTGACCCTCACCGGACGGTCACCGGGGGCAGCGCCGTCGAGGACCTCTCGGACCCTTGCATCGTGCATCATCGAATTCCGTGTGTTTCGGGCACCGGAGCACCCGCTTGCCGAAAACCCGAGGTCGCCCGCGAAGAGGCCGCGACCCGTTGCCTGGTTGGATTGTAATGTGCGCGATGGGAACCCATGCTGGCCGCGACATGCAGGACTATTTCACGCTGGCCGAAGCGATGCTTCCAACGCGACTTGCACGACTCGGGTGGATTCCCGCACACCATCACCGCGTAGAGGAGAACCCCGAGAAATGAGCCGACTCGAGGGAAAGGTCGCCATCGTCACCGGCGGCACCCGCGGCATCGGGCGCGCGATCGTCCGACGATTCATCGAGGAGGGCGCCCGCGTGGTGACGAGCGCCCGCAGCGCGCGGGAGGAGGAGTCGGGAGAGGACCGCCCGGACTTCGTGCGCGGCGATGTGGGGAGGGCGGAGGACGTGCGCGCGATCTTCGAGCACACCCTGCGGCGATTCGGGCGGCTGGACGTGCTCGTCAACAACGCCGCGGTGCAGATCGAGAAAGACATCGAGCACACCAGCGAGGCGGAGTGGGACGCGCTCATGGCCGTCAACCTCAAGGGCGTGTTCCTGTGCTGCCGGGAAGCGCTGGCCCCGATGCGCGCCGCGGGTGGGGGCTCGATCATCAACGTCGGCTCCTATGACGGCTTCGTCGCGGACCCCGGGCTCGCCGCCTACTGCGCCTCCAAGGGCGGCGTGCACGCGCTCAGCCGTGCGATCGCGGTGGACCACGGCAAGGAGGGCATCCGCTGCAACGTCATCTGCCCGGGCTGGATCCGGACCGAGATGATGGACGCCTACCTGCACTCCCTGCCCGCGGGCGCGGAGCAGGGGATCGTCGGCCAGCACCTGCTCGGGCGCCTGGGCCGTCCGGAGGACATCGCGAACCTCGCGCTGTGGCTGGCGAGCGATGAGTCGGCCTTCGCCACCGGCCAGCTCTACGTGCACGACGGCGGCCTCACCGCACATGCCCCCTACGCGAGCTGAAAGGCGACCGGCGACGGGCCGGACGCCCACGTGGAAGCTTCCTGCGTCGCGCCGAGAGCAGGCCGGCCAGGACCATTTCACGCTGGCCGAACCTGTGCATCCAACGCGAACCACACGGTCTCCGGTGGATACCCTCTAATCAAGGGAACGACGAATTCCCCCTCCCGTCGTTCCCGCGAAAGCCTCTAACCCCCGCGAAAGCGGGAATCCACGCAAAACAACGAGTCAGGGCAAGGTCCCTGAAAGCGTAGTATGCCCTTGGCGGGCCGATGTTCCTCGATTGTCAGGCACCGCCGCTTGCCTTAACCTGCTTCGTTCGTCGCCCGGCCTTCGGCGGCGCGACGACCACCCACTGACCCCTTCGCCGCGACGAGGCGGCGCGCGATCACGAAGAAGCCGCAACGCATGAGCACCCAGACCGCGTCACGTCCTGCCAGCGGCGAGATCAAGATCTCCTGTCGAAACGTGTGGAAGATCTACGGACGGGAGCCGGATCACTTCTTTACCGGACGCAACGGCGACGTGGAGGCACCCGAATCCCTCTACGAGCGCATCATCGAGTCGGGCCACATCGGCGCCGCGTGCAATGTGAGCTTCGATGTCGAAGTGGGCGAGATCTTCATCATCATGGGCCTGTCGGGGTCGGGCAAGTCCACGATGGTGCGCTGCATCTCGCGCCTCGTGGAGCCGACCGCGGGACAGGTGATCATGGACGGCGGAGATCTGCTCGAAGTGAGCGAGAAGGAGCTCATCGAGATCCGGCGCCACAAGATGGGCATGGTGTTCCAGAACTTCGGGCTGCTCCCGCACCAGACCGTGCTCGAAAACGTCGCGTTTCCCCTCAAGGTGCAGGGAGTGGCGAAAGAGGAACGCGAGCAACGCGCCCTCGGGGTCATCGAGCTCGTGGGCCTTCAGGGGCGCGAGGCGAGCTTCCCCCGGGAGCTCTCGGGAGGTCAGCAGCAGCGGGTGGGGATCGCCCGTTCGCTCGCGGTGGAGCCCGAGATCTGGTTCCTCGACGAGCCCTTCAGCGCGCTGGACCCCCTGATCCGGCGCCAGATGCAGGACGAGTTCCTGCGCCTGCAGCGCCTGCTGCACAAGACCATCGTCTTCATCACCCACGACTTCCTCGAGGCGCTGCGCCTTGCGGACCGCATCGCGATCATGAAGGACGGCTGGATCGAGCAGATCGGCACCCCTTCGGAAGTGGTGATGAACCCCGCCACCGACTACGTGGCGGAGTTCACCCAGGACGTGCCTCGGGTGAAGGTCATCACCGCGGGCGACATCGCGGAGCCGGCGACCGAGGGCATGGATGCGGACAACTCCATCTCCCCCGCCACCACCCTCGAGGAGCTCATGCCGCAGCTCGCCGGCCATGACGAAGGGCTCGCGGTGGTGGACGACGGCGGGCGGGTGCTGGGACGGGTGACGCCGCACACCGTGGTGGCCGCGCTCGCCACCGCCGAAGCGCAGAGCGAAGGCTGAGCACGGGGACTGGGCGGGGGCGGCGTTCCGCCCGCCCCCCGCATCGGCCCGCTTCATTCCGGCGACAGGACGCCCCGGCAGTGGCCGAGCTTGCTGGTCACCGTCGGGGGTATACAGGCATTACATTCGATCCAGCGCTGTGACCACGTTCTCCGGGGTCATCGGCATGTCCACCCACATCCCGATTGCGTTGTAGACCGCCTGCGCGATGGCCGGTCCCGCGGCGGCGGCGGGCGCCTCCCCCGCGCTGCGCGCCCCGAAGGGACCTACCGGATCGTAGGAGTCTCCGTAGATTACCTCGCCACGCAACGGGAAATCGGCCGCGCGCAAAAGCTTGTAGTCCAGCAGGTTCGCATTCTTGATGCGACCGCTGCCTTCCTCGAACACCAGCGCTTCGTAGATAGCGAAACCCGCTCCGCAGATGGCGCCGCCGATCATCTGGTTCTTCATCACCTGGGGATTCATGATCGTGCCGCTGTCCTGAGTCGCCAGGAAGTCGAGCAATCTGATCTCCCCGGTCTCAGTGTCGACTTCCACGTCCGCGAAGTGCGCGGCGAAATGTCTCGCGAAAGTGCTCGCTGGTGGCATCGGTCCCGCGGGACGGCCGGTGATCGAAGACGCCTGACCTAACGCGTCGGCGCTGCGAAAATGGTTCAGGGCTTCCTCTATCGTGATGCGGATGTTTCTCTTGTGGGGGTCCCTTGAAAAGATGACCCCGTCCATCACGTCGAGCTCGTCGGGCGACGCATCGAAGAACTCCCGGCCGGCGATCTCCAGCAATTGTCGCTTGGCATCCTTCGCCGCCGCCCGGGTCGCCCAACCCACCCGATACATCGAATTGCTCGCCAGGGACCCGTGACTCCAGGGACAGGAATCGGTGTCCCCGGTCTCAATCTCCACCTTGTCAAAGGGAATGCCGAGCTCCTCTGCCGCGACCTGAACCTGGGTGGTCTCGCTGCCCTGTCCCTGCCGGCCCACCGCGCAATGCACCTTGGCGCTGCCGTCCGGGTTGATCCGCACCACCGCCGACACGTTGCCTTCGAACTCCACTCCACACACGTGAGCGCCGGTACCTACCCCCACCGCCCGGCGCCGTGGCCCCTCCACCGCATAGGGCACTCCCCAACCTTTCCACTTCTCTTTCCAACCAAAGGCTTCGGCCCCCTTTCTGAGAATCTCGTCCGTGGAGCCGCTCGACAGGTGAAACAACTTCGGCCACTCCTTGCGCTGCTCCTCCGGAATGCCCTCCAGGTACTCTTCGAGACTGCCCCTCATGTATTGCCGGCTGTGCTGCATACGCAGCCTCTCGCCGGTCTTGATCTGGTTCTTGAGGCGAAACTCCACCGGGTCCATGTCCACCTTGATGGCACACATGTCCGCCACCCGTTCTACACAAGCCCCGAGAGTCACGTCGCCGACCGCCCGCATGCATCCGGCCGTGAGCAGGTTCGTGTTCACCCCGTGAATCGCGTAGTGCCCGTGATGAGCCCGCCCCCAGTTGTCCACGCAGAAAAAGCCCACGTCGTCCTTGAAGCCGTATCCTCCGTTGTCGATGATGTGGTCGAACTTCGCGAGGGTGAGAGTGCCGTCGTTCGTGCACCCCATGCGCCCCCGGGATATCTCGATGTGCCGGCGCTTGACGGTCGCCATGCACTCCTCGTTGGTGAGCTCGATCTTGACCGGCTTGCGTACCTTGCGCGCCAACAGCGCCGTGATCAGCATGAAGTTAGCGCTCCACCAGTTTCCGAAGGAGCTCCCGGAGGGCAGCGCGAAAACCCGAACCCGGCTCAACGGAATGCCGAACGCTTCGTGGATTCCGTCCCGCAACTCCGAAGGCGTTTGCGATGATGTCCACAGCGTTATCCGGTCCCCATTCCATTCCGCGATGCACGCATTGCGTCCCAGCGGCGCCATCTGTTGGCTGGCGAAGCGAATCTCACAATCGACGGTGAAGTCCGCTTCCTGTTCCCCTTTCTCCACGTCGCCCCATTCCACCACGTAGGGGTCGCGCACGTTGCCTTCCTCGCGGAGCTGCGGGGCATCGGGCTTCATCGCCTCTTCCGGATCGAACACCGTCGGGAGCAGCTCGTACTCCACGTCGATCAGCTCCAGGGCGGCCTCCGCGATGTCCTCCCTCATCGCCGCCACCGCCGCCACGTCGTCTCCGTGGAAACGGGCGATGCCGTCCAACACCTCGCCGCGGTAGTTGAACCAGGCGTTCTCCCACACGTGCGGCGGGGCATCGAGATGAGTGACCGTGCCCACCACGCCGGGAAGCGCTTCCGCCCTGCTGGTGTCTATCCGGACGATGCGCGCGTGCGGGTGAGGGCTTCTCAGGATCTTGCCGTGCACCATCCCCTGCACTTCCATGTCGACCGCGTACTTGAGAGACCCGGTAACCTTCTCTTTCGCATCCTTCACCGGAACGCCCTTTCCCGCGATCCTGAACGCGGAGCGATGTCCTCCTCCGCCCACGGACACATCGGACGCAATTGCCATGGTGTTGTCTCCTCTAATCTCGGACGGATCGGTTCACGTCGATATCCGCTACGTTGTCGTCTCTTTCAGTTTCTGCGCCGCCCTCCGCACCGCCTTCACGATGTACGGGTAGGCTCCGCAACGACATATGTTCCCACTGACTCCCATGGCCGCCTCCTCCTCCGTGGGATCGGGGTTCTCCTCCAGAAACGCCTTGGTAGTCATGATGAATCCTGGAGTACAGAAAGCACATTGAAAGCCCTGCTCTTCGATAAAGGCTTCCTGTATGGGGTGCAGATCGTCGACGTTACCCAGTCCCTCCACCGTGAGAATTTCCTTTCCCTCCGCCTGCATGCCCAGCACCAGGCATGCGGTAACCGGCATGCCGTCCATGATCACGGTGCACGAGCCGCACTCCCCCTCGCTGCACGAGACCCGCACCCCGTACAGCCCGAGCTGGCCTCGCAAGACGTCGGAGAGGCACTCATGCGGTTTTATCTCCAGATCGTAGACCCGACCGTTCACCCTCATCTGTGTCATCGTCCTGCTCCGTTCAGCCTGTCGAGAGAGTCCGCCAGAGCACGACGCGTCAGAACCGCACACATCTTGCGCCGGTACTCCGCACCGGCGCGCACGTCCGAGATCGGTTCGGCCGCGCTGGCGGCGAGTGACCCGGCCTCTCCCAACAAACCCTCATCTATCGCGACGAGATCGTGGCCGACCAGCACTTGTTCCGCCTCGAGCGCTCGAATGGGAACCGGGGCAACCGATCCGAGAGAGATGCGCGTGCCGCACACCTTGCCTTCCGTCTCTGTTACCGAAACCGCGGCACTCACCAGCGCGATGTCCACCACGGTGCGCGCCACCCGCTTGTAGCTCGCCTCGCGCCTCTCGTTGGGTACGGGGACGATGATCTCGTACAGCAGCTCCTCGTCCCGCAGGACGGTCTGATTGACGCCGGTGAAGAAGTTCTCCATCGGCACTGTGCGCCTGCCCTTCGCCCCCAGGATGACGGCACTCGCATCCAGGGCCACGAACAAGGGCGAGAGATCGGCGCCCGGCGAGGCATTGCACATGTTGCCGCCCACCGTGCCGATGGTTCTCGTCTGCTTGGTGCACATCAATCTCGCCGTGTATGCCAGCACCTCCATCAACCGGTTCATGCCGGCTGCATGATCGAGGGCGTCCAGGGAGGCCATGGCCCCTATGCGCACCTTCCCATCGTCGCTCTCGATGCCGTCGAGCTCCGGCACCCACGTGAGGTCTATGCAGTAGTCCACGTCCACTTCGCCACCGCGCCACTGCAACATCAAGTCCGTACCGCCGGCCCAGTAGCAGGCACGATCCCGATGCTCCGCCTTCATCGCGATCGCTTCTTCCGCGCTGTGAGGTCTCAGGTAGTTGAATGGTCGTTTCAACGTCAGGTCCTCATGGGAAGCTAAAAGGTGGGAGGGGTGTTCAGCCAGAGTACCCGGGCAGGTGTATTCCCGTTGTTGACGAAAGAGTGCGTCAGCTCGGAGCGAAAGACGAAGGAGTCACCCGCTTCCAGGAGATACGACGCGTCCTCGACCCTGAGACAAAGGGACCCTTCCATTACGAAGCCGAACTCCTCTCCGGAATGCTGCATCTCGCCATTGCTTCCGCCGCCCGGGGGAATGATGTACATGTCGGCCTGAAGCAACCTGCCCTTCTTCGCAGGCACGAGCTGCTCCAGCCGCATCCGCTCACCGTGGCGTTCGTTGCCGTCGATCCACAGCACATTCCTGTTGCTCGCACGGGTGATGGTTTCGCTCTCCCCGGAGCCCAGTATGTCGCTGAGATTCGTATCCAACGCGGCGGCCATCCTGTGCAAGGTGCTAAGGGAGGGCGTCGCCCGATCGTTCTCGACTTTTGACAACAGGCTCTCCGAGCAGCCGACCTGCCGTGCCACGTCCTTGAGGGTGAGTCCCTTCACCAGACGCCAGTGACGTACCCGTCTGCCGAGTCTGATGCTCCGGTCCCCGCCCCGGCCGGCATCACCCATCAACCCGCACGCTCCGGCCGGCACGACGTAAGGCGGCGGGGCGAGGGAAGAGCCCGGTTCCGCCAGGGACGCCCCGTCCAGCTTGGACGCGGCAACTCGCTCGTCTCATGGGGACACACCCGCGGCGACTGCCCGCAGGGCTCCATTAGCGCACAAGATCGATCCTTCTTCAAGGTACTGGAAATCGGTTCAAGCAACTTGAAGGGGTGTGAGCATGTTGCTATAACGCATCGATGTTCGAGCTGCGCATTACGCTCAGCGGCCGGGCCATGACGGTACTGGGGCTGGCGGGCGCCTGCGGCTTCTTCGTCTTGTGGGAACTGGGCCACTACCTGACCCCGGAGGAGAGCAAGCGTTTCCTCCCTTCGCCCCAACAGGTGCTGGGCGCCTTGTGGACGCTCCTGGCGGAGAAGGAGTTCATCTTCGACATCGCGAAGAGTTGCTATCGCATATTCGTCAGTTTCTTTGCCGCCTGCGTAGTCGCAGTGCCCTTGGGGATCGCCATGGGGTGCTTCACGAAGCTCCGCGCCCTCCTGAACCCCACCATATCCGCCTTTCGATACCTTCCTGCCGCGTCGTTCATCCCCCTGTTGCTGGTGTGGTTCGGCCCCACGGACACCCAGAAGATGGCCCTGCTCGTGCTCGGCGTCATCTTTTTCCTCGTCGCCCTGATCCTGGACAACACCAGAGCGGTCCAGCAGGAGCTCATCGAAGCGGCCCTGACAATGGGAGCGAGCCGCCGCCGCGTCGTCATGGACGTAGTGGTGCCGGCGGTTGCGCCTTCGGTGGTCGATTCCATGCGCAACATGATCGCGGTGGGGTGGACCTATCTGGTGATTGCCGAGATCGTCGCCGCCTCCGACGGGATCGGGGCGGTCATGATGCGTGCGGGGCGCTTCCTCAAGGTCGACGTCATCATGGCCGGCATCCTCACCATCGGCATACTCGGGGTATTGACCGATCTGCTCTTCAGGCTGGCCGCCCGCTACGCCTTTCCCTGGAACCGCGAGCAGCGCGGCTAGAGGGAGACGATGAGCGAAGGCACGGGCAACACATCCGGATCCGGGAAGACCGACAAGGTCGCGATCCGGACCACGGCCGTCACCCGCCAGTATCTGGGCGGGAAGTTTACCGCGGTGGACAACATCTCCATGGAGTTGAGGGAAAACGAGATCGTCTGCTTCATCGGCCCCTCAGGCTGTGGAAAAACGACCATGCTGAGGATGATCGCGGGACTGGAGCATCCCACG
The DNA here is from genome assembly GCA_964420925.1 of uncultured Ectothiorhodospiraceae bacterium. Classification (GTDB taxonomy): domain Bacteria; phylum Pseudomonadota; class Gammaproteobacteria; order HK1; family HK1; genus JAJEAD01. The sequence continues at coordinate 24,153 of CAYQVB010000099.1, read as the reverse complement.
CGAGGCCAACTGTTCATCCATGACGAGCCCATCACCGGTCCCGGTCCCGACCGCGGCATGATCTTTCAGGCTTATACCTCCTTTCCGTGGCTCAGCGCCCGCAAGAACATCGAGTACGGAATGAAGATCATGGGCGTGCCGCGTGAGGAGCGGGCCCGGAAGTCCCAGGAGTTCCTGAGACTGGTGCATCTCGATGGTTTTGGGGACTCCTATCCGGCCAGTCTTTCCGGGGGCATGAAGCAGCGGGTTGCGATAGCGCGGACCCTTGCCCAGAACCCCGGAGTGCTCCTGATGGATGAACCCTTCGGCGCCCTCGACGCCCAGGTGCGCTGGGAAATGCAGGAGATGATGATCGAGATCATCGAACGGGAGAACACCACGGTCGTCACCGTCACTCACGATATCCAGGAGGCCATCTACCTGTCGGACCGAATCATCTTCTTCACCCGATCTCCGGGACGGATCAAGGCCGACATACCGGTTGCCTTCAAGGAAGGTCGACGTATCCCGCGCAAGGAGGACATGCTCGCACTCCCCGGTTACGTAGAGCTGGAGCGACGCCTCTTTGCGATGATGAGAGAGGAGATACGGCAAAGCGCATAGCATCAGTTGTCAACAGGAGGATCTGACATGTCCAGCACGTGGACTCGAAACACCCTGGCCGGCGCCCTCGCGGGCTGCGTCCTCGGCCTTGCTTCAATCACCGCCGGAACCGCGGTCCTGGCGGCTGAGAAGGTGGCGGTAACGCTGATTCCCGTCTCCGTCTACGGCCCCTGGTTCATCGTCCAAGAGAAAGGCATGGCCAAGGATATTGACCTCGAGGTCAAAGTCATCGAGGACATCACGGCACGCAACGCCGGTCTCTCGACCGGACACCTGCAGTGCATGATGACGACCATGGACTCCACCGTCGTGGCGCGCGCGGCCGACATCCCAGTAAAGCACATCGCGGTGCCGTTGATGTCCTATGGACTGGATGAAATGGTGGTCGCCGAAGACATCGAGTCGGTAGAGGACTTCGCCGGCCGGGCCTATGCAGCGGACTACGGGTTCCTCAACCACATGTGGATGCTCCTGACGCTGAAACGAGCCGGAATGGACTTCGATTCGGTGGAACACAAGATCATGCTGCCCCAGGATGCGACGGCCGCGTTCGTGAGTGGAGCCCTGGATATCGACGTGAACTTCATTCCGTTCTCCACGCAATCCCTCGAAAGAAAGGACTCCTATCTCTTCAAGAGCAGCCGGACCGACCGGACTTGGGAACGTGGCCTCATTTCGGATTCGATCGCCTGCAACGAGAACTGGATGCAGGACAAACCGGATGTGGCCAAGGAGCTGCTGCGCTCGTGGTTCGAAGCGGTGAACTGGTGGAAGGAGAATCCCGGAGAAGGCAACGAAATCATCGCTCGGGGACTGGACTGGCCGGTCGGAGACGTCGAGATCACGCAGCAGGGCACGGTCATGCTCAACATCGATCAGAACCTCGGCGCCATAGGCGCGGGGGGCGGGGTGCCGATGTGTGCAAGCATTCCGGAAGGCGCACCGCTCGCACCGGATGAGCCCAGCAACTGGGGCCAGTTGTTCGGGGGGGCCGACTGCGAAGCCGGTTACCTGGAGTCCACCTGGGACATCTTCGCGTCCGTGTATCAGGAAGCAGGGGTGACCGACAATGCCCCGTCAGCCGTGGACGGCATCGACTACCGCATCATGATGCAGCTGGACGAGGAAGGCTATCGGCAGACCTACGATTCGAACAAGTGGATTGGGCGGGCCGGTTCCTGAGCGGCCCGACAACCCATCGAGAGGCGCCGCCACCCCGCCCCACCCCGCCACCGCGGACCGAATCCGGCCCGCGGTGCGGTGACGGCGGGAAAGCGGCCGGCCGGCAGGTAGCTGCCCGGGAGGGAAACGGATTGTGACACGACCACTGAAGATCGACTCCCATGTACACATCTACGAGACGCGGGAGATCGGCTACGCCGAGAAGACGGGTTACGAGGTCTGGGAGTACGGTGAGCTGCCCGGGGTACGCGCCAGCACCCTCAATGGGACCGTCGACGAGCTGCTCGACTCCATGCGCGTTGCAGACATCAGCAAGTCGGTCATCGTCAACCTCTATACGACGGCATCCATCCGGGAGGCCGCGCTCTCGGCCCTCGAGCCGGGGAAAAGCGAGTCTGAAAGAGAGCGGGCGACAAGGGAAGTCGATGCCCGCCTCGCCGACGAGATGTGCACCTTCAACCGATGGGCGTGCGGGATAGGAGAGGAACATCCCGAGCTCGCCATATTCGTGGCCGCGGATCCCACGTTGCTGCCCGATGAAGCAGGGGCTGCGCACGTGCGCGAGCTGCACGACTCGCACGGCGCCCGCGGGGTCAAGCTGCACGGGGCGGCGCAGGGCTTCAACATGTCCGATCGCCGCATGTGGGCGACCTACCGGGCCTGCGAGGAGCTCGGTCTGCCGATCATTGCCCACTCGGGGCCCGACCGTTGCGGCGAGGGCTACGCAGAGCCGCCGGCCTTCGTGGAGATGCTTCGCGCATTTCCTGACCTGAAGGTCGTCGTGGCCCACCTCGGCGGGGGCACATGGCGACTCACCCGGGCGGTGGCGGATGCGTTCCCGAACGCATACTTCGACTGCTGCGAGATCATCGACTGGACCGGCAGCCCGAATGGCCCGAGCGAGGTAGAGCTCGCGCAGCTCATAAGGGACATCGGCCCGCACCGGGTCATGATGGGCTCGGACTTCCCCTGGTACGATCTCGACAATACCGTCGATCGAGTCATGTCCCTGCCCTTGCTCGCCGAGGAAGAGAAGGAGCGCATACTCGGAGCGAACGCGGAAGAGATCCTCGGACTGTAGAGCGCGGGGCCTGGTGGCGCCGCACACCGCGGTGTCCGCACCGGCGGTCGCCGAGATCCGGACCGGAAGCTGACGGGATGCCGGCGGAGCCCTTTCGCCGCCCCCGACCGGACACGCCTCAATCCGGAGCGAGAACCTCCCGGCGATGGCCGAGCTTGCCCTCCACCACCATGGTGCCGACGGCGTCCAGGATTACCCGGCACGCGAGCTGGGAGGTATTGTCATTGACGTCGTAGGGCGGCGAGACCTCGACCACCTCCATTCCACACAGCCCCTCGCGGGCAATCAGACGCACTATCTCGAGCGCCTCGCGAGGCAGCAGCCCACCGGGCTCGGGGGTGCCGGTCCCCGGAGCGAAGCCGGGGTCGATGGAGTCGATGTCGAAGGAGAGATACACCGCCCTGGCGTCCTTCCAGGCGAGCTCGAGCGCCCGCTCCGCCGCCCCTTTCGGACCGAGCTCCTCGATGTCGGTCATCGTCAGCACGCTCGATCCGCGCTCCCTTGCGACCGCGGACCCGGGGCGCGAACCGTACCAGCCGCCGATCCCCATCTGCACCAGGTTCTTCGGCGGACAGTTGGCGAGGCCCACGTCGTGCATGTGGCTGTGGTCCCGGTGGGAGCTGTGCACGTCGACGCTCTCGTGGCCGTGGGTGGTCCAGAACCAGGGCGTGGTGTGCATCCGCTCGTCCATGTCCATGTCCTGCATGTCGATGTGACGGTCGATGTGAATGATGCCCACGTTGCCGTCGATGTGAGGGGCGATGCCGCGCACGTTGGGGTAGCCCAGGCTGTGATCGCCGCCGCACAGGATCGGGAAGGCCCCGGAGGTGTAGACGTGCGAGACCGCTTTGGAGACCTGGTCGAAGGTCTTCTCGATGTTGCCGGGGATGACGAACACGTCTCCCGCGTCGCAGAGGTCGAGCTCCTCGAAGAGGTCGACGGCGCCGTCGACCGAGTAGCCGTCGTACACCGCGGAGATCCGCCGCACCGCCTGGGGCCCGAAGCGGGTGCCGGGGCGATAGGTGGTGCCGGTGTCGAAGGGAATGCCGACGAAGGCCGCCTCGTAGTCGCCGACTCGGCGCACGTCCTCGCAGTAGGGCGACTTCATGAAGGTATTGATGCCGGCGAAGGCAGGCTGGTGGCCGCGGCTGAAGAGCGAGATGCGCCGATCGTGGATCGAATCCGCCGCCTCGAGTCCGAGCTCGAGGCACCGGGCGGTTTCTTCGTCCTGGCGGGTCTGCGAGATGCGCGACAGGCGTTTCAGATTGCGGTTGCCACGGAACTCTCCGGTCTTCGGGTCGGGCATCGTCGGCCTCCATCGCCACGTTCGAGCACGGACGGCCATCGTAGCGCACTCGCACCGCCTTCCGGAGCGGCGCTGTGTCATGATCCTCTGGTCTCGAAGCACGGAAACCCGAGCCCCAGCGATGCAACCCACCACGACCCCGGAATCGGTCGGCCTGAGCGGCGAACGCCTGGAGCGCATTCGGCCCTGGATGCAGGGTTACGTGGACTCCGGCAAGCTCCCCGGCGCCGCCGTTCTCGTCGCGCGCGCGGGCGAGATCGCGTGGGTCGCGACGACCGGCTTCTCGGACATCGAGCAGCGACGCCCCTTCGGCACCGGTCACCTGTTGCGCTTCTACTCGATGACCAAGCCGGTGACTTCGGTCGCGGCGATGATGCTCTACGAGCGGGGCCTCTTCCAGCTCGACGATCCGGTCGCGCGCTTCCTTCCCGCCCTCGGCGACATGCAGGTCCACGTCTCGGGGGAGGGCGAGGGCATGAGGTACGAGCCCGCGCGCCGCCCGATCACCATCCACCAGCTCCTCACCCATAGCGCCGGTTTCACCTACGGGCTCGACAACGACCATCCGGTGTCCCGCCTCTACCGCGAGCGGCGCACCGACTTCTACCCCACGGACGGGCGGCTCGAAGAGGTGGTCTCGCGGCTCGCCGCCCTGCCCCTGGTGCACCACCCCGGGGAACGCTGGAACTATGGCGTCGCCACCGACGTGCTGGGACACCTGGTGGAGGTCGTCTCCTGCGAGCGCCTCGATCGCTTCTTCGCCAAACACATCCTCGGGCCGCTCGGCATGCACGACACCGCCTTCCAGGTCCCACCGGACAAACGGGAACGCCTGGCCCGCCTCTACGGGCCGTCGAAGGCGGGTGGCCTCACCCTGCTCGAGCCGCCCGAAGTGAGTCCTTACTTTGACAGCGTCACCACCTACGCGGGCGGGGCCGGCCTCATCTCCACCCTCGGGGACTACTTCCGCTTCACCGAGATGCTGCGCCGCGGGGGCGAGCTGGACGGGGTGCGCCTGCTCGGGCGCAAGACGGTGCAGTACATGACCTGCAACCACCTGCCCGGCGATCTCGCGGAGATGGGACAGGATGCCTTCACCGAGACCAACTATGCCGGAATCGGCTTCGGGCTCGGCTTCGCGGTGGTGCAGGATCCGGCGCGCGCCGCGGTCCTTACGAGCGTCGGGGAGTACCACTGGGGCGGCGCCGCCAGCACCGTGTTCTGGATCGATCCGCTCGAAGACCTGAGCGTGATCTTCCTGACGCAGCTCCTGCCCTCCTCCACGTACCCGCTGCGCCGCGAGCTTCGCGCCCTCGTCTACCCCGCGCTGATCGACTAGGTCTCCTGCCTCTCGCACCCATCATGGCCGTCAGGCAGACACTCCCGCTCGGCCCGCCGCAGGCGCACGGCGCGGCGATTCTCAGCGGATCTGCCCTCCGATGAACGTCGCCGAGATGGCGCGCACCCGCGCCTGGCTCTTCCTCTGCCTGTTGATATGCGGCGGGGTATGGGGCGCAACCCCGAGCCTCGCCCGCCTCGCGACCTCGGAGGGCGCGGACCCCCTCGGCCTCTCGGTGTGGCAGGGCGTGCTCGGCGGCTCCACCCTCCTCCTCATCTCCTTCCTGCGCGGGCGCCGACTGCCGCTCAGCCGCCCCCACTTGAAGTTCTACTTCGTGTGCGGGAACTCGGGCACTCTGCTCCCCAATGTCGTCATGTTCAGCGCCGCCCCGCACATCACGGTGGGAGCGATGTCGATGATCATCTCGATGGTGCCGCTGCTCACCTACGTGCAGTCCCTCCTGGTGCGCATCGACCGGCCCTCGCTCGGAAGGCTCTTCGGGCTCATGCTCGGAGCGGCGGCGATCGCCCTGCTCGTCCTGCCCGGAGGTGAAGCCGACTCGAGCAGTGCGCCGCTGTGGATTGCGATTGCGCTGATCATTCCTTTCAGCTTCGGCTTCGAGAGCGTGTTCGTCGCGGTCCGGCGCCCTCCGAAAACGGACTCGGTCACACTCGTCGCCGGCATGCTGCTCGCGGGCGGGGTAATGCTTGCGCCCATAGTGCTGCTCACCGGCACCGCGCTGTCCCTCTATCCGCCCTGGGGAACGGTGGAGTGGGCCACGGTCGGCATGGTGATGTGCAACATCGCCAGCTACTCGGTCTTCCTGTATCTCATCACCCTGTCCGGCCCGGTGTTCGCCACCCAGTCCTCCTACTTCGTCACCCTCTTCGGCATCCTCTGGGGCATGCTGATCTTCAGCGAGCAGCACCCGGTATGGTTCTGGCTGGCGCTCGGCCTGCTCTTCGCGGGAATGGCGCTGGTCAAGGCGCGACCGGTGGGGCCCGCGCGTTGACGCTCGCCCGGCGCATCGCCGATTGCGCATGAGTCTCCGAATCGGTGGAGGCCCCTTTCTTCCTGCGCGGTTCCCCGCGTGTGCGGGAATGACGGACAATCCGCGAAGTGCTGCCTGACGCGATTCCCGCAGGCCCCCTGACCACGAACGAGAGCGCAGAAGCCAGGACTGCCCGGCTCCGGCAACGCCGGGCGGAGACCGTCACCATCCTCGTCAATCGTCCCGGAGGACATCCGACATGCGAGCCGCAACGATGCTGGGGGTGCGAGAGCCCCTTACCGTCATGGACCTTCCCGATCCGTCACTCGAACCCGACGGCGCCATCGTGCGGGTCGAAGCCAACGGCGTGTGCCGCAGCGACTGGCACGGGTGGGTCGGCGACTGGGACTGGGTAGGCGTCCAGTTCGAGTACCCCCACGTGCTCGGCCACGAGTTCTGCGGGGTGGTGGAGGAAGTCGGCCGCGAGGTGCGGCGCTTCAAGGCCGGCGATCGCGTCATCGTGCCCTTCAGCCAGGGGGACGGGACCTGCGAGATGTGCCAGACCGGGCATTCGAACGTGTGCGAGAACGGGGTGGCGCCCGGGTTCTCCTACTGGGGCGGATTCGGCCGCCTCTCCCACGTCCCGGTGGCGGACCTCAATCTCGTGCACATGCCGGATTCCATGTCCTTCCTCGTCGGAGCCGCGCTCGGCTGCCGTTACATGACCTCCTTCCACGGCGTCGCCCACCGGGCCGAGGTCCGCGCGGGAGAGTGGGTTGCGGTGCACGGCTGCGGCGGTATCGGACTCTCCGCGGTGCAGATCGCCACCGCGCTCGGCGCCAACGTGATCGCGGTCGACATCGATCCGGCCAAGCTCGAGTTCGCGCGCAAGGTGGGCGCGGTGGAGACGGTGCTCGCGGGCAACAGCGATCCCGCGGAGGCGGTGGTGGAGATCACCAAGGGCGGCGCGCACGTCGCGGTGGATGCGCTCGGCATCAAGGCGACCTGCCAGGCCACCACCAACTCGCTCCGCACCCTCGGGCGTCACCTCCAGATCGGCCAGACCGGGCGCGACGAGGAGGGGATGATCGGATTCCCGATCGACGTGATGCTCGCCAAGGAGCTCACGGTGTACGCCTCCTGCGGCATGCAGCCCGCCCGCTACGACGTGATGCTCAACATGATCGAGACCGGAAAGCTCGATCCGGCGGCGCTCATCACCGGCACCATAGCGCTGGAGAAGACCGGCGAGGTGATGGAATCGATGGACGACTACGCCACCCTGGGCTTCGTGGTCATCGACAGCTACTGAGCACCGCCCGGTTTCGCCTTGACCGGACGGTTGCCGGGGCCGACCCGTGCCGATACTCGAACACGAGGTGAATCTCTATTACACCGAGGCCGGTGAGGGCGAAGCGATCCTCTTCTGCCATGGCGCGGCGGGCAATGCGGCGAGCTGGTTCAATCAGTTCGGCGCGTTCGCAAGGGACCATCGCTGCATTGCCTACGACTGCCGGGGATTCGGGCGTTCGGTGTGCACGGCGGCGGAGTTCGACGCGTCGAAGTTCGCCGCGGACGCGGTCACCGTGCTCGACCATCTCGACGTGGCGTCGGCAAGTTTCGTGTGCCAGTCGATGGGGGGGTGGACCGGCGTGCGGGCGGCGCTCGACTATCCGGATCGGGTCGACAAGCTCGTGCTGTCCGACTCCATCGGCGGGATCGCGCTCGCCTCGGGAGTCGAGAGCTTTCGGGCCTACCGCGAGGGCAGCGAAGGGCCCGGCACGTCCATCGCGGCGAGTGGATTTGCGCACAAGGACCCCGCGGGCGCGTTCCTCTATCGGCAGCTTTCGGACTTCAACCACTTGCCGTCGGGCGTGGTCCACGCCGAGATGTTCGATGAGGCGAAGCTGGTGTCGATCGAGCGCGCGCGGACCATCACGCGGCCGATTCTCGTCGTTTCGGGCAGGGACGACGTGATCTGGCCGCCGGCGGTGCTCGAGGAGCTGGCCCGGCTGCTGCCGAGCGCGGAACGCTTCGAGATCGACTCCGGGCACTCCCCTCACCTCGAGAATCCGGACGCGTTCAACCGGGTGCTGCGAGAGTTCCTCGCACGGAGTCCCGAGAAGGTACCCCGGTAACCGGGTCAGCGCGGAGCCGCGTCCCCGCCGGGGACCGCTCGTCGTTTGGAGGTGTCAGCTCGCAAGACGCAGGCGCTTCGGGCCGCGCCACCCTTCGAGATCGCGGAGGATTCTCCGGCTCGCGTTGTGGCCCGGCACCCCGGTCACGGTACCGCCGGGCCAGCACGAGGCGCCGCACAGGTAGAGGCCGCGGATCGGCGTGGCGTAGTCCGAGCAGCCGGGAAGCGGGCGCAGCCCGAACATGTGGCGAGGGGTCATGTCCAGGTGCGCGATGTTGGAGGCCGGCAGGCCGAACTCGCGCTCCAGGTCGACCGGGCTCCAGAAGCGCTTGTCGATGATCAGGTTGCCGAGGCCCGGCATGTACTCCTCGAGCACCTCGATGCAGTGATTGCCGTAGCGCTCGCGCTCGGTGTCCCAGCTCCCCTCGGCCAGCTCAATCGGCGCCTGGAAGACATTGGCGCTCAGGACATGCTTTCCCGGCGGAGCGAGGCTCGGGTCGGCTGCCGACGGGAACAGCCCCCAGAACGTGGGGCGCTCCGCGCAACGCCCGTACTTGGCGTCGTCGAAGGCCCGTTCCTGGTACTCGATGCTCGGGGCGATGCGGAACTGGCAGCCGGCGCACTCGCGCTCGAGGCCCTTCGGCGAGGCGGCGAAGCGCGGCAGCGCTTCGAGCGAGAGCGCGAACTTGAAGGTGAAGCCCCTTTTCGGCAGCGCCGACACCCGGTCGCGAAAATCGGGGTCGAGGCGATCCGCCTCGATCAGCTCGAGAAAGGTGGTCCACGGATCGAGGTTCGATACCACGACATCGGCATCGATCTCCTCGCCGTCCTCGAGCACCACGCCACGCGCCCCCTCGTCACCGGCGAGGATCCGGGCCACTCTGGCCTCGGTGCGGACCGTGCCCCCCGCCTCCTCCAGCGAGTGGCGAATGGTGCGCACGATGCTGCCCATGCCGCCGAGCGGCAGCCCGGTGGAACCGCGGAGCACCTGCCGGCGCGGATCATGAGCGGCGTCGATAGAGGACGACGCGAGCGACATCGGGCGCGCCAGCAGCCAGGACGCCGAGCCCGGAGAGAGCGGCCCGATCCAGTTCGACACCACGCCGAGCTGGGCGATCGGGGCCTTGAGGCAGGGCGACTCCAGGTACTCGTCCAGCAGGTCGGCCACGCTGCCGAGGAACACCTTGGCGAACGCCTCCTCGTCTTCCGGCGTCTTCAGGCGCGCACCGATCTCTCGCAGAGTGGGCGGAGGCTCGAAGATGGAAACCCCGAGACGCTCCGCGAAGCGATTGAGGAAGCGGAACAGGGCAGGGTAGCCGTCGACGTCCTTCTCCGAGAACTGGCGGATCTGCGCGGCTACCCGCTCCGGTTCCCGGAACCCGACGAACGCGCGCCCGTCGGGAAAGGGGAACATGAGCGTGGGGTTCGGCCGCGTGAAGGTGAGACCGAAGCGCTCGAGCTCCAGGTCCGCGACGATCTTCGGCTCGAGCGAGCCGGGCGAGTTGGTCATCGATGCGCGGTAGCCGGGAAAGAACTCGTACTCCGCGCAGGGACCGCCGACGATGTGGCGCTGCTCCAGCACGAGCACGTCGACGCCCGCGCGGGCGAGGTAGGCGGCGCAGGTGAGGCCGTTGTGGCCCCCGCCGACGATGATGACCTCGTGCTTCTTCATTGGGCGAGAGGGGGCGGATCAGGTCCGAGTCCACTGTGGCCAATTCCCGGACGCAGCCGGCACACGGGTGGAACCCGAATGATACCCTCCTCTACGAAGTGGTTCGCGACGCTGATGCCGGACGTGTTGAAGACCTCGATTTCGGGATTGACCCCACGTCTTTCCGCACCCGACGATGCCGGGCCGTCTGGAGCAACGCGCAGAGACGGTGCACGGCTTCGACGAGGCCGGCATGGAGCACTTCGGGCTCGACTTGTATCGCCACGGGCCGGGCCCGGATGAAATGACACCCACTATTCCTCGAGGAGGACCCCGATGGCCAACGACATGCTGTTGATCGATTGCCTGGAAGCGAGCAAGTGGAGCCGGGATCGTTTTCTCGAGCTGCGCGAGGGCGGGGTGGACTGCGTGCACGTCACCCTCGCGATCTGGGAGAACGCGCGCGAGACCCTGACCCGTATCGGACACTGGCGTCGCCTGCTCGACGAGAACCGTGATCTCGTTGGCCTCGCGCTCAGCGCGGACGACATCGAGTCCATCGCGGCATCGGGGCGCACCGCGGTGGTGTGGGGATTCCAGAACGCCTCACCGCTGGAGGACGACATCGACCTGGTGCAGACCTTTCACGCCCTGGGCATCCGCATCATCCAGCTCACCTACAACGTGCAGAACCACGTCGCCTCCGGTTGCTGGGAGGATCCCACCCACGGCATCTCGCAGTTCTACGGGCGCAACGTCATCAGGGAGATGAACCAGGTCGGAATGCTCATCGACATCTCGCACTGCAACGAGCAGACCGGCCTGGATGCGATCGAGTACTCCGAGCGTCCCATCGCGATCACCCATGCCAATCCCTCGGGCTGGGTCGGCTTCGACATCGAGCTCAACCGACGCAACAAGACCGACGAGTGCATCCGGGGCGTAGCGGAGGGCGGTGGAGTCATCGGGCTCAGCATGTACCCGAAGATCATGCGCGGCGGTGGCGGCTCGACGCTCGAAGACTTCTGCGAGATGGTGGAGTGGACGGCCGAGAAGTTCGGCATCGATGCGGTCGGCTTCGGAACCGACTTCAATACGGGTCATCCGCCCGAGGCGATCACCTGGTGGCGAGCCGGCCGCTTCCTGCGTGCGAGCCCGGTGCCCGGCAAGCTCGCGGTGTGGCCGGAGTACTTCGACTCACCGGCGAAGTTCCCCGGGCTGCTCGAGGCTCTGAAGAACAGGGGCTTCTCGCACGAGGACCTCACCAAGATTGCGGGCGGCAACTGGCTGCGCCTCTTCCGCGAGTCCTTCGGGCCGATGGACGGCTGAATGCGCAACGGGGGGGCACCTGTCCCACCGACCCTCCCGGCGCGCCTCGACGCGCCGGGAAACGAACTGAACTCTGCCGGCGCCTTTACCCCCCTACCACTTCGCCTTGAAGCCGAGCATCAGCGGCAGGTCCTCGGTGCCTGGCTTCCGGTACCAGTAGCCATCCGGAGCCGGTTCCATGTCGGGAAACTGGGCATGGAAGCCGAACGGGTACTCGCGCACCTCGAAAATCGTGAGCCCCTGCCGCTCGAGCGCGCCGAAGATGTCCTGGATCGCCCAGCAGAATTCGTGGCCTTCGGTCCGGATCTTGTAGCCCGGATCGGCGTAGTCGCCTTCGCCGGGCGGCACGATGTCGGCTGCCTCGTTGTGGAAGTAGTTGTACTTCACCCGGGCCTCGGTGGAAGTCTCGTCGAACACCATCTGGAGGGGATGGCTGTCCAGGAAATAGAAGAAACCGGTTCGCGCCAGGTTCGAGCCAATGGTTGCGGCCCAGCCGTCCAGGTCCTCCAGCCAGACGATGGTGCCCAGGGACGTGAAAACCACGTCGAAGTTCCCGCCCTCGACGCGGCCCGCCTTGGTGACGTCGGCCTCGATAAAGGTGACGCGCTCGGCGAGACCGGTGCGCTCGGCGAGATGGCGTGCCGTGGCGATCGCGGCCTCGGAAAAGTCGATGCCGACCGCGCGGTGTGCACCCAGTCGGACCCAGGACAGCGTGTCCATGCCGAAATGACACTGCAGGTGGAGCAGGCGCTTGCCGGCGAGGTCGCCCACCGCTGCGCGTTCGACCTCGCCAAGCGTGCTGCGTCCGCCGACAAAACCCTCCACGTCGTAGAACTCGCTGCCGACGTGAACCGGCGTCACCTCGTTCCAGCGCCGCCGGTTGACCTCATGGGCTTCACTCGTGACCGCATCCATCAACCTGCATTCCTCCCATGATTCAATCGCCCCGGGTTGTCCGGAGTGCGAGACGATAACGCGCTCAGTGCGCCGAGAGATGCCGAGGAATATCGCCGAGTCGGGATACGGAGGCCATACGAGAAGATTATCAAATCTTGGCGTCAAAGCTCATGGGGTTTGTATTTCTTACAAAAGATTAGTGAATCTTTCCATGGAAAGGCATGGCGGTGCACTTGCTGCCAAGCCGGCAACATGAGCGCCGGATCTGCCGGCATCGTGCCTTTCGAGGCCGAGTGCTCTGAAGCGCCGATCTGCGAACTGCTCGTCCCTACTGATGGCAGCTCGTCCGGAACGGACGCCCGTTTACCGCCATTTCGCCAGAAAGAGGGCCAACCACCTCCCAGGCCGCGCCGCGCAACGACGGGCGCAGGCGCAGACTTCGAAGGGGACGGCTATCCCAGGCGACCGGCGAGCAGGGCGCCGTAGCCGGGCAGGGGAATGCGCTCGCCCCCGAGCGCCATCGCCTCCCACAGCGACACCGCGTTGGCAGTGAGGACGGGACGCCCCGCCGCTTCTTCCAGACGCTCCACGATGGAGAGCGTCGGAAGCGCGGTGTCGGGGACCAGCACCACGCCGGCGCCGTCCACCGCCGCCTCCCGGACCCCGTTCACGATGCGTTCCGGATCCATGTCGGAGGTATCCCAGCCGCCCGGCACATCGAGCCACTGGAGATGGATCACTTCGATGCCGAATTCGGCGAGGAAGGAGGCAAACGCGCGCGAAGCGGGCTCGGGGTAAGTGGCGACCACGCTCACGCTGCGTACTCCGATCTCTTCGAGCACCTTCACAAACGCGAGGGAAGTGCTGCCCGCCGGCATTCCCGCGGCGCTCGCGATCGCGTCGCGCTGGCGCTCCGCGTAGTCGCGCCCGAGTATGAAGCTGCCGCTGGTGCAGGCCCAGAACACGGTATCCGGCTCGAGCAGCGCAAGCCGCTTCGCCGCCTGGGTCAGCCAGTCGATGCGCGCGGTCTGCTGAAGGGCCTCGACCTCGTGGTCCTTGCCCTCCTCGCCACCGACTCGAGTCGAGGTCAGGTAGATCCGCAGCCGCTCGCCCGTTGCCCGCGCGTACTGGAAGTACTCGAACTCCCCGCTCCCCGAGGGCCAGATGAGCCCCACCCGGACGATGTCATCACTCACGTTCATCCCTCCTTCAGCGCCGGAAAGGCGCGGTCCGCCGCCGCGAGCGACTCCTCGATGTCTTCGTCGGAGTGCGCGGCGGAGAGAAACCAGGTGCCCCGTGCGGTGATGCGCACGCCTTCGCTGTGCAGCCGGGCATTGAAGCGATCGCGCCGGGCGCCGTCGGTCCGGATGAAGGAGCGATAGTCGTGGATGTCGGCGTCGTCGGTGAATGCGACGTGGAAGGCCGGCCCGACTCCGAAGATGCGCACCGACTCTCCGTGACGGCGGGCCATCGCGGGCAGCTCCTCCATCAGGCGCTCGCCGCGCCGGGTCATGTCGCGGTAGGCCTGCCCGTCGTCGCGGGAGAGCTCCTCGATCGCCGCGAGTCCGGCGGCAATGGACATCACGTTCGCGTTGTAGGTCCCGCCGTGCATCACGCCTCCGGCCTCGACCCGCTCCATCACCTCGCGCCGGCCCACCACCGCGGCGAGCGGGAACCCGGCCGCGAGCGCCTTGGCGAACACCGCCAGGTCCGGAGTCACCCCCAGGAGGCCCTGCGCCCCCTGGAGGCCGACACGAAATCCGGTGATCACCTCGTCGAAGACGAGCACGACACCATGCTCCGCAGTGATCGCACGCACTGATTCGAGGTAGCCCGGCCGAGGGCGGAGCGCCCCGGTATTGCACAGGATCGGTTCCATGATGACGCCCGCGATCTCGTCCCGGTACGCAAGCAGCGCGTCGGCGAAGACATCGATGTCGTTCCAGGGCAGGACCAGCACATCGCCGAGCACGCTCTCGGGCTGACCGGGGGTGTGGGAGACCGGTACCGGAGCCGAGGCCGGCCCCGCCTCGTTGGGCGAGGGAGCGACGCTCATGAAGATGTTGTCGAGCCACCCGTGGTAGTGGCCCTCGAACTTGATGATCTTCCGCCGCCCGGTGTGGGCGCGGGCGAGGCGGAGCGCCGCCTGCACCGCCTCGCTCCCCGAGGAGGCGAAACGCACCAGATCCGCGCAGGGCACGATCTCGGTGAGGCGCCGGGCGAGCTCCAGCTCGAGCTCATGCTGGCCGGCGAAGAGCTGTCCCATCGCCAGCGTGCGGGACACCGCTTCCAGCACCGCCGGCGGCGCGTGGCCCAGGATCGCGGGGCCGTTGGCGAGCGCGTAGTCGATGTAGACGTTGCCGTCGACATCGGTGAGGCGCGACCCCTGGCCCTTCGCGTAGAACAGGGGCACCGGGCTCTCCCCGTAGCCCGCGTAGCGGAAGTTGCTGCTCACCCCGCCTCCGAGGTGCTCCCTGGCCTGCTCGTAGAGGGATGCGGAATTGGAGTAGTCCATCGTCGTCGTTCCTGGCTCCTGGCCCTGTAGCGGCCTGCGGCAATAGACCGAGTGGCTATTCTCGCCGCAACGCGAGTGCCCGGCGAGTGTAGCGGCTACGAAGTCGAGGGGGTCAGCGCCGAGCCGTGCAGCGTCATGCTGCCTTGACACCCCCACCTGGTCTGAACAGACTCGCCACTCGAGCGCGGAGACGCACGGTCAATGATCGAAGAAGCCTTCGACACCGACCGTTCCCGTAGAGCACCCATGCGGCAACCGAGATTCCGGCGGTCCAATCCCAAGGCACGGAAGATCCATCCGCCGCCACCCGGCGTGGATCTGGCTCGGCTGGCGGAGAGGTGCCGCTACGTGGGTAGTCCGTACCACAAGACCGCTCCCGGCTTCGCGGGCCGGCCTCACGGTCGCCGGCCTGACGCCAGCATGTGCCCGTCCCATTTGGCCAAGTGTCGGGATGTGGTGGAAGGTTGGCTTCGAGAGGCGATAAGGGCCGGTCGTATCGGCAAGTGGGACGCAGGTTACCCGCGCTATGTCTGGCATCGCGTAGGCGACACGTTGTTCGAGGCCCGGCAAGGTTCCCCCGGTTCAGGGGAGTATCATGGATATCCGCTGGAACCGGAGCAGCGAGTTCGGGGGCTCACGTGAGCGTTCGTTTCCGATTCGAGTGGGTGGATGCTCCGCCGTCGCCGGACGATCTGGCCCGTCGCACGATGGCCGAACTGTGCATTGAATTGGACGGAGCCGTGGTCACCGCCGTAATCGACCGTCGCAGCCGGGTGTACCGAGACCACGTGGTGGTGCCCCTGCTTCATGTCGCCGAGTGGTTGGTCAGCAACTGGTATCACATCTTCCATGAGATCGAGGATACCGGAGAACAAAAGCCCGACTTCGAGGCCAGACACAACTTGGCGTTTGCCGGAGACGGCTTTGTCCTCCCGAGTCTCACCATGTTCCCTGCCTCGGGGCAAATGCATTTGCGTTGGGTTCAACGGCAGCCATGCTACTCCCAGCTTCAATTCGTCGATGCGGGGGAGGTACGTGTTCGAAGCGGGGAGCTCGAGGATCACTTCGGGATACTGATCGACGCGGTGCTCGACAAGCTCCGCATCGAGGGTGCGGCTTCCGGATCCTTGGGGGATGCCTGGGAAGCGATCAATCGGCTCGAAGCCGATGAGCGGGAGTTCAGCCGTGCCGCCGCGTTGCTGGGCGTCGATCCTTTCGATGTTGGCGACTCTCTGGCCGACGCCATCGTGGCGTTCTGGGAGGAAGCCGATCCCTCCCTGCGCGATGACGCACTGGCCGCTGCCGACGCAAGTTCGTTGCCGCGCGTCCACGAGTGGTTACGTGACCGCCTCGCCACACTCGAAGGAGCGGGTGACGGAGGTGAATGGGCCACCTTCCGGCAATCGTTACCGCCAAGCGCTCCCGGCACGCCGTGGGCGCAGGGTTACGACCTCGCACGCACGGTGCGCGCTGAACTCGGCATTGGCAACGGTCGCTACGATTTCGCCTCGAGTGGGCCTGTCTCCTTTCCCCACAGCGAAACGCAGCCGCCTTCCGCGCGGATTCAAGGGCTGGTTGCAGCGAACTCGCCGGCATGCGTGACAACGCCACGTGGTGACTCCGGCAGACGCTTTCTGCTCGCACGTGCCCTTGGCGACTATCTTGGACGCTCGGAGCACGGTCCCTCGATTCTCAGCTCTCTCGCCACGGATCGCCAAGCGCGCTCTCGGGCGTTCGCGGCCGAGCTGCTCGCGCCGGAGGAGGGCCTGCGCGAGCGGTTGAAGGACCAGCCCGTACCACCCGAACGGGTGGATGACCTCAGTCACGAATTCGGTGTTTCCAGCTTGATGATCCGCCATCAGATCGAGAACCATCACCTGGCGACCTTCGCGGACTCTTAGCGCACTGCGCAGATTCTGCATCTGCCGGGAACGATGGAGCATGGAAGACAGGCAAGAACAGCTTTCACTGGAAGTGGAGAGTGCGGTGACCGATGAAAGTCTGCCCGAAACTCTTCCCGACACGCTGAAGGTACACGACTGAAACTTCAAGGCGTTAGGCCGGGATCTCATCGCGCCTAACGGACTGGATTCGGGGGCAAGAGGCGGCTGAAGCGATGGAGGCCCTTCACGTCTCTGGGGTATTGGCACATGGGCCATGAGCTCTTACTGTGCCCATAGGGCCAAAATAAGCACCTGGAGGGCCTATGAAGTTTGGGGAACTCAGAGACTATGTGTTCAACCAACCCTTCGGAGCACGCGCCGCCCAGTACCTTCTTGACCACTACAACATGTTTGTCCGTGGCGAAACCTACCAGCGCAAGGATATCGCCGTCGCGCTCGCACGGAAATTCAAGGAAGAAGGGGGTGATCCGAACACTTCAAACCTTGCAGTCACTCGCGTCCTCAAGAAGCTCTTGCAGCGTGACGCATCACCGTTTCGCAAAATTGACCACGGCCTCTACACATTCACTGGAGGTACCAACCAGGACAACGTGGGAGATGAACCAACTGGTGGCACGGAGCGCGCATATCCTGGCGAGATGTCGGCTGAACGAGAGTACGGTGAAGGCCCCTGCGAGGTTTATGCGTGGTGTCTTCCGCTATATCGGACAGCCACCACTGGTGCCTGTTGGCCCATCAAGATCGGTCAGGCGGGGAAGGAAGGGTTCAGACGGCGGCTCGAGGACTTTGCGGCGAATCTGCCGGAACGCCCCTGTTACTTGATGCGGCTGCGTTGCGTGGACGACTCAGAGGCAAGGAACAGAGAGAGGTTGTTACATCACTACTTTCAAGAGCGCGATGAGAAGGTAGTGGAGGGTATCGCCGGCAGGGAATGGTTCAAAACCAACCCCAACGAGCTGGACAAGGCCATCCGAGATCTGTTCCCGCGCGCTCACCGTGCTGGCCGGCGGTAGGAAGAATTCTGTCGAACACTTAGTCCCACATGCGGCTCGCTACGACATTGGCTGGAGTCCCGCCGTGTATGGGAACTGACGAGCGACGATCCTCGCTGGAGACATGTGACGGCAACGCTGCTCAGGCGGTACCAATGAAACATGCGCTCGTAGTCGTCCTCCGCACCTGCAACCCGCCTCATCCAGAGTCTCGTGCAATCCTGCACGGCTTCCAATTCCGAGTCCAATGCTGGTCGGTCTGTACATGGCCGGCCCTGACACTCTTGCAGACGTTGCGCTGAAACTCCGTCGCCGGAAAGCCTCGCGCCAGGCGCAACACCACGCCCTCGCGCTCACCCCCGAGCGCCGAGGGCTCCTCGTGGGCGCGCTCCACAAGCGTTCGGCTCTCGGCGAGCGTTTGAAAGCGGCCTCTGAACAGAACCGGCACTACCGGAATGTTCCGTTGGTTCGCGTACGCCTCGACCTCGGTAAAGGAGGCAAAGTCACCCTTTCCGTCGCGGAGCGCGAAGGCATGGTAAGTCTGGTGCTCCTGAACGGGATCGTACGCGATGCTGTGCACACCATAGATGTCCTCTCCGTATAGATAGACATCCGGTTCGGACACCTTCCACGCATGGTGCTTTTTCACCATCGCCATCCACTTGGCGTCGCTGGGAGCAGCCACGCTCCGAGCATAGACCTTGCCTGCATGCAGGAGGGTGTTCCCGCCGTCCAGCTTTTCCGTCACCACTACCGGTTCCCCAACGAATCGGCCGGGATCCCGGTGCACGATGTCGTCCCGGCCGATGGTCAGCGACCACGGCCAGTACGGGGTTCTGGGATACTTGATGTTCAACTTCTTCTCTTCACGACTCTCTTTCATCCGGAAGACCCTGGGATTCATCGATATCCGGTCGTTGGCACTTGAGTTTCAGGTTTTCTAATCGTTACGTATGCACTCAAACTCCGTACTGTCGCTCGTCAGATCGAACTCATTCTTTGGACCGCGTTGCGCTCCCAAGCGACGATCTGTTCCCTGGAAGCGATACGTCAGCTCGAAGGAAGATAGGCGAGACATCCTCATGCCTGCCCCGCACCGGCATCTCGATGTGATCTCCTTCGAACACCGGTTCGGCGGGAACATGCGGCGCAGACTCGATTGTCGCGCTGGAGCAGGCAGAATCAGGAAAGGAAGATCTGCACGCCAGCGAAGTCTGAGCGCTCCAGCGGGTACGCGGGCACCGGCCGGCGCCGGTAGTCGAAGTGTTCGAGGTTTGAGGCGCATACTCCCGGCGTATCCACGAAGATGATGTGCCGCGCCACGGACTCGAAGGCGGCACGCCAGGCGCTCGCGGACTTGACCACGATGATGCGCTGCTCGGCGGGTTCGAGTCCCATGCAGCGCAGTTGCTCGGCGTCGAAGGGCATGGTGCGCCGGGAAGTGAGCAGAATCCGGATGCCGCCGGCATCAACCACCGCGCACTGCCCCATGGAGGTCTCGTAGCCGGTCATGTAGGTGCCCTTGTGCACGTAGCGTCCGTCCCCGAGGCGGGTGACGACACCACGGATCGGCACCGGCGTGCCGTGCCGGTCGTCGACCTTGGCGCCCACGAGGGCCTCGAAGGCGCCGCCCTCGCCCGCCGTGGCCGCGGCGGCGACCGCTTCCGGGTCCGCGATGACGATGACCGCTCCCTTCGCCTGCTGGCGTACGAGCGCTTCCAGGATCACGGTACCGTCGCCCGCGCTGCCGCCGCCCACGTTGTCGGCGGGGTCGACGAGCACCACGGGCCATAGCGGGGAAGCGATCGCCTCGGCCACCGCATCGTCGGGCGCGACGAGGGCGATGTCGAAGGCTTCGCGGCGCGACCAGATCTCCTCGACCACTGTTTCGGCCGAGTGCCGGGCGCTCTCCGCATCGTCGGCGTACACGAGTACCGACGCGCCCAGGTGGAATGCGTCTGCGTAGGGAAAGCCGAGCGCCACGGAGCCGCACCAGACTTCCCGCCCGGCCTCGATCCCGTGCAGCGCCGCCATGACGGACCTTGCCGGCTCGCGGTCGGTGGCCTGCTTCTGGGGAACGGTCAACAGCGGCACTTTCGCGAGCACCCTCGCCGGCCGCTCCGGCGAGCCGAGCAGGCGGTCGAGGAGATGGGCCGCCTCCGCGCCACGCTCGGCCATGTCGACGTGGGGGAAAGTGTCGTAGCCGACCAGCACGTCGGCGCCGGTCACCATTGCCTCGCTGAGGTTGGCGTGGAAATCGAAAGTCGCGGCGATGGGGCAGGGACGGGGCAGGACTTCCCGGATGCGCTCCAGCACGTAGGCGTCCGCGTCGTCGATTCCCTCCGCCGATGCCGCTCCGTGCAGCACGAGCAGCATGCCGTCGACGGCGCCGAATGCGGCAAGGCGCGTGCAGATACCCTCGCAGAGCGCATCGAGAGCGCCTCGGGCGATGGTGGCCGACGGCACCGCGCCCGCGAAGAGCGTAGGCAGCAGCTCGAAGGCGCAATCCTCCGCCGCGCCGATCATCCCGCCGAGCTCGGTCCCGGTGCCCCGGTATCGCTCGAGCAGCGCCGCCCCTTCCGCGTACTGGTAGGCGTGGAAATCGTCGAGCCCGGTGAGCCCCGTCGCGAAGCCGTTGGTCTCGTGCCAGATGCCGCCGATCGCGATGCGCTCGTTCATGGGCAGTCTCGACTCATCTGCCGACTCCTCCTCGACCCGGACTCCGAGGCGCATGATGCAGGATAACCAGCCGGTGGATTCCCCATCACGTCCTTTGGCGGTCAGCCGCCTGGAGCAGCACCGCGACCAGGATGATGGCGCCGCCGATGAATGTCGCGCCGGCCGGCACCTCTCCGACCCCGAGCCAGGTCCACAGCGGTTGGAGCACCGGCTCCAGGAGCGCGTAGAGGGTGAGCTGCGCCGCCGGCACGGTGCGCGCGGCGATCGCGAAGAGGATGCCGCCGATCCCGATCTGCACCACTCCGAGAAAGACGCACAACCCGATGTCGCGGGCGGGGGCGGCGAGCCCGGTGCCGGTCGCGAGCGCCACGCTCCCCCCGACTACCGCCGCGATGACTCCCGAGTAGAGCACCGCCGGGACCATGTCCACCCCGGGCTTTCGCCGCAGCGTGACCGCGTAGAAGCCGAGGAACATCACCGTAGTGAGCGCGATCACGTCGCCGTAGAGGCCGCCCCGCGTCACTCCCCCGCCGACGATGATCGCGATGCCGAGCGCCGCGAGCACGATGCCTGCGAGCACCGCGCGGGTCAGCCGCTCGCCGAGGAAGATGCGGCCGGTGACCGCGGCCACCAATGGAGCCACCGCCATCAGCAGCATCGCGTTCGCCACCGTGGTGTGCATGAGGGCGACGATGTTCCCGAGGTACGCGACGGAGATGAAGGCACCCGCCACGACCGCGGTCATGCCCGCGGCGCGCATCGTGCGCCACAACCCTCGGCGATAGCGGACCAGCAGAACGATGAGCACGAACACCGCGAGCGCCCCGGAGCGGTAGAAGTTGATCTGCCACTCGTTGACCTCCTCGGTGTTGCGGATGACGACCCCGGAGATGCTCCAGAAGAGAGGCGCGACAAACGCGCACAGGTGACCGTGGCGCCTTATGGCTCGCGCTCCACCAGATTTTCCAGCATCGCGGCGCGCAGCGCTTCGGGCAGAGGTGTCTTGCGGCGGGTCTCGAGGCTCGTGTAGACCGTCACCTTCTCGGAGGTGGCGGCGAGCTCCCCGCTCTCGGTGTTCCACATGCGGTGTAACGCGACGACGGAGGTGTTGCCGATGTGCACCAGAGCGCTCTCGATCCGCAGCAGGCTGCCCGGGGGCTGCTCGGCCTTGTACTCGATGGTGTCCTTGACGTCGAAGAAGCCGGTGCGCTGCTCCTGCATAAAGGCGCGGGTGAAGCCGAGCGCGGACAGGTGGTGCCAGAAGGCGGTGTCGAACATGCCGACATAGTGCATCGTGTTCATGTGGCCCTGGTGGTCGCAGTGCCAGGAATAGACCATCGACCGGAAGGTCTCGATGTACTTCGCCATGCTCCCGCCCCGTTCAAACCTGCCGAATGCGCGTGCCCCCGGACACGGTGGGCCCCTCCGTTTCCGGCAGCCGAATCGTACACCTCGGAAACGCCGGCAGGCTGCCACCCGGAAGATGGGACGCAGGACCCTTCCGCACACGGGTCCGACCGGAGTCCCGGAAGCTCGGGAACAGCTCAGAAGGGCTCGACGAACGCCGACTGCATGGTGTACCCGGCGTCGCCGACTTCGTTCAGGTGCGCCTGGGTGCTGATCACGCCGGTCACCCATACCGCATCGAAGACGTCCTTCAGCGGGTAGCCCGGTTGCGTGGTCACGTAGACGATCTGGTTCGGGGGCGGCGGCGGCACGTGAATGCACGCGCCGAAGTACGGGACGAGCAGGAACTCGGAGGTCCCCGTTCCGTCGAAGTCGAGCGGCACCACGAACCCGGGAAGGCGCACCTTCCGGCCGTCGAGATCGCCCACCACCGGCGCGGAACGCACCGCTTCCTGGTAGGCATCGAAGAGCTCCGCCGCCTCGGCGCTGTCGTCGGAGAGGCTCTGCGTGGCGTCGTCGAACAGGGCCTCGAGCCCGGAGAAGGGATCCCAGTCCCTTGGCATGAGGTCCTGCCATTCGAGCTCCTGCGCATCGCCCGGCACCGCCGCCAGGCTGGATGCGCCCACGCCGACGGCAAGCGCGAGGAACAGCGCCACCCATGCCGCCGCCGGGGCGCCCTGTCCATGTCGTCCTGTTTCAAACATGCTCATATTCTCATGGAAAGTCCGTCGGCGAGCGAGAGCCGATAGGCGCGGAATGCGGGAACCGCGCCGGCCGCGAAGGCCGCCAATACTATCGCGGCAACGATCAGCCAGTCCGCGGGCGCGGGCGCCGCAACAGCCAGGTGCAGCCCGAACTCGTTCGCGATGACCGGCCGGCCGATCAGCAGGGCCGCGTAGACCAGGGCCACCCCGGCCGCCACGCCGAGCAGGGCGAGCACCACCGCCTCGCTCATGAACAGCGCGAAGACGTGCAGGGGCCGTGCGCCCACGGATCGAAGCACCGCCATCTCCCTACGCCTCGCCTCGAGGCTCGCGAGGACGACGGTGAGCATTCCGAGCAACCCGGTCACCACGACCATGGAGGACACCACGCGCAGCACGTTCTCGGCAACCCGCATCAAGTCCCACAGCTCCTGCAGCGCAACCCCGGGAATGATCGCAAGGAGCGGCTCCTCGCGGTACTCGTTGATCCGGCGCTGCACATCGAAGATGGCGATCTTCGAATCGAGGCCCACCAGAAAGGCGGTGATCGCCTTCGGAGTGAGGTCCATGGCGCGTGCCTCGTCGGCGCTGACGGCCACTCCGGGCACCCGGACGCCGGCTACCCAGTCGATGTGCATGGCGGTGAAGCCCTCGGTGCTGATGTGCACGGTGCGATCGACCGGAGTGCCGGTAGGGGCGAGGATCCCGGCCACGCGAAAGGGCTTGTCGTCGTGGTCGGAGAAGCTCACTTCGCCCGTCCCGTGGGAGACGACGAGCGCGTCGCCGAGCGCATATCCGAGCCGTTCCGCGACCTCCGCCCCGAGCACCGCGTCGTAGACGTCGTCGAAGGGTCCGCCGGCCGCGAAGGCGAGCGACTCGGTGCGGGCATAGCGGTAGTGGTCGAAGTAGGCGAGGCTCGTCCCCATCACGCGATAGCCGCGGTGCGAATCGCCGAGCGAGATCGGCACCGTCCACTGAACCCGGGGCAGGTCCGCGATGTCCCGGTAGCTCTCCCAGGAGATGTTGTTGGTGGCATTCCCGATGCGAAAGACCGAGTAGAGCAGGAGCTGGATCGCGCCGCTGCGCGCCCCGACGATGAGGTCGGTGCCGGAGATCGTGTTCGCGAACGCGCCACGGGCGTCTCGCCGCACCTTCTCCACGCCGAGCAGCATCGCGACGCTGAGCGCGATGGCGAGCACGGTGAGCCCGGCGGTGACGCGGCGGTTCAGCACGCTCTGAAACGCCAGTCGAACGAGCGTCATCATGGGGTCAGGGTCCCGGATTCACCGAATCGCGGCATCGGTGTGACACAGAGGGAGGAAGATTTGGATATCCACAACCCTCTCTACAGTCCTACCTTCTCCTGTCAGAAGCCTTTACTTTACAGATAGTTATACCATAAGTCAACCGACCGATAACCGCCGATATGCAATACA
>CAYQVB010000098.1:0-11234 GCA_964420925.1 uncultured Ectothiorhodospiraceae bacterium | reverse complement strand
AGGTACTCCGGGGCCTTGCGGGCGTAGCGCTGCGCCGATTGCAGCTTTGCCAGGAAAGCGGGCATCGCCAGGGGGTCGTAGCCCGCGCGCTCGAGTACCTGAAGACCTACCCGGTCGGCTTCCTGCTCGGCTTCCCGGCTGAAGTTGAGGGTCTTCTGCACGGCGGTGCCGAGCGCCGCCGCTGCGGTCGCCTGTCCAAGATCGGGAGACTGCGTTCCGAGCACGATGGCGGCCACGATGCCGGCGAAAACGGGAATGCTGGAGCGCTCCTGCTGCTCGAAGCGCCGGGCGATGTGACGCTGGGTGACGTGCGCCATCTCGTGGGCGATGACCGAGGCGAGCTCTCCTTCCGAATCGGTGTTCGTGATGAGTCCGGCGTTGATCCCGATGTAGCCTCCGGGTCCGGCAAAGGCGTTGATGTCGTCCGCGGCCACCACGAAGAAGTGAAAGGGCTGCCCGGGAGTGTCAGTCGCGGCCGCGAGACGACGGCCCACCGAGTTTACGTACTCCTCGACCCCAGGGTCGTCGATGAGGGCAAGGCGAGCCCGGACCTCGCGCATGAATGCCTCGCCGAGGCGTCGTTCCTCGACCGGCGAAAGGGTCGCCGAAGAGACGTCGCCGAAGTCGGGGAGCTCCGTCTGGGCCGGGGCTGGTGCGGATACACCGAGCACGCACGCGACAAGCGCGGCACGGATACCGAAGAATCCCACGTTCATTCCCGATGCCTGCCTCTCAGCCCGGCACCAGGTTCAATCCTTCGCCGGCCTCGGGTCAGTCACCGCAGACTACGGCATCGACGGATTCACTCAGTCGTTCGTTTCCCGGGGGAAAGTCTCGTGGGGTCAGTCGGCTCAGGCTGCTGCGTTTCTCGCCCTTGGCCGATCGCCCAAGCCAGGCGCGAATCGCCTCGTTGACCGCCTCCCCAACCGTCTTGTCCTCGAGCGCCGCGCGGGCCTCGAGCGCTCGATAGGCACCTGCATCGATGTTGCGAATAGTAGTGTTCATGCGTGCAATCTATTGCAAGCGTGACAGCTCGGCAAATCGCCGTCCTTCGTCACCATATTGGGCGGCCGCATTGGACTGCCGCGGCGCTCGTGGCTAGGATCCCTCCTTACCCGTCACTCCCGTCACTAGACCCCTTGAGGCACCGTCATCTTTACACTCAAGCCAAGTTTTCTGCGAGGACCCTGGGAACGAGGGCGTCCCGCCCTCGACCGAGGGCAAGATGCCCTCGCTCCCAGGAATGCACCACATGCCTCGTCGGTCTGAGGCGAAGCCTCGTTAGACTTGCCATGTCCAGAAATGCATTCTACGCGCAATCCGGCGGCGTGACCGCCGTGATCAACGTGACCGCAGCCGGGGTGATCGAGACGGCGAGGGCGCATCCCGAGCGAATCGGTCGGGTCTTCGCGGGCCGTAACGGCATCATCGGGGCACTGACCGAAGATCTCATTGATACCAGCCGGGAGTCGCCGGAAGCCATTGCACGGCTCCGCCACACTCCGGCCGGCGCCTTCGGGTCGTGCCGCTACAAGCTTGAGGGCCTGGACGAGAATCGGGCCGAGTACCAGCGGCTGATCGACGTCTTTCGCGCGCACGACATCGGCTACTTCTTCTACAACGGTGGCGGGGATTCCGCCGACACCGCCTGGAAGGTGTCCCGGCTGGGCGCGGAGACCGGTTATCCGCTCGTGGGGGTCGGCATTCCCAAGACCGTCGACAACGACCTTCCAGTCACCGACAACTGTCCGGGCTTTGGCTCGGTCGCGAAGTACGTCGCGGTTTCCATACGCGAGGCCGCCTACGATGTCGCTTCCATGGCGCTGACCTCGACCAAGGTATTCGTGCTCGAGGTCATGGGCCGCCACGCGGGATGGATCGCGGCGGCGGGCGGGCTCGCGGCCGAGCACGAAGACGACGCGCCTCAGATCATCCTCTTTCCCGAGATCCCCTTCGACGAGGACGCGTTCCTCGCCCGGGTCGAGGAAGTGGTCGAGCGGGTGGGATACTGCGCGATCGTGGTCTCCGAGGGCTTGCGCAACTCCGAGGGCCGATTCCTTTCCGAGGCGGGCACCCGTGATGCCTTCGGTCACGCGCAGCTCGGCGGTGTCGCGCCGGTGATCGCCAACCTGGTCAAGGCCAGGCACGGTTACAAGCACCACTGGGCGGTGGCCGACTACCTCCAGCGCGCAGCACGCCACATCGCTTCCCGGGTCGACGTGGAGCAGGCCTACGCGCTCGGCCGGGCCGCGGTGGAGATGGCGCTCGCGGGAAAGAACGCCATGATGCCGGTGATCGTGCGCAAGTCCGACGCCCCCTACGAGTGGGAGGTGGGGGAAGCGTCGCTCGCCGATGTGGCGAACGTGGAGAAGAAGATGCCCCGCGAGTTCATCGCCGCCGACGGCTTCTCCATCACCGGCGAGTGCCGGCGCTATTTGCAACCGCTCATCCAGGGGGAGGACTATCCCCCCTACGAGGGTGGCCTGCCGCGCTACGTGCGGCTGCGCAACGTGGCGGTGAAGAAAAAACTCGCACCCTATGCCTTGAACTGAGACGAGACGGCGGGGAGCGGGAATCCACGAGAAACTAACGAGCGGTGAGAAGTTCCATCCAAGCGGGAATTCATCGGCTGGGGTCCGTGTGTTTCGGGTCCCGGAGCTCGAATCCCGATCCCTTCCTCCGAGCCCGGTCCCTCGCCGCGGCGACGTTGATCGTGACCATGGGCGCGGTGTCGGCCTGCGCCCCCCCTTCCTTGCGCGGTCTGGCCCGGAGCGCGGGCGGGGCAGTGGAGGCCGCGGCCAGTGTCATGAAACCGGCTCGGGGCGCTCCCGAAGACCCCTTGCTCGCTTTTCTCGCGGAAGCGGAGGAGGGCGAAGCTCAGGAGTTGGACTATCCCGCTACAGGTATCCGGCTCCGGGTGACGGCAGGGCGTGCCTACCACGCCGCGAGCGGCCGGCTCTGTCGTCGCTACACCGCGGTCAGCACCGCGATCCCCGGAGAAGATGAAGAGGGGCTGGTGTGCGAAGGCACGAACGGTTACTGGGCCCGGGCCGGTCTCCTGGCTCCGGTTTCGCCCTGAGGCCGCGTGCGCGCGAACTCCGTTCGCTGGAGCGCAGGGCTCCGAAGCGCTGGAGTGCAGGCGCGGGTCATCCATGCCCTCGTCCTGCGCGAGGTCAACGTCAAGTTCGCGCGGCAACGGCTCGGCTACCTCTGGGCCTTCGTGGAGCCGGTGGCCTTTGTTGCCGCTTTCGCCCTCATCCTCTCCGTCGGCGGCAAGTCCTTGCCGGCCGGCATGCCGGCGGTGCCCTTCCTGATCACCGGCATCCTTCCCTTCTTCCTGTTTCGCGACGTGGTGACCGCTACGCTCCGGGGAGTCAGCGCCAACAAGGCCCTGCTCGTCTACCCCCAGGTGACCGCCTTCGATGTGATGGTCGCGCGCTTTCTGCTCGAGACCGCCACCGCGATCGTCGTGTTCGTCGGATTGCTTGCCGCGATGCGGGCTCTGGGGATCGAGGTGCGGATCGAAAGGCCGATCGAGGCGTTCGGCTGGCTGATCGCGATGGGGCTGGCGGGCTTCGGGTTCGGAGCCGCCTGCGGGGCGCTCGAGCCGCTCTTCCCGGCGGTCGAGCGCATCGTGCCGGCGGTGGTCCTGCGCCCGCTGTTCTGGATATCCGGCGTGTTCTTCACTTCCGGCATGCTGCCGCCGGACGTGCGGGACCTGGCCCTGCTGAATCCCCTGCTGCACATGATCGAGCTGATGCGCTCGGCCTTCTTCCACGAGTTCGAGAACCAGTACGCCAGCTATCCCTACGCGCTGTTCTCGCTGCTGATCGCGTTGTTTCTCGCCTGCCTGCTCCACCGGGCGCTGCGCCGCCACATCCTCATCGCCATGCACGCCCAGTGAGGTCCCCATCCGGTGATCGAGCTCAAGGAGATCTCCAAATCGTACCGGCTGGGATCCGGCCGGCACACCGTGCTCGATTCGGTGTCCGCCGTGTTTCCGACCGGCAAGAGCGTCGGCATTCTCGGAGTGAACGGGGCCGGCAAATCCACCCTGTTGCGCATCATCGGCGGGGTGGAGCCGCCGGACCACGGCATGGTGGAAAAGGACGTCCGGGTCTCGTGGCCGATGGGATTCAGCGGGGGATTCAGTCCCAACATGACGGGGCGCCAGGGAGCGCGCTTCGTGGCCCGGATCTACGGAGAATCCCCTCGCGCGGTGGAGCGTTTCTCCCGCGACTTCGCCGAGCTCGGCCCCTACTTCGACATGCCCATCCGGACCTACTCCTCGGGCATGCGCGCCCGGCTCGCCTTCGCGATCAGCTTCGCGGTGGAGTTCGACTGCTACCTGGTCGACGAGGTCATCGCGACCGGAGATGCGCGCTTCAGCAGGAAGTACCGCCGGGCGTTCAAGGAGAGGGCCAGTCATGCATCGGTGATCCTCGTCTCCCACAATCCCGAGGCGATCCGGGCGGAATGCGACTTCGCCGCGGTGCTCACCCGGGGGAGTCTGACCCTCTACGAGACGGTGGACGAGGCGATGGATATGTATGAACGGCTCATGGAGAGGAGATAGCAGACGCGATGGCCGGCGCCGGGCAAGCGAGTCTGACCAGTGCGGCGGGCGTCCCCGCCCCGGGCCGGGGGTCCGCGCTGCCCGGGAGCCGGAGCCGGTGGTGGTCCGTCCTGCGTCCCTTTCTCATCATGGTGGGGATCCCCACCATGATGACCGGTTTCTACTATGGTCTGGTGGCGTCGGATGTGTTCGTCTCCGAGACCCGATACGCCATCCGCACCGGAGAGCAGGCGCCCGCCACCGGGCTGCTCGCCAGCATGCTAGGGCCGGCGGCCACCACCCGGGCGGGGGACGATGCGAGCATTGTGCGCGACTACATCCTCGCCCGCGACATGCTCGACGAGCTCGACCGGAGGCTCGACCTGAGGAGGCACTACACCGCGCCCACGGTAGACACCCTCTCCCGGCTGGAGCCGGATGCGACGGAAGAGGAATTCCTCGAGTACTACCGCGACAAGGTCGAAGTGGAGGTGGAGACGGGCACCGACATCACGGTGCTCAGGGTGCGGGCCTTCGACCCCGATGCGGCACAGAAGATCGCGGGCACGATCATCGAGCTGAGCGAGCGGCTGGTGAACCGGATGTCGGAGCGGATCACCGACGACACGCTCCGTTTCGCCCGCCTCGAGCTCGAGCAGGCGGAGGCGCTGGTCCGGCAGGCGAACCAGGCGATCACCCGCTTCCGCAACGAGAGCCGCTCCATCGACCCGGGGGAGGAGACCGCGGCGGTGCTCAGCATCATCACCGCCCTCGAAAGTCAACTGGCGGGGGCGAAGGCCGAGCTGCTCGAGACGCAGAGCGTCATGCACTCGGAGAGCGTTCAGGTGAAGACCCTGCAAAACCGCGTGGCGGCCCTGACGCAGCAGGTCGAGAGTGAGCGCGCGCGGCTGGCGAGCGAGGGGGGCTCGGACCTCACCCGGCTGATCGACGGCTATGCGCCCCTGCTGCTGGAGCAGGAGCTCGCCCAGCACCGATACTCGTCCGCGCTCGCTTCGCTGGAGGTAGCGAGAGCGGACGCCCAACGCAAGCAGCGCTACCTGATCCCCTTCGTGAAGCCGGCCCTGCCGGACGAGGCGATCGAACCGGAACATTTCATGAATACGCTGATTGTGTTCTTCTCGGCCAGTCTGATATACGGAATCGGGGCTCTCGTGCTGGCCTCGATCTACGATCACATGGGGTTGTGAGAATGCCTTCTCGCGTCACCGGGGTTCGCCTCCTCCTCCTGCCGGTCCTGTTTGGAGCGCTGCTCGCCGTACCCTTGGCCGGACCCCGCGCCGAGGCCCAGTCACGGGGCAATGCCGCTCCTGCGGGCGCTGCGGTACCGGCTGGCAGGTCGGGGGAGGTCCGCCCCTTCGGAGAGAAGCTTTTCGAGGGAGGGTTCCAGGGCGAACGCGAGGACGGGCTGAACCCCGACTATCTGGTGCGCCCCGGGGACCACATCACACTCAGAATGTGGGGGGCCGTCGACTACGCCGACGTCGTCGTGGTGGACGCGCAGGGGAACATCTTCGTCCCCGATATCGGCCCGATTCGGGTGGCGGGCATCAGAAACGGCGATCTGGCCTCCAGGATCAGGAGGGCGGTGGCGACCGTATTCACCCAGAACGTCAACGTGTACACCAACCTCGAGGGCACGAGCCCGGTGATCGTCTACGTCACGGGCTATGTGAGGACTCCCGGCAGCTTTGCCGGGGTGTCTTCGGACTCCCTGCTCTACTTTCTGAGTCGGGCCGGGGGAGTCGACCCCGGACAGGGAAGCTATCGTCGGGTGACGGTGAGGCGAGGGGACGAGACCCTGCACGAAGTCGACCTCTATGGCTTTCTTCTCGAAGGTGCCCTCCCACACCTGCAGTTCATGGACGGCGACACCATCGTGGTGAGGCCGAAAGGCGGCGCGGTCGAAGTAAGCGGCCGCGCGCGCAACGAGTACCAGTTCGAGATCTCCAAAGGTGGCGTATCGGGTGAAGAGCTGGCGGACATGGCGAGACCCGAGGCCGGGGTCTCGCACGCTTCCATTCGCGGCTACCGGGAAGGTGGCCCCTACTCGAAGTACATTTCCCTCTCCGAATTCCTGTCGGAGACGGTGCGCGACGGCGATCGGGTGGAGTTCCACATCGATCAGCGCCATCCCACGATGATGGTGAGCGTAAGGGAGAGCCACCTGGGGCCGTCGCAATTCTCCGTCGAAAGAGGCGCCACCCTCCTTGCACTGCTGGACAACGTCGAGGTCGACCCCGAGCTCGCCGACACCGACTCCATCTTCCTGAGACGCAAGAGCGTAATGCGCCGGCAGAAGGAAGCGCTCGAGGAGAGCCTCACGAGGCTGGAAACTACCGTCCTGGGAGCAACTTCGCAGACCGACGCGGAGTCTGCGATCCGAGTCCAGGAGGCGGAGTTGATTGTGAAGTTCGTGGAGAGAGCCCGCCGGGTCGAGCCGCAAGGCATCCTGGTCGTGACCAAAGACGGCGCGGTCGCTGACTTGCGCCTTCAACCCGAAGACGTGGTGGTGATTCCGGAGCGATCCCGGGTGGTGTTGGTGAGCGGAGAGGTCATGGCGCCTCAGGCCCTGGTGTACGTGCCAGGAGACGGACTGAAAGACTATCTGGCCCGGGTGGGTGGGTACACCGAACGGGCCGACGAAACCAGGCTGATGATCAGGCGCCGCAACGGTGAGGTGGTGCGGGGAGACCTGGAACAGGACAAGAACGCAGTCGAGATTCGCGAGGGCGATGAGCTCGTCATCTTCCCGAAGGTGCCCGTCAAGAACCTGCAGATCGCAGCAACGATCTCCGAGATTCTATTCCGCCTGGCGGCCATAACGTCGACGGTTCTCCGGCTCAACTAGGGGGTGGAGTACTTAGAGTGCGCACCCGGAGTCGGTCAGGCAGGTCCCCCGGCGGACTCGTTGTACTTGGAATGCATCGATCCGGGACGAGTGTGGTTACCGGGCTACTCGAGTCATGTGGCGCATATGTCGGGGAGAAGAAGGATCTCACGAGCGCGAACGTCGAAAATCCACAAGGTTTTTTCGAGCGCCGCGACTTGCGTGGAATCTGTGACCGACTACTGGAAGCAAGTGGTTCGGACTGGTGGAAGATCGGCAGCTTTGACGTTCACAGCATTGCTCATGAGAGCTTGAAGGTTGAGCGGCGAAACTTCTCGGAGGTGCTGGCCACACTCGAAGACCATCCCCTGTGGGTGATCAAGGAGCCGAGACTCTGCCTTCTGCTTCCTGTAGTTCGGGACTATCTTCACGGTGCGGTGTACGTCCTCGTGACCCGGAACCCCATCGAAACAGCGAAGTCACTTCGCTTCAGAAACGGTTTCGCGGTGGCCGGAAGCCTGGCGCTCTGGGAGGCATACAATCGGCATGCCTTGGCTGCAACAGAGGGATTTCACCGGGTGTTCATCGAGCACCGTGCACTGATGCTCGAACCGGTGCAGACCCTGACTCGGACACTCGAGCAGTTGGAAGACCTGGGAGTGGAACATCTCCGCGTGCCCGGTGCGGACGTGGTGGAGGAGTTTGTGCGGGAGGACCTGTATAGACACCGATCTCCGGAGGCTACCAGTGAGATGTATCTTACTCCGCAGCAGAGCGAGCTCTGGAGGGAGTTGAAGAGCGGCCAAGCAGGTGGGTTGCAGACCGTAAGCGATGTGGGATTGGTAGCACGACAGAACCTTCTGGATTTGGAGTCCACACAGACCTCCCTGCAGGAGGCGCTGCGGCGGGGCAGTGAAGGGTTGGAGAGGCTTGGAGCGGAGCGAAACCAACTGCGACACAGGCTCCTCAGGCATGGAGCCAAGCTCAGAAGGCAATCGGAGCACATCAGGAGACAGTCGGAGCGCGTGAAGGCGCAGTCGGAGCAGCTAGAGGCGCAGTCGGAGCGGATAAAGGCGCAGTCGGAGCGGGTCCACGAGGAGCGGTTACGAGCAGATGAGCTCGAGAAGAAGGTACAAAAAAAGGAGAGGGCGCTCGAGGGACTCCATCGCACCTTCAGTTGGAGGGTTACTCTTCCCTTTCGCATGTTGAGGCGCCAAAGGGACCGGGTACGACGGGCGCTGAGGTCTCACCGAGGCGTCGCGACGAGCCCCCCCCCGGAACGGACTGAAGTTGCGCGAGGGAGGGTCCCCGCACCCGACATGCCTGCGAAGATGAAGATGCTGGCAGGTGAGGCGAGAGCGGCCAGGAAGGCCCGCAAGGTTCCGGACCAGAGGACATGCACACGACGGGATGAAGCGAGGCCGAAGGTCTCGGTGATTGCGTGGTGTTGTGCACACAATGCACTCGGGCGTGCGTATCTTCTGGCCGACATGTTGAGGCAGGAGCTGGAGGTGGAGATCGTCGGTGCCTGCTTCCTGAGCTCGGAGGGGGAGGTCTGGGAGCCTGTTCGCAGTGGTGGACGAGTAACCATCAAGACCTTTCCCGGTGGCGAGTTCCCGGCACACTTCTCGCGAATGGAGGACGTGGCCCGGCAGATTGACGGGGATATTCTCTATGTATCAAAGGCGCGCCTGCCGTCCATGGCGCTCGGCGTGTTGGCGAAGGAGGTGAGGAATCGACCGCTTCTGCTGGATGTCGATGACTATGAGCTGGGGTTCTTCGAGCATAGAGAACCCATGACGCTGGATGACGTGCGGGGGCTCGAGGGAAACAAGAGGTTGGCGTCTCCATATCGAGAGGAGTGGACACGCTATAGCGAGAATCTGATTCCCTTTTTTGATGGAGTTACCGTTGCCAGCCCGGAGCTGCAAGAGAGATACGGGGGTACGTTGATTCCACACGCCAGGGATGAAGTGGACTTCGATCCGTCCGTGTATCCAAGGGAGCGCGCAAGGCGGATCCTCGGGTTTGGTCATGATGACAAGGTTGTCGTTTTTCTCGGTACACCGGTACAGCACAAAGGGCTGGCGCTGCTTGCGGACACCGTAGCCGACCTGGCTGCGGATGGGTACAAGTTCTTGATCGTCGGCTCGCCGGGAGATGAGGCGTTACGCCGGCACTTGAAGGTTCCGGACCCTGAGCTCGTACGAGTATTGCCGAGGGTTTCGTTCGAAGACGTTCCCGCCTATCTCCGTGCGGGGGATCTGGTCTGTCTCTTGCAGGACCGGAACCACGTGGTCGCGAACTATCAAATGCCCGCCAAGTTCACGGATGCGCTGGCAATGGGCCTCCCGGTCGTTGGAACGAACGTCCCTCCTCTCGCGAGAGTGGCGAGGGACGGGGTGTTGGAGGTGTTACGGGATGGGGCTCTCGGACCCCAGATAAAGAAGGTCTTCGCGGACGTGGATGTACTCAGAGAGAGGAGCCGCAGAAATCGCGAGCACTTCAGGAAGCTCTACAGCTACTCGTCGGTGAGACCGGCTCTCGTGGCGACAGTGGAGGGCATGAGAGGAAGAGCGAGTCCCATGGCGAGCGAGTTCAGTAAACTGCTCGCCTACCATCGGAGCCGGGGCGGCACGCACGGCACGGAAGGGGGCACGACTCTCGAGGTGGCGGTCCGCGGGCATACCCGCGAGCCGCCGAAGCTGGAAGGGAAGAGGAGGATGTGGTCCAGGCGCGGTCGCAGCTCCGCAAGCGCTCAGGGTTGAAGGAACCGGACCGAGGCACACGCGGCGGGGACCACGATGGAGGCAGATACCGATACACGAAGCGACGAGCGGCTGGCGGTGGCGCTGGAGCGGCTGGCCGGTATCCAGAAGTCGATCAGGGAGCTCAACCAGGAAGCGGCCCGCATTCGCCGGCACATCCAGGACTTCGACGTCAACGTGGATGCGTTGAACCTCCTGGCCACCGCGCGAAGCAGGGACGAGAAGAGCGGCGGCGGGAAGGTGCTGGAAGACGTGATCCGATACGCCCGCAGGACGGGGATGCTGGTGGGCGCCCCGGGAGGCGAGGACATTCCTCGAATACCCGAGGACCCGGCGCCGCCGCTGCTCGAGCAGAGCGTGGAGCTCCGGAGAGAAAGAAGGCCGAGTGACTTCCTGAAGCTGCTCTCGCAGCTCGCGGTGGCGGCAGCCGTCACGACGGGACTCTTCGTTCTCATTCACTGAGGCGGCGCCGGCGCGCTTCCGGTGCGTCTCCCCGGTTCGCGGCGGCGGGGGGGCTGCGGGACCCGGCCGACTTTCCCGCCCTGAGCCGGCGTGCGGGCCACGATATCCACCGCACGCAGCGCCGCCAGACCCATCGCCGGACTCTGGCGAGGATCGACATGATCCTCCCGCGCCGGATCCGGATGGCCGGAGCGTGTACCCGGGCGGCGGCGAAGGAATGGAAGGCGCGTTCTTCGCTGCCGAGTCCCTGGATGTAGGGTGCGAGCACGCGGAGCTGTGCGGCTTCGGGTGAGCGGTTGAGTTTTTTGGTGCTGGTGTTGCCGAAGCGATAGAAGTAGGTGGGGTCGGGCATCGGCTCGATCCGATAGCCGGCGTGGATGAGGCGGTTGAAGAAGGCGAGGTCTTCGAGTCCGACGCGGTACTCCTCGTTGAAGCCGCCGGCCGCCTGGAACGCATCGCGGCGCACCAGCGCGCAGGTATCGCCGACCACATTGCGAATGCGGCACCAGGCCCGGGCAGCGCCGAGGAAGCGGATCGGGGTGCCGTGGGAGGCGGTGTCAGTGCGCGGGTCGCCGTCGCCGGTGAAACGGATGCTCGCCGC
>CAYQVB010000097.1:0-3540 GCA_964420925.1 uncultured Ectothiorhodospiraceae bacterium | reverse complement strand
TCAGTACTATGACGCTCAATCCTCCGGGCTGGGCCGGGAACTTGTAATTGAAGTTCGGAGAGTATGTCGCATAATCGCCGAGACATCGCTAAAAGTTCCCATCCCTCAAGGTGTTACGGAAAATGGGTGGCGGAGAGGGAGGGATTCGAACCCTCGGTACGCTATCAACGTACACACACTTTCCAGGCGTGCACCTTAAGCCGCTCGGTCACCTCTCCGGGGCTGGGGGACAAGGGTAGGGGGCGCGAGCCCGCGAGGCAATCGCTCGCTGCGCTCGCGCGGTCGTTTCGCCGGAGGAGGACGCTTACACTTTCCGCCATGCGTTCGGCGAGTGATGCGGCCAAGATCGGCCGGCTGATGCAGGGCATCGGTCGGCTGGCACGCGGGCCGGGCCGAGTGTACCTGGTCGGAGGAGCATCCGCGGTGACGATCGGTTGGCGGCTCGCCACGATCGATGCGGATCTGAAGCTCGACCCGGAGCCTGCGGGCGTCTTCGAAGCCATCGCCACGCTGAAGGACGAGCTCGACATGAATGTCGAGCTCTCGGCCCCGGACGACTTCATTCCGGCCGTGCCGGGATGGAGGGAACGCAGCCCCTTCATCGTCCGTCACGGGCAGGTTGACTTCTTCCACTACGACTTCTGCGCTCAGGCTCTGGCGAAGATCGAACGCGGCCACGAGACGGACCTTCAAGACGTCCGGCAGATGCTCGGGCGCATGTTGGTGGATACGGCAACGCTCGCGTGCGCCTTCGATTCGATCGCGCCGGAGATCATCCGGTATCCGGCTATCGAAGCGGACGCATTTCGGGCCAAGGTGGAATGCTTCATCCGGGGCGGAGTGCATGACGCATCCGGGTGAGGTCATCCCTGGAGAGGAACTCGTAGCCGCCGGTCTCGAAGCGCTCGGCCGCGGCGACCGGAGCGTCGAGGCGCTGCTGGTAGCAGTAGGTGCGCCCCGGTTGAAGGCCCTGGGCGTTCGGATCCCGGACACCGAGCCATTGCCGCGCCACCCGGAGCTCGCCCTCTACCACTCCCTCCGCCGCCGCTACCCCGGCGACGCGCACGCACGCTACAACGCGCTCATTCGCCGTCTGGTGAGCTTCGAGCGCGAGCTCGAGCGCCGCCGCTTCTCCACCGCGAAGGCGCAAGGAGGGTGACAAAAGTCGAGTTTCCAGGTGACGGCGGTCTCTGAATCGAAGCGAGTTCCACGGTAACCGGAACTGTGAACTGCACCCGTAATGGAGTTGAAGACCTTGATTCGATCGATCTCCTGAGCGCCGGCAGGCTCGACTCGAACGGCATTCCTGTACTTGCAGCGCTTTGTCGGGCCTTCTGCCGGCGGCCTTTCGATTCGGCGCACTGGCCGAGCTCCCGGCCGTGTCCGGGGCGCCGGCTCACCCTTGCACCGTTGATGCCGGTTCCCGGGGTTCCGGCGACTCACGATGAGGGCGGAGCCGTGCCGGTGAAAACGCATCGATCACGCGGCAACCGGGGGACCCTCGAGCGGTGTCGATCCCGCCCACCTTGCCCGCCGGGGACTACTCGACTAGATTGCCGCCGGTCTCGTTCTCGGGGGCTCCCGTCCCGGTGCGCTACTCCATCTTCAGCCTCGCGCGCAACGCGCTCAGCTACCACGAGCACTGGGCGCGGGCGTGGCGGAGCCCGGCGCCGCGCCGCGAGTACGACATCGTGGTGGTGGGCGGTGGCGGGCACGGCCTCGCCACCGCGTACTACTTGGCCAAGGAGCACGGCATCACCAACGTCGCGGTGGTGGAGAAGGGCTGGCTCGGCGGCGGCAACACCGGGCGAAACACCACCATCGTTCGCTCGAACTACATGCTTCCGGCCAACGCGCACTTCTACGAGTGGTCGCTCAAGCTCTGGGAGCAGCTCTCCCAGGATCTCAACTACAACGTGATGTTCAGCCAGCGCGGGGTCCTCAACCTCGCGCACTCCGATGCGCAGTTGGACGCCAACGCCCGCCGCGGCAACGCGATGCGCCTGAACGGCATCGACGCGGAGCTCATGACGCGCGAGGAGATCCAGGCGATGATCCCGGAGCTCGACTGCTCGCCCGAGGCGCGCTTTCCCGTGATGGGGGGGCTCATGCAGCGCCGCGGAGGTACCGCGCGCCACGACGCGGTGGCGTGGGGCTTCGCGCGCGGCGCGGATTCCCGCGGCGTCGACATCATCCAGAACTGCGAGGTGGTCGGCATGCGGCTCGAAGGAGGCCGCGTGGTGGGCGTCGAGACCACCCAGGGCTACATCGGCGCGAAGCGGGTCGGCATCGTGGTGGCGGGCAACAGCAGTCGCCTCGCCGCGATGGCCGGGGTGACTCTGCCGATCGAGTCCCACGTGCTCCAGGCGATGGTGAGCGAGCCGCTCAAACCCTTCCTGCACACGGTGGTGACCTCGGGCGCGGCGCACATGTACATCAGCCAGACCGACAAGGGCGAGCTGCTGATGGGAGGCGATCTCGACGGATACAACTCCTACGCCCAGCGCGGCAACCTGCCCCTCATCGAGCACGTGGTGCAGGCCGCGGTCACGCTGCTCCCCTGCATGAGCCGGCTCCGCCTCATGCGGACCTGGGGCGGGGTGATGGACATGTCGATGGACGGCAGCCCGATCATCGGGAAGCTCCCGGTGGAGGGCCTGTTCATGGACGGGGGGTGGTGCTACGGCGGCTTCAAGGCCACACCGGGCTCGGGCTGGGTGTTCGCCTGGACGCTGGCCAAGGGAGAGCCCCACCGCCTCAACGCCGAGTTCACCTTCGATCGATTCCATTCCGGACGCCTGCTCGACGAGAAGGGAGCCGGCGCTACCCCGGGCGCGCACTGACGCACGGCGGAGCGGAGGAGGGGACCCGTGTTGCTGCTCGATTGTCCGTGGTGCGGGGAACGCGCGCAGAGCGAATTCACTTACGGGGGCGACGCGACGCTGGAGCGGCCCACCGATCCGCAGGCGGTCTCCCTCGAGGAATGGCTGGACTACGTCTACCTTCGGAACAATCCGCGTGGCCCTCACCTGGAGTGGTGGCATCACGCCCAGGGGTGCCGGCGCTGGTTCAAGGTGAAACGCGATACGTGGACCCACGAGGTGCTGGGCTCGGCGCCGCCCGGCGTGAGCGTCGGGGAGATCGAAGGATGACCCAGCCCTATCGGGACGCCGAGGGCGGCCTCGTCGAGCGCGGCCGGGAGCTTCGCTTCGAGTTCGACGGGCGCGCGCTCCGCGGTTACGCTGGCGACAGCGTCGCCTCCGCGCTGCTCGCGAACGGGGTGCGCACGGTGGGCCGCAGCTTCAAGTACCACCGCCGCCGCGGGGTGGTGGGCGCCGGGGTGGAGGAGCCGAACGCATTGATCCGGCTTCGCCGGGGCGCGCGTGCCGAGCCCAACCTGCGCGCCACCCAGGTCGAGCTCTTCGACGGGCTCTCCTGCACGAGCCAGAATCACTGGCCTTCCCTCGACTTCGACATCGGCTCTCTCAACAACCTCGCCTCGCGCCTGCTGCCCGCCGGTTTCTACTACAAGACCTTCAT
>CAYQVB010000096.1:0-9894 GCA_964420925.1 uncultured Ectothiorhodospiraceae bacterium | reverse complement strand
GTGTGGCCGGGCTCGAGCTCGGTGGGGCCGGGGGCCTCCTCGCGGCAGCGCGCCTTCGCGTAGGGGCAGCGGGTATGGAACTCGCAGCCGCTCGGGCGGTTCTCGAGGCTCGGCACCTCGCCTTCGATGGAGACGGTCTTGCGGCGCCGGTCCGGGTCCGGCTGCGGGATGCCGTCGAGCAGGGCCTTGGTATAGGGGTGGGCGGGCCGCGCGAAGATCCGCTCGGAGCTGCCCTGCTCCACGAAACGACCGAGGTACATGATCGCGAGGCGGTCGCTCACGTGGCGCACCACCGGCAGGTTATGGGTGATGATCAGGTAGGCGAGGCCGAGCCGCTCCTGGAGCTCGGCCATCAGGTTCAGGATTTCCCCCTGCACCGACACGTCCAGGCCGGCGGTGGGTTCGTCCGCGATGATGAGGCGGGGCTCGAGCGCGAGCGCGCGGGCCACTCCGACCCGTCGCGCCTGCCCCCCCGAGAGCTCGTGGGGGTAGCGTCCGAAGAACTCGGGCCCGAGCCCGACGAGACCGAGCAGCTCCTCCGCCCGCGCGTCCGGGTCGGCAAGCTTCACGTCGTGGATGTGGAAGGGCTCGGTGATGAGGGAGCGCACTGTGAGCCGCGGGCTCAGGCTCGCCACCGGATCCTGGAACATCATCCCGATCTCCCGCCGGTGCGGCTTGTAGGCGCTCTCGGCGAGTCCGGTGAGCTCGCGTCCCCGGAAACGGATCGAGCCGGAGTGGGTGTCGGAAAGACCGATGACCGCGCGCCCGAGGGTGGTCTTGCCCGCACCGCTCTCCCCGACGAGGCCGTAGGTCTGCGAGGAGTCGAGGTCGAGGGAGACGTCCAGCACCGCGTCCAGCCAGGGGTCCTGCACCCCCGTGATCAGCGCGCGCATCAGCCCCATGCGCCGGTAGCGCACCCGCAGGCGCTCAATTTCGAGCAGGCGTTCCGGCATCGAGGAGGTGGCAGCGTGCACAGTGGGTGGCGCCGAGTGCATGCTCGCGCGGTGGGGTCCCGGCGCAATCCGCCAGCGCGACCGGGCAGCGATCGACGAAGACGCAGCCCGGAGGCGGATCGTGCAGGTCCGGCAGGTCGCCGGTGATGGTGGGGAGGCGGGCGGTGCGCTCGAGCACCCGCGCCGGATCGCATTCGAGCAGGGCACGGGTGTAGGGATGGCTCGCACGGTGGAAGATGTCGTGGCAGGTGCCCTTTTCGACCACCTCCCCTGCGTACATCACGACCACCTCGTCGCAGAGCTCGGCGATGAGTCCGAGGTTGTGGGATACGAAGAGGATCGACGCTTCGAGCTCGTCCTGAAGCTCGCGCAGGAGGTGGATGATCTGGCCCTCCATCGTCACGTCGAGCGCGGTGGTGGGCTCGTCGGCGATGAGCAGGGCCGGGTGCATCATGAGGGCCATCGCGATCGAGAGGCGCTGGCGCATGCCCCCGGAAAGCTCATGGGGAAAGTTGTCGATCCGGGTCTCCGGATCGGGGATGCCGACCCGGCGCAGCATCGCCACCGCGGCCTCGCGCTTCTGCTTCTTGCTCAGGTTCCGGCGCCGGTACTGGATGTCCACCATCTGCCGCCCGATGGAGATGACCGGGTTCTGCGCGGTCATCGGATCCTGGAACACCATCGTGATGCGCTCGCCGCGGATCTCGCGAAGCTCCGGTTCGGAGAGGTCCAGCAGATTGCGGCCCTCGAAGATCACCTCCCCGCTCCCGACGTCCGCGTTGTTCGCGAGCATGCCCATCGCGGCGGAGATCACGGTGGTCTTCCCGCAGCCGCTCTCGCCCACCACCCCCACCACCTTGTTCCGGGGCACGGAAAAGCTCACCCCGCGCACCGCGTGCACCGGGCCGTAGTCGGTGGCGAATCGGATGCTCAGGTTCCGGATGTCGAGGACATCGTTCATCGGCAATTCCCGCCCATGCCCCGAAGGGCGGTGCCACGCCGCGATGCCGGCGCCGTTCCCACCGCTCGAGCATGGCGTCGGGGCACTTTCACGGACGTTTCCATGATTGACGGGAGCTGTTGATTGTCCATGGACTCAGGCCGAGCCCTTCACGTGGAGCGGCGCAGGCGCGGGTCGAAGATGTCGCGCAACGCCTCGCCGAGAAAGGTGAATCCCAAGGTGGTGAGGATGAGGGGCAGGCCGCCCGCGATCACCGGCCACGGCGTCTCGCGGATCACCTGCCGGCCGTCGGCGAGGATGCTGCCCCAGCTCGGAGTGGGCGGTCGTACCCCCAGCCCGAGGAAGCTCAGGCCCGCCTCGATGGTCACCACCACCGGCACGTTCATCGCGGCAAGGATGAGGAGCGGCCCGATTGCGTTCGGCATCACGTGCCGCCCGAGCACCCGGATCGGGCCCGCGCCGAGCGCGCGCTCGGCGAGGATGAACTCGGTGCCGCGCAGCGCCAGGGTCTGGGTGCGCGCGATGCGCCCGTAGCTCGGGATCGAGGTGATGATGATCACCGCGATCACCATGTGCAGGCTGGGACCCGTCAGAGTGATGATGGCGAGC
Organism: uncultured Ectothiorhodospiraceae bacterium; assembly: GCA_964420925.1. Classification (GTDB taxonomy): domain Bacteria; phylum Pseudomonadota; class Gammaproteobacteria; order HK1; family HK1; genus JAJEAD01. The sequence continues at coordinate 7,371 of CAYQVB010000096.1, read as the reverse complement.
GCGAGCATGATGGCGGGGAAGGAATTGATGGTGTCGAAGACGAGCAGCAGCGCGTTGTCCATCCAGCGCGGCCCGTAGCCCGCGAGCATCCCCAGCACCAGCCCCGCGAAGAGCCCGATCGACACCGCGATCGCCGCCACCTGGAGCGCGACCCGGCCCCCGTAGAGGACCCGGGTCAGGGTGTCGCGGCCGAGCTGGTCGGTGCCCAGCAGGAAGGTGGCGGAGGGGCCTTCGAAGCGGTGCTTGACGTTGATCTTGGAGGGGCTGTGCGGGGTCAGCCAGGGCGCGAAGACCGCGCTCGCGAAGAACACCAGCACCAGCACCAGCCCGCTCAACCCGAGCGGATCGCCGAAGAGGCGGCGCGTGCGCGCGAAGCGCCGCTTGCGGCGCGGCGCGCGAGCGCCGGCGGGCGTCGGGGCCGCGGCGTCAGAGGCTCTTGCGGACACGGGGGTCGAGGCTCGCGGCAACGAGGTCCGCGATCAGCACGGTGAGCACGTAAAGGACCGCGGTGAGCAGCACCGCGCCCTGCACCACGGGGAAGTTGCGGGTCACCACCATGTCCACGATGAGCTTCCCGACTCCCGGCCGGGCGAAGATGATCTCCGCGAAGACCGCGCCCGAGAGCAGGTTGCCCATCCCCACCCCGAGCAGGGTGACGGTCGGGAGGATCGCGACCTTGAGCGCATAGCGGTAGACGAGCATTGCCGGCGGCAGGCCGAAGGCGCGGGCGGCGCGAATGTGGTTCTCCCCCATCACCTCCAGCATCGAGGCGCGCACCAGGCGGGCGAGGTAGCCCACCCAGCCGAGCCCGATCGCGAAGGCGGGCAGCACCAGGTGCCAGGCCTGATCCGCGAGGTTGCCGCGCTCGCCGGCGCCGATGACCGGGAACCAGCCCAGCATGATGGAGAAGAAGAGCAGCGCCCAGATCGAGACCACGAAGGAGGGCACCGCGATCGAGCCCACCGAGATCACCCCGGTGAACTTGTCGAGGAAGGTGTTGCGCCGCACCGCGGAAAAGCAGCCGAGCGGGATGCCGACGAGCGCGGCCCAGCCGAGCGCGGTGAGCGCGAGAATCACCGTGAAGCGCATCTGGTCGAGCACGGTCAGGGTCACCGAGCGGTCGGTGAACACGTCGCGCCCGAGGTCGCCGTGGAGCGCATTCCACATGAAACGCCCGTACTGCACGACGAAGGGATCGTTGAGGCCGAGGCGCTCCGCGTACTTGGCCTGGATCTCCGCCGTCGCCCGCGGCCCGAGCGCGATCGAGACCGGATCGCCGGGGATGACGTGGATGAGGCTGAAGAGCACCAGCATCGCGAAGAACACGATGACGACGGCGAGGCCCACCCTCTTCAGCGCATAGATCAGCATGCGCTAAAGCCTCACCCCCGAGGGCTCATGAGCAGGACGGCGTCGCGACCCGCGCCCGCGCCGCGAAGCATCACGCCGCCATCCCGGATCTCCAAGCCTTGCGCCGCGCCGGAAGGCGCGGCGACAGATGCAAGTCGGGGTTGCCCGGTGGCGCAAGACTTCGATCTCGATTCGGCGCGCCATTCCGGCTGATGCGCGCGGCAAGCGATCGGAAGCTCGGCGGCGCGGGCCAAACCCGCGCCGCCGGTGACGCTACCCGATTCGGGACATCTGGGTGAAGTCGAACTGGCCGGACGGATCCAGGCCGGGGCTCAGCCAGTCCCGATGCATGAAGAAGGGCGGTTCGTGCGTGAGCCACACGTAGGCGCCGGTGTCCTCCATGATCTCGCCCATGCGGAGATAGATGCGATTGCGCTCCTCGATGTCGGTCTCCGCGATGCCGGCCTCGTAGAGTGCCTCGAACTCGTCATCCGACCAGCGCTCCCAGTTCCAGATGCCGACCTGGCCGCGCACGAACCACTGAAAGTGATCGAAGGGATCGGGTGAACCGCCGTAGCGCATGATCCAGAGCTGCAGGTCCTTCCAGGCGTCGCCCTTGGACTCCTGACCCAGGTTCCAGAAGGGGCCGGAATCGAGCGGCACCACCTCCACCGTGACGCCGACCTCGGCGAGGTTGGCCTGGATGATCTGCGCCGCGGTCACGCGGTCCTGAAGGTTGAGCGTCTGGAGGGTAAGGCTCAGATCCGTGGCCCCCGCCGCCTGGAGGAGCTCGCTCGCCTTGGCCGGATCGTAGGAGTACTTGGACTCGTTGCGCTTCCCGATGAGCCCCGGCGGCACGATGCCATAGGACCGGGGCGCGACTCCGCCGTAGGCCGCCTCGAGAATCGAGTCGGCGTCGACGGCGTGCTGGATCGCCTTGCGGACCCGGATGTCGCTCAGGAGAGGGTGCTCGGTGTTCATCCCCATCCAGGTGTAGCGCAGACCGCCCGTCGCCTTGACCACGCTGCCCTCGGGCGGGTTCGCGGTGTAGCGCACCGCGGAGATCGGAGTGACCTCGGTCATGTCGACCTCGCCCGCCTCGTAGGCGAGCTCGGCGGAATTGGCGTCCTCGATGTTGATGTAGTTGATGACGTCGAACCAGGGCTGCTCGAGCGGCCAGTCGGGATTGCGTTCGAAGACCATCCGCTCCTTGGGACGCCATTCACGGATCCGGTAGGGACCGAGCTGGGCGGGAACGTCGGTGGTGTACTGGGTGATCCCCTTGGCCTCGAAGGCCGCCTTGCACACGATGGCGCTGGTCGAGCGCGCGAGCGCGGTGAGCCAGATCGGGGCGAAGGGCCGGTTCATCACCAGGGTACCGCGGTAGGCGTCGTGGATCTCGACGTGGTCGAGGGCGTCCCACTTGCCGCTCCACTCCGACTCCTTCATGCGCTCGTAGGAGAACTTGACGTCAGCGGTGGTGAACTCGCCGAACCCGTCACTCCACATCAGACCGGGCTTCAGCTCGAAGTCGATATGGGTGGGATCACGGTGCCCGATGCTGTTCACGTACACGGAGGGCCGCCAGCTCCAACTGTCGCCGGCCGGGACCTCGGCGAGGCGCGGCAGCACCGCGAACTGGGTGGTCACCTCCGCACCCCCGATCATGTAGCCCGGATCGAGGATCTGGATATCGCGGATGAGGCGCACGTTGAGCACCTTCTCGCCCTGGGCTCCGACGCTCGTCGACCACATGCCGGTGCCGAAGGCGGCGGTGAGCGCGGCAGAGCCGCCGAGGAACTTGCGTCTCGAAAAGGAATTGCTGGACATCTACTCTCCTCCTGTTCAGGGATGCCGGACACGACACTCCTCGGCGGAGAACCTCGGAGCCAGCGCCCGGACCGGTTGTTTGTCGCCACCTGCGCGGCAATGGAATCTACCCCACTCGGGTTTCGGGATTCAAAGCATCGATCCGCTCAGTCCACTCCGATCAATCCCGACCGCAGGCCCTCCAGCACCGCCTCCTCCGCGCTGCGGGGCGAGAGACAGTCGCCGGCAAGCCGGATGATGCCGGGGTAGTCGGCAAGCCCTTCTTCCAGCGACGTGTCCGAGACCGCGCCTTCCGCCAGCACCAGGGTGTCCACGCCGGAGAGATTCACTTCTCGGGCGCTCAGCGTGTGCCGGAAGCGGGCTACCCCGTCACCGAACCCGGTCAGCGCGAGGTGGGGCCGCGCCTCGACGCCCAGGGAGTCGAGCTCGCCCAGAGCGTGACTGCGCACCCCGGCGGGCACGTTCTGGCCGGGCACGTCTCCGACGACCGCGAGCCGCACTTCGTGGCCGGCCCGGGCGAGCTTCTCCGCCGCTCCGAGAGCGCTCCAGTCCAGGCGGCGGTCCGCGATCACCACACGGTGGCCGGGCTCCGCTTCGTCGAGCGCCACCTGCCACGCGCTGACCACGTGACCGTCGAACTCCGCCGGAACCGGGCGGTCCCTCGCACCGGTCGCGACGATGACGGCATCCGGAGCGCCCTCGCGCACGAGGGTGGGAGTCAGCGTGGCGCCGATCAGCATTTCCACTCCGGCGCGACGCGCCTCTCCCGCGAAGTTCGTCGCCAGTCGCCGGAACTCCTCACGGCCGGGAAAGCGGGCCGCGATGAGCGCCTGTCCGCCCAACTCCTCGCTCGCTTCGTAGAGCGTCACCGAATGGCCGCACTCGGCGGCCACCGCCGCTGCCTTGAGCCCGGCCGGACCGCCGCCGGCCACGAACACCCGGAGGCGGCGCGCAGCGCGCGGCCGTGGGAGGAAGGTTTGTTCGCGACCGCTCTCGGGGTACTGGATGCAGGAGATCGGCGCGCCCTTCGCCCCGTGGCCGATGCAGGCCTGGTTGCAGGCGATGCACACCCGGATCGTGTCGGCCCGACCCTCGCGCGACTTCGCCGCCAGCTCCGGGTCGCAGATCTGCGCCCGCGTCATGCCGCAGAGATCGGCGGCGCCTTCCGCGAGCAGGCGCTCGGCGATGCGCGGTTCGTTGATGCGGCCCGTCGCGATCACCAGCAGTCCGACGGCCGACCGGATCGCCCGTGCGTAGGGGGCGATGTAGCCGGGCGGGAGCGCCATGGGGGCAACGACGTGCACCCCGCCGCGGAAGCTCGAGGTCGAGCCGAGGTTGATGCTCAGGTAGTCGGCGAGCCCGGTGCCGTCGATCGCGCGGCACACCGCGAGCGCCTCTTCCGCGTCGAGGCCCGTTTCGTCCATCTCGTCGGCGCACACCCGCACCCCGAGCGGCATGTCGTCATCCAACCGGGCACGCACCGCTTCGAGCACTTCGTGCAGGAAGCGAAAGCGCGCCCGTTCCGAGCCCCCGTACGCGTCGCCACGCCGGTTGATGCGCGGATTGAGGAACTGCGACACGAGATGCCCGTGGTGGGCCATCACCTCGATCCCCTGGAAGCCCGCCTCACGCATGCGTGCCGCCGCCGCTCCGTAGGAGTCGACCACCGCCTGAATCAAGGCCAGCGTCATCTCCCGCGGGACGATCTGGTTGCGTTCGCAGGGCAACGCAGAGGGCGCGTAGGCTACGGCAACCGTTCCGTCGTCGCTCGACCCCGCGATGTCGCCGCGCCCGGGATGGTAGAGCTGGCCGAAGGCCGCCGCCCCGTGGGTGCGGATCCGCTCGACGACCCGGCGGTAGGGCTCGATGCAGGCATCGGTATGGGCGGCGGCGTAGCGCCCCGCGCCGATCGCGGTGTCGTGCACCGAGGCGGCCTCGCAGATGACGAGCCCCGCCCCTCCCTTTGCCCGCGCTTCGTGGTAGGCGGCGATGCGATCGTTGGCGAGCCCGCCGCTCGCCATGAAGGTGCCGTGCGCGGTGGACACGATGCGGTTGCGCAAGGTGACCCCGCGCAGAGTGAGGGGCGAGAAGAGGAGAGGAAAGTGCTGATTCACGACAAGCACCCTCAAGGCGCACGCCAACGCCATTCCCGCACGCGCAGCTTCGGTGGGCCCTTGATGCCGAGACGCCACAGGAGGCGGGCATCGCGCTCGCCACTGGCAAACTCGCTCGGGAGGGCGGCATGCAGGGTCTGTAAAGTGTCGATCACCAGAACGTCCCCGACCTCGTGTCGGTGCCGGCGCACGCAGCGCGGGCGGAGCGCGTGTGCCTTGAGCTCCTCGAGCAGGGCGCTCGCCTCGACGTCTGCCATGCCCTCGACCCCGCAGGTGAAGCCGGCCACCGCGTAGAGGGACCTGGCGCCGGTGACCGGATGCGGGAGCGCGAGATAGTGGCGCACGGCCGGCAGCCGAGCGCGCTGCTCCTGCGTCCGAATCGGAATCGCCCGCTCCTCGCCGTCGCCACCCTGCGCCGCCTCGTAGGCATGACGCACGACGAGCGAGTCGATGCGCGATCGGGTGCCGTGGTCGAGATCCTCGTAAGCGGAACGCATGTCGGCGATCAGCGTCTCGCCACCCACCTCCGGCATCTCGAGGGCGTAGAGGACGATCATGCTCGCCGGCTCCGCCTCGTAGGACTGGTCGGTGTGCCAGAACGCGGCACCGTTTCGTACCGCCGCATCCCGGTCCTTCTCGTTGACGTTGCCGATCGGCTCGATCTCGGGCCAGCCGGGCATGCGCAAGTGGTCCAGGGGATGGGCCACGGGCCGTCCCAGACGGCGTCCGAAAGCGAGGTAGCGCGCCTCGTCGAGGCGCTGGTTCTTGATGACCAGGAAGCGGTGCGCATAGAGCGCATCGAGAACCTCCCCCACCACCGCGTCGGACAGTTCATGCCCGATATCCAGGCCGCGAATTTCCGCGCCGAATGCCGAAGGATCGGTGGGTTTCAGGTCGAACATCAGTGCGAATGCGGAAGCGGTCGACGCGCCACAGGAACAGCCCGACTAACTCAGCGTATCGACGAGGGCGGCGTCGATGATGCGACGGTCCTGAGTAATCAGTGCGGCGCCGAGCACCCGGGCGGTGGCGACCAGAATCCGGTCGGCCGGATCACGGTGAAACGAGTCGGGTAACTCGGCGAGTTCCGCCGCGATTGCCGGAGAGATGCCCTGACGCCGCACCAACGGAGGTGCGACCGCCTTGTTCAACCATTCCCGCAGTGGGATGCCCAGCCGGATGCGTCCCAGGCTGCACAAGGTCGCTATCTCCCAGAGCGAAATGTCCGATACGAGCACCGGCGATGCGGGGGTGATGGTTCCCAGAACTTCACGCTGGGCCGGTGAGAGCCGGGTCTGGTCATTGAGCCACCAGATCAATGTGTGCGTGTCGAGCAACACCTTCACTGACGAAGACTTTCCCAATCTTCTTCTGGAAGCACCGGCGCGACAATGTCACCAATTTCGGTGACCGTGCCCTCGAGCTCCGACTGAGGATACTCGGCTCGGGCGCCGCTGGCGGGCCACACTTCGGCTACCGGCCGCCCGCGCTTCAGAATCACCACTCGCTCGCCGGTGGCCTGCACGCGATCGAGAATCGCGAGACAGCGAGCCTTGAACTCGGATGCATTGATGGATTCCATGTGACCAGTCTTCAAAACCAGTCATATCATGTCAACCCTGTGCTCGGATCGCCATCCGGTGGGGTTCTAGCCGCAATATTTCACCGATTTCCTGCTGCGGACGCCAATCTGCTCGCGCTAGCGGGCCGTACTCCCTCGAGCCGCTTCGACGTAGTGTCGGCTACCTGCTGCGCTCCGCAATCCCTGCTTCGCTTGCAGACCGGGGCAAGCCATCCTGGCTTGCCCGCTCGCCGGGACGAAGTGCCACCGGCACTTCGTCTGATTCCGGCTCGCCCTTCAGCGTCTCTCGCTCCGTGCGGCCCACTATCACGGCAGATTGACGCCCTCGCGACGTAAATCGGTGAAACATTGCGGCTAGTGTCATGTCAACTGTGATTTGTCGTATTAGACATGCTACCCTCATGGCCTTGCTGCGGCAACGAGGGGCGTCGGATGAAGCGCTACGTTGTGACACTGGAACGCGAAGAGCGCGTCGAGCTTGCGGCTATCACGCGC
>CAYQVB010000095.1:0-14515 GCA_964420925.1 uncultured Ectothiorhodospiraceae bacterium | reverse complement strand
CGCCTGCTCGGAGAGGACGAGTGGTGCACGCTGCTCGGGAAGCGGGGTTTTGCCGATGCGGTGCCGCTCGCGGAGCCCGTGGCGAGCGCCGATGCGAGCAGCTTTCTGATCGTCGCCCGGAACCCGGAGCACGACGAGGTCGCCAGCGACACGTCCCTTCCCGAGCCGGAGTCCTGGCTGGTGCTCGCCGATACCACCCCCGTCGCTTCGCACGTCGTCGAATCGCTGCGCTCAGGAGGACGACGGGTGATCGTCGCCGGCGCCGCGACCGGGTTCCGGCGCTGCGAGGAGGACGCCTTCGAGCTCGATCCCGGGTGTGCCGGCCACTGGGAGCGCCTGTTCCGCATTCTGGACGAAGACGGAGTGCGCATCGAGGAAGTGGTCCACATGCTGGGCCTCGTCCTCGAAGACCTTCCCGCCGCGGCCGATGTCGGGACCGCCAGGATGCGAGCGCTCTCGGCCCTGCACACCGCGCGCCGCATCGCCGGCCTCGATGCGCCTCCGCGCCTGTGGCTGGTCACGAGCGGCGCCCTTCCGATCGACTCCGATGCGCTTCCGCCCCGGCACTTTCCCTCGCAGAGCGTGCTTGCCGGAGTCGCTCGGGTGCTCGCGAACGAACACCCCGAGCTTCGTTGCCGCACCATCGACCTTCGCTGCGAAGCGCCTTCCGTCGCGGCGCGCCTGTTGATGGAAGAGCTCGAGGACCCCGACGGCGAGGACGAAGTGCTGGTGAGCGCACAGGCCCGTCACGCCCCGCGTCTCGAGCGCCTGCGTCCGGGCACCCCGGGCTCCGAGGAGTCGCCTCGCATCGTGAAAGGACGCCGCGCCCTGCGCCTCGACTTCGCGACCCCGGGACCGCTCACCAACCTGGGCTGGCACGAGGTGGCGCGGCGTGCTCCCGGCCGGGGGGAAATCGAAATCAAGGTGCGCGCGACCGGGCTCAATTTCCGCGACGTCATGTATGCCATGGGCATTCTGTCGGATGAGGCGGTGGAAAACGGATTCGCGGGCGCGACGCTGGGGATGGAGTGTGCCGGGGACGTGGTTGCGGTGGGCCCCGACGTCACCGGTTTCCGGATCGGCGATCCGGTGGTGTGCTTCGCGCCGGCCTGCTTCGCCACGCACGTCACCACCGGAACCACTGCGGTCGCCCACCGGCCCTCGGGTTGGACCTTCGAGGAAGCGGCCACCATTCCTTCGGTCTTCTTCACCGTCTACTACGCACTCCATCACCTCGGCGATCTTTCGCGTGGAGACAAGCTCCTCATCCACGGCGCCGCGGGCGGCGTGGGCATGGCGGCCATCCAGTACGCGCGCTACGTTGGCGCGGAGGTCTTCGCCACCGCGGGCTCGCCCCAGAAGCGCGATTTTCTGCGCCTGCTCGGGATCGAGCACGTGCTGGATTCGCGCAGTCTCGTCTTTGCGGACCAGATCATGGAGATCACCGGGGGAGAAGGCGTCGACGTGGTGTTGAACTCCCTCTCCGGCCCGGCGATGCGCCGCAGCCTGGAAGTGCTCAAGCCCTTCGGGCGCTTCCTCGAGCTCGGCAAGCGCGACTTCTACGAAGACGCCAAGGTGGGGCTGCGACCCTTCCGCAACAACATCTCCTACCACGGCATCGACGCCGACCAGCTGCTCGCCGTGCGCAGCGATCTGGCGGGCACCCTCTTCCGCGCGATGATGAGCCTCTTCGATCAGGGGGCGTTTCGACCGCTCGTCCACCGGACCTTTCCCGCACGGCGGGTCACGGAAGCGTTCCGGTGCATGCAGCAGTCCGCGCACATCGGCAAGATCGTGCTGACCTACGACGATGTCGAGCGCATCGAGCCGGCCCGGCCCGCCCCGGCGAGGCCGGCGCCCCTGTCGCTCGACCGGCAGGCCAGCTACCTGGTGACCGGCGGCCTCGGCGGCTTCGGTCTCGCCACCGCGTCGTGGCTCGCGGAGCAAGGGGCGGGCAAGCTCGTCCTGCTCGGGCGGAGCGGAGCATCGACTCCCGATGCGCGGGCGAAGGTGGAGGAGTTGCGGGCCGGCGGGACCGAGGTCGAGATCCACCAAGCCGACGTGTGCGACCGCGCCGCGCTCGAGCAGGTGATGGAGGCCATCGATCGCGGGAACCGGCCGCTGCGCGGCGTGGTGCACGCGGCCATGGTGCTCGACGACGCGCTCGTCATCCACCAGAGCGTGGAGAGTTTCAACCGGAGCTTCGATCCCAAGGCGCTCGGGGCCTTCAATCTCCACGAGCTGACTCGCGCGAGGGCGCTCGATTTCTTCGTGCTCCTGTCCTCGGTGACCACCAGCTTCGGGAATCCCGGGCAGTCGAACTACGTCGCCGGCAACCTGTACCTCGAGAGCCTGGCCTTGCGGCGCCTCGCCCTCGGACTGCCCGCGCTCGCGGTGGGCTTCGGTCCCATCGGCGATGCCGGCTATCTCGCGCGCAACGAGCGGCTCCGGGACACGCTCGAAGTACGGACGGGCGGGGCGGCGTTGAGCGCAAGTCAGGCCCTCGAACACCTCGGGCAACTGATGCGGGAGGGAAGGAGCGGCGTCGCCGTCGCCAATCTCGACTGGCGGGTCCTGCGTCGCACCCTCTGCACGGTGCGCACGAACCGCTTTGCGCTTCTCGATCCCTTCACGGAGGAAGGGGCGAAAGGCGACGACCTCCACGAGCTTCTCGCCGGTCTCTCGGATGCGGAAGTACAGGAAACGGTGACGGAGCTGCTTGCCGAGCAGGTCGCGAAGGTGCTGCGCCTGCCCGTGGAACGCGTCGAACGCAACGCCTCGATCTATGATCTCGGAATGGACTCCCTGATGGCGGTCGAGCTGCACATGGCGGTGGAGGAGCACTTCCACATCCACGTGCCGGTGATGGCGGTGACCGAAGGCGCGTCCATCGCCGCGCTCGCAGGGCGCATCGCGGGTCAGCTCGGCAGCCGTGCCGGCGTCGCCGCGGGCGGAGCGAGCGCCGCGTCACGGGTGGTGGAAGGGCTCGCGGCCCGGCACGGGGAGTCCCTCGACGACGAGGAGATCGAGGCGTTTCTCGCGGGCATGGAGGCGCGCTCGTGAACAAGGCGCGCGGCCCTCTCTTCGGGCTCTCCGCCAAGGCCAAGGAGCAGCTCGTCAAGAAGATGATCGAGCGCCGCGTCAAGCGCCCCGCCGGCGCGCCGGGTGCGGCGGCGGGCGCGCTGCGCATCCAGAGCGACGGCAGCGCGGTCGAAGACGCCTGGTTCCGTTTCGACCAACTGCCCGGATACCAGGAGCTCCACATCCAGAAGGAGGCCGCCGAGCACCTCGGGATCGCCAACCCCTTCTTCAAGCTCCATCAGCGCGTCGCCCGCAACACCACCGTCATCGGCAACCGCGAGCACGTCAACTACGCGAGCTACAACTACCTGGACCTCTGCGGGCACGAGGAGGTGGGCGCGGCGGCCAAGGAGGCCATCGACCGCTACGGAACCTCCGCCTCCGCGAGCCGCCCGGTCTCCGGCGAACGCCCGGTGCAGCGGGAGCTCGAGGCGGCGCTCGCGCAGATGTACGGCGTCGAGGACTGCGTGGTGCTGGTCGGCGGATGGGCCACGAACGTGACCACCATCGGCCACCTCTTCGGGCGCAAGGATCTCATCCTCCACGACTCCCTGATCCACAACAGCGTGTTGCAGGGCGCGCTCCTCTCCGGGGCGCGCCGGCTGCCCTTTCCGCACAACGACTGGCAGGCCCTCGATCAGATCCTGCGCAAGGAGCGCGCAGGGCACGAGCGGGTGCTCGTCGTCATCGAGGGCATCTACAGCATGGACGGGGACTGCCCGGATCTGCCGCGCTTCATTGAGGTCAAGCGCCGGCACAAGACCTTCCTGATGGTCGACGAGGCCCATTCCCTGGGGGTGCTCGGCCGCACCGGGGCGGGATTGCGCGAGCATTTCGGAGTCGACGGCACGGACGTGGACATCTGGATGGGGACGCTCAGCAAGACGCTCGCGAGCTGCGGCGGCTACATCGCAGGCGAGCACGCACTGGTCGAGTACCTCAAGTACTCCGCGCCCGGTTTCCTCTATAGCGTGGGCATGCCTCCGCCCGCGGCGGCGGCGGCGCTCGCCGCGCTGCGGGTGATGCGTTCGGAGCCCGAGCGGGTGGCGCACCTGCAGGAGCGCGGCCGGCGCTTCCTCGAGCTCGCCCGAGGCCGGGGACTCAACACCGGCCACAGCGCGGGCTTTTCCGTGGTGCCGGTGATCGTCGGCAGCTCCATCAAGGCGGCGCGCCTGTCAAACGCGCTCTTCGAGCGCGGCATCAACGTGCAGCCCATCATCTACCCCGCGGTCGAGGAGAAGGCGGCGCGGCTGCGCTTCTTCCTGAGCTGCTCGCACAGCGACGCGCAGCTCCGGGACACCGTCGACGCGGTGGCCGAGGAGCTGGCGCGCCTGGGGCGGAAGGGCGCTTCGCTGCGTCCGGCCTAGTACCTTTGCACTGGAAGTTTGGCTGGTCTGCGCAGCCATCTCGGAGTCGGCAGATAGGTGCTCATGCAAGTCCAGGAACTGGCTATCCCGGATGTCAAGGTCCTGGTCCCGCAGAGGTTCGGCGACGATCGTGGGTTCTTTTCGGAGGTCTACTCCAGAAAAGCGCTCTCGGAGTCCGGAATCGACATCGATTTCGTGCAGGACAACCACTCTCGGTCGGCAGCACGTGGGACGGTGCGCGGATTGCACTTTCAGGTTCCTCCCCGCGCCCAGGACAAGCTGGTGCGCGTGGTGCGGGGCTCGGTGTTCGATGTTGCGGTCGATCTGCGGCGGAGTTCACCGACCTATGGGCGCCATGTAAGTGTTGTTCTTTCCGCCGAGACGTGGAATCAGGTGCTGGTGCCGGTCGGCTTCGCCCATGGGTTCATGACGCTCGCGACTGATACCGAGGTCGTCTACAAGGTCAGCGACTACTATGCGCCGGATCACGATGATGGGCTGCTGTGGAATGATCCGGAACTTGGCATCCGATGGCCGGTCTCCGAAGAAGAAGCGGTGCTCTCCGACAAGGATCGTCGTCAGCCGAAGTTCGCGGGCTTCGTGACCCCCTTTTGCTAGGGCGGCTGTCCCGCAAGCGGGGCTCGCGAAGAACGATCCGGTTCGGAGCGAGCGGGATTGGGCCCCCCGCGGCAGGGGTCAGCCAAAGAAGGGAGAAAGTTGGACCGCACAATAGTTACCGGAGGGGCAGGCTTCATCGGATCCTGCGTGGTCCGGCGCCTGGTGGCGGCAGGGAAGTTCGTCGTGACCCTCGATGCGCTCACCTACGCGGGTCACATCGAGTCGCTCGGGAGGGCGATGGACGCCGAGAACCACCGGCTCGAAGTGACCGACATTCGCAACGGAGCGACCCTGCGCAGAATCTTCGCGGAGTCTCGCCCGGACGCGGTCATCCATCTCGCGGCCGAATCCCACGTGGATCGGTCCATCGAACGCCCCATGGATTTTATCTCCTCCAACGTGCAGGGAACGGCAACCCTGCTCGAGGTGGCGACCGAGTATTGGCGTCGCTTGCGTGCCAAGGAGAAGGAATCATTTCGCTTCCTGCACGTTTCGACCGACGAGGTCTACGGTTCGCTCGGAAGCACGGGTGTTTTCTCGGAGTCCACGCCGTACCGGCCGAACTCCCCCTACGCGGCAAGCAAGGCGGCTTCGGACCACTTTGCCCGGGCATGGCACCGCACCTTCGGTCTGCCGGTCATCATCAGCCACTGCTCCAACAACTATGGTCCCTATCAGATGCCGGAAAAGTTGATTCCGGTCGCCATCCTGGCTGCTCTGGAGGGAAGGCCCGTTCCCGTCTACGGTGACGGCATGAATGTGCGCGACTGGCTTTTCGTGGAGGACCATGCTTGCGCCCTGGAGTCGATCGTTGGCCAGGGCATACCCGGCTGCATCTACGACGTGGGCGCAGATGCCGAGAGCACCAACATCGAAGTGGTGCGAGCGGTCTGCACCTGGATGGATGAACTCGTGCCCGAGAGTCGATTCCGTCCCCATGCCAATCTCATCGAATTCGTTGCGGATCGCCCAGGTCACGACCGGCGATACGCCGTCGACACCACCCGAGTGCGCCGGGAGTTGGGATGGAGGCCGACCGTCGACTTACACGACGGGCTGGGGCGCACCGTTCGCTGGTACCTCGAGAATCGCTGGTGGTGGCAGGGAATTCGCGAAGGCGGATTCGAGGATCGGCGGCGTCAGGGTTTGCATGCCGACTAGAGCGAATCGATGGGCGTGAAAGCGCTGCTCCTGGGTTCGACAGGCCAACTCGGGCACGACCTGCGCCGTGCGCACGCCGAATCCGAGGACGCGTCATTGGATCTCGAATCCCTGGCGCACGAGAGTCTGGATCTGGCGGAGAACGGGAGTGTCGAGCGTGTCCTTGGCGGCCTCGACTTCGACGTTCTCGTCAATTGCGCAGCCCATACCCGCGTGGACGATGCGGAAGACGATGCCTCTCTCGCATTCGCGGTCAATGCGCATGCCGTGCAGGCGATGGCTCGGGTGTGCGCTTCAAAACGGGCCCGCCTCTTCCACGTCAGCACGGACTACGTGTTTGGCGGCGACTGCACGCGACGGGTGCCGCTGCGGGAGCGCGACCCGATAGCACCCATCAACGTCTATGGCGCGTCCAAGGCGATGGGCGAGACGCTCGCCCGTCTCGAGTCCGACGATGTCGTCATCCTTCGCGTCGCCTCGCTGTTCGGGGCGGCGGGCGTAGGTGGCAGGGGGGGAAATTTCGTCGAGACCATCATTCGAGCGGCAAGGGAGAAGAGACCCCTGCGAGTCGTCGACGATCAGGCCATGTCCCCGACTGCCGCCGCCGATGTCGCGCGGATAGCGATGAGGATGTTGACGGAGGGATGTACTTCCGGAATCTACCACGTGGTTAATGGCGGCTCCGCGACCTGGCACGAGTTTGCGTGCGAGATTCTTCGTCGTGCCGGCTTCGGGGTCGGTGTTGCCCGCTGCGCCACCGGGGAGTACCCGGTTCGGGCGGTGCGCCCACGCTACTGTGTGCTGGACAATGCCAAGGTCTCATCCGAGTTCGGTGCCTTGCCGCTGTGGCAGGACGCGCTTGAATGCTACCTTCGCTCGCGGGGGCATATCGGCAAACGAGAGAGGCGGAAGGTTGGTCGCCGCGCGTAGTGGACCGGTGACGACCGCCCTCCACGGTCCACCGAAACGAAGCAGATCCCCTGGTCTCCGTCCTGCATTCGACCCCGCGACAGAATGCGGCTCGCCACGTCGGTCGGGCACGACCGGGAGAAGAAGGACCATGAGAGGGACGACGGAGAGGGCAGCGTGAAGGGCATCCTCCTCGCCGGGGGCGAAGGCACACGCCTCTACCCCATCACGAATGCGGTGAGCAAGCAGCTCCTGCCTGTCTACGACAAGCCGATGGTCTACTATCCTTTGAGTGTGCTGATGCTGGCCGGAATCCGGGACATCCTGGTGATCACGACGCCCCGGCACCAATCCGACTTCCAGAAGCTCCTCGGCGACGGAAGCCAGTGGGGCCTCGAGATTCGCCACGCCGTGCAGCCACACCCAGATGGAATTGCGCAGGCTTTCTTGATTGGCCGGAAATTCATCGGAGGCGACCCCTGTGCGCTCGCCCTCGGCGACAACATATTCCATGGACACGGCTTGACCGAGAAGCTGCGCCGGGCGAGCACACGTCGTACCGGGGCCACTATCTTCGGCTACCAGGTTGCAGATCCCGAACGCTATGGCGTGGTCGACATCGACGATTGGGGCCGCGCCACCGCCATCCAGGAAAAACCCGAAAATCCGCGCTCTCGCTGGGCAGTCACCGGGCTCTATTTCTATGACAACGACGTCGTGCGGATTGCTGCCGACATCAGACCGAGCGAGCGCGGGGAACTGGAGATCACCGCCGTCAACGTTCGCTATCTCGAACGCGGGGATCTGCAGGTGGAGCGCCTGGGCAGAGGTTTCGCCTGGTTCGATACCGGGACGCACGACAGCCTCGTGGAGGCGGCCGGTTTCGTGCAGGCAATCGAGAAGCGACAAAACCGGCGCATCGCCGTACCTGAGGAGATCGCTTTCGACAACGGCTGGATCACCCGCGACGAGCTGGCCGCCCTTGGCCATCGCCTGCGCGCGAGCCGCTACGGAGAATACCTGCTGGGGCTCGCAGGAGAGGGTGTGGTGTAGGGCGCGCGGGGCACCGCTCGTCTCCCCGGATGCCGGCGCGGCCGACCGATTCCCGTACGCCCCCGTCTCGTCCTGCCCGGGCACTTGAAACGTCAGGGGGAGTCACCCCCTCGATCGTACGCGGGAATCTTGGCAACTTAGGCGACTCCGCTCCCGAGGACGCAGTCGGTGCCGACGGCGACTCCCGATCACATCATTGCCAGGCTCCTTCTCAGGGCGGTGCTGCCCACCCTTGCCGCCTTTGTCGATGGAGATGAGACGGCCCGGCGAACGATTGAGGGTTGGCGATTTGCGGTGCGCTTCTCGACTGCCAACGGGGTCGATGTCACCCTTACGGTTCGCAACGGAGCGGTCGCCGTTGACGAGCCGCATCCTGGGTTTGCGCTTCGCCTGTTCTTTCTTGGCGATCGCGATCTGATTCGGGCCTTCCGGCGAGAGGGTCTGCCGCGGGTGCTTCCGTGGGGAGGGCTGCATCACCTCGCCCGACTCCCGGCGTTTCTGGGCCTGCTTTCCCAAATGGGCGAGGCGCTGGCCCCGCCTGGGGGCAACCGGGTTCGAATCGAGCGGCGGGAGCTGCGCGCCGGGCTCCTCCTGGGGTCCTTGCTCCCGGCCGCAGTGATGGAGCTCGCCGTTCACGAGGCGGAGTGCCGGCGCCTCCTCGTTCCTTTCGGAGACTTCGTCGCTCAGCTCTCGGTTCCGCGACTGTGCGATGCGTGGGTGCGCCGGAGCGGGAAAGACTGGGAGTGGGGTCGGGGTGACGCGCCGTCTCTTCCCGACGTGCGGATTGAGTTTCGGGATGCGGATGTGGCTCTGGCCGCAGTAGACGGCATGATCGACGCGCTCGCCGCGTCCGTGACGGGTGAGATTTCGGTGCGCGGTATGATTCCGCTTGCCGATGCGCTCGCTCGGGTGCTGGAGCATGTCTCCGCATTGCTCGAACCGGGTCAGTCCGCGACTCCGCCGTCGCAATAGAACCAAGGGGCCGGCGACACTTGCACTTCAAGCGTTCCCAACAGCTCTTCGAACGGGCGCGCCAGGTAATCCCCGGGGGGATATACGGCCACGCCACGCCTGCCCTCGTCGTCCCGGGCGCCTCGCCCTACTACGCGCACCGGGCCGAGGGCGCGCGCTACTGGGACGTCGACGGTAACGAGTTCATCGACCTGATGTGCGCCTACGGTCCCGTGGTGCTCGGTTATCGGCATCCCGGCGTTGAGGCGGCGGCGCAGAGACAGGCCGCGCTCGGCGACTGCCTCAACCACCCCGCTCCGGTGATGGTCGAGTTGGCCGAACGACTTGTGTCTCTCGTCGACTTCGCGGCGTGGGCGGTATTCGGCAAGAACGGTTCCGACATGACGACATGGTGTGTGCAGGTGGCGCGAGAGCACACGGGCCGAAAAAAAGTCCTCTGCGTCGAAGGGGCCTACCACGGAGTCGACACATGGTGCACCCCCGGACACGGTGGGCTCATCGAGGAGGACCGTGCCCACGTACACCGCTTCCGGTGGAACGACGCGGCGAGCTTCGACGCAGCGATGAAGCGCTATGGCGACCAGGCCGCGGCGGTGGTGCTGACCCCCTACCACCACCCCCTCTTTGCCCCCTCGGAAATGCCGGCGTCCGGTTTCCTGGCCCATGTGCAATCGCAGTGTGCACGTCATGGTGCGGTGTTCATTCTCGATGACATACGGGCCGGATTCCGGCTCCATCTCGGCGGTTCCCACCGCTGCTTCGGCTTCGAGCCCGACCTCGCCTGCTTCTCAAAGGCGATGGCGAATGGCTATCCCATTGCGGCGGGCCTGGGCGGAGCGCACCTGCGGCGCGCGGCGGAGAAGGTGTTCCTTACCGGCAGCTACTGGAACAGCGCGGTGCCGATGGCGGCCGCGCTGGAGACGCTGGCCACCCTGGAGCGTGAGGACGGGGTCGCGCACATGGCTCGAATGGGACGCGCGCTCGCCGCCGGACTGCACGAGGAGGCGGAGCACCACGGGCTCGAGGTCGAGGTTTCCGGACCGGCCGCCTGTCCCTTCCTCACCTTCCGCGACGAGCGCAACCTCTATCGCAACCAGCGCTTTGCCGCCGAGTGCATACGCCGCGGCGTGTTCCTGCATCCCCACCACAACTGGTTCATCAGCGCTGCGCTCACACCATTGGACGTCGATCGGATTCTCGATGTCGCCGGGGTCGCATTCGAGCGTGTCGCGCGTGCGCCCGGGGGCGATTTGCTCGAGGTGATCGGGTAGTGCGGCAACAATCCGGAGCAGGGCCGCCCACCCCGGCCGTCAGCGTGTGTATCCCCTCCTTCCACGGAGAACGTTTCCTGCCGGAGGCGCTGCGGAGCGTAGCGGAGCAGAGCTGGCAAGACTGGGAGCTGGTGCTGGTCGAGGATGGCTCCCGGGACGGTACGGAGGCGATGGTCTGCGCCTTCGCGGCAGAGCACGAGCAAGCCGTCACTTACCTGCGCAACGAGCGCAACCTCGGTTTACCCGCGACCCGCAACCGCGCCGCGCACGCCGCGCGCGGCGAGTTCATCGCAATGCTGGACGCCGACGACCGCTGGGGCTCGGATCACCTCGAAAGCGCCCTCGATCTGTTCTCGCGGACCGGGGCCGATGCCGTGTTCTCGGCAGCGGAGGAACGTGACGCACGTACCGGTGAACTGCTCGGTCACATGCGGCCGAGTCCGGTGGAGATCGCAGACCTTCCCGCCGCGCTCTTCCAACGCTGCTTTCTCGTTCCGACCGGAACGCTCGTACGGCGCCAAGCGTTGTTCGATGTTGGCCTGCACGATCCCACGATCCGCTATTGCGACGATCTGGACCTGTGGTTTCGCATGCTGCGAGCGGGGAAGCGCTTCGCATACACTGGCAGGGTGTCCTGCGAGCATCGCCGGCACGCTGGTGCCATGACTGCTCGCACGGCGGAGATGCTCGTCTACCGGGCCTTCGTGTACGAGCGCAACCGGGACTGGAACGCGGTTCCTCCCCTTATCCGCCGCCAGCGCCGGGGACTCGCATGGTGCCGTGCCGGCCTGCATACGCTGCTCCGGGATCCGCTCCTGGGGATGCGTTACCTGCTCCAGGCGTTGCGCGCGCGCGCGGGTCTTTCGCCGCTCGCTCTGCCCCTGGTTTCGTGGGACTGAGCTTCCGGTGTCGAGGGAGTTCTATCTCGAAACACGCGAAGCAATGCGGCTCGAGCCCCGTGCAGATGCTTCCCGGATGGCGGAGCGAGTGCCCACTCGGGGCGCCGGAGGAAAAGATGGACGCTCCACTCGGAATCATCGCGATGTCTGCACCCTCACTGCCGGCTCACTGGAAAGAAGTCCATTGATAGACCATGCGACAGCAGCTATTTTCTGGAGTTGTTGACAGCCCTCTGCCGGAGCCTTGGTCATGACCATCAAGTTCTCCGAGGACATCGTCCCCTTGAGTGATCTGAAGGCCAATCCCGGCCGTGTGGTGAAACATGTCACGCGGACACGACGCTCGGTGCTGGTCACCAGCCGGGGCCGGGGCATTGAGGTCATGCAGTCACTGGTGGGCTTCGAGGCGGCCGAGGAGGAACGCGCCTTCATGCGTGCGGTGGTCGAGGGCTTGTCCGACCTGGAGGCAGGGCGTGAAGTTTCCCTGCATGAGGCCAAGGCTCGGCTCAGTCTCGATTAGGGCATGACCGCCAATGTCCGGTTTGCCGAGTCGTCATTGACCGATCTCCAGGCCGTTCAGGCTTGGCACACCGGGCAAGGTGTACCGGACGCCGGCGCTCGTCTCGTCCCCGACATCGTCATGCGTGTGGAGCGTCTGGCGGATCATCCCGAGATGGGACGCGCAGTGCCGGAGTTCGGCGAAGGTTCCTCGAGGGAACTCATCCATCCCCCGTTTCGCATTGTCTACCGGCGCGAGCCGAATTCCGTGCGTGTAGTACGTGTGTGGCGAAGTGAACGCCAACTTCGTGTGCCGGGAGGCGAAAACGACGCACCTTGATGGGCGTGGGCAACTGCCGAACCTCTGCCTGCCTCATGGGTGGCATAATCCGGGCCTTTTCGGAGCTCGTGTCGGGGCGGGTTGTCGGCGCGCAGTCCGGATGTCGATATCTCCACCGCACGGACCATGACCATGGCAAAGACGAAGTACGTGTTCTTCAACGGCGAGATCGTGCCCCACGACAAGGCGAAAGTGCACGTCAGCACCACCGCTTTCAAGTTCGGGGCGGCGGTCTTCGAGGGCGTGCGCGGTTACTGGAACGAGCGGCAGGAGCAGCTCTACCTCTTCCGCATGCCCGAGCACATGCAGCGTCTCGTCTTTTCCCAGCGGGTGATGCGCTTCGAGGAAGTCATCGAAGCCGGGTACGTCATCGAGAAGACCATCGAGCTGATCCGGGCCAACGAGGTGAGAGAGACCCTGCACCTCGTGCCCACGGTGTTCGTAAACGGGCGGGGAGGGCCGGAGACCCGAGGTCCGGTCGCGCTTTCCATTACCGCGAGTCCCGGATTTACGCGCGGATTCGTCGAGACCGGTTGCAGCGTACAGGTGAGCTCCTGGCAGCGGGTTCCGGACAACGCGATGCCGGTGCGGGTCAAGTGCAACGCGAACTACCAGAACGGCCGCCTCGCCGCGGTCCAGGCTCGCGCCGACGGCTACGATACCGCTTTGCTGCTCAATTCCCGGGGCAAGGTTTCGGAAGGGCCAGGCCAGTGCTTCTTCATGATCCGTGACGGCAAGGCGATCACTCCGAGCACGAGCAACGACATCCTGGAGAGCATTACCCGCGACACGATACTGCGGCTTCTGCCACGCTACTGCGGCGTGGAGGTGGAGGAGCGCGACGTGGACCGCAGCGAGCTCGCGGCGGCCGAGGAGGCATTCTTCTGCGGCACCGCGTGGGAAGTGACGCCCATCGTCGATATCGACCGGATCCCGGTCGGCACCGGTGTAATCGGCCCCGTCGTCACCCGGCTCAAGGAGGCGTTCTTCCGGGTCGCGAAAGGCGAGGTCGACGACTACGCCGAGTGGCGGATGCCGGTCTACCAGGGTTCGGGAATTGCTGTTGGACAAGACTGATTCTTGATCCGGGCCGACATGGAAGCTAGATTGCAATCGCTTTCCCTCGCGCTTTCCCTCGCGCTTTCCAGCGCGGGCCGCGGGTCTTTTCCGGAGGCTCCTGCCTTCCGAGGACGGGAGACATGACGGAGACGGCCGCGCCCGTGGCGAGCGAGCCGAGCGCACTCCCGGCGAGCGTGACCGCAACCAACTCGCAGACGGCACTCGACGCCCTCCTGCGCGACCTCCTCCCGCGCCAGGGATGCTGGAGCGACGAGGCGTACCTGTGGCTCACGGACCACAGCCGGCGTCTCATCGAGCTCACCGACGAGCGCATCGAGGAATTGCCCATGTCCACGTTCACACACCATGCCGTCCTGCTCTTTCTCTACTGCCTGTTCCACGACTATCTCCGGCCGCGCGGTGGCGTCGCGATGGTCCCGGCGCTACGCATGCGCATCCGGGAGGGCAAGTTCCGCGAGACCGACGTGTTGATGCTGCGCGACCGCTTGGACCCCCGCTACCAGGATCGCTACTGGCTGGTCCGGCGTCCTCAGGCGCGGGGTTGGGTACGTTGTCTCCATTCCTCCTCGAGCTCTTCCAACCTCGCCTCCACCCGAGACAGGAGGTAGTAGCCCGCGTCTCGATCCTGCGCCGCGAGCTGCAGTTGGTAGATGGCGGCATCGAGCTGTCCGACGAGGTAGTAGTGCTCGGCGAGCGAGAAGCGACTGCGGGTCGTCTCGCCGCGTTGCGCATAGGCCTCCGCCGCGAGCCGGTGCAGGCGATGGTCCGCTCCACTCGAACGCGACCAGTTGTCGATGAGATCGAGCGCCTCGTCGCTTCGGCGGCTCCGCACCAGCGCCTCTACGAAAGCGAGGACCAGAGCCCGGCTGCTCGGATGTCGTTCATAGGCGTCTTCGTAGAGCTCCATGCTCTTCGACACCCGGCCGGCCGCGAGCTCGTTCTCCGCCGCCGCAATCCGGATGGAGAGTTCCTCCGGATGCCGCTCGTCGAGTGCTTCGAAGACCTTACGCGCTTCGTCGCGGGCGCCGGTACGGGCGAGCGCCAGGCCCAGGCCATAGGCCGCGGCGGAGGCGTTCTCGTACTCTCCGTGCTCCAGGGCATCCTCGAAGAACTCTAGTGCGCTTTGCGGATCGTTCCGCGACAGCACCTCCAGCCTCGCCTTCACGAGAAGATAGCGCAGATCGTCCTCGTGCTCGCGCCGGGGGGACTGCTCCGCCCGCGCCTGCAGATCCGCGATGCGGGAGGTGGTGAGGGGGTGGGTGGAGA
>CAYQVB010000094.1:0-14079 GCA_964420925.1 uncultured Ectothiorhodospiraceae bacterium | reverse complement strand
AGCCGTGCAGCGCGCCCGCGTAGACCTCGATCTCCGCCGGCAGTCCCGCGGCGTCAAACACCTCCCGCAGCACCGACTTGGCCTCCGGCTGCTTCTGGTCGTCGTTCTCGGCGATCGCGAACAGGTAGTGCGCCCGCATCTTGCCGACGAGCAGAAGCAGCCGGAGGCCAAGACCGTGCTGCGCGAGGCGTTTGACGCCGCGGGACTGCCGGCGGAGATCGAGGTCTACGCGGGCGCGCTGCACGGCTGGTGCCCGCCGGATTCCGCCGTGTACCACGAGGCGCAGGCGGAGCGGGCCTGGAGCCGCCTGCTCGCACTGTTCGAGACCGCCCTGGCCTGATGGTCCGAGTCGCCGCGGCGTCCCAACGGGACGTCCCGGCGCGTTTCAAGTGCATCCGAACGGCGGCGATGCACCCGAGTCCGCGTTCACGAGCGGGTTCGCAGGCCGTTCTCCTATGCCAGGAACAGTTCGATCCGCCGCAAACGTGCGCGAATTCCGCCCGTCACCGACTCGGCCAGCGCCGCCGGAAAGCTCCCCGGCATCGATTCCAGCGTGGCGGCGATCGATGCTTCTGCCGCGGCAAGGAGCTCTACGCAAATCTCTCGAACCTCTCGGGGAGGCATGCCCGCCCTGGCCGCCGTCTGCGCGAAGTGTCGCGGCAGGATTCCTTCCATGACGTAGTGGCGCTTGTCGCCAATGGAGAGGGCAAACCTGAACTCTTTCCGCCGGAGCTGGCCGGCATCGGCCGCGGGTTGCGCCGACATGACGTCGTAGAACGGAGTGAGTGCGAAGCGACCGCCCGGCCTCAGGAAGATGCTGAAGTTCTTTGCATGTCCGTCCGTCGCTCCCAGCAGCCAGAATGCGATCTGGGCCTTGACGAACATTCGCCGATCCGCTTCCGGTTCGTCGCTTCCCTTGAGCAGTTCCAGCAAGTCGACCATGCCCGGTCCGCCATCGGACTGGTACTTGAGGGTCGGCGGCACCGACAGCGCCTGGCAGAAGTCTTCCTGCGGCAGGCGGAGCAATCTCCCGTCCCTCGTCCAGTGCCGGTCAAAGCGCTCGACTACCAGCACGCGTTCGCCGTCGAACTCCACGATCTCGGTCGTAGCAGCAGGCAGGCCGAGTGCGACGGCGAGGCGGAGGCACAGATGCTCATTCTCCACGCTCCGGCTCCAGTCGAGGCCATTGGGCAGCAGGCCGATCTGCGGCTTGACGATGTGGGTCGTCGCGGAGCTCCCCCGCGGGAGGTGCCATCTGTCCTTCCAACGGAGCAGGGCCGTCTTCTCCTGCATCCCGGCGATGGAGATCCGGAATTCGTCGTCCTCATCCACCCCGAGGGGCGCACGAGCCAGATTGCGGATCCTTCTCGCGATCTCGCCATCGTCGATCTCGCGGCCCTCGAGCATTCCCGCCAGGCCGGGTTCCTGTCCTTCGGGTAGGAACTGCAACGCGCCCACACAGTCTCGACCGACTCTTGCGAGCAGGCTGTAGGCGTCGTATCCCTCGGCCCGCACCCGCTCGGCGACCCTGCGGCGGACTGGTTCGCGGTCGGGCAGGAGATTGTCGAGGACCGCGAGAACGGGGTCGCCGCCATAGCGGTCTTCGCGCAGCGGCAGCGAAGTCGATATCGGCAAGGCGTGCTCCCAGTCGAGCCAGCTCGGGACGTACTGAAAGTCGATCGCGCCGCTCGCCATCCTGCGTAGCCGTCCTACGAGACGGGAGTTCAGATACACGTCGAGAGGAATGCGGGTTAGCCGACGTGCCATCAGTACAGATCCTCGATGGTCTCTTCGGCTTTCGTGCGCTCGCGGAGGACCATTTCGAGGTCCAGCGCAGCCATCACATTGACGAGTGTGCGGAGCTGCGTGCCCGGCTCACCGTTCTCCAGGGCCGAGATCGTCGCCTGGCGCAGATTCGTCTTGGCGCCCACGTCACCCTGGCGCAATCCCAGGCGACGGCGGCGGCGGCGAATCGCGGCGCCTATCTGTCCTGAAGTTCGAGCAATCTGCTCCATGGGGGACCTCGTCGGTTGGTCAGGTGTATACGCTCGAGCGCATAACGCGAAATATACGCTCCGACGAATAATCTGCAATATGCGCTGCGGCGCATAGGCGGTGATCAGCGGAGACCGGACCGGCAAGGGATGTCGTGTCGACCGAGGGAACTTCAGTCGGCGATGACGCCTGCTGAAACGCTCGCGGGCGCCGATGACGGGCCGCGGCGAGGCGCGGTCACGCGCCCCCGCGCGCTGAATGCTCCTGTCTTCCTAGAAGAACACGTACGAGCGCACCACCACGTTCCTGCGGCAGGGCGCGTCGAGGGGCGTGGTGGGGTCGATGCAGGCGCTGTGGAAGGACCAGCGCGAGACCGAGCCGTCGGTGACGGAGTCGTAGCACTTGAGCATCGAGACCTCGGTCGGCGTCTGCTGCGGAATCCAGTACCACTCGTGCTCGGGGCGGTAGGTGAAGCGGGTGGTCTCGCCGACGCGGTCGTCGTAGATGCGGTAGTTGGTGATGTAGGGCTGGTCGGCGAAGGAGGGCCAGGCGCAGAGCACGAAGGGGAACTGGCGCACGGTCTCCATCGGCTTGGCGAGGTTCAGCGACATGAAGCGCCGCGACATCTTCGCGTCGGCCTCCGCCTCGCTGTAGTGCTGCTCGCGCCCGAAGTTGCGCAGGTTCTTCGTCAGCAGCTCGCGGCAGCGCACCCGGCCGCTGTTGTCGTTGAGATCGTTGTGCACGAGGTTGACGTAGCTCGCGTTGACGCCCGGGTTCTTGGCGTCCTGGTCCTCGGTGCGGTCGCCCTGGTAGTCCTTGTCGAAGATGTCGTGGTTGTAGACGAGGGCGTCGGTGGCGCCGGGGAAGAACTCGAGCAGCAGCTTCTCGATCTCGGGGTAGAAGATGCGCTCCACCTCGGCGGAGTCGTAGAAGTTCGTGCACTTGGACTCCAGGTGGGCGAGCGAGACGCCGAGCCGGTCCATGCTCTCGGGGGTGTAGGGCGAGAGACCCGGGTAGTACTCGCCAATGCGGCGCGCGTCGCGCAGCACCTGCGGGAAGTAGAGGCCGCGGATCCCGTAGTAGTCTTCGCGCAGCTTCTTCGCCTCCTCCGCGCGAACCGGGTCGCGCCAGAGCGCGTTGGACGACACGACGGAGTACGAGGGCCGCTCGTAGACGGAGTAGCGCAGCGGCAGCGCCACGCCGCCTTCCGGGGCCTCGATGTTCTGCTCCCGGATGTAGGCCAGGCACTCGTCGTACTCGCGGAATCCGGGGCCCCACCGGGTCTCGATCGGGCCGGGAGGCGCGTTGCCGATCCACTCGATGAAGGCATCCAGGTGCCCTTCGGCGATGTCCTCGAGCGCCACCTCGAGCGCGGCGCCGGTTCCCCCGTCTCCGTTCCGGTCGAAGGACATGTAGGAGAGGCCGCCGTTCGCCGCGATGGGCGGCGGCTGCCCCTGAGTGAGCTGCAGCGGCGGCACGTAGGCGGACGAGGCGGTCTCACCCCCCGCCGCAATGGGGTCCTCGATGGCTTCGTGCAGGTTCAAGGCATGTCCTCCCGTCACAGTCTCTTCGCCGGACCAGCCGGAATATGCGGTCCGCGGGACCCGTTTCCAAGCGGGGCGATTGTATCGCGGGCGGCTCCGGCTGGTACGCTTGGCGCCGCGCGCGGGAGGGCCGCCGCCGGCAGGGGAGAGCGCCGTTCGGCGGACCCCTCGGCCGGGCGGACCGCCGAGCGGGCGTCCGACTCCCGCGGCGCGAACCCCGAGTCCTACGGAGATTTCACGATGGCGCGCATCGAGTTCGGTGTCATGTTCAGTCGCTTCTACCCGCATATCGGGCCGGGCGAGTTCGCCGCGATGCTCCAGGCATCGGGCTTCGACTCGGCCTGGATGGGGGAGGGGCCGGCGAGCACCCAGCCCGCGCTCGATCCCTTTCTCGCGCTCACCACGATGGCGCTCGCGGCGGAGCGCATCCGCATCGGAAGCTGCGTGGTGCTGGTGCCCCTTCGTAACCCCACCCTCCTCGCCAAGGAGGTGGCGACGCTGGACATCCTGTCAGGCGGGCGCTTCGTGTTCGGGATCGGGGTGGGGGCGTCCGGGATGGCCGACCGCGGCGCCTACGACATCACCAACGTCGACGCGCGCACCCGCGGGGCGCGCTGCGACGAGTACCTCGACGTGATGATCGCGCTGTGGCGCGGGGAGCCGGTCACCCACCGCGGCCGCTTCTTCGGGCTCGATGGGATGGCCATCGCGCCGAGGCCGCAGCAGCGCCCGCATCCGCCGATCTGGGCCGGCGGCGACGCGGAGGGCATGCTGCGGCGCGCGGGCCGGGTCGGGGACGGCTTCGTGCCGGTCGCCGCCGGCCCCGCCGACTACGCGGCCCGATGGGAGCGGATCGAGCGCTACGCGCGCGAGGCGGGGCGTGACCCCGGCGCCATCACCCGCGCCCTGCATCTCTACTACCACTGCATCGACGCCGATCGGACCGCCGCCCACGCCGACGCCGAGCGCAACCTCGCGGCGCGCTACGGACACCCGGTGAGCCTGGCAGACGACGGGCGCTTCGCACTCGGCGACCCGGATGCGTGCGCCGCGACCATCGCCGCCTACCGGGACGTCGGCGTGACCCACTTCGTGCTCAACCTCGCCTGCCCGATCGAAGCGGTGCCCGCCGCCCTCGGGCGCTTCGCCGAGGAGGTAATGCCCCGCTTCCGCGCCTGAGAGGCCGCCGCGGCGTACCAGCGCCTGTTTCGGTCGTGGCTGCCGGCAAGCGGTGAGGAGGTCGACGACCGCCCCTGCATGGAGATCTATCGCAACTCGCCCCTCGATACCGCGCCCGCGGACCTGCTGACGGATCTGTGCCTGCCCCTGCGCGCGAGCTGACGGGTTACCCGGGAGCCGGTCGGCCCAACACCCGATCGCGGATCGACTGGCGCCATTCGCGCCCCGTCTCGTCCTTCCACCACACCACGGCGCGGAACCCCGGGGCGCACTCGTAGGGCCAGATGTTCGGGTTCTTCGCGGGGTGCCACTCGCGGGCGAGATCGGGGTAGAGCGCGCGGAAGCTGTTGCGGGCGTCGCAGCGCCCGGCGATGTCCCGCGGCTTCGCGACCGGCTCGTCGTCCTCGTACCAGGCGTCCATGCGGTGCCAGTAGAGTCCGACGTGGTCCTCGAGCCCCGCTACCTCGTCGTGGGGCTCGTCATAGGCCCAGGCGACGTTCTCCTCGACCCGCTCGCCCGCCCTCAGCGTCCAGTAGCGGGCGAAGCCCTTGTACTGGCAGTAGCTGGAATGATCGGTCGCGGAGAAGTGCGACCAGTCGACATCGGCCTTGGGCAAGTAGTAGACGGCGCCGTGACCGAGCTCCATCACCAGGAGCGTGCGCTCGCTCTCGGCAACGCTCGCGCCGCCGCACTCCACCCGCACCCGGGCCGGCACGACTTCCAGGTCGATGAGGTACTCAGGATTGCGCCGCCACCCGGGCGACGCGTGGGGTGAGACCTCCCCGAACACGTCGATGGTCTCGCCATCGACCGGTGCCTTGCCGGCCTCGGCGATCGCCCGGCCGAGCGCCTGGCCGCGCCGGAAGAACTCGAGGTCCCGCGTGTCGATCCGCCAGCCGCCATCGACCTGCCTGCCCATCATCTGGCCGTAGTCCAGGCGGTAGACCACCTCCTCGACCGGCATCCCCAGGCGACGGGCGGCTTCGTGCTCGTTGACGATCTCGGGCATCGCTTCCTCCTCACCGTGTCCGCGGGCTCCACGACGGCGGGCGCTTCCCTCGCATCCCCACCGCGCGCCGCCATGGTAACCGTCCCGTCGGGGTGGTGTCGTCGGGCGGCTGGGTGCCGGGTGCGACGGTGCTGGATCGCGACCGGGAGCCGCACGATCGTCTGGCACCGGGGCAATCGCGCTGTGATCTCCTTCCGGCCCGTGGAGACGTCCCGCCCGTGCGTCAACGGCAAGTGCGGGCCAGATGGGTCAGGCACGGATGGGCCGGGCAGGATCGAGGTATTCTCAGAGGGGGAGGGAGTACGGCGCGATCGCGTCCCCGCTGCGCCCGAGGAAATCGTGCCGGGGGGCGTCCGCGAGCATCCGGGCCTGGGATTCCTCGAGCCGGGCGCCGGCGCGCTGCGGGTCGAGGTGGAGGGGCTTGCCGTCCGCGACCACCGGGCGTCCGTCGACGAAGACCTCGCGGACCGCCCGGTCCGCGGCCTCGAACACGAAGGTGCGAAGCGGGTCGCGCGCCGGGCGCATCGCCGGATGGTCGAGGTCGAGGAGCACGAGGTCCGCCTTCGCGCCCGGCGCGAGCCGGCCGAGGTCGTCGCGCCCGAGCGCGGCGGCCCCGCCCACGGTGGCGGCGCGGAACATCTCGCCGGTGTCGACTGCACGGATGCTGCCGGCCATCACGCGGGCGAGGACGATGGCAAGGCGCATCTCTTCGACGAGGTTGTGGGGGGCGACGTCGGTGCCGAGCCCCAGGTTGATGTCCCGCGCCCGGTAGCGGCCGAAGTGGGCCATCGCCTGGCCGTAGCGGGCGAAGGGGGAGGGGCAGTGGGCCACGGACGCCCCGGAATCGGCGAGGCGGTCGAGGTCGCCCGAGCCCCGCCACCGGATGTCCGGGTGTTCGTCGATGAAGAGCGCGTGCCCGAGGATGGTGCCGGGGCCGAGGAAGCCGATGCCCGCGGCGTACTCGAGCGGAGTCTGGCCGTGGCGGCGCACGATCTCCCGGAACTCGAGCCTCGACTGCGAGATGTGGGTGGTGAGCGGGCGTCCGGTCTCGTGTGCGTGGGCGGCGGCGTCGCGCAGCGTCGCCTCGGTGCAGGTCTCGATCTGGCCCGGGTAGACGATGCCACGGAGCCGGCCGCTCGGGTGCTGCTCCGCGCGGTCCATGATCCGGATGGCTTCTTCGAAGAAGCGTCGGCCGCGTGCCTCGTCCCAGTCGAAGTGGAGCGCGTGGCGGCTCTCGAGCTTCCAGAAGGCGTCGGCGAAGAAGGGACCGATATAGGCGCGCAGTCCGCTGCGGCCCGCGCAGTCGAGCCACCCTTCCACCGGACTCGAGAGGTCCACCACGGTGGTGACACCGGAGAGCAGCAGCTCCGCGTAGGCCATCTCCATCGCGGCCTGCCGGCCCGGCTCGTCGAGGGAGAACGCGCAGGAGCGCTCGTAGAGCCCGGTATCGTACATCTCGGGAACACCGTGGTCTTCCCGGACCCCCTTGTTCGCGGGCTCGGTGTGGGGGTGTGAGTGGATGTTGATGAGCCCCGGCATCACGAAGCGCCGCGCGCCGTCGATGATGCGGTCGGCGGGGCCCTCGTAGGGGCCGCCGACGTGCACGATGCGCTCGCCGGTGAAGGCGACATCGCCGTCGCGCAGGTAGCGGTGTCCGCTTCCGTCCCACGCCGCGATCCACGCTGCATTGCAGATGACCGTGGTGCTGCCGTCGCTCATGGTTCCGCCTCCTGGTGGTGAAACTGGTTCAGAGTCCGTGGGCGTCAGGGTGGCGGCAGTAGGGTCTCGTCCACCAGGCCCTGCGCGTCATTCCGAGCACAAGCGCAGGTGGTTGCACATGCACCCTTCGGCCGTTGCGATCTCCACGATGGCGGCGCTATCCGAGATGGGCGATCTCGACGCCCCCCCAGCAATCGTCGAGGTACTCGGCAACGAGCCGGCGGTGGCAATGGTGGGGCTTGTCTTCGCTGCACAGCAGACAGCCGTCCGCGAAGATGTCTTCGGGTATCGCATGCTCGATTCGCCGCTGGCGCATGAGGTCGAGGAATCGGGCCTCGTAGGTTTCCCAATCACCGCCCCGCTTCCTGTACTCGTCGAACATATCCTTTGTGGGAGCGAGCACGGGCAGGTGGACGTACTCCATCCCGCAAATCTCGGATAGGAAGTACGCGAGGTCGTCGCGCTTCGCGAATCCCGCGAGCTGCGAGACGTTGTTGAGCCGAACGTCCACCACGCGTCGGGCTCCGGAGTCGCGCAGCAGTCCGAAGAATCGATTGGCCGACTTCTTCGTGAAACCGATTGTGAACAGCTTCATGAGGCTTGCTCCTTGCTGCGATTGGCCGGTCGCTTGTCCACGTGCGCAGCGCCGAGTCCTCGCCGAGCCGGATACGTCCGACCGGTTCTCCGGTGTCGTTCACTACCCCGGCTCTGCGTTCTTCGCCCTGTACATCCTGTACCCCATCCAGACTGCCGTCCACACGGGTTTCCCGCCGTCTCCAGATACATTCCGCCCTTGTCCACCTGCATCGGACATCGAAACAAGGAATCCCCCCTTGTACCCCGAGGAATGGACACATTGGGAAGACTCGGTGCGTCAGTCAAGCGTGAGACTTTTGTTGATTGTTCCGTCCGCTGCTCATGCGGATCGATCTGAAGGAGCCCGATCTCCGCTTGGCCCTTGCGCCGGCCGCAGGGAAGCCGAATCATGGCCGCCGTTCCGGCCCACACCCTCATTGTGACCCTGGAGGTGCCATGAATCCCGAGACCGGTGCTGCGCTCGCCGCCTACGAGGCGTGGAAGCAGCGCGAGGCGCAGTGAGGAGGGGAGACCACGATGAACCACCAGACCGGCTTTCTCTTCCACGAGCTCTACATGTGGCACGACACGGGCAGCGCGGCGCTGTGGTATCCGGCGGGCCTCCGGGTACAGCCTGCCCAGCACGCGGAGAGCGCCGAGAGCAAGCGACGCCTGAGGAATCTCATGGAAGTGGCGGGAATCCTTGACGATCTCACCCCCGTCCGGCCCCGGCCAGCGACCCGCGAGGAGCTCCTCCGGGTCCACACTCCGGAGTACGTCGACAAGATCGTCGCGCTCTCGGCCGAGCGCGGCGGCGAGGCGGGGGAGGGCACCCCCTTCGGGCATGGCAGCTACGAGATCGCCTGCCTCGCCGCGGGCGGCACCATCGCGATGGTGGACGCGGTGCTCTGGGGCGCGGTCGACAACGGCTACGCCCTGGTGCGCCCGCCCGGCCATCACGCCGAACCGGATCTCGGTCGCGGCTTCTGCATCTTCGCGAACGTGGGAGTGGCGATCCACCACGCGCGCCAGGCCCACGGCATCGCGCGGGCCGCGGTGGTGGACTGGGACGTCCACCACGGCAACGGCACCCAGCGCATCTTCTACGAGGACCCCGACGTTCTCAGCATCTCCCTCCACCAGGACAACTGGTTTCCCGCCGATTCCGGTCACCTCCACGAGCGAGGCACGGGCGCCGGCGAGGGCGCGAACATCAACGTGCCCCTGCCGCCGGGTTCCGGTCACGACGCCTACGTCGGCGCCTTCGAGCGGGTGGTAGCCCCGGCGCTCCGCCGCTTCCGGCCGGAGCTCATCGTCGTCGCCTCGGGCTTCGACGGCTCCATCTACGACCCCCTCGGGCGCATGATGGCCACCAGCACCACCTTCCGGCGGCTCACCCGCATGATGCTGGAGCTCGCCGAAGAGCTGACCGGCGGCAAGCTCGTGCTGAGCCACGAGGGCGGCTACTCGGAGGCCTACGTGCCCTACTGCGGCCTCGCGGTGATGGAGGAGCTGTCGGGCATCCAGTCCACGGTCGACGATCCCTTCGCGAAGTTCGTCGACGCCGCCGGCGGCCACCGGCTCTATCCCCACCAGGACGAGGTGATCGCCCGCGCCGCGACCCTCGCCGAACAGGTGCCCGCGGGCTGAGTCGCCTGCCCTCAGGCGACCTGCCAGTGCTCGTCCATGAGGCCCCGGGCGCGGGCCTCGCGCCAGAGCTTCTCCACCGCGGCCGCGCCTCGGCGCACGATGTCGCGCTCGTCGCCGGTCTGTAGCGCGCCGTCGCGGACCAGGTAGCGCCCGTCGACGAGGGTGGCGGCGACGTCCGCCTGGTTCACGTT
Source organism: uncultured Ectothiorhodospiraceae bacterium (assembly GCA_964420925.1). GTDB lineage: Bacteria > Pseudomonadota > Gammaproteobacteria > HK1 > HK1 > JAJEAD01. The sequence goes on along the minus strand of CAYQVB010000094.1, from coordinate 4,216 downwards.
CCACACCATGGTGCGAAGCGGATCGCTCACCGGCTGCAGGTGGGGCTTGCCCATGTCGATCACCACGAGGTCGGCGCGCGCGCCCGGCTCGATGCGGCCGAGGTCGTCGCGGCCGAGCGCCGCCGCGCCCCGGCGGGTGCCTGCTTCCACGAGCTCGTGCGCGTCCGCCGCCCCGCCGTCTTCGAAGTGGAGCTTCGAGGTAAGCCCCGCCGCGCGCATCTCGGTGACGAAGTCCATGTTGTAGCCGTCGGTGCCCAGCACGGTGCGGATCCCTTTCCCGGCGAAGCGCGCCCAGGCGGCGCTCAAGCCCACCCGGGAGAAGGTGCGCGGGCAGCTCACCACCGTGGTGTCGGTGCGCCGCAGAATCTCGAGCTCCTCGTCGGTGCAGTAGATGCAGTGGGCGGCGATGAGGCTCGGGCCGAGCAGGCCGCAGTGCTCGAGGTACTCGGCGGGACGCATGCCGTGCTCCGCTACTACCTTGTCCACCTCCTGCGCGCTCTGCGCGAGGTGGATGGTCATGAGGCAGCCGAGCTCGTCGGCGGTGCGGCGCACCGCGCCCAGCAGCTCCGGCCCGCAGGTGTCCGCGCCGTGGGGGGCGAGCGCGACGCGGATGCGGTCGTCCTCGGTTCCGTGGTAGCGCTGGTGCGCGGCGAGCGCTTCGTCGAGGCCTCGGATCCCGGTGCCTGCCGTCCCATAGGTGATCCGCCCCTCCGAGAATCCGAGGTCGGCGGAGGAGAACACATAGAGGGCGCCGTAGAAGCGCAGTCCCAGCTCGATCGCGGCGTCGAAGGTCTCGCGCGCGCCCGCCCGGAACACCTCGACCAGGGTGGTGCTGCCGCCCTTGATGATCTCCACCATCCCGAGCTCCATCACCGCGCGCATCTCGCGGTCGGAGAGGGTCTCCACCGCGAGGGCGCCGATGGGCATCAGGATACGGTAGACGAGCTCTTCGGCGGGATTCGCGGTCGGGCGATCCTCGGTCAGTCCCCGGGTCAGCAGCGATGACGAGCAGTGGTTGTGGCAGTTGACGAGGCCGGGGAGGACGAAGGCATCGGGGATCTCGTAGACGGGGATCCCGCGCGGGCGCTCGCCCGAGACCTCGGCAATGAGACCGTCCTCCACCACCACGTAGGCGTCCGTTCTCACTTGCGGCGCCCCCGCGCCCGCGGAGGCAAGCACCCAGCGGCCGTACACTGCGTGCGCGCCGGACATCAGGGTCGCCCTCCCGAGCGTTCGTGGTTCGACATGGTCAGCGCCTCCCCGTGGCCGTTTCCCGCCGGATCCCGCCTGCCGGCCCCGGCGAGCATGCCACGATTCAGGACCGCATGCGCGTGCCGCGCGGGTCGAAGGGCGGCGCTTCGAGGAGGCGGGCGGGGCGGCGCTCGCCCAGGATCTCGACCTCGAAGGCGTTGTCGGGGGCGATGAGCGCGCGCGGCAGCATGCCGAGCGCGATGCTGAGCGCGCAGTGGTGGGCGTATCCGCCCGAGGTCACGAAGCCCACCACCTTGCCCCCGTGCCAGATCGGCTCGTCGGCCCAGGGATCGGCGTCCGCCACGTCGACTGCGAGGGCGCAGAGGCGCCGCGCCGGGGGTTCGTCGCGCTCGCGCACCGCGGCGTCGCGCCCGATGAAGTCGTTCTTGTCGTAGCGCACGAAGCGGTCGAGGCCGGTCTCCGCCGGCGTGTAGTCGGGCCGGTACTCGCGTCCCCAGGCGCCGAAGAGCTTCTCCAGGCGCAGCGACATCATCGCGCGCATCCCGAAGGGACGAAGCCCCAGGTCGCGTCCCGCCTCCGTGAGCGCGTGGTGGAGCGCGAGCTGGTGCTCCGCGGCCACGTAGATCTCGTAGCCGAGATCGCCGGTGTAGGTGAGCCGGCAGACGGTGGCGGGCACGAGCCCGATGTCGGTCTCGACCACCGTGAGGAAGGGAAGCGCCGCGTTGGAGACGTCGGCGGCGGCCACGCAGGCCAGCAGATCGCGCGCCCGCGGTCCCGCTATCTGGAAGCCGAGCCGCGTGAGCGAGACGTTCTCGACCCGCACCCCGGCCGGCGGCAGGTGGCGCAGGAACCAGCGCATGTGGAAGGCCTGGGCCGCGTAGGAGGCGGTGAGGTGGAAGCGCTCCGCGCCGAGGCGCGCGATCGTGAAATCGCCGATCAGCTTGCCCTTGGGGCTCAGCATCGGGGTGAGGGCGATGCGCCCCACCGGCGGCACGCGCCCGGCCATGATGCGCGAGAGCCAGCCGGCCGCCTCCGGACCTTCGACCGCGTACTTGCCGAAGTTGTGGATCTCGTTGATGCCGAGCGCGCCGCGCACCGCCGCGCACTCCGCCGCCACCGGGGCGAAGGCGTTGGAGCGCCGGAAGGTCGGGATCTCGAAGGCGGGCTCGCCGGGCGGGGCGAAGTAGTTGACGTGCTCGAGCCCGTAGCCCGCCCCGAACACCGCGTTCCCGGCCTGCCACGCGCCGTAGGCGGGGGTGGTGACCAGCGGCCGCCCGGCCGGGAGCTCTTCGTTCGGGTAGCCGATTGCGAAGCGGCGCTGGTAGTTCTCGCGCACCTTGGCGCGGGTGTAGGGCCGGGTGCACCAGTCGCCGAAGCGCGCCACGTCCATCGCGAACACGTCGCGCGAGGGCTCGCCTTCCACCATCCACTCCGCGAGCGCGAGCCCGACCCCGCCGCCCTGGCTGAAGCCCGCCATCACCGCGCAGGCGCACCAGTAGCCGGGCAGCCCCGGGACGGGGCCGACGAGCGGGTTGCCGTCCGGGGCGAAGGTGAAGGGCCCGTTGATGATGCGCTTGATGCCCGCGTGCTCCAGGCAGGGGTAGCGCCCGAACGCGACGTCGAGCTTGTCGCCCATGCGCTCCGGCTTGTCGGGCAGCAGCTCGTGCCCGAAGTCCCAGGGGGTTTCGTTCGGCATCCACGCCTCGCAGGCCTGCTCGTAGACCCCGAGCACCAGCCCGCGCCCCTCCTGGCGCAGGTAGCTCTCGCCCGCGGGATCCATCACGTGGGGCAGCTCCTCCTCGCGCTCGTAGACCTCGGGGATGTCTTCGCTCACGAAGTACTGGTGCTCCATCGGCTGGCAAGGGAGCCACAGCCCCGCCATCGCCCCCACCTCGCGCGCCCACAGCCCGGCCGCATTGACCACGTGCTCCGCGACGAGGGCGCCCTGCTCGGTGACCACCTCCCAGTCGCCGCCCGCTCGTGGGTGGAGCTCGAGCACCCGGTTGCGCAGGTAGATCTCCGCGCCGTTCGCGCGCGCCGCCTTCGCGTAGGCCTGGGTGGTGCCTGAGGGGTCGAGGTGGCCGTCGAGGGGGTCGTAGAGGGCGCCGAGCACGCCGTCGACGTTGGTGATGGGGGAGAGCGCCCGGATCTCGGAAGGGCCGACGATCTCGGTGTCGAGGCCCATATAGCGGTGCTTGGCCCGCTCCGCCCGGAGGAAATCGAGGCGCTCCTCGGTGGTGGCGATGGTGAGGCCGCCGACGTGGTGCAGGCCGCAGGACTGCCCGGTCAGCGCCTCCAGTTCCCGGTAGAGGGAGATGGTGTAGCCCTGCAGCGCGGCCATGTTGGTATCCGCGTTGAGGGTGTGGAAGCCGCCCGCGGCGTGCCAGGTCGAGCCCGAGGTGAGCTCGGAGCGCTCGATGAGCACCACGTCGCGCCAGCCCGCGCGGGTGAGGTGGTAGAGCACGCTGCACCCGACCACCCCGCCGCCGATCACCGAGACCCGGACGTGGGACTTCATGGATCAACCGCCCCCGATCCGGGGCATGAGGTGCACCTCGCTGTCGGGCTCGAGCTCCGCGAACCAGTCGTCCTGGTGGATCTCGCCGTCGATGACCACCGCGAGGCCGTCGTCGAGGTGCGGCGCGAGCGCGGGGAACCGCTCCCCGAGTCGGCGCATGAGCTGGTGCACGTTGGCCGCGTCCACGTCCATCCGTCCCTCGCCTCCGGTGAAGGCCATGAGGCTCGACATCAGGGTGACCCGGGCCATGTTCGCCGCGCGCCGCCCTTCCTCCGCCGGCGGCGCGGGACCTGCGTGCCTACTCCGCCGCCTGCGCCTGGAGGTGCTCGCGCTGCTCGTCGAGCGCCTTCAGCACCCGCGGCGGCGACATCGGCAGCTCGTGGAAGCGCAGCCCGATCGCGTTCTCCACCGCGTTCGCGATCGCCGCCATCGGCGGGATGATCGGCGTCTCGCCCACGCCCCGGACCCCGAAGGGGTGGGCGGGGT
>CAYQVB010000093.1:0-15931 GCA_964420925.1 uncultured Ectothiorhodospiraceae bacterium | reverse complement strand
CCGTCCTCGAAGGCCACGAGATCGGTTAAGGTGCCCCCGACCTCTACCCCTACCCGGGTCGTCCCTGTCATGCCGGCCCTCTCATTGCGACCGCGCTCTCGACATTCGTCTCATGCCCAACAGCCCTCCCGACGGGAGGATGCGCTTGTTACACGAGCGCACCCTCGACCGCAAGGAAGCACGGCCTGCCTTTCGGGGGCAAAGGGTCGGTCCGGTCTTGTATCAGGTGTTTACACATGAGCGCGGGGTATCTCGGGTTGCGCCGCACTTGACCATCCCGGGCCGCGCCGGTGCAATGGCGACATGCTCGAGCTCGTCGCGATGATACTGACCGGCTACGTCGTGGGCTCCATCGCCAGCGCGGTCTTCGTATGCCGGGCCCTGGGCCTGCCCGATCCGCGCACGGAGGGTTCGGGCAATCCGGGGGCGACCAACGTGCTGCGCCTCGGCGGCAAGACGGCGGCCGCGCTCACCGTGGCGGGCGACGCGCTCAAGGGCGTGCTGCCGGTGCTGCTCGCGCGCGCGGTCAGCGATTCCCCCGCGGTTGCCGCCGCCGCGGGCCTCGGCGCCTTCGCGGGACATCTCTATCCGGTGTTCTTCCACTTCCGGGGAGGGAAAGGAGTGGCCACCTGCTTCGGGGTAGTGGCGGCACTCTCGTGGCCGATCGCGATCGGCATGGGCGCAGCGTGGCTCGTGGTCGCCGCCCTGACGCGCTTCGCGTCCCTCGCGGCGCTCGTCGTCGCATTCGTCGCCCCGGTGCTCGCCGTCCTCTTCGACGCAGCGACCCCCGTGCTCGCGGCGCTCGTCGCGATGGGCGCGATGCTCGTCATGCGCCACCATGAGAACATCTCCCGCCTCCTCCGGGGCGAGGAACGCAAGATCGGCGCGGGCCGGGACTGACCTGCGTTTCCCGCCATACGGTCTCACGAATCGGTCAGGGATCCGGTCGCGTGCGTCTGCCCTTGAGAAAGCGGGAAACCAGGAAAAGCGTCCAGGCGCACCAGACCACGATCGCGCCCCACAGGTCCAGGTGTGGCTCGACGAAGCGCAACCACAGCAGGACGATCACGATCAGGCCCGCGATGCTGTAGAACACCATGTCGCCGAACTCCAGCATCACTTGACCGCCCCGAATGTCAGGCCACGGGTCAGGTGGCGTTGAATGAACCAGATCATGATCAGCACCGGAATGGACACCACCACAGAGGCGGCGGCGAGTTGGCCCCAATAGGTGCCATGAGGCGTGACGAGACCGGGAAATGACGCCGGGAGGGTCTGGGCGCCGCTTCCCCCGATCATGAAGGCGAACAGGAACTCGTTCCAGGCGAAGAGAAACGAGATCATGGCCGTGACCGCGATGCCCGGCCGGGCCAGGGGAATGATGATCCGCCAGAACACCTGCCAGTCCGTCGCGCCTTCGGTCAGCGCCGCTTCATCCAGTTCGCGTGGAATGTCGTTGAAGAAATTGCGCATGAGGTAGATCACCAGAGCCAGGTTGAACGTGGTCTGGGCGACGGTCACCGCGGTCAGCGTGCCGAGCAGACCGATGGACTGGAAGAGCATGTAAAGGGGCAGCACCAGCGCGATGCCGGGCGCCATGCGGGTGGTCAGCACGTAAAAGTAGACGTGCTTCTCGCCGTACACCCGGAAACGCGAGAACGCGTAGGCGGCCGGAAGCCCCAGGACGAGACAGAGCGCGGTGCTCGCACTTGCGGTCACGAGGGAGTTCAGAAGGTTGGTCGCGAACGTGCCGACGACGAATGCTTCGTGAAAGTTGCTCAATGTCGGCGAGAACAGGATTTTCGGCGTCGGTGACATGACATCGGTGCGATGCTTGAAGGCGGTGATGATCAGCCAGAGAAAGGGGGTCAGCGCCGCCGCAGTCACCAGCCAAATCAAGCCGAGCTCCAGCCAGCGCACCAGGCGGCTGGGGCTGCCCTGGTGTTCCATCTCGCTCATGTCCGCTGCCTCGACATGCGCGCGATGAGCTTCATGGTGACGAAAGTCATCACGAAGCTGATGAAGAACAACAGGGCCACGACCGCCGAGCCATAACCCAGGTTCCAGTAGGCGAAGTTCACCTTGTAGGCGAAGATGGTGAGCAGTTCCGTAGCCGCCCCCGGTCCGCCGCCCGTCATGATGAACACCTGGTCGAAGACCTTGAAGGCGTCCGTCAGGCGCAACAGCAGAACGACACCGATGATCGGCTGCAGCATCGGAAGGATGACTCGCCGGAAAATCTGCCAGCGCGAAGCGCCATCGACGACTGCGGCTTCAAAGGGCTCGCGCGGCATTCCGATGATGGCAGCGAGAAAAATCATGGTGACAAAGGGAGTCCACTGCCAGATGTCGACCGCGACGATCGTGAGGAACGCGTTGAACGGGGTTCCCAGGAGCCCCGCGGGCGCAATCCCGATTTCCCGCAGCATGATCCCCAGGAGGCCGAAGTCCGGATTGAGATTGAGTCGGGCGACGAGCCCGACCACCACCGGAGCGAGCACCATCGGAATCAGCAGCAAGGGCATGACGATGCGCTTCAGCGTCATGTGGTAGGAAATCAGCACCGCGAGCGCCAGGCCGAGCACGAACTCGATTGGCAGCGCAATCAGCATGTAGAGGAGCGTGACGCTCACCCCGTGAAAGAGATCGTCGTCGTGAACGGCTTTTCGGTAATTGTCGAGCCCGATGAACTGGCCGTTCTTGCCGGGCTGGGTATAGCTCAGGTAGTGGACAGACTGATCCAGCATGACCAGGAATGGCCAGAGCTCGATGACGAGCAGGAAGACGAGCATGGGCAGGAGCCACAGGTACCCTCCGAAGGCCGCCTTCCGAGTCATCCCCCCCACGGCCGATTATTCCTGGATCGCACGACCGGCGCTCTTGTCGAAGAGCTTCATCTCGGCGAGGTTGATGTCGAAGATCAAGGTCTCGCCTTCCTGCACCGGCCGTGGCCGGTACATCTTGCTGATGATCTCGTATCGCCCGAAGGGCACGAAGAGCAGGGTCTCGCTGCCGAGCGGCTCCGAAATGTTGACCACGCTCTCGAAGGAACTCTTGTCTTCCGGGGGAATTCCGTGTCCGTGCGGCACGATGTCATCCGCGCGAAGGCCGACCACCACCTCGCGGCCCGGCTCCATCCGGTCTGCCAGGCGGTGCGGAAGCGGCAGGCGCCAGCCATCGCTGAAGCGAAGGACCTTCCCCTCCGGACCGGTGCCAATCACGGCGTCGAGCAGGTTCATGGGAGGCGAACCGATGAACTGGGCCACGAAAATGTTCGCCGGGGCGTGGAAGATCTCATACGGGGTTCCGGTCTGTTCGACCTTCCCCGAGCGCATGATGACGACGCGGTCGGCCAGGGTCATCGCTTCGACCTGATCGTGCGTGACATAGACGACCGTGGTCTCGACCTTCCGGTGCAGGCGCTTGATCTCTGTGCGCATCTGGGTCCGGAGCTGGGCATCGAGGTTGGACAGCGGTTCGTCGAACAGGAACACGTCGGGATGGCGGACAATCGCGCGGCCCATGGCCACCCGTTGGCGTTCACCACCCGAAAGCTGGGCCGGCTGGCGGTCGAGCAAGGCGTCGAGCCCCAGGATCTCCGCCGCTTCCCGGACCTTGCTCTCGATTTCCTCCCGGGGTCTCCTGGCCAGGGTCAACCCGAAAGAAAGGTTTTCCCTCACCGACATGTGGGGGTAGAGAGCGTAGTTCTGAAACACCATGGACACATTGCGATCGCGCGGACGCTCATCGTTCACCACCCTGCCGCCGATCCGGATCGTGCCCCGCGAGATCTCCTCGAGACCCGCGATCATGCGCAAGGTCGTCGACTTCCCGCAGCCGGAAGGTCCGACGAGAACGAGGAACTCGTTGTGCGCGATCTCGAGGTCGACATCGCGAACGGCGACCACGTCACCGTACGTCTTCGAAACGTTCTCGAGCCGGACTTCCGCCACGGCGTCCCTCCTTGACAACCCCTAACCGGTGTTCGTGCGGCACGCCTCCAGAATGTCCTGAAGTTGCGACGCAAGCGCACCCTTGCGCGGTGAAAACGTCCCTTCGAGTGCGGCGGTCCCAATGGTGAAGGCATCGGCCCCGGCGCGCGCCACGTCCTGGATGCGTTCCGGAGAGGCGATGCTGCCCGCTACCACGAGCTGGCCGTCGGTCCCGGCACGCGCGGCCCGAACCAGATCGAGCGGATCGCATTCCGTTGCCCGGTAGGCGAGAAGATCGACACCGGCACACCCGAGCTCAGCGAAACGCCGGCAATCGGCCTCGATCTCGTCTGCGCTGCCGCCGAGCCTGGTCGGATGGCCTTCGGGACGACCGGGAAACGGCAGGTAGGCAATGTCGCTCCCATCGAGGACCTCGAGGACATCGATCACATCGTTGCCCCCGAGCAGACGATCCACGCCGATGTCGCGGGCCGTGCGGGCGGAGTTCAGACACGCCCCTTTCGACGTGCTGACCACCTCCATGTAGCTGACTGCCCCCGAGTCCTTGATGGCGCGATTGAGGTGTCGGAGCGTTTCGCCATCGACGCCGACGTCCTTGAATCCAACGTGCCCCAGACCGAGCTCCGCGATGTCGTCGAACACGTCCAGGCAGTCGAGGATGGTCTGGTCCTGACGCGTCAGCATGAAAATGAAGTCGATCACCTGACAGCGCTCGAGCCCTTTGCCACCCCTTCCGGCAACCTGAATGATCGACCCCCACCGGGAGGTCGGGGCCGGATGTTAGTGCAGCGCCCGCATTTCTGCCACGCTGAATGTCCGTCACCCTCGAGCCACCGGCGAAGCGGAGCCAGGAGGTTTTGCGCCGACGGGCTTTTTCACTATTCTTCTCGGCGTCGCGTTGTGCGCAGGAACCAACGACCCGAACCCGGAAGTGATCGAATGACGGACCCGGCCCCCGGAAATCGCTGGAAGCGCTACGAGGTGTGGGACGAGCGGCCGCTCCACTTCGACGGGTTTGCCGCAGACAGCGCGGAAGACGGATTTCACGCCACCAACAGCCCTTCCGACCCGAGCCCCTCCCTGGTCATGGCGAATGGCCGGGTTGTCGAGATGGACGGCGTCCCCGAAGCCCGCTTCGACATGATCGACGCGTTCATCGCGCGCTATCACATCGACCGGGACGTGGCCGCGGAAGCGATGGCGGTCGAGAGCGGAGCATTCGCCCGCCGCCTGGTCGACGTCAACGTGGAGCGCTCGGAGGTGGTGCGCCTGGCACGAGGCATGACGCCCGCGAAGCTCTGCGAAGTCCTGGACAGCATGAACACCCTCGAGCTGTCGTTCGCGCAGACGAAGCTTCGTGCCCGCAAGGTTCCCGGCAACCAGGCCCACGTGACGAACGCCAAGGACGACCCGGTCCAGATGGCGGCCGACGCGGCAACCGCCGCGGCCATGGGGTTCGACGAGGTCGAAACGACGATGCGCGTGGCGCGCAATTCCTGGTCGAACGCGCTGGCATGCCTGATCGGCGCGAGCGTCGGAAAGCCCGGAACCCTGTTCCAGTGCGCCTGCGAGGAAGCGGAGGAGCTCAAGCTGGGGATGGCGGGGCTCACGTCCTATGCCGAAACGGTCTCCGTCTACGGCACGGAAGGTTCGTTCGTCGACGGCGACGACACGCCATGGTCGAAGGCATTCCTGATCGCCGCCTACACCTCCCGGGGCATCAAGACCCGATGCACGTCCGGAGGCGGCGCGGAGCTGCTGATGGGTTTCCATGACACCAAGTCACTGCTCTACCTGGAGGCCCGCTGCCTGTGCGTCCAGCGCGGGATCGGTGTCCAGGGGACCCAGAACGGCGGGATTGACGGCGCGCCGGTCACCGGCTCGATGATGGGAGGCATGCGCGAGATCCTGGCGGAGAACGTGCTGGCGGCACTGCTCGACCTCGAGTGCGCGTCCGGCAACGACACCCGGATCAGCGAATCGGAAATCAGGGTGGGCGCCAAGATCATGCCTCACCTGATGTCGGGAACCGACCTGCTGTGCTCCGGCTTCGGGTCGATCCCCGCCTACGACAATTCCTTTGCCGCCTCTCTCTTCAATGGCGAGGAGATCGAGGACTTCCTCACCGTTCAGCGGGATTTCGAGCTCGATGGCGGGATCCGCCATGTTCCCGAGGACCAGATCATGTCCGTTCGGCGGCGCGCCGTGCTGGCCCTCGAAGCGGTCTACCGGGAACTGGGGCTTGCCGAGCTCAGTGAACGACAGAAGGACAGCGTCGTTCTGGCCAGCGGATCCGACGATACGGACACCTTCTCGCTGAAGCAGATCGGCGTCATCTCCGAAGAGATCAGCCGGCGGGGCATCACCTTGCTGGACGTCGTCGCGGCGCTGGGACGCAGCGGATTCGAAGAGGTGGCGCGAGACCTGCTCCGTCTCCTGCGCTACCGCGTGAGCGGCGACTACCTGCAGACTGCGGCCGTCATCCGCGACGACTCGGTGGTGAGCGCGGTCAATCAGCCCAATGACTACCGAGGCCCCCGGACGGGCTACCGCCTGTCCGAGAAACGTCGTGGCGAGATCGCGGACATTCGAGGAATCCTGACCAAGGAAGAGATCTTCGAGCTGGCGGAACGCCATGCCGCCGGCGAGCGGCGGCGCTACCACCTGGAGCCCGTCGGAGCAGCCCGCGCGGGAGGTCGGGAAGGCGAGGCGGTCATCGCGATCAGCCCGGCATTCGGGCTGAAGCTGCACCAGACGACATCGGGCCTCTACCTCTCGCGAGTGCTGAAAGCGCTGCTGGAAGGGATAGCCGAGGCCGACGGCCATGCGCGCGTGGTCCGGGCGTGGCATACGGCGGATACGTCTTTCCTGGGCCTCACCGCTGCCCGCCTTTCCGCTTCCGGCATCGGTATCGGCATCCAGGCGAAGGGGACCGCGGTCATCCACACCGCGGACGACTATCCGCACATGAACCTGGAGCTCTTCTCCCAGGCTCCGATCACCACGCTCGACCACTACCGTCGAATGGGACGCAATGCGGCATGCTATGCCCGGGGCGAGCGTCCCGAACCCGTGTCCATTCCCTACCGCGGGGAAGCGCTCGGGGCCCGATTTCACGTGCAGACCTCGCTCATCTATGCCCTGGAAACGGGAATGCTCGAGGAGAATGCGGAACCGGAGGAACTGAGGGTGACATTCCTTGGACGCTAGGCGGCGCACCATCGAGGAGCTTTATCCCGCAAGCGAGAAACAGGCCGGGAGGATTGCAACGCCGGGGGGACACACCCTGGACGAGCTCACCCTGGAGAACGTGCTCGAGGGAAAGCTGAGCGCCGAGGATGTGGGAATACTCCCGTCCTCTCTTCGCCTTCAGGCGGAGGTCGCACGCGCCGCCGGGCGAGGTCCCCTCGCGGACAGTTTCGAACGCGGTGCCGAACTGGTCGGCGTGCCGCAGGACGACCTCTTCGAGACCTACGAGATGCTTCGTCCCGGCCGCGCGCGAAACAAGGCCGAGCTGCTCGAGCTCGCGGCCCGCTATCGCACGAGGCACAACGCGCCCCACATTGCCGCCTTGATCGAGGACGCGGCGGAAACCTACGAACGCCGGAACCTGTACCGGAAGAGGTTCTGATCGGCATCACGCCATCGAAGGAGCTGCTCCATGATCCTGCGCGACAAGATTGCCGTCGTCACCGCCGCGGGCTCCGGAATCGGACGCGCCGGCGCGGAAGCCATGGCGCGGGAGGGGGCACAGGTCATCGTCACGGACGTCATCGGCGAGCGCGCAGATGAAAGCGCCGTGCGCATCAGGGAGGCGGGCGGCAGTGCGAGGGCCAGGCAGGTCGATGTAGGGGATGATGGCGCCCTGCGCTCGCTCATGGACTGGACCGCGGAGAATTTTGGGCGAATCGACATCCTGCACAGTCATGCCGGCATCCAGATCGAGGGCGGCGTCGCGGAGCTCTCGGGGTCCGATCTCGACCGCTCCCATCGATTCAATGTGCACGCGCACTTCGTGGCGGTGAAGTGCGCCCTGCCGTACATGAAGGATCGGGGAGGAGCGGTGTTGCTGACCTCCTCGAACGCCGGGATATTCCCCGACTACGGCATGACGGGCTACATCACGACCAAGGCCGCGCTCGTCATGATGGCGGAGCAACTGGCCCTCGACCTGGCAAAGCACGGGATTCGCGTGAATGCGCTGTGCCCGGGCTGGATCGATACTCCGTTCAACGACCCCTACGAACGCCAGCTAGGGGGAAGGGAAGCGCTGGAACGGGTCGTCGCGACCCGCGTGCCGCTCGCGCGCTTCGGCACCGTCGAAGAGATCGCGGATGCCATCGTGTTCCTCGTTTCGGACCGCTCGTCGTACGTGACCGGGCACGCCCTCGTCGTCGACGGCGGCGAACGCCTCGTGGGAGCGGGCCCCGAAACGTAGTCGCAATATCTCAAGGAACGCCGCGCCCTCTTCAGCGAGCGCCGCAGCGCCCAGCGCGCACAACCCAACGCGCCGCCGCCGACACTTCCGCGCGCAGTACCGCGCGCGCCGGTGTGCGGCATGTGCGAGACCCCTCGCTCAGCGGATGGTGAACTGGTTGAGGAAGCGCACGATGGCTTCCCTGTGCACGGGTCGAGCCCGCACATGCCGCGCCAGCGCCTCGGGTCCCACTCCACAGTGCGTCACCAGCAACGCGCACTCGTGCGCTCTGATGGTCGAGAGCATCCAGCTCACTGCGCGGCTTGCATCGCTGGTCGCGTCCGGCGGTGCGGCGAGCGCGGCCAGGATTCCGGCTCCGTCGATTGCCCCTCTGCGCCCGGCGCAGTGCTTGCGCGCGATCATCTGTGCAATCGCCTCGGCGTCGGCGGCGGGCGCCGGCGGCGCGTGCCGGGCAGCATAGTTGCTGAACTCCGCCTCGGGGCGGAGCGCTGCAGGTGCACCGTTTCCTCGTCGTCTCATCGTTCGGGTCCTCCGCGGCGCAACCCCATCCGCCCGCTTCGCGTTCGAAGCGCCGCCAGTGCCTGTTCCTGCAACTCGGCTTCGGACCATGCATAGCGGGGCTCGATCAGTGGTTTCTCGGGCTCGGCCGACCACCCCTGCGGCAGTTGCCTGATGATTCCCGACACCGTCGCCAGCACTCGCGGACTCACGTGCGCGCGCGCTTGCGGCTGGGCGCCGCCACGGCCCGCTATCCATCGCCAAACATGGACCGGATCGTGGCGATGGTGATGAACATCCGCTCTGGGCGATCCTGAAAGCTCTGGAAACCAAGGCGGCGGTAGAACTCCATGCGACGAACGAAGGCCTCGTTTCCGCCGTCGTCGATCACATCCAGAACGACCAACTTGAGCCCCACCTCGCCCGCGACATTCAGGGCCCGGCCAAGCGCGTCAATGGCAAGGTCCGACCCGAGCCCCTTGCCTTGCCAGCTTCGGTCCACAGCAATCATGGAGAGGTACAGCGCCGGGATGCTGCCCGTGTTGGGTACGCGCCGGGGACGGTCCGCTCCGAGCTCGCCTGTAGCGACCGCATGGGCGTTCAGTGCATAGTAGCCCAGGATTTTGGGCGAACCCTCCGCGACCGCCACGAATACCCGCGTGAAGTCGTCCTTCTGCCACTTCCTCGCGCTGAGCCGCAGAAAGTTGTCGAGGCGCTCCGTTCCGCAGGAAAAACCCGACAGCTCATGCCGGGCGGGGTCGAACGGCTCGATGACGATCCGGCTGGCGGCCTCGCGGTCCTCCTCACCCTGCATTGGCGATCCGGGAGCGGTAACCGCGAACCGCGTCCCGAGCCGCCCTTGTCGGCGGCGGCGGATTGTCGAGCGCCTCCAGCAGCGTCCGCCGATCGCGCACCGAAAGCACCGTGGTCTGGTGTTCGCGCAGAACCCGCTCCGCCTCCCGCGCGGCCGACGCCCTGACAAACGTCGTGAGATTGACTCCCGTCAGTTCAGCGGCCCGCGACATTCGGCGCTTGTCGCTCGGCTTCACCCGCATCTCGAGGTGGTCGGTTGCCTTCTCGTCCGAAGACGCTTCGACATCGCTGAAGCTCAACACGGCGACACCCTCCGATTTGTCCCGACAATGTAGGTATATCACCCACCCGCGTCAATCGTCGGCCTCGGCGGTCCGACACCGGAAGACGTGCTCTTGCAGTGCGGGCGTGTCGCGCTCGCTGCCGGGGCTTCGGATCGTCTCCAGTCCGGCCTCTCGACTCTTCACCCGCTCCGGCTCGACCGCTTCGAGCGCCGCGACCCGCTCTCCCGTTACCGCTTCCAGTTGCTCATTCAATACCGCCTTGTTGTCGGTGACGAGTTCGGCACGGGACGGTACCCGGACAAGAGCGTCATGCTCGACCGCTCAGTACCGACTCGGTAGACTCCGCCCGCGGACTGGCGCACCGGTTTTTCGGTTCGCGGGTTGCCGGGCACGCCCCGGAGAGCCGGCGCGTTTCGCCAAGCGTCCCTCGTATCCCTCTTGGCACCACGCTCCATCCGTGAACACCGCCGCCCCCGTGAAACCTGCAAGGGAGGAACTCATGCAACCCAAGTACTTGAAACACCTGCTGCTCGCATCGCTCGTCGCGGGCTTGGGCGTCGTGTTGGCAACGTCCCAGGCCGCCGCACAAGGCTGGTCTCTCGCGGAAGCGGCCAAGCCCTACCAGGGGGTCACCATCCGGGTCATCGGCGAAGCCCTGCCGCCTCTCGAATCGCTCGACCAGCAGAAGGCGGCTTTCGAGGAAGAGACCGGAATCAAGGTCGAGGTCGAGCAGCACGCCTTCGACCAGGTCATCCAGAAGACCACCGCGGACTTCATCGGAGGGACGGGGTTCTACGATGCAGTGCTCAACCCGCTGATGCGGGTTCCGACATTGGTCGAGAACGGCTGGGCGCTTCCGCTCGAGACCTATCTCAACGATCCGGCCCTCGCCGACCCCGAGTTTGCCGTGGTCGACCAGGTGCTGAGCGAGGACTGGCTCAACGCATCGCTGGCCCACGATGGCAAGCTCTACGGCGTGCCTTTCTCCGCGCACACCATCTACCTCAACTGGCGTTACGACCTGTTCGAGCATCCGGATGAGCAGGCCGCGTTCAAGGAACGCTACGGCTACGACCTGCCTTCGCCGCCCGTGACCCTGGACGAGCTGCGCGACACGTCCGAGTTCTTTACCCGCGAGTCCGGCGAGACGCTGGCCGGCGAAGTGCTCGAGCAGCCCTTCTACGGCCTCACCCTGTCGGGCAAGCGTCACGTGTCGATGCTCTACAACTTCTACAACATTCTCTACGCCTACGACGGGCTCGTCGTCGACAGCGCCTCGGGTCCGGAGTACGGCCCGGTCGTGATCAACGACGAAAAGGGCGTCGCGGCGCTGACCTTCTACCGGGACCTGCTGACCCGTACCTGTCCGCCGGGGTCCCTCACGTACACCTGGGACGAGCAACTGGCGGCCATTCAGAGCGGACTGGCGGCGCAGGCGCTGCTCTGGGCGGACGCCTCCTACGCGATGGCGCACGACGAGGAGCAGTCGACGGTTGCCGGAAAGATCGCCTTCAGCGGCACGCCCATCGGTGCCCGCAAGATCGTCAACCTTCACCAGTGGGGGATGTTCATCCCGACCGGCTCGAAGAGCCCCGAAGCGGTCGCCCTGTTCCTGCAGTGGACGCAGCGGCCCGATGTCCAGGCCAAGCTGATGTCGACCGGGAGCATCTCCCTCACCGAATCCGCGTACCACGAGGACTCCGTGAAGGCGCTCGACTACGCGGCGGCCAACCACTACCTCCTGAGCGGCCGGGTACCGGAGTACGACGGCGAAGCCGCCTACCGCCAGGCCGGTGAAGCGCATGGCGTTCCCCGGAGCTACGTGGATGCCGTCGACCCGGTGACCGGCGATTCGCAACCCGTGATCTTCAAGCTGGAGAACTTCCCCGAGTACGCGACCGTCGAGGAAATCCTCATGAAGCATCTCAGCGCCATCCTGGCGGGCCAGAAGGAACCGAAGGAAGGCCTCGATGAGGCGGTGGAGGAAATCTACGCGGAGATTCCGGCGCTCGCAGAGCACCGTTAGGATCCCTTCGCATGCAGGCTCTCGGGCGCTGCCCCGGCACTCCCTCCATGGACGTTCCGGGGCAGCGGCCCGCCCAGGCCGTGGCGGTAGCGTGGTGGCACGGGACTACGTGATCGGCGTCGACCAGGGGACGTCCAGCACCAAGGCCCTCCTGCTCGACCCTGAAGGGCACGTGGTGGCCGGGTCCGGCAGGCCCATCGCCGTCAGCCACCCGGAACCCGGCTGGGTCGAACAGGACCCCGAGGCCATGGTGGCCAACGTCCTGGAGTGCGTGCGCGAGATCCTGGACACCTCCGGAGTCCCGGCCGCATCGGTGGCCGGTCTCGGCATCGCCAACCACACCGAGTCCCTGGTGCTCTGGGAACGCCGGAATGGTCGTCCCGTGCACCCTGCGATCGTCTGGCAATGCCGGAGGAGCGTCGCCGAGACCAGGGAACTCGACACCGCGGACAACCGGAGGCTGGTTCGCCTGAGAACGGGACTCGATCTCGACCCCACGTTCACCGCCACGAAGCTGCGTTGGGTGCTCGGTCACCGCCCCGAGATCGCCGAAGGGCTCGAGACCGGCAGGATCCTCTGGGGTACGGTCGACACCTGGATTTCATGGTGCCTGTCCGGCGGCGCGATGTACGCGACCGACTTCGGCAATGCATCGCGCACCATGCTGCTGGATATCGCCCGCCTCGACTGGGACGGCGAACTGGCCGAGCTCTTCGGCCTGAACCTCGGGGCCCGGCCCGAGCTGTGCTCTTCGGGAGGACTGCTCGGCAACTGCTCTGCGGAGCACTTCGGCGCGGAGATCCCCATCGCTGCGCTCATGGGAGACCAGCAGGCATCCCTCTTCGGCCACGGCTGCCTCGACCGGGGCGATGTGAAGAGCACCTACGGCACGGGTGCCTTCGTCTGGATCAACTCGGGCCATGAGTACCGCCCGACGGAGAGCACCGGCTGCCTCCAGACCATCGCCTGGCACGTCGATCGCCCGACCTATGCGCTCGAGGGCTTCGTCATGTACGCAGGGGCGGTTCTCGACTGGCTGGTCCGGCATCTCGGACTTTGCGAGGACGCCGCTGATGTCGTCAGGAGAGCGGAGCGTGCGGGAACCAGCTCGGGCGTCGTACTGGTGCCCGCATTCCAGGGCCTGGCCTCACCGTGGTGGAAGCCGGAGGCCCGAGCCGCCATTCTGGGCCTCGACAGCGCCAGTGGCGACGGCGAAGTCTGCCATGCCGCGCTGGAATCGGTCTGCTTCCAGGTACGAAGGGTCCTCGACGATGTGGCCGAAGCCCTTCCTTTGCCGCACACTGCGCTTCGCGTGGATGGCGGCCTGGCACGAAGCGAGTACTTCCTCCAGATGCAGTCCGACATCCTGGGCCTTCCCATCCGCCGGTCCAGGATCGAGCACTTGACGCCCTACGGAGCGGCGCTTATGGCGGGGGTCGGAGCTGGCCTCTGGAAAGACCTGCCGCACCTCGACGACGTGTTTCGGGATGGCGACACCTTGCGGCCGGACCCTGAGAGATCCGATGACTGGTCCGCTCGTTACCGGACCTGGTGTCGCAACGTCGAACGGTGCCTGACCTGGAACGAGCCATGCCCTCGCGAAAATGCCTGATCCTCGGGGACGAGTTCACGCCATCCCGCCTGTTCAGGGACGCCCTTTGCGAGCGAATGGGAAAGGACGCTCCGTCACTCCGGTTTGCCTGCAGCGATACCAGAAACAGTGAGTCGGCGGCGGTCCACTCCGATGAAATCTCCGAAGCGTTCGGTGACGTGGAGGACGTTGCGCGTCGAATCGCGGACTGCGAGATCCTGATCACGACCTTTGCCCCCGTGACGGCGGCCATTCTGGATTGCGCACCGTCGCTGATCGCCATCTGTTGCGGGCGGGGCGGACCCGTCAACATCAACCTGGACGCCGCCACCGAGCGGGGAATCCCCGTTCTCCATGCACCGGGCCGCAACGAGCAGGCGGTTGCCGAGTTTGCCCTGGCCGGCATGCTCAACCTGATGCGCAGAATTCCCCAGGCCCTCGACTACGTCCGGGACGGGCAGTGGACGACGCCGCTGGAAGATACCTTCGAAAAGCCGAGCGGTCCGGAGCTCTGCACGCGTACGCTCGGTCTCGTCGGCGCGGGCCGGATAGGGTGCCGGGTGGGCGGTCTCGCCCGGGCATTCGGCGCCCGGGTCCTGGCCAGCGATCCCTTTGCCGAGGCCGCGTGCGTCGAACCCTTCGGCATCGAGCTCGTGTCTCTCGAGCGCCTGCTCGCCGAGGCCGACGTCATATCCATTCATGCGCGCCTCGATCGAGGCGCCCGCCCCCTTCTGGGAGCATCGGAGTTCTCCCGGATGGCGAAACGCCCCTACCTGGTGAACACCGCGCGGGCCGCAGCCATCGATCACGAAGCCCTGCTGGCGGCCCTCGAGGAGGGGCGGGTCACCGCCGCACATCTCGATGTCTATCCGGACGAGCCCCTCTCGCCCGGCAGCCCGCTTCTCACGATGGGCAAGGATCGCCTCCTTCTGACTCCCCACGCCGCTGGTGTTTCCCACGACATTCCGGCCAATACCGCGAGGCTGCTGGCGGACGGGCTGCTCAGGCTCCTGCGGGGCGAAGTGCCCGACCACGTCGCCAATCCGCAAACCCTCGAGACCTGCTTCCGGCGGCTCGGATGGGAGGCCACCGGGGATTCCGAAGGAGTCGACACCTGAGAACGAGGAGCACAGCATGACGGAAATCCACTTCGAGTCGGCCACCCGGCTGATGTCGATGCTCGATGCGCGGGAGATCGGCGTGCGGGAGCTGCTCGATCATTTTCTCGGGCGCGTCGAGCGGCACAATCCGATGATCAACGCGATCATCTGGCAGGACGTCGAGCGCGCGCGGGCGGAAGCCGACGCGTCGGACCGGCGCCGCGCGGCGGGAGAAGCAACCGGCCCCCTGGAGGGGCTGCCGGTGACCGTGAAGGAGAGCTTCGACCTGGCGGGGTCGCCCACGACCTGGGGCGATCCGGAGTACATCGACAACATCGCGGCCACCGACTCGGCCGTGGTCGAGAAGTACCGCGCCGCCGGCGCGGTGGTCTTCGGCAAGACGAATGTCCCCCTCATGCTGGCGGACTGGCAGAGCTTCAACTCGATCTACGGCACCTGCAGCAATCCGTGGAACCTGACCCGCACGCCCGGCGGCTCCTCCGGCGGTTCGGCGGCGGCGCTCGCCGCGGGGCTGACGGGGCTGGAGACCGGCTCCGACATCGGCGCCTCGATCCGCAACCCGGCGCACTACTGCGGGGTCTTCGGCCACAAGCCGACCTGGGAGATCGTCTCCGGCCGCGGCCAGTCCCTGCCGGGAGACCATGCGCCCACCGACATCGCGGTCGTCGGCCCCCTGGCCCGGTCGGCGATGGACCTGAAGCTCGCTTTCGACCTTCTCGCCGGCGCCGATGGCCCCACCGCGCGGGGATGGCGTCTGGCGCTGCCGGGGCCGCGCAAGCAACGCCTGCAGGACTACCGAGTCGGGGTCCTGCTGAGCGACCCCCAGGCGGAGGTGGAGCAGTCCTACCAGGACACCATCGCCGCGCTCGCCCGCTGGCTCGAAGGCGAAGGCGTGAGCGTCGAGATGGATGCGAAGCCCGACTTCCCCGCCGGGGAGGCGATGGAGGTCTACACGATGCTGCTGCGCGCCGCGACCTCCAAGCGGCTCAGCGACGAGATGATCGTGCAGGCACGCGAGGACCTGGTCCGCCTGCCGGCGGAAGCGATCCCCTACCGGCGACGAATGCTCCAAGCCCAGACCATGCTGCACCGGGACTGGCTGCGGGGGAAGTAGCGCCGCTACGAGCTGATGGGCGGCTGGGGAGCGTGGTGCGAGACGTGCGACCTGCTGCTCGGCCGCGCCGGGTCCGCACCGGCCTTTGCCCAC
>CAYQVB010000092.1:0-35192 GCA_964420925.1 uncultured Ectothiorhodospiraceae bacterium | reverse complement strand
CCCTTCCACCCCTCCCGCCTCGCTCCGGACCGCGAAGCGAGTAGAGAGCGATCCGCGTCCAGTGCGTCGAACCCCCTTCGCTGGGAAGGAAGAGAAGACCCCCTCGGGTGCATCCACTCCAGGAGAATCCCGATGACCGGTCGATACTACGCATATGACCCCGAGGCAGAGCCCTGGGCCAGCGGCGTGGACGCCCCGTTCCAATACTATTGCGACACGCCCGGGTGCGAGCCCTACACTTGCACCCCGAAGGGTCGCGACACAGACCGCTCTCCCCTTCGCCCCTGGCGCCTCATCACCGACGCGCCTCCGCGCGACAACGTGCTCCTGTGTGATGGCTGCTTCGTACCCCTTGGCAGCGGCCTCACCCCGCGCGGCATTGCCAAGCTCGCCGCCGAGCTGCTCGATCACGCCACCAGGCCCGATCGCCGCTCCTTCGTGCATTTCCCCTTGGATCTGCCGCTCAAACTTGCCTTCCACTACTTCGAGCAGCTCTCTTCCGTGCTCGGTCCCGACGTGCTCGACGACCTCATGACCGAGCTCATCGCCGACTACCCAATGGACGACCTGTTCCCCGACTCCTCCTCCCCCCGCTATCCGACCCCTTTGATCTCCTTCCCCTTCTAGCTCCCACCCTGCGCCCCTTCGGGATCGGCAACCGCCGGTCCTTTTTTTGCATCCCTGCGTCCGCCCAAGCAAGGCAAGAACCCCCTGCCCGAACCCCCACAGGACGAGCTCATGCGCATTCTCAATCGTCGTACCGACCCCATCCCGCACGACGCCGTCTACGTTGGCCGAGGCAGCCGCTGGGGCAATCCCTACCGGATGGGCCGCCACGGCAGCCGCAACGATGTCATCGCGTCCTACCGCACTTGGCTCTGGTCGGAGATCCGCTCTGGCCGCCTCAGCCTCGACGAGCTCCGCGCCCTCGACGGACGGGACCTCGTGTGCTGGTGCGCCCCGAAGCGCTGTCACGCCGAGGTGCTCCGTTCCGCCATCGCCTGGTCCCTGCGCGCTTGAACAAGCGCCACGTGCGCGCGATTGCGGCCTTGCTCCTCTACGACCGTCTGTAGTCCCTCTCTTCCCCAACGGGTGAACCTCACCCACACCGATTCGCCCTGCCTCGCGCTCCCCCCCGGTTCGTGCCTCTCCCTCCGATACCTCCAGTCCTCTCCCGACTTTTCCCGAAGTAAGTAGAGAGCGATCCGGGTTGAGTCCGTCGAATACCACGTCGGCGACTCCTCATCCCATTCGCTTTATCAGGAGACGGACAATGCGTGGATTGAATCAGGTTCAGCTCATCGGCAACCTCGGAGCCGACCCGGAAGTACGCCACACCGCCAGCGGCAACACGATCGCCAACATGCGCCTGGCGACGAACTTCGCCTACACCAGCCGCTCGAGCGGCGAGCGCGTCGAGGGCACCGAGTGGCACCGCGCGGTGGTGTTCGGCAAGCTCGCCGAGAACGTCGGCAAGTACCTCAAGAAGGGTGCTCCGGCGTTCGTGCAGGGCCGCCTGCGCACGCGGTCCTGGGAGGACAACGGCGGCGTCACCCGGTACGTGACCGAGGTGATCGCGAACGACGTCATCTTCCTCGGCTCGGCCAACGGCAACGGCAACGGGGCGAGCGCTCCGGCGCCGGCGCCCGAGTCCGACGACTTCGAAGACGACATTCCGTTCTGAGGGGCCCCTTCCATCGGGCGGGTCGGCACCGTTGCCGGTCCGTCCCTTTTTTGCCGCCCGAGCGTCCAAGGCGCTCACTCACGTCCCCCGCATCACCTCAACTCGCAACGAGATCCTCTACGCAGCGCTCAACCTCATCGAGTCGCGCATGACCTGCGGCGACTCCTGGGCGGCTCTCGTCTGGCACCGCAACGTCTTCCATTCCTGCGCCTTGCGGCTCCCTCTGCGAGCGCCTCCATCGTGTCCGCCCCGTCCCTTCCCCTCGGCTGCGCGAAGAAAGCAGAGAGCTTTCGAGTTGAATCTTCCCATCGAACCAGGAGTTCCTCCATGGCCGCTGACGTCACCACCGACTACTACGAGATCGCCGAAGTCCACCCCGTCGGACATCCCCGCCGCTTCGCCACCCTCGAGCGCGCCGACGACTGGCCCCAGGCGGTCAAGCTCATGCGCCACTACGAGGCTCAGTCCATCCCCACCATCGCCTTCAACGTCGACCAGCGCTTCGGCCGGTGGGATTCCCACACTCTGATCGGCATCGGCACCCGTACCCCGGCACCCGAGTCCGTCGACTTCGAAGACGACATCCCCTTCTAGGGACCACCCCTCGCCCGGGCGGGTCGGCACCGAGCCGGCTCGCCCCTTTTTCGCCTGTCCAGGTTCCACATACAGCCTTCCCGATCAACGGCGGCGCTGGTGCAACCTCCTGCAGGGTGGCGCGGCCACGCTCGGACCACGCGGCTCCAAGGAAGCTGAGAGCTGCCCGGGCGTTCTCACACCCACGAGGGCATCACCATGACCACTTACGAGATCTACGGCTTCGCTCCGGAACCCAACGACTACCCCTCAGTCGAACTTCCCCACCTGCACGGCACCTACTCCGTCCTCCGCGTCGACGCCGACACCGCTCAGGACGCCATCGCTGAAGCCAATCGGCTGAAGTTCCACCATCTTCTTATCCAAGCCCTCCCCCAGACACCGAACGAGTAATCCTCCGGGGCGGGTCGGCACCGAGCCGGCCCGCCCCTTTTTTTTGCCTGCCCAGCGTCCGGACACGGCCCGACCGGGCACCGCAGGAACGGCGCCCGGTCGGGCCTGATGCTCCCTCCCGGCGCCGAGCTGGCGATCGTGGTGTTGGAGACTATGCGTTCGACGGCGGCGCTTCTGGGGTCTCCTGCAAGCAGGGACGGGCACGCCCCGAACCCGTTGGAGCGGGAGCCCGGCCACTCATGAACCGAGCCGCGCAGGAACGCGTCTCGGCCCTTCGGGTGAGTGTCCGGCGTAGCCCTTGGGGACAGCAGGCAAGCAATGCAGCGTCCCAGCTCCCAGCCGTGTCGTACCTCTCCGCGCCCATCGTTGAATCGCCGCCCTGGAGTCTCCCCGCAGAGCTTGCCCATCCTCACCGCCTTACCTGGCTTCTTGCCATACCGCGCCCATTCATCCACGCCCGATGGTCCTACGCCTCCCGAGCCTCACCCCAAAGTAGACCACGACTTCGCTACTCCTCATCGCCGCTTCCACCCAAAGGGCTTCGTTCACCCACCACTACCCGCCTCCGCGGCTCTCCCCCATCCGTGCCCTGCCCAGACTCTCCAGAGGCCCGGGAGGCGCCACCGCATGCGCCTACCCGTTGGGCGATAGTGCCTCGGAGGGGCTCCAAATTTGATACGATAATGCAGAAGATTTTTTGTCACACCTATGCACTAAAGTGCATAGGCCAATGCTGCACCTTTCGCCCCGAGCCGCTCCAGCCACCCCAATCAGCCCCGCGTCATGCCCTCCCTCCCGATCGAAGTGCCGATCGAACTCGTAGGAGAACTGACCACGCTCGGCGATGGCGACCCCACCCGAGGCGTTCGCATCGCCCTCCTTGCCGCACGCACCCTGGCCGAAACCGAGTCCCCAGACCACCCTGCTCCAGGACAGATCCTCTTCCAGATTTCTCGCGCCCTCAACGACCTGGATGCGCACAGCGCACGCCTGTTGAACCTCATCGAACGCTACGACCTCGAGCGCTCCGCCTTCTTCACCGACCTCGAACGCATCGTAACGACCCAGGAGGACCCGTCATGATTCAACCCAAGAAGACGCTCAATCTCGATCCCTGCGATCCCCGGTACTTCCTCTCGCGCACCGTACGCTTTGGCGGCGACCAGCCGAACGGCAAGTGGTGGAATCTCGCCGAGCTCTTCGGTATTCCGAACGGCAGCGACGTCGAGCGTGCGGCGTTTCTTCACCTCGCCCACGGCCGCTCTCCGGACGGCCGGCGGGTACTGGCCGACGTCGCGCCGCAAGACTGCGTCGAGCTCGTCTTTCGCGCCGATCCGTCCGTGGCGCAGCTCTGGGCGTGCCTGGAGACGGAGCGCCGCGTCATTGTCGAACACTGCCAGATGCTCGCGGTTGCCCAAGCGCTTCAGGCCACGGAATGGCAGCACTGCGCCTACCAAAACCCGTTCTACTCCCGCTTCCTGCCCACGCCGGCCGACCTCATCGGTGTGCTCTTCCAGCACACCCACAACGACCCGGAGCCGGACATCCACACTCATTGCCTCGTACTGGGCGTCACCCACGCGCGCATCGCGAAAACCTGGGGGCCACTCCACCGCGAGACCTTTTCCGAGCAGCTCGCCTACGGCACTACCGTGTACCAGCAATTGCTCATGCGCGCCCTTCGACGGCGCCTCCAGCTCGAGTCCGAGCCCTACCAGTGCGACGCCACCGGGACCCATTACCGACTGGTGGGCGATCCGTGCACCTGGTGGCTCTACTGCGGCGATCCGCACGCGACCCATCCCGAGGCGCGTCCGCTCTGAGCCCTCCCTGTCGCGCTTCCAGTGCCTGAGCGCCGTCCGTGGAGACCGTCACCCAAGCCGCCTCGGCCGCGTACTACCTCGGCCACATGGCCAGTCACCGCTCCCCGTTTCACTACTACAACGCCGGAGACGAACCGGACGGGCGATGGTGGAATCCCTCCGGACTCTTCGGCCTGGAGGACGGCAAAGCGATTGGCGCGGAACAGTTCCAGGCGCTCTACGCGGGACTCTCTCCGCACGATCTGAGCCCCCTTACCCGGAACTCCAACCGCAAGGGACGCTCCCCCGGCATCGACATCACATTCAGCGCCGACAAGAGCGTCAGCGCGCTCTGGGCCATCGCCCCTGCGGAGCTGCGCAGCCAGATCGAAGCGTGCCACCACGACGCGGTTCGCTGGACGCTCGAGAACGTCACCCGCGCGCACTGCGCCTACACCCGCCGCGGACCGGGCGGGTCCGAGGTGGTGTCCGGCGACATCTTCGGCACGACCTTCCAGCACCATACGAGCCGCGACGGCGATCCCCAGCTCCACACGCACTGCGTCCTCTTCAACCTCGTGCGCACCCACGACGACGGACGCTGGCGTACGCTGCACCAGCGCCCCATCTACCAATGGGTCCGGGCCGGCGGCGCGATCTACCGCCACGCCATTGCCTGGTATCTCCAAGAGCGCATTGGTCTGGAGGTGGAGCGCTACGGTCAAGAAGACGAATACGTGCGCATCGCCGGGTTGCCGGAGGAGCTTCTGCGCGCGTGGTCCAGCCGCCGCGACGCGATCGAGCGACTGGCAAACAAGCTCGGCATCAGCACCGCGGAAGCTCCCACGCTTTCCCAGCAGATCAGCCTCGCCACTCGTACCCGCAAGGATCCCGGAGACCCCGACGAACGCGACGAGCGCTTCCTCGAGGAAGCCTCCCGCTACGTCGACCGCGACGCCCTCATCGCCGAGCTTCTTTCTCATTCCGTCACCCCGCCGACCCTGGAGCAGATTCGCGCGGTACAGCGCCGGTGTAACGAAATCCCTGCCCGGCTGACCCGCACCGAAGCGGTCTTCAGCGTCCCCCAGATACTCGAGCACATCGCCCGGGAGAGCGCCTGCGTGGTGTCGCCCGAGGCGCTCAAGACCATGGTCACCCGAGTGCTGCGCCACACCAGCGTGCTCGCGCTCGACGGCCACCGCGCCGGCAGCAGCGCCGACGCCCGCGCCAACCTCGCCCATACCCGCCTGTACTCCACTCTCGACTATGCGGCCGAGGAGCAAGCGGTCCAGTCCGCCGCCCAGCGTTCACTCACCGCTAGCGGGTACGCCCTCCCGGCCGAGGCGATTGATCGGCGCCTGGAAGCGCTTTCCGCCGCGGGCTTGCCCATCGGCGAACAGCAACGCAGCGCCGTGCACCATCTCGCCGGGCGCGATACGCCGCTCTCGGTGTGCCTGGGCGCCGCAGGGTCCGGCAAGACGCTCGCACTTCGGCCTGTTGCCGAGCTCTACAGGCAACACGGCAAGCGCGTGATCGCGACCGCGCTTGCCTGGAATGCGGCGGTCAATCTTGCTACCGAATGCGGCGCGCAACCCTACAGCCTCGCGCGATTCTTCACCCAGGTCGCGGCCGGCACCATCGCGGTAGACCGCGACACCGTGCTGCTCGTCGACGAGGCGGGCATGCTCTCCGTTCGCGAGATCCGCACGCTCCTCGACATCGCCGAGCGCTCCGGAGCGAAGGTGCATTTCATCGGAGACCTC
This sequence comes from uncultured Ectothiorhodospiraceae bacterium, assembly GCA_964420925.1. GTDB lineage: Bacteria > Pseudomonadota > Gammaproteobacteria > HK1 > HK1 > JAJEAD01. The sequence continues at coordinate 28,956 of CAYQVB010000092.1, read as the reverse complement.
GACCAGCTCCAGCCCATGGAGGCCGGACCGGGACTGCGCCTCCTCGTCGACGAGCTGGGCGCGGCCCAGATCGAAATCATCCGCCGCCAGCGTCCGGATCTGGAGGACCTGCTCACCTGGCGCCGTGGCCTCGACGCTGCCACCGCGGCGCAGCACGCCCCTCTGCTCTCCAAGGCCGAGCGCCTCGAGCTGCTGGCCGAGCGCGCCGCCTTCCCCGGCCAGGGTTGGCAGGCCCGCGCGTCGGAGGCGGCGCGTCGCGGCGACGCCGGCGCCGTGATCGACGCCTACTCCACCCGCGGGCGTCTCCATCTCGAGTCGAACTTCGAGCGCGCCATTGCGCGCATCGCCGAGGACTGGCTTCGCCATCGCCGTGAGCACCCCGAGGAATCGCGCCTCGTCATCGCGCGCACGAATCGAGAGGTGCGTGCGTTGTCCCGCGTGCTGCGCGCCAGGGCCCACCCGCACGACCCGGAGCGGCGATCGGTCACCGTATCCACTTCAACCGGAGAGCCGGGAAAGCGGCAGACCGTACCGCTTGAGATCGCGGTGGGCGACACCCTCCGCGTGCGCACCACGCTATTCGCCCATCAACTCTTCAACGGCTCCCTCCTCAACGTCGATGCGATCGCCATCGTGCGCGACCAGGGACAGGAGCGCGTGCGCCTCACCGCGACCACCCAGGATGGACGGCAGGTGACATTCCACGCCGACGAGGCCCGCGACATTCACGGAAACATCCGTCTGGAGTACGGCTACGCCGCCACCATCGCCAGCGCGCAGGGCCTCACCACGGATCGCGTCTTCCTGCTCGCAGACGATCGCCCTCCGCGTGAGACTGTCTACCCCGCCCTCACGCGGCACCGCGATCGCCTCGACATTTACCTGGACACCGCACCGCTCGCCCTCGCGGTCCGCCAGTACCGCAGCGAAGAGGACTGGGACAAGCCCGTGACCCGGGCCGAGCTCCATGACCACCTAGCCCATCGCTGGTCGCGCTCCGGTGCAAAGGAAGCCGCTCACGACTATGCGAGTCCGGAGCGGCGCGCCGATATCGCTTCGCGCATCGCCGAGGAGGCCGCCCGGCGCTCATCGCGCGAGCTCATGCGCACCCTTCGCCCCGTGGCCCCCGAGCCGGTCGCAGAGGAGCTACCCACCGAGCTCGCGGACCGTGTCCTCGCGCGACTCACCGTCCGGGGCGGCGCGTTCTCGCGCGACGACGTGCGCCGCATCCTGTGGAGCGAAAGCGTGCCCCGATCGGAGCTCGACGCCGCGACCGATCGCGTCCTCTCCCACCCGCAGCTCATGCCGCTCTTCGGCCACGACGCCACCGACGACCAGCCGAAGTACGCCACCACGCAGACCTATGCCGCGGAGGAGCAGCTCACGCGGCTCGCCGCGCGCCTTCACGCCGATCTCTCGCATCCCGCCTTTCCTTCCGAGCAGCGGCGGGAACGCCACCTGCGCTCACTGGCTCCGGATGCCGCGGCCGCGGCCCGCGCCATGCTCGCCGGCGGCCGTCTGAACGTGGTCTCGCTGCCAGCCGATCGCACCCGTGAAGCCGCACTCTCGGCCGCGGTTCGCGCGCTCTCTCGGGCGGGCACCGACGTCATCGCCTGTGGCCCCAGCCGCACCGCGCTTCGTCCCTATGAGGACGCCGTCCAACGCCCCCGCACCGTCTACGGGCTCATCCGGGACCTGTCGGAAGGCCGCCTCGAGCTCTCGCGAACCTCGCTCGTGCTCGTCAACGAAGCCGACGCGCTCGACACCGACAGCCTGCACACGCTCGCACGCCTCACTCACGAAGCCCAGGTCCGCCTCGTGCTGGTCGGCGATTCCCGCGACCAGTGCCGCAGCCCCGCCTTCTCCTGGCTCGCACGGCACTGCTCGACCGCCCCGCCTGCCTCACGCCCGCCCGACCACGTCCCCGAGCTCGCCCGCGCGGCGCTCTCCGGAGACCTCGATACGCATGCGCTGCTCGAGCGTCTGGAGTCCTCGCGCCAACTCCACGCTCTCGATGGCCGACAGGCCCTCACGCCGTCGATCCTGCGCGCCTGGACCGAGCACGAGCGCGACCATCCGCATCATACCCAGCTCGTGTTCGTCTCGAGCGCGAGCGAGGCGCACGAGCTCAACCAGGCGCTACAGTCCGCTCGCCAGCGCGCCGGGCGTCTCGGGCGCTCCGTCGCCTTCGACGTGCTTCGCCCCAGCTTCAACGATTCCCACGCGGGAGGCGCAGACGCCGCACTCCTCGCCCGATCCCCCGGTACCACTGAACGCCTCACCGTTTACGTCGGCGACCGCCTCCGGATTCTCGAGAACGACCCCCGTTCCGGCCTGTGCCGTGGTGACGTCGGCACCGTGCTCTCGGTGTCCCAACGGCGCATGCGCCTCGACGTCAACGGCCGTGTGCGCACCTTCAATCCGCGCCGGCACAACCGTTTCACCCTCGGCTACGCGGCCAGCATCTTCCAGCGCTCCGCGCCCGTCGACCACGTGCACGCGGCCGTCTCGACGGCGTGGACCCGGCCCCTGCTCTACCGCGCTTCGAGCGCCCACCGTAGCACGCTCACCGCACACTGGTGCCCCTTCCCGGGCCAGACCACGCAGGACCTGGCTCATGCGATCGACACCCGGCGAGGCCCCGCTTGCACCCAGTTCTACCTCGATCGACAGCGTGCCCTGCACGCCGCTCGAGCCCACCCCGGCGCCGAGAGCACGCTGCGGATCGCCTGGCACCTGCTGTCGGACTTGGACCGCGACCGCCTGCAGCATCAGGACCGCGAGCACCGCTTCGCCATCCATGCCCACCAGCGCCCCCGCGACCAGAGGGAAGCCTGGCTCGAGCGCACGCGCCCGGCCACCCTCGCCGGTGCCGTACGCCTCGTCGCCCGCTACCGCGTCGAGGGGAACGCCGCGCTTGCGTACCAGCACGAACACGACACCCTCCACCACGAGCTCGAGCAGCTCCGCGAACGCGCGACGACCGAGCAGCGCTCCCCGCTCGACGACGACGCCTATCCCCGCATCGTCCAGCGTCTGGAGGACCTCGCCGAAAACGCCCATGCGCGCGCGGAGCGCTCCGCAGCCTTCCGCCTCGCCCTCACCGAGAAGACGCGTTTCACTCCAGAGGATCTGCCCCGCCACCAGGCCGCCTGTGCCCACGAGCGACGCGCCCTGGTCCTGCACGAGGAAGCGCGGCGCACGGCCGAGCACCTCCACAGCAAACTCCTCGCGTTCTGTCTCCAGGCCGAAGACCGTCTGGAAGAAGGCACTCAGCTCTCCACTCTTGCCCGCAACAACGGCACTCGCCCCTGGTTCCTCGACGAGTACGCCAGGTGGTACTCCACCGTGCGCGCGCTGGACACCGATCACGAGGAGCTCTCTGCGTTCCGCGCGAGACTCACCGCCGACGATCCCGCGACCACACACCTCATGGACCGCTTTGACGCCACCTCCACGCAGCTCACCCGCATACACGACTATCACCAGCGAGAAACCGACGCCGCCGAGCTCGTCTCCCGGTACCAGGAGTCCCATCGCACCTTCAACGCCTTCCTCTCCGAGTACTACGCCTACGAACCCGACCGATCTCTGGAGCGCCACCGCGAGCTTCAGACCGGATACGAATCCCGCTTCCAGGCCATTCACGCGCACGCCGAGCAGATAGCTGGCGCCCCCGCCTGGAACCTGCTTCACCTCGAACGCGCGGGCCTCTCCTCCCACGAGGTGGCCCCCTACGCAAAGGACCTCAGCCACTCCACCGCGATTTCCGCCCAGCAGCGCGCTCAGAGCACCGACAAGGACATCAGCTTCTGAGCCCGGTCCTCCATCCCCCTGGATCAGACTCCGCCTTGACAGCGCTCTGACCGCCTCACACAGCCGCTTCCGATACACTCCCCGTCCCGGCGACTGCCCTACTCGGCCGAGGACCTCCATGCCCCTCGTCACGCCATCAGCGCTCGCCCGCAGCACCTTCCTCGCCCTGCTCCTCAGCAGCACCCTCCCCGTCTCGGCCGAAACATGGAAAGGGCTCGTTGTCGCGCCCGAGCATCGCTGCGCCCCCTACGATTCCGACGACTACCCCTATTCTCAGTCGGTCGAGTTCGAGATCATCGAGAGCCTCGGTGGGCGCATCTACGGTCCCTACACCGGAAGGCATTTCACCAACAGGCGCGAGACGGACATCGAACCCATCGTTGCGCGCTCCGAGGCGCACGACAGCGGACTGTGCGCTGCGAACGCCCAGACCAGGCGAGCGTTCTCGCGCGACCTGATCAATCTCACCCTCGCGGCTGGACCGACCACAATCGCGACAAAGCCGCCGCGGTGAACCTGAGCAAGGTGCAGGCCCACGACGCCCAAGCCGTTCCCATTGTTCGCGACCTTCGCGCCCGAGGCCAATCATGGCGATCCATCGCCGCCTACCTCGACCTCTGCATGGGCCCGCCAGGAAGACGCGGCGCGTGGACCCCGGGCGGGTGGACGCACAAGGCAGTCCAACGCATCGCGGCGCGTCGCGGCATCCAGTGACCGCCGAACAGGAGAACGCATGATGATTGAGATCGAGAACGCCTTTCGCGAGCCCGTGGAGTACTTCCAGGTCGGCGATGCGCTGCACGTGTTACGCGAAGCGCTCGGCCGTCCCGCCGGGTGGAGTGACGATCAGTTGATGAAAGCGGCACTCGTGGCTTACGTCGAAGGCCCGGTCCGCGATCACATCCGCAGGGAAAACGGCGACGGCCAATACGCCGGCCCCTCCCGGCCGATGAGCGTACCCCCTGGCCCACCGTGTCCGCACTGCGGGGGTCGCCGCACTACGAAATCCCATCCTCCCGACCGCGGCGACCGCGAGTGTTTGGACTGCGCCTTTCTCTTCCGGGTGGACGATTGGTGGTGCTGCAATGAATGCCGCGGCACGGGTCGCGGCGGTACATATCGCTGCGACCCGTGCCGCGGCACCGGGCTCGTGCCAGCCGACCCGCTCCCGGCATGGCAGTGCTACACCCCTCCTCGCGTCTGACACAGAACCCAAGTTCCGGTTCACCGTTCAATAACAGAGCTGAGGGGTGGGCGACGGCGGAAGCTCCTCGCATTTCGGGCATGGAGTTGGTTCCACCGGAATCTTCGGGAACTTCGTTGGTTTCTTGGCCGAGCTGGCGCTGATCTCAGGGGCAACTTGGTTTTCGCCCTGACACGGCTGAGCCTGGAGGCACTCGTCCTCGGCTTGGCAGTACTCCGACCACGGTGATTTCAGGTGCGCCGAAGTTGCCGACATGAACGCCAGCGCGCCGACAACGGCCAATATTGTCAGGATGCGCTTCATGGTATTTCTCCTCAGAATGCTATCAGTCTAGCCAAACGACGGTCCCAGGCCGGGAGCCGTGGAAGAGACGAACCGAGGGCTTGTGGAGCAGGTCAATCTCTTCCTGTGCCTCGGCACATTCGCGCAATAGGGCTTCGTCTCGATTCCGAAGGGCCCGCTCGCGAATGATGTCGAGCTCCCTTTGCCACTGCTCATCGAGCCCCGGAAAACAATGGCCATTTTCGGTCCTCACGTTACGGAGGACCGCGTTACGTAGGACCGCTTGACCATGTAGCTTGCACCCGGTACGGTTTCCGAGCGCGCACATTCCACCCGTTGGCCCTTCACAGAGCCGGGTGGGCACTGGAGGGCCGAGCTAGCGCTACGGCCTTTCGTGCGTCTGGGGCTAGTGTGTCAGCCGGAGCCGCGCGCGCCTGGGGAGACGGGGTGCGGCAAACGCGGAAGCGGAGAAGACGCTGGCGGCGAAGGCGGACGGCCCGGCGCACGATGAGGACGCTGGTCCTGGTGGTGGTCGCGGTGAGCGTGTTCGCCGTGCTGCCGCCGTCGACCTGGCGCGATATCGAGCGCTTGGCGCGGGGACGCTTCGACACCCTCGAGGAGGCCGTCGCGACTGCTGCGGAGCGCGCGGCAGACTGGCTCGTCGACGGCCAGAGCGCTCTCCGCGACGCGTTCGGCCAGCAGAGCTCGGGCACGACACACTCCGGATCCGCGCGAGTCATCGACGGAGACACCCTCGAGGTTCGAGGGACGCGAATCCGCCTGCACGGCATCGACGCGCCGGAAAGTGCGCAGCGCTGCCGGGCCGCGGGCCGCGCCTGGTCCTGCGGCCGGGAGGCGACCCGCGCGCTCTCGGGACGCATCGCCGGTCGGCCGGTCGTGTGCGAGGAGCACGACCGCGACCGCTACGGGCGCAGCGTCGCGGTGTGCCGGGCCGGGGGCGAGGACGTGAACGCCTGGATGGTCCGCGCGGGCTGGGCGTTCGCATACCGCAAGTACTCGCGCAGCTATGTCGCCGAGGAGCGAGCGGCGAAGGCGGCGGGCCGCGGCATCTGGCGCGGCGAGGTGGTGGCGCCCTGGGAGTGGCGCAAGGGCGAGCGCCTCGCGGGCGGAGGTGCGAACACCCCCGCGGACGCACAGCAGGGCAGCGGGCGCTGCGCCATCAAGGGCAACATCAGCAAGGACGGCCAGCGCATCTACCACGTCCCGGGCGGGCGCTACTACGAGCGCACCCGAATCAATCGCTCCCAGGGCGAGCGCTGGTTCTGCAGCGAGGCCGAGGCGCGCGCCGCGGGCTGGCGGCGCTCTCGGCAGTAGCCGCCCCGCCTTCCCCTTGCGTTTCGGCCTGCTCCCTGACCCCCCTCAGCCTCCCTGTTGCCTCAGGGGCCAGAGGTCGCCGAGGCTGAAGGTGATCGCATCGAAGGGGCGGATGCTCACCGGCTCGTCGTCCTTCGCGGTCGCGATCAGCACCCACTGCCCTTCACGCAGCTCGAACGCCTCCAGGGTGCGGTCTATCGGGTCGACGAGCCACAGGTGTTCCACCCCTTCGCGGGCGTAGATCGGGCGCTTCTCGTGCAGGTCGAGCCGGCGCGTGGAGGCCGAGAGCACCTCGCACACCCAATCGGGCGCGAGGGTGAAATACGGTGTCTCGGGATAATCCGGCATCCGCTCCCTGCGCCAGCCCGCGAGGTCCGGCACCAGGATTTCCTCGCCGAGGTGCAGCTCCGGCTCGTCGAGGATCCACCATCCACCCGGTCCACCGCGGCCGAACTGAAAGGGATTCAAAAGGTCGCCTCCGAGCGCTGAGCTTGCCAACGTATGGGGCGACGCCGGCCGCGGGTGGGTGTAGAGCGTTCCGTTGACGATCTCGGCGACCTGGTGCGCCGGCGCGTCGAGCACGTCCTGGTAGGTGGCGCGGCGGGTCGATTCGTGCGTTTGGGCGGCGGTTTGGACCATCGAAGTCTCCTCGGATCAGAGCTTGGCGTGCGCTCTCGCGCATTCTGCCGGTGTTCCCTCGCGAAACCGGCTCAGAATGCACCACAGCGCTCGCTCCGACCGGCTCCGGGGCGTCGATAGCGGCACGCTCACGAGTCCGCCGTCTCGCACACCGTGACGAGCTTGCCGGCATCGACCGGCACGGTGCACGGTAGCCCGCACACCGGGTCCAGCGCCACAGTGAAGGGACCGGCGTCGGCGCGCCGCACGAACGCGGGGCCGTAGATGGCGAGCACGTTGCGCCGGCGCAAATCGAGCGAGACGGCCCACCGCTCCCCGCCGGGCGGTTCGGCGAAGCCGTCGGCGTTCGCGTGCAGGTCGAACAGGTCGCCGACCGTGGCCGGGGCGCTCATGGGGGCCATCAGAAGAGTTGTTCGTAGGATTATGGTAGGGGCGAAGAGTGGCTGTCGCGCATATCGGCGGCGATTCGGTAAGCTGTTGCCCTGCCGATACCGAGCTGTTTTGCCGCTCGAGTGGGCGACAAGCCCGCTTCGATGAGTTTCTGAGTCGCGGAAACCGTCTCCGGATCGAGCGGCGGCCGGCCCGGTGTGCGCCCGCGTTTTCGCGCCGCGGCGATGCCGTCGCGGGTGCGCTCGGAGATGAGCCGTCGCTCGAAGTGCGCGATGGCGCCGAAGACGTGGAACACGAGTTCGCCAGCGGCAGAGGAGGTATCGAGGCGTTCCTCGAGGCTGACCAGGTGGATGCCGCGGGCCTTGAGGTCGTCGACGGTCTCGAGCAGCTCGCGCAGCGAGCGCCCCAGACGGTCGAGGCGAGTGACACACAGGCGGTCTCCGGGTCGGGCGTGGTTGATGAGCTCGCCGAGGCCGGGGCGGTCAAAGCGCTTTCCGGACACGACGTCGGTAAACACTCGAATCGCGCCGGCCTGGAGCAGGCGGTCTCGCTGGGCGTCGGGGTTCTGTTCGCCGGTGGATACGCGGGCGTAGCCCAGAGTGTCGCCGTGTCGTTCGGGAAGGGTCTTCAAATCGGCCGTTTTGGGGACGGTTTCGGTGGGCATGCCGTGTGCGCCGTTCAGCGGAGCTGAATTGTCTCTTTAATCGTCCATTTATTATAGGCAGTCTCAGAATCGGAAATGTCGTTTTGGAGACGTCCGATGGAGTCTTCACGTAATCCTGGGTACAAACCTTCCGCTACAGCTACCCTTCGGTTGCCGGTTGCATCCGCTTCGGTACATTGCCAGTTCGACAGCGGCGCTCTCACGAGTCCGCCACTTCGCGCACCGTGACGAGCTTGCCGGCGTCGACCGCCACGGTGCACGGCAGCCAGAGCGTGGAGCCCAGCGCCACGGTGAAGAGGCCGGCACCGGGCCGCATGGCCAGAGCGGGTATGGGAGCATAAACTCTGTCGCAGCCTCACGCTTCTCCATGAACCTCTTTTTCAATCACGATCGCTTCAGCCATGGACGCCGCCGACGCATCCATTGAAGACCGTATCCGATCCTTTCCGCCAGGCGCCTGGGTAGGCACGACCCGTGACTTCGAGGGCCTCTGCGACCTCCGCGCCCTCCAGGACATATTCGCCCGCCTCATCGGCACTGGTCAGCTCCGACGCATCGGCCGTGACCTCTACGACCGCCCGTATTTTTCCTTCTTTCTCGGCGCCGATGTTGCGCCAGACTTCAACCTTGTCCTTCGCGCCATGGAGAGACGAGATTGCATGCGCCTGTTCCAACCGGGAGAGATCTGCGCCAACGCGCTTTCCCTGACCGACCAGTGCGCGGTGCGACAGCACTACCTCTCCGATGGCCCCTCCTTTACCGAGGTCGTCGGACGCACCACGATTGAAATCGAGCGCGCCCCCGAACTCCTGTTCCCTTGGCTGGAGCGCCGTGCGCTTCCAGTAGTCACCGCTCTACTGTGGCTAGGCCCCGCCATCGCCGAGGACATTGGCACGGACCCCGACTACGACCCCGACTTCCCCGAGTGGGGGGACGAGAACGTGGAGTACATCCTCCACCGTGTCCTCGACGACGCTACCAAACGCGACTTCATTTATCATGCCCCCGATCTTCCGGCGTGGGCACAAGGCATCGCCGCGCGCCTCGGTCGCCTCATGTCCCCGTCATGACGGATCTGCTCCAGCGCTTCAGAGACTGCACGGACCCGGAACAACGCGAGCTCTTCACCCAGACCGCCGATCAGTTCAGCACTAGACCCGAACAGATCGAGAAGGATCTCTGGCTTTGTGTGTTCCTTGATCGTGTCTTCCACCGCAGCGGCGCCCTGCATCCGAGCACCGTCTTCAAGGGCGCTACCTCACTCACCAAGACCTACGACGTCATCAAGCGCTTCTCCGAAGACATTGACCTCGCGATCCACCCCGCCGCATTCGGCTTCGCCGGCGACGCAGACCCCACCGATCCCGCCAATGCCTTCACTCCCAACACCCGCCGAGAGTTGCGGCTCGCGCTCCGCGACTCGCTCCGCGCCTTCGTCAACGCAGAGCTCGCCCCGGCCCTTCAAGCCCACCTGCCCCACGGCTGCTCGCTCACGCCCAAATCGCAACGCGGACGCACCAGCCACCTCGAAGTACGCTACCCGAGCCTCTATCCCGACAACCCCCTCCACACGGTGGTGCGCATAGACTTCACCGCGACCTCCCTCGTCGCCCCGCACGCGTACCGTGAAGCCTCTCCCTACGTCTCCCGCCTCTTCGGCGGGACTTGGCACATAGCACCTGTTCCCACTCTCAGCCCCCATCAGACCTTCTGGGAAAAGGTCCTCGCGCTGCACGATGCCCGCTCCCGTTTTCTCCAGCGCGCAAGGCTTCCTCGCCTTCGCGGGCGCCACCTCTCCCGCCACTACTACGACGTAGCCATGATTTCCGCCCATCCGATCTCAGACCCAGTCCTGGATCATCCGGAAACCCTTCTCCGCGTTCGCGACCACGCCCAGGCCAATAGCTGGAAAGACTACTCCAGCGCCGAGCCCGGCACGCTCGCCCTCATCCCCCCGCACACCGAAGGCACAGCTTCGACACCATCATCCTTTCTCGCATTCCTGGAAGAAGACTACCGACAGATGCGTCGCTTCATCTTCGGCGACGCTCCTTCCTTCGATTGGATCCTTTCCCGCCTCAAGACCATCGAAGCCACCGTTAACCGGACTCTCTCTCACGATCGTACTTACGCCCGGGATCTCGGCATGTCATTCTGAACATGGCTCGCTCGCCCGCCCGCCACACCTCCCTTATCAGCCGAAGACGCATGGGGTTCTGGCCGTGATCGCCGATCCCCTCGCCAGGGCGCGGCGCTTGCGCAGAACCTTCCCGTCACGCAAATCCCGGTGTTTCCAGGCTCACACCCACCGCTGTCGCGAAATCTGGGCCACTTTCAAGGGTCAACACCCTCAGAATGCGCGAGAGCACACGCCCTCGACAGGAGAAATCCGCCATGAGGGGCGCCCCCTGCCGGATCCGATCACGCCCTTATCGTAAGTCTGGGTACAAACCTTCCGATGACGTCATAAGTACCGGCGGCGGCTGGACTTCGCACCATGACGACGGCAACATCGTGGATCTAGCGGCCTGCAATCATCGAGCGTTCTGCTCGCAAACAGCGGTGTTTCTGGAAGATCCTTTCCGGACGCTGATCTCAATGGGAGTCAGTGATGAGGTCTCTCGTGTTCTGTGTGTTCGCCGCAGCTTCACTGTGCGGTTGCGGCGTCGCGAAAACGCCACTCGACCTCGGCGGAAGCAAGAGCGACGGGACCGTAATCGTCGGTGCAAACGTCGGTGAGTTCGATCACGTGAACTGGGGCGAGGCGCAAAAGAAGGCCAGGAAGAGGTGCGCCGCTTGGGGTTACAGAGGCACCGAGGCGTTCGAGGGCATACGAGAACGCTGTATTACACCCGGTGGCTGGAGCGGATGCGCCGAGAAGGAAGTGTATCGAACCTACCAGTGCCTCGACTGATCGAATCCGCGTTACAGAATTTCCGTGAACTTTCGGGGCATGCTCCGAGCCTCCGGGCCCCGCGATCGTCGGCGAGACAGTCCCTGAGAACGCCGGGCAGATCGCACCGGTGGACCGTTCTTCAAGGGCAACGTAACCTTCCCGGACAGCCCTCCCGGAGACCCGCATGAGCCCCACCTGGTACGTCTCCGACCCGCACACCGCAGCCGTGCAGCGCGTCGAAGCCGACGCCGAGAGCACCGCCCGGTGGGTCGCCTGGACGGTCTGGTACGGCTCGGCGCCCATCGACGCCCGCGACGATGCGCACTACGCTGCGCTCGACATCATCCCGGCCGATCCGCACTCGTGCCCATGAATGGTCCCCATGGCGCCGACGAGCTCGTCGACGCCTATGGCCGGAAGTACCTCACCGTGGAGGAGCGCGCGCGCTTCCTCGCCGCAGTGCGCGTCCACCGCCAGCCCGCGGTGCAGACCCTCACCTGCACACTGGCGTCGTCGGCGCTTCCCACCGTCGCCCCTGTGTTCGGGCACGACGACCTCGCCACGACTGTGATCGGCGCGCATGTGATCCCCACGCCGACAACCTTGACACGCGCCTTAAGGTGTTTTTTCGCCCTTTTCTGCAACCGATCCGACCGCAGCGTCACCGAGCAGGGCCGGCGAGCGACCGAAACGCTGCGCCACACCCTGCGAGAACGCCAGAACTGATTCCATCGCCTACCCGTGCGAGGTTCTTGCCCATGAAAGATGACATCGACCGGCGCTTCGACATCATCGGAGAGCTCGACTACGTCCCCCGGCCCCTCGACCCGACCCGTCGCCGCAGAACGATAGCGGACTGCCGGCGTGAAAACGCCTACTTCGAGCGCCACGGCATTCAGGTGTTTCGCCGTCCCGAACCGCAGGAACCTGACGACAGCACGATCGCCCCTCCTGGCGATCCCTGCTTGCCTTGAAGACCTACTTCGACCAGAACCGTCTCATCCACGAGACAGACCGGCGCTTCCACGCCGCCGACATCGAACTCGCCGGCGGATTCGTGCAGATTGTTCCAGCGGTCGCCGACCGCCTCGCTCCCCGTGTCACCCTTGGCGCTTGGTCTTTCAGCGAGAACATCCTGCTGCAGACCGAGCAACTCGAAGCCGAACGCGCGAATCACCTCGCCGCGCGCCGACTGCGCGAGCAGCGCTGGTGGAACCAGCAGTGGCGTCAACGCGACGGGCTGTACCGGGTGAGGCAGCTCAACGCCGAAGAGCAGGCGCTGGCACAACGCCTGCTTGGTCCCGACGGCATGCCCGTCGAGTGCTTCCCGCGCGCCCAAAACCCCCTCGCTGAAGACAACGACGCCCAGATCATCGCCCAGGTCATCGCCGTGGGCGGCACCCTGCTCCTCAGCAGCAACTTTCACATGATCGACGACGCGAAGCTGCAGCAATGGTTCGATCGTCACCACAACGAGTGGCCCGACGTCGAGGCCCACAAGCTCGTCCAACGCGTCGACGCCTGGTACAGCCGCTGGTGGCGCCACGAGCGAGGCCCCACGGTCTACACGCGCGCCGCCCTGGCGGCGTTCTGGCCCGACAGCCCGGATGCGTCGCCCCGCCTGGTGCGCGCCCACGTCGAGGAAGGACTATCGGCGATGGCACGCGGCCACTTCCCCACCTTTGCCCCGCGCGTCCTCGACCACCTGGAGCACGCTCCCGACATCGACCGTGAGATCGAAACGGTCCGAGTCCACCTGCCCACCCGCACCCGCCACGCCGAGCGCGAACGCGCCACCTTGCTCGGCGACCATCCCGTCCTCGACCTCGATCACGGCGCACAAGCCGATCTCGACCACGACATTGGCGCCTACCACTGGTAGCGCCTCGGCCGAGCAACGCTTCTCGGCGTCTTCCTCCACAAAGGCCATCGACACCACGAAAGGAAGCACAAAAGTCCGAAAGGTCAAACGGTGGAACCGTCCTCAATCTCCGAGGCCAGCGGGTGTTCGGCACGGCGTTTGAACGTTCAGCCGTTAGTACCGACTCAATCTGCCCCCAGGGATTTTGGTACTCCCGATCGTCCGCCACCGCGATGCGTTCGCGAAGATAGCACACGATGCGCCGCGCAACCGGGCGACCGAGCCCGTGCAGGTCCCTGAGCGCCCCGGCATCGAATTCAATCCACGAGGCCAAGCTCGCGTTTCGCCTCCTCGAGTGTGCAGGTCTGCGAGCGCCCAGCTCGGTGGTCGATGAGGCGCTGTTCGGCCAGGTACAGGTCCTCGAGATCGTCCAGGTGCTCGAGGCGCTCCTCGAGGTCGGTGGGCAGTCGGATGGCGAGCATCGTGAGGGCTCCTGCGGGTGCTGTATGAATATACTGCCCGCGGAGCGCCCCGGACACTTTCACCCACCCGCCTCTGCCGCTCCGGTCGAAGCCGCTCGGCGGTGCTCGAGTCCTCAAGCCCAATCACTCCATCCCGTGGTTGCGCTTGAGGAGTTCTCGGTACTCCAACTGCTCGCGCAATGCCCGGATGCGAAGGCGGTCGGGGCGTTGCGCCTCGATGGCAGCCGACGCTGCCTTGCAGCGCTCGCGTCGGTAGCGAAGCTCCGCGGCTTCGCGCTCGCGTTTCGCCTGCTCCAGGCGTTCGAGCTCCGCAGCCTTCTGCGCCTTGAAAGCGGCCAGCTCCCCACCTCCGCCCTTGCCCAAGCGTGCGACCATCGCGGCACGGATGGGATGTCCCTTCAGCCACTCCGCAATCCGGCTCTCCGCCTCGACCCGGAGTTGTTCCACGCTACGCTCCGCCACAAGCGCCGTCTCCAGGCACGCCCGCGCATCGGCCACGTTTGGGACCAGCGCAGCTACCGCATACACGTCGGGCGGTTCCAGCTCACGGATCCCCTTGCGCAGCTCCGCCTCGGTCAGGTCACCCGGAGCCGCATGGCGGATGCGCTCCTGCTCCTGAGCTTCGCGCTCGGCTGCGACCAGGAACAGATCGAGTTGCGCCGAGTCCTGGTGCTGCGCCGCGTCGACGTTCCCACGGGACCGCAGATACGTGACCTGCTGCCCCCCGGTCACGTCCGCGCTCACCGCTCCATCCCGTCGTGCTCGCGGTCCCGGCCGAACCACCTGCCGCAGAGAGGTGAGCGGCAGGGGCCTCGCATCAGGCCGTGGCGTGCGCTCTCGTGCATTCTGAGGGTGTTATCCCTGCGAAGTGCTCCAGAAAGCGCCACAGCGCATGAACTCGAGAGGATGGATCTCTCAATCGCGTCCGTAGCCTCGAGGGAGCTCGACGTCGAGGGACTCGAGATCGAGCTCGCATATCTCCCGAAGCCGCTCGGCGGTGCTCGAGTCCTCGAGCCCCTCGGGCAGTGCGTCGAGCCAGTCCTGATACTCGGCCTGGAGCGCCATCAGCGTCTCCACGGCATCGCGCCAGCGTTGCGGCCGGGAGCGGCGGTCCCTGGGTCGGCGGTAGCGGATCGGGGGTACGCCGTCTCGCCGGCGTTCGCGGTAGCGCCGTTGGCGCTGTGCGTTGCTGAGAGCCATCGGTCCGATCCTGCGTAACGTAACGACTGCCAATGGTGTTTCGGGCTCACTCGCCTGGCTCGACCCAGCTCGGGCGGGATGTCGGACCGTGCGTGCAAGCGGAACGGTGTACTGTCATAGGGTCGCCTCGTCATGGAGGCAGCGATAGATTGCGGCCGCGCGCAAGTATTCGGCCCCCCGGCGCCGGCGCCTGGCCGCGGACTTGAAGCCAAGTCGCTCGAGCGCGGCCGCTTCGCGATCCAGCAGCGCGGCGAAGCGCCGATAGGCGCCCACCGCGCCGTCGGTGCCTGAGCGTGTCCGCGAATGCACCGCGTCCCCGTTCGTGCCGCTGGTGCGCGAGTGTGCGAGTGTAACGCACCCGAGCAGAACCCCCGCCCGGGCCCTCGAGCTACGCCACCAGGGCGCGAAGCCGCCCCGGTCGATACCCCCCCAGGACCCGTGTTGGCCGCGCGCCGCTCTCGACGCCAAGAACCCGGCCTACGTCGACTCCGGCGATCACCACTGCCGCGTCGTGCGTAACAGATCGACATCCTGGCCGCCGGCATCGAGCGCGCCCAGACCGAAGCAATTGCGCGCACTATTCGCGAGGGAGCGTCGATCACTCCCCGATCCATACCTGGACATCGCCCAAGACCGGAGGCCTCCAGACGCCTTCCACCCCTCTTCAGGGCTTTCCACGAGCGCTTCGATTGAAGACACGGGCGGGTCTCCATCCCTTGCCCGACTCGCCAGATCCTCGCTCGCGGCTTCCTCGAGAAGCCTTGCGGGCTCTCCGGCGCCGAGCCTCCACTCAGCGGAGGTATCCGACGCCGGCGAGCTTCCACGCGGAGGGTTACGCCGGACCCGCGGGCCTTCAGGCTTTGTTGTCCTCTCGCTCCCTTGGCGGCAGCAAGACGAGGTTTCCGTTCACCGGCGATGCGTCCAGCCGCACGTTGAACCCTTCCTTCCTGTTGCGCCACGCCGCTCCCACGCGAACGAAATGACTCTCCCCTTCGCCGCGCTCCACCGGCGTATACACGATCAAATCAGGTTGACTCGCCATCTCTTCTCCTCCCAATGTCGCGGCCAAGCCGCATCGATCTACTTCCAAACCTGCTGCATGCTGGACCACTCGTTGCGCCCGTTTTTCCATGAGCTCGCAGTCGAAGGGCAGAAACACCAAACACAGATTGCCCCCGCACGCCTCGTCCGCCTCAGTGTCGAGTCCGCTTCGCCCGGTCCGCCCGCGACCGGGTCTCGAGTTCCGCACTCACGAGCAGCGAGTAGTACACGTCGAAGGCTTCGCGGTCGTGCGCCAGTACGCGCGGTGCATAGTATTCGACGTCTATCCCCGGGTCCCTCGGGTGGTCCTTTCGCTTCTCGAACCATACGAAACACGCCGTCGGGTTTTGCGGGCTGCGCCGCCATCCGAGCACCAGATCGACCATGCGCACCATCTGCCAACGGGGAGCAATCCGGTTCGGGTCCCACTCCGGCACGCACAGCGCATGCCAGGACTGTGCCGCGTCCTCCGCGACCGCCTGCGCGCGCCGGATCTGACTGGCTCGGTCTTCGTCCTCGCGCACGTAGTGCGCGATCGTGCCCCCCGCCTTCGTAATCTGACGGCAGAGCCGCTCCCACGGGCACCGTCCCTGCGGCGCACGTTCGTCGCCCAGCACCAGCAGATGCCACGGTTCGGAACTCACGAGCATGAGCTTGCGCACGCGAGCCGCGAGGTGCGTTCCGCGCCGTACCGCTTCGCCCTCTACGGGCTCCGGAGACTGCCTCGCCACCACCTTGGTCTCACCCCGCTTCGCCGACCCTTGCCCTCGCGCCTCGCCCCGGCCTCGCCCGTCGCAACCCCGGCCCCAGCGCGAGCACGACATCCATCCACGCGCCCATCGTGTGTCGTGCGACCACGCAGGGCCGCCCGCGGTATCGCGGCGGTTTCCTTCCCCGCGCCCGCGCCTGCAGCCACCACCGCCACCAGGTCAGCCGGTACAGCGACGCGTACTCCCGGCGCGTCGCCGCCGTGCACGGCGTCACCTCGAATCCCCACTGGCGCAGCCACGGCTGAGGAAACACCGCGGTGACCATGACCACCCGCAGCTCCCGCCAGCCCGTGTCGCCGAGCACCACCGACTGCCGCGCCACCGCTTCGAGGTCGCGCCGCCAGCCCACCCCACCCTCGAGCAGCTCAATCTCTATCTCGCCCCTGGCCTTGTGCGACCAGCGCAGCGCCCCGGTGCGCAGCCACTCACCGCTCCAGCGCACCGCGACCCTGCCCACCAGCCCTGCCCCGCCCATTACCGCGCAGCCGGCCAGGACCTCGCCTTTTGCGCACAGGACCAGCCCGATGAACACTCCACACCCGAGGACCACCAGCGAGACCCTGAGATGCTGCGGCGACCGCGTCTCCACCCTGCGGTAAAACGCTTCGAGCCGCTCGCCCGTCACCGCGTCCCTCGACATGCGTTCACGCCGCCCGATCAAGGTGCTTGCTCAGCACATACGGATTGGGCTGCGCGAACTTCGCCAGATCCGCCCGCTCCCAGTACCGACTCAGATACAGCCGCATCGCCTCTCTCCCTGTCGTCTTCGAGTTGGTCAGCACGATTTGCTCGTCGGCCGAGAGCATCATCAGGTCGTCCGCCGTCATCACGCGTTCCTTCACCAGCGACTTGTTCGTCCCCGACTGCGACGACTGCTCCCTGCGCAAAACGTCGTCGCCGGCCACCGTGCCCTGGTCCGTCTGCGCGGTATTGACGAAGGTCGCATGCCCTATCGCCTTGGAGAAGCGATCCGCGAGCTCCGCGTTGAGACGCGGCAACCCCAGCGCCTGCACCAGCTCGGCCAGGTCCAGGATCACCTCCCGGTTTTCCTTCTGCCACTCCTTGTCGAGCGCCGATATCGACTGGATGAACAGCCAGAACCGAATCCCTCTCCCTGCCGCCATATAGAAGGCATCCATCACCGGCTTCAGGAACCCGAGCTTCGGCATTTCGTCGAGCACGATGGTCAGTCCCTTGTGCCTGCGCCTGCGCTCAGCCACCGCACACACCGCCACTATCCACATCCGCACCCAGGGCTTCGCCTGTTCGAGCATGTCCTCCGGCACCACCAGATACACGTCGCACTTCCCATCGGCCATCGCGTCCGGCGTGAAGGTCGATGCCGACGTCGACAGCGCGAGCGCCGGCATTTGCAGCCAGTCGAGCTGATTCGCGATCGTGGAGAAATTCGACCCCGCTTCCGCCCCCACCACCTTCTCCATGCGCTCGAGCCCGTCCTTCGGCAACCCGAAGGCGAAGCCCGGGTTGCTCTCAATCTTCTCCTTCATCGCCTGCTTTTCCACGTCGCTCGGGTTGACGAAATGCCTGACCACCCTGAACGGTGCCTCGCGGTCTTTATCCGGTCCCCGCATCCACTTCACCCAAGCGATGATTGCCGAGAGCAGCGCCCGGGCGCTCTCGTGGAAGTGCCTCGCGTTGTCCGCGCCCTGACGCGCCGGCGGGGTCAGCAGGCCATCGAGCAATACGCGAATGTCCTTGATGCCGTCCGGCCCCTCCCGAATGAAATCGAGCGGGTTGAACTGCACCGATTCCGTCGTTGGCACCTTCACCTGCCCCTCGTACTCGCCCACCATGCGCGCCACTTCGCCGAAGGGGTCCACCAGCACCACGTTTCGGCCGAGATCGTGACGCCGCTGTGCCGTCACCATGAAGATCTCGCCGCGGGGGTCGGTGATCAGGTTAGAGCCCTTCCACAGTCCCCCCTCCTTGCCCGCCAGGAGGTTCTCCATCACGAGCGTCGACTTTCCCGTGCGCGGCGGCGCGATGGTTACCGCGGCCCCTTCGAGCGGATACCTCACCGGCTCCGCCCTCCGCCTGTCGTCCATCGCGCCCAGGATGATTCCGCCGTGCTTTCCCATCCTTCGCATACTGCGCCTGCTCATGAAGCGGCTCTTGCCGAAGAGCTCGGACTCGGAACGTTGCCGGCCCTTCTCTGCCGACCGGGTCCCGAACAGAAGACCCAGCCCCACCGACGCCGCAAACAGGACTCCGAAGGCCACCAGGCAGCCCGCCATCCACGGCACCAGGCGCATCACTCCCCCCGTGCCCTCGTGGACCGCGATGAGCGCCGCGGGGAGCGCCAGGGCCGCGCGCCACGGGTTCGCCGGCAGCCCCGCCGACCACAGCCCCCAGAAGATCTGCAGCACCCCGGCCCCCACCAGCGCGGCACCGGCGTAGAGAGAGAGCCGAAGCGGCGCGGTCGAGCGCTCTTCCGGCACCATCAGCCACCCCACCAGCAGCGCGGTCAACCCTCCGAAGGTCATCCCCGCGGCCACCTCGAGCGGCGCCCCTTTCGTCAGCGCCCAGCACCCCGCGCCCACCGCGACCGGCACCCACGGCACCAGCCACCGTTCCCACCAGGTTGTCATCATCTCCCTCCCCGGCCGAGCGAGCGCAGCGCCGAGAGCCTCGAGAACGGCGCCTTCATCGACTGCAGCGATGCGCCTTCGTCGCCGCCCGCGCGCACCCGACCGCCGAGCCAGCTCAGCACCTCCTGCGGCACCACGTCGACCGCCTTGAACGCCGCATTGGTCACCCCGAAGACGAGCACCACGTAGATCACCAACGAAATCACGTAGGTCAGCAATCCCAGCCGCGTCGAATCCGCGAGCGCCTCGAGCTGCGCCGCGTACAGCCAGTTGAGCAGCGCCACCACCGCCAGGAAGATGAAGTACCCGAGCACGAGTCCGAGCACCATGAGCGCCGGGCGCACCACCGCGTGCAGGAGCAGCAGATATCCCCCGGTCGCCGACCGCGTCACCAGGCCCCTGTCCTGCCCCGCGATCTGCACCGCCAGGAACAGCGGTATCGCGATGATCGCTTCCACCACGGAGAGCACCCACGCGATCACCCCGAACAGGAATCGCGCGAAGGGGATCATGGGTATCACGAAGGCGAGCACGATTCCCCCGATCATCAGCGCCACCCCGAGGGCCCTGGCCATCGTGCTCACCCGCTCCCCCAGTCCCGTCACGCCCCCCACGGTCCTCATGCCCGGAATCCAGTTCGCCGCCTCTCCCGCCGCCACCGCGCTCATCCCCGCGTAGAGCATCCCGTACCCGAATCGACTCAGCGCCTCCAGCGGATTCGTCTCGTCCAGCACCGTGACCCAGTCGGTGGGGAGCCAGTCGAAGAGTCCCGACCACCAGCCCTGCCCGTGCGCCTGCGTGACCCGGCCCGAGGCCCCCGCCGCCTCGCTGTCGGCCAGCCACTGCGCCACCACCGGCCCCGCCTCGTCCCAGGGCTCCACCACCCCCCAGCCCCGCACGAAGCGCCCGCCGGCCGACACCTCCGGCACCGCGCCCACCGCGTCGAGGAACACCGCCTGGTTGCGCGCGATCACGAGGAAGAACGACGCCGCCGCGAGCCACCCTTCGCGCTCCACCGCGGTGCGCACCTCCTCGTCGAGCGTATCGCGCGCGGCCTGCGTCGCGCGCCCGATCCGCGCGCGCAGCACCTCACCATAGCGCTCCACCAGGCCGGTCCCCTCGAGCCAGGCGTCCACGTCGGGCAGGGGCCGGCCGAACTGCGCCCGGTCGGAGAGGAAGCGGTCCCCGATCTCGCGCGCCGCCCCTTGCAGCCCCGCCACGAACGCGGCCGAGCGGATCGCCTCGGCATGCGCCCCGGCCATGATCCGCGCCCCCTCGTTGTCCCCCTCCGGCTCCGTCGACACCGTGACCAGCCCGCAGGGGCGGTGGCGCTGCCACGGCGCGGGATCCCGATACCAGTAGCGCACCTCGTCGTCGTCCTCCTCGCGCTGCACCGTGATGTACGGCCCGTCGCTCGCCTGCGCCGCGGCGACCTGGTTGTGCACGTAGAGGCAGGTCTCCAGCACCACCATCCGCGCCACCATCTCGCGGTATCCGCGCGGCAGCGGCACCGGCGCGCCCGCACCCCCGCCCACCACCACGCCCGCGAAGCGCTGCCACACCCCGGCGGCGAGGCTCCCGCTCACGTCCGTCAGTCCCAGCAGCAGGTGCTGTCCCGGCCCCATGCCGGTCGCCGGCAAGGGGAACATGAGCCCCACCACCAGCACGAAGCGCATCATCTGCCACCCGGTCAGGCGCCCCTCCCCCGTGCGTCCCGTTTCCACCACCGCGAAGAGCACCTGGTAGATGAGCAGCACCGCCACCACCACCGTCATGCCGGCGTTGAAGTAGCGCAGCATCTCCCCGACGCCCGCGCCCTCGCCGCGCGCGATCCCGTACAGGAAATCGAGCAGCTCGCGCGTCTTCTCGTCGGCCTCGCCCAGAAGCACCTGCGCGTGCGCCTCCGGCACCAGCACCAGCAACAGCCCCTTGAGCAGCACCGCGAGCGCATAGCCTCCGCCGGCGAGCGCCACCGCCACCACCAGCGCCTGCTTCCACCCCGGCCGCACCCACCGCCGGTCCCTCGCTTCGTCGCTGCGACCGGGGTCCGCCCGCCACGCAACCCACAGCGCCCCGAGCACTCCGCCGCTCTTCCCGAGCGGGGCAAGGCTTCGCCCGAGTTCCGGGGCGAAGAGCACGCGCAGGACACTCCTGCGTGGGTTCGTGCGCCGCCCCCGAGATTCCTCGCTCGACTCGTCGCGTCCCGCCACCACTAGCGTTTCCGCTCCCGTTCCACCGCGCGCGCGAGCCGCGCGGCGAGCATCGCCCCCTGGCGTTCGGCGTCACGCAGGCGTTCAAATCCGAGCCGCAGGGCCACCGCTTCGCTCACGACGAGTTCGCGCAGCAGATGCGGATCGTCGAGCGCCTGGTGGCGCAGAAAGCCGTCCGGGCGCTCGAAGCGCCCGCGCGCGAGCACGCCGAGGAGCGCATGAGCGCTGATCGCCCCCCGGGCATCGTCCACCGAGCCCGCACCGATCGCCTCGGCCCACGCACCGGCCGAAACCGCGGGAAGACGGGCCGCGATGCGCTCCTGGAGGTAGCCGGCGGCGAGCCCCGCCCGGGCTTGCCTCGCCCGGCGCTCGAGCGCCCCGCGGCGCAGCGCCGCCGTGGTGGCCGAGCGCAGCGCCCGGTCGCGCTCCGGAAGCGCCAGCGCCACGTTGCGCACCCAGTCCGCGGCCCCCTGGCGCGCCTGCTCGTCGGCGAGCGTCCATTGCCCGAGCACCGCGCCCGGGTGGAGATCCGCGCCGTGGCGCTCGGCCGCGCCCGCGCAGTCCCCGGCTTCCCCGGCGGCGGTGCGCCCGGGCGAGCAGTAGCGATCGAGCACCGCATCCCACCGCGTGCGCACGTCCGCCGCGGCGGTGAGTCCCGGGGCGCGGACCGTGTCGCGCACCGCCCACGCCACCAGCGCCGCCCCGGCCTCCCGGGCCGACGCGGCCGCGCCCGTGCGCGCCCCGAGCGCACCCCGCAATCCCTCCACCCCTTCGCACACCCCCTCGCTCGGGCGGTGGCCGCGTCGCGCGCTGGCCTCCTCGCGCTCGCGCAGGGCGCCGGCCTCCCCTTCGAGCGTCGCGTCGAGGGCGCGGCCCATCGCGAGCGCGCGCTGGGTCCACACCGCGCTCACCTGTGCGGCGTGATCGGCGATGCCCGCGGCCACGATCGCCCCGCGATCGATCTGCGCCTGCGCCCCGGCGAGGAGCGCGAGCCCGCCGAGCGCCGCCCAGCGCGCCCTCATGGCGCCGGCGCCCGCGCCGCCGCCCGGTCGCGCTCGGTCTCGAGCGCGAGCAGGGCCGCGCTCATCGCCCCCTGGTACTCCGCCAGCCGGTAGCGCTCCCAGTGGAGCATCAGGTCCACCGCGCGCAGCTGCACGAGCTCGCGCAGCAGGTTCGCCTCGCCCTGCGCCTGGAGCTTCAGGAAGTAGTCCGGGCTCTCGAAGCGGTGGGTGAGGGCCTCGAGCAGCGCGTGGTGGCTGAGCGCCTCCCCCGGCGGGCCGGCGCCCGGGGGCAGGACCTCGCGCGCCCACCGGCCGAGGTTCACCGCCGGCACGCGCTGTGCGTAGAGGTGCCCGAGGAAGCCCCCGGCCAGTGCGGCCCGCGCGTCGAACGCGCGCTCGCGCAGCATGCGCCGGCGAAGCGGCGTCGTGCCCGGGTCGCGGTAGGGCATCCGCTCCCAGGCCACCGGCACCGCGATGTTGCGCATCCAGTCCGTCGCGGTGTCGCGCGACACCCCGTCGACCAGCGTCGCGTGCCCGAGCAGCGCGCCCGGGTGGAGATCCGCGCCGTGGCGCTCGGGCGAGCCCGTGCAGGTGCCCTGCGCCCCCATCGCCCGCGCCGGGTCGCAGTAGAGCCGCACCAGGCGCTCGAAACGCGCGCGGGTGTCGCCGGCCTCCGCGGTCACCGTGACCACGGTGGGGTCCAGCGTCAGCCGGCCCACCAGTTGCTCGGCGCGCTCCTCGGCCGCGGCGGCCTGCGCCGCGCGTCCCGGGCCCAGCCCGCTCATCCCCGTGATCCCCTCGCACACCGTCTCCGAGGGCGAGTGGTCGCGGATCGCGCGCGACTCCTCGACGTCGCGCAGCATCTCCACCCGGGCCATGTTCGCCCCGTCCATCGCCTGGCCGAACGCGTTCGCGCTCTGCGTGATCACCGCGCTCACCTGCGCCGCGTGCAGGCGAAGCGCCTCCACGATCGCGTGCTCGAGCGCGGTCAGCTGCGAGGTCATCTCCCCGATCACCCGCGAGGCCTCCGCCGCGTCGTTGTCCGTGGGGTCGCAGCGACGGCTGCCCCCGAACAGCGCCGCCGCCTCCTGGGTGAGGAACACCAGCACCAGGGCCACCCACAGCCGCCTCATGGGGAGGTGCCCCCGATCGCGGTCCGGAACCAGCGGATGTCGCGGTGCGCGCCTTCGCGCGTGCCCCGGCCCTCGGCCGGGCGAAGCGGCACCGTCGGCGCCTGCGTGGCCTCGCCCCACCGCACGCCCGCGCCCCGGCCCGGCACGTGGGGCGCCTCGTCCCAGAACACGAGCTCGCCGATCGGGCGGTTCACGTGCTCGTCGAAGAGCCGCTCGCCCGCCTCGCACACGAAGTCGCGCAAGCCCCCGAGCAGCCCGTTCACCAGCGACCCTCCGTGGAAGAAGTAGAGATCCGGCGCCCGGAAGAGATCGGTGAGGCAGGAGAAGTCGAAGACCGAGGTCGGACGCCCGATCCCGGCGCTCTCGCTGCGGATCACCGCCGCCGCCCGATGCACGCCGTCCTGGCCCCAGCTGCGCATCGCGTCGCGCACCTCGCGCGGACACCCGTCGTCGGGCGCCGCCCCGGCCGAGAGCCCCGTCGCCGCCACCGCCGCGCCCATCGCCACGGCGCGTGCCCATCTGCCCCAGCGCCGCACGCTCACCACTCCGGGGCCCGCAGCCATTCCTCGGCGCTCACGCTTCCCGGCGCCTCACTCGGAACGGACGCCTGGTCCCTCACCGCTTCCCTGTACGTCATCACCACGGGCTCGCTCGTCGGCGCCTCGCAGCCCGCGCGCTCCCCTTCGCGCCCCGACGACGCCGCGAGCAAGCGCTCGCGCGCGGCATCGAGCGCACGCAGCGTCGCGTCTCCCACCTGCGCCGGGCCCCGCTGCGCGGCGAGCGCGTCGACGTCGGCGCGCAGCTCCGCCACCGCCACGGTCACCAGCGCCAGCGCACCGACCATCGCGGTCCCGCCGCACCCGAGCGCCATGCCGGCCATCACTCCCATCGGCCGGCTCCGCCCGTCTCCGCTTTCCCGTTCCATCGCCTTCTCCCTCGAAACTGCACTAACGCACGAGCTCGGCGACCATCGCGTCGAGCACCGCCGCCTCCCTCGCCTCCTCGTTCCGGCCCCGCTCCTCGGCCAGGCGCACCCGGCGGGCGACGTCGGTCGCCGCGCTGCCGCTGGGGTAGCGCCGGGCGAGCAGCGCCCGGGCCCGCTTGGGCTCCACGCTTTCGTAGAGCCGGCGCCGCAGCGCCACGTCGACCGGCTTCGTGGTCAGCGCCCAGAGCTCGATCGGGCCGAGCGTGTTGACCACGAGCTGCTCGATGCGGTCGGTCTCGCCCAGCATCACGAGCCCCGGCGCCCCGCCCTCGCGCGGCCCCGTGAGCCGGTGGCGCAACACCCCGCGCACCGAGGCGCCGAGGCCGAAGACCCGGCCCACCTCCTCGATCTCGCTCTCCTTGCGCCCGCTGCCGAGCACCCAGAAGCGCGTGGCGAGCGCGGTGAGCCGCTGGCCGAAGTCTTCGAGCATTTGCGAGGCGACCACGATCTCCAGGCGCTGCTTGCGGGCCTCGCGCGCGTCGCGCTCGACCTGCGCCACCACCGCCCCCGCCTGCCCCGCGCGGTGGAACTCGTCGTAGCACAGGCGCTTGGGCGTCTCCGCGGACGCGCGCACCCGCTCGGCGTGCCAGGCGCGGTAGCGCGCCGGCACGTGATCGAGCATGTCCTCGCTCATCGACCAGTGCCGAATCAGCGCGTGGCGCGCGAGCAGGTACATCACCGCCGTCTGGCGGTCGGCTTCCGCGCTGCCCTGGGCGGCCACCTCCGCCAGATCGACCGCCGCCACCCGCACCCCGCCGACGTCGAAGCGCGTTCTCGACACGAGGTTCGGCCACCGGTTCGCGGTGCCGGTGAGAATGCGCACCGTCGCCGCGGTCACGGTCTCCGTGCCGCCCGCGCCGTAGCGGGCCTCGCCGATCAGATCCTGGATCGGCGCCTCGCGCACCGTGGTCACGAGATCCAGCAGCACCGGCACCGCGAAGCGCTGCGCGAGCATCGCGTGCTGCTCGTCGCCGGCGTCGAAGAGCGCGTCCACCACGTCCCACCAGGTCGCGCGGTCGCCGAGGTGCACCGACGCGCGCTCGATCGCGGCGTCCACGTCGGGCACCTGCCCGCGGAGGTACACGTGCGCCTCGCTGCCCGCCGCCTCCCCGGCCCGCAGCCGGTAGGCCGCATCGATCGCCATGCCGATCGCCTCGCTCACCCCGTCGGGCAGCCCCTGCTCGCCCGGGCGCGTGAGCACCAGGCCCAGGAGGTTCATGAGAAAGGCCCGCTCCGAGGGCAGGGGATACCGGCACCCGAGCTGCGTGTCGAAGGGGTTGATCGCGTCGCGCTCGGTGAGGGTGAGCCGGTACCAGCCGACCTCGTGGCGCCGATGCGCGGGCAGCGCCTCGCGCAGCAGGGAGATGAGCCCCTGCGACGAAGGACCGATGTCCACCGTTACCTGGTAGGGCAACCCCGCCACCCCCTCGCCCAGCACGAAGGCGAGCGAGAGCGCGTTCATCAGCACCGACTTGCCCCGGCCGGGGATCCCGTACACCACGTCGAATCCCACCCCGGTCGTCGCGCCCCCGTGCATCAGGAGCTTCCCGTCTCCGGAGCGAAACGCGTGCCCCGCGCCCGCCACGCTCGCCGGCCGATCCCAGGGCAGGAGGCGCAGGCACTCCACGAGCGGGGCCACCGCGGCCTCCCCCGTGCCCGCGCATCCGAACCCCGGCACCGTGCCCGCGAAGGCCTCGAGCGGGTCGCCGGTGAGCGCGCTCACCGAGAGCTCCCCCCAGCTCTCGCAGGCCTGCATCACCCGCCAGCGACGCCGCTCGAGCTCCTCGTCCTCGCCCCGCCCGGCGCGAGGCCGATGGCGAGGCGGTGGTCAAGGTGCGCATGAGCTGGCTCACGTGGGCCGGGCGAGCGCCTCGAACACGTCGCGGATGAGCCGGTTCTCGTGCGCGCTCCAGCCCACCACGCTCGCCGCCGCGCGCTTCCACGTCGCCACCGCGCCGCCCCCGCCGCCCTCGATCAGCACCGAGAAGCGCATCGGCGCCCCCGCCTCCACCACGCGCGCGAGGAGCTCGCGAAAGGGCCGGCCCGCCCGAGGCCCGAGCGTCATGTCGAGCGGCGCGTACGCCCTGCCCCCGAGCGCGACGCACTCCGCCGTGCTCTCGGGCTCCACCGTGATGAGCTGCTCGGCGAGCGGCGCCCACAACCCGCCTTCCACGCCCTCGCCCTCGCGCGGGGGCGGGCGCTCCACTCCGGGGATGTCCGCCCGCCAGGTGTGCGCGCCGACCTGCGGACCGTTCACCGCCCGGCGCACCCAGCGCAGCGCCTCGCACGCATCGAGGCGTCGCATCGACACCGCGCTCACCCGCACCGCCTCCGCGATCGCCGCGTCGAAGGCCGCGTGGCGGGCCGGGAGGCTGCGGTACACGCCCTGCGGACACTGCGCCGCCCAGCCGCGCGCCGCCCAGCGCTTGAGGCGCTTCACCGCGTCGTCGCGGTCGCGCTTGGCCTGTTCCACCATCAGGCACGAGGGCCGAGTCCATGCCGCCACCACGCACCACTCGCGCGCCAGGTACCCGCCCAGGCGCTCCACGCGCTCGGCGAACAGGTCCTCCAGATCGAGCCCGGAGCGCCGCGCGCTCGCCCTCTGGCGCTCCACCGCTCCCGCGGCCACCGCCGCCCCGTCGCCCGGGTCGCGCTCGTAGACCAGATGCAGCGCGTGGCCCGGCCCCAGGAACAGGTTGTTCAGCCCCTCGACCCACGAGGCGAGCAGCTCGTCGAGCTCCTCGTCGCCCATCAGGCGCCGCGACCCCTCCAGGCGCCACAGCGAGACCAGTGAACCGTCGCGCGCGATCAGTGGCCCGTCGGCCCCCACCGCGCTCTCGAGCGCGCAGTGCGCCTCCAGCGCGCGCTTGGCCCCCACCCACCACCAGTGGGTGAGATCATCGAGCAGTCCCACCGCGCTCAATTGAGCGTCGGGCGCTCGATCGTCGCGGTCTCGTCCACCCCGAACGTCTCGATCACCGCCTCGTACATCGCCGGCAGCGCGAGCAGCGCGATCCCCACCAGCAACGTGGTCACCGCCCCGCCGAGGCGCTGGTCGCGCGAGGAGTCGTTGTGGCGCTTGAACTTGATGAACGAGAGGATGATCAGCACCACGCCGGCCAGGTAGACCACGATCTCGATGAGCGGCTGAAAGCCCCCGAGATCGGTCGCTCCCGTCCTCGCCATGTCCCCCAGCGTCTGCGCCCCCAGGCCCCCGGCCGCCGCCATCGCGAGCGCCCCAACGGCCAGCATGATTCCCGTCTTCTTCATGTCCCCTACTCCTTAGCTCGCCTGCAGCAGCTCCACCCCGAGGGTGCCCTGCAGCGCGTCGAGCACCGGCACGATGTGCCAGCCCATGAGCCCGCCCACGATGTGCCACACGCCCGATCCCATGGTCGCGCGCGCCCAGCCGTCCGCGGCGTCGCGCAGCACGAACCACCCCTTGAGAAACGAGGCCACGCCGACGAACTGCACGATCGCCAGCACCGCCCCGAGCAGCGCGTTGTAGCGCTCCGCGTCCTCTCCCGCCGCGGAGTACGAGAGCGCCGTCACCGCTCCCGTCCCGAACAGGCTCTCTCCGCCCGCCTGGAGCCACGAGGGGAACGAGAGCATCACCACCCCGCCCGCGAAGCACAGCACCGTGCCGACCCCGCTCTCGGTGCGAAGACGGTTCTCGGACTGGCGCACCAGCCGGAAGAGCCCCGAGCCGAGCGCGAGCACCCCGAGCAGGTAGCACACCGCGACCAGGAGCAGGTACGCGCCGCGCTCCAGATCCGCGACCGCGGCCACGAGCCGCGCGTCGAAGGCCTGCGCCCCCGCGCCTGCCGGCGCCGCCAGCGCGATCGCGCCCCCCAGCGCCCTCATCCGCTCGCCTCCGTCGCGCGCACCTCGTCGACGAACACGACCGCGAACTCCGTGCCCCTCGGAAGCCGCACCGTCGCGCGCCGCGGCAGCGATTCAAGCACCACGTCCCCGCTTCGCCCGAGCGCGCCGGCGAGTCCGCGCGCCACCGCCTCGCGCTCCTCGTCCTCGGAGCGCTCGGAGATCACCTGCCCGTCCACCACGACCGTCACGTCCGGGCGCGACTTCGCGGCGAGGTACTCCTGCGCGAAGCCGAAGGCCGCCGGCAGCACCACGCGGGAGAACCAGTGGCGATCCACCTCGCCGTCCACCGCGCCGCACTCGCAGCCGAGCCCCACCGCGTAGGCGTTGACCGGCATCTCGAGGCCGCGGCGCGGATCGGACAGCCGCGTGAAGCGCACCAGCATCCGATCGCGCACCTGCTCGAACTCCCCGCGCAGCAGGGCACCGGAGAAGGGCCGCTCCAGCACCTCCACCAGCACCGGCAGATCGAGCTCGGAGTCCACCCCCACCGTGGTCGCGGCATAGAGCATGCGCCCGGCCGAAACGAGGACCGGGCCGGGCGCATGCTCTATGC
>CAYQVB010000091.1:0-16458 GCA_964420925.1 uncultured Ectothiorhodospiraceae bacterium | reverse complement strand
GGGAGGGGTAGTCGCCGCCGAACTCGCGGGTGCCGCGCACCCCGGTGCGCCATATCTCCGCCGCCGCGTCGCACTGGCGACGTCCCGGGCGCACGTGGTCGATGCCGGTCCTCATCACCTTCTCGGCGATGCGCGCGGCCTGGGAGATGTACTCGAGCTCGCGGCGGGACTTGACGATGCGCACCCAGTTGACGAGACCGGTCGCGTCCCTGAATCGCACCCGGGGGAGCTTTGCCCGCAGCCGATCGATACAGGCCCCGGTGAAGTAGTAGGCGTCCATCTCCACGCCGATGCGCTTGCGCGCCCAACGGCGCTCACGCGCAATGTCCGCCACCAGATCCATCGGGTGGTGCTCGGTCGACTGCACGAAGTGATCGGGATAATCGTAGATATTGTCGTGATGGAGCCAGGTGGTCACCCGGGCGCCGTTGGCGTCCATCGGGCGTCCGATCCACAGAGGCTCGTCCTCGTCCTGGGCCACCACCACCATCTGGTGCACGTAGAAGGACCAGCCGTCATAGCCCGTCAGGTAGTTCATGTTCGCGGGATCGCTCGCGAACAACACGTCGATTCCCGCCTCTTCCATGCGCGCCTTGGTGTTGGCGAGGCGCCGGCGATACTCCACGGAACTGAAGGGCAGCTTCATAATCCGATCCTCCGGTGTTGTCGGCGATTCGACCTGACGCGAAGCTCGCGATTATGAAGGAGGGCCCTTGGATTGAGGAAGATGTCACGCCGCGCCGTCATCTTCGACCTCGGTGGGGTCGTCTTCGACTCGCCGTTGCACGCCTTGCGTGCGCTCGAACGCGAAAGCGGGCTTCCCCCGCTCGCGATCGGCCGGGTCATCGAACGCGCGGGTCGCGACGGGGCGTGGGCGCGTCTCGAACGGGGTGAGCTCGGCTACGCGGAGTTCCAGGGGAAGCTGCAATGCGAGCTGGATGCGGCCGGCCTGCCGCTTCGCGTGCCGGAAATGATGCGGGCGATGGCGAATGCGCTGCGGGTGCGCCCCAGCATGCTCGCCGCAATCCGCAGCCTGCGCTCTGCCGGCTTCCGGGTCGGAGCGCTCACCAACAACTGGGCCGGGGAGGGAATCGATCGCTTCCGGGCGCTCGAGCCCGAGTTCGACGCCTTCGTCCAGTCCTACCTCGTCGGCCGGCGCAAGCCGGAGCCGGAAATCTACGCCCTGGTGTGCGAAGCGCTCGTGATCTCGCCATCCGATGCGGTGTTCCTCGACGACATCGGGGCGAACCTGAAGCCCGCTCGCGCGCTCGGCATGGGAACGATCAAGGTGAACGAGCCGGAGCAGGCGCTCGCGGAGCTCGAGGGGATGCTCGCGCCCGCATGGCGCGCGCCGCGCACCATCGCGCGGAACCGGTGATAGGGGATCCTTATCGCTGGGCCATGCTGGCCGGGGTCTGGCTGGTCTACTTCTCGTTCGGCGTCCTCATCGCTTCGATGGCGCCACTCATCGCACCCATCACGGCGGAGCTCGGCATTTCCCATGGCGCCATGGGCACCGTGCTCGGCGCCTGGCCACTGGTCTACATCGCCTCATCGCTGCCCGCCGGTGCCCTGATCGACCGCATGGGACCGCGGCGCTCGATCATGTTGTGCACCGTCCTGCTCACGCTGTCCGGGATCCTGCGGGGGCTCGCCGACGACTATCTGTCGATGTTCCTCGCGGTCGCGGTGTTCGGCCTCGGCGGGCCGTTGATCTCGATCGGCGCGCCCAAGGTCGTGAGCCTGTGGTTCGAAGGTAAGGAGCGCGGCCTCGCCATGGGCTTCTACATCTCGGGTCCGGCGATCGGCAGCATCGTGGCACTGTCGCTCACCAACAGCGTCTTGATGCCCTTCTTCGCCGGCGACTGGCGGGCGGTGATGCTCGTGTACGCAGGGGTCGCAGTCGTGTGCGGCCTGCTCTGGGTTCTCGTTTCCTCGCACAGGGCGAGCCGCGCCATGGAACACCGTATCGCGGCGGAGCCCCAGCGCCCCCAAGTCCAGGTTTTCGCTAAGCTCCTGGCCGAACCCGCCGTGCGCCTCATCCTGGTGATGAGCATCGGCACGTTCGCCTTCAACCACGGCCTCAACAACTGGCTGCCCGAGATCCTGCGCACCGGCGGCATGGCTGCGGCGACCGCAGGCTATTGGGCCTCCATTCCGAGCGCGGTGGGAATCTTCGCGGCGCTCGCCATCCCCCGCTTCGCCACCGAGGAACGCCGGATCTTGATTCTCGGCCTGCTGGTCGTCGCGGCCGGCGTGGCAACGATGCTGCTGCATCTCTCCGCCGGCCCCCTGTTGGCATTGGGGCTCATGTGTCAGGGCGTCTCGCGCGGCGCCATGATGGCCGTGCTGATCCTGGTGCTGGTCGAATCGCGCGGCGTCGATTCCCGCAATGCCGGTGCGGCGGGCGGCCTGTTCTTTTCGGCGGCCGAGGTCGGAGGCGTCCTGGGACCCGTCCTGGTCGGAACGATCCACGATCTGACGGGCGGATTTGCCGCCGCTCTCTACATGATGACCGTCATCTGCGCGATCCTCCTCGCTCTACTGGGTCGGTTGCGAGTGTTCACCCGTCGTAGCCATAGAACGATTCCGGGGCTCTGAGCGAGGGTCGAAAACCTCAGCGGGCGCCGGGAGGTTGCCGGGCTCAGCGGGATGCGTCCCCGCCTGCAATCGCAACAATCGTCTCGATCTTGGCGCGGTCGTGCTCGTCCGGCTCCACCCCGATCGCTTCGAAGTAGCTGAGCAGGCTCGCCCGCGCATCGTCCGGCCCGCCTTCGCTCCGCCCCGGCGAGATCTCCAAGCTCTCGAGAATGCCCTGCGTCACCCGCTCCGAGGCGATCTCCGTCTCGAGCACCCGGCGCCGCACCTCCGACGCGCCGGGGAGCGCCCACCGCTCGGGGCTGCCCTTGATGCGCCGGCGCACCTCGCGCAGGGGAAGGGTCACGTCGTCGCGCCAGCCCGCGATGGCCGCGTCCGCCCGGCGCAGATCGCCCGCGCTGAGGCGCCCCCGCCCGCTCTGCGCCATCCAGCAGCAATAGAGGAGCAGGTTCACGTCCGCTCCGCGTCGATCCTGCAGGGCGAGGAGCGCGCGCGACATCCCTTCGCGGGCGTAGAGCTCGAGGCTGTATCGCCAGAGCTCGCCGAACCCTTCCTGTTCCTGGCTCATGTCCTCCGCACCGCGCCGGGCCAGTGAGGCCGGAGTGTACGCGAGCGCTTGTGCCGCTCGGAGCGCGGCCCCAAGATAGCGCGCCATGCGCATCGAGACGGCGGAGAACTGGTACGAGGTGCAGGCCCTCGACGATGGGATCACGCACATCCAGGAGCCGTACATCCTGCCCTTCTACCGCTGCAACATCTGGCTGGTTTGCGGCCGGGAGAGAGACCTCCTGATCGATTCGGGCTCCGGGCTCGTGAGTCTGTGCGAGCAGGTCCCCGCCCTCCGCGGCCGCCCCCTGCTCGCGATCGCCACCCACTGCCATTTCGATCACATCGGCTCGCACCACGAGTTCGAGGAGCGCGCGATCCACCCGAGAGAAGCGCAATACCTGGCGGTCCCGGAACGCGAGGCGATTTTGCTCGATCCCTTCGCCACTGCCGAGATGTTCAGCGCCCTCCCCCCGGGAGGCTTCGATCCGGCGAAGTACGAGATCCTTCCCGCCCCCGCCACCCGGCTCATCGAGGACGGCGACACCATCGACCTGGGCGACCGGCACTTCGAGGTCCTCCACACCCCCGGACACTCGCCGGGATCGATCGCGCTGTGGGAAGCCGCGAGCGGAGTGCTCTTCTCCGGCGACACCGTGTACGACGGACCGCTCATCACCGACGCGTGGCACTCCTCCGCCGACGACTACGTTCGCAGCATGGAGCGTCTGCTCGCTCTTCCGGTGCGCGTCGTGCACGGCGGCCACTTCCCGAGCTTCGGCCGCGAGCGCCACCTCGAGCTGATCCGCACCTTCTTGAAGGAGCACCGTGTCTGATCCGACACACCGGGACTTCCTCCAAATCTCTTTGCAAGTATCTTTCAACCCTATGATTCATAAATATAAGTGAGCAGGTGTTGAGACGATTTCCATCTTTGTCCGGCAGAAAGGACCCACGGTGGTGCGAGGAAGTCGCGAGAGGAGTCGGCCACTCCGGTCCGACACGCGACGGTACCGATCCTCGACCCCGGGGGGATCGCACCCGAGGACCGGATCCGGCAGCATGAGCGTCGTCGTCCAGGAACGAGACGCGCTCAATCTGTACGCGTTGTGGCGCGTCGCAGCGGGCGGGGAAAGCCTCCGCCTCGGACGGCGTGCCCGCACCCGGATGGCGGCGGCCCATCGCGCTTTCCAGGACTTCGTCCGTGCGGACACCGGGCGCTACATCTACGGGCTCACCAGCGGCTACGGCCCGAGCGCGAAACGCCGCCAGTCTCCGGACGAAAGCGTGGCACGCCGCCGCCGCGGCGGGATCCCCTTCCTCGGACTCTCCTTCGGTGACGGCGCGCTCCCCGAGACGGTGACCCGGGCGATGGTGTTCGCGGTGGTAGTGCGTCATCTCGACGGACACGGCGCCCTGCATCCCGACCGGGTCGCTCGGGTTGCCGCGATGCTCGACGGTCCCCTGCCGCCGGTGCCGGCGCACGGACTCACCGCACCGGGAGAGATCCTCCCGATGTTCGACCTCCTCGGGGCGCGAGAGGCGGAGCCGGGAGAGGGGTACCAGCTCCACCTCGCGAACGGCGCCGCCTTCGCCGCCGCGCTCGGCGCCCTGCGGGCCGTCTCGGCCGCGCGCCGCGTCGACCTCACAACGCGAGTGATGGCGCTCTCGATCGAAGCGATGAGAGCCCCGCTCGAACACTTCCATCCCGACCTCGGCCCTCTGTGGGGCGACCCTTACGAGAACGAGGTCCTCGTCCGCCTCTTCCGCCTGCTGCGCCCGCATACCTCGCATGTGCGCCGTCCCTTCCAGGCCCCGGTGAGCTACCGGATCGTGCCGCGCGTGCTGGGACAGGCGCACCGCGCAGCGGCCGCGCTCGAAGAGGTCGCGCTCGGCGCGCTGCGCAGCAGCGGGGCCAACCCCACCTTCCTGCCCGCCGAGGGGCGGCAGCGCGCGCGATCCGCCTCCACCGGCTTCTTCCACGATTCGCAGGTGCCCCAGGCCCTCGACCAGGTCGCCGGAAGCTGGGTGGATCTCTCCGCGCTGGCCCACCGCCACGCGGTGAAGCTGCATCGCGGCGCGGTCTCGCACCTGCCCGACCGCCTCCTGCCCGGGGACGGCGATCTGTGGAGCGGGGCCTCCACCACCTACCTCGAGTTCGTGCCCAACGACTTCCTGGAGGAGATGCGGCGCCTCGCCCAGCCCACCCTTCTGTCCGCCGCGGAACCCGGAGCGAGCCTGCAGGACGACATCTCGTCCACTGCATTCCCGGCGTGGCGCGCCGAGACGCGCGTCGCACTGCTGCACGACCGGGTCCTGGCGGTGCTGGCGGCGGTGGCGAGTCAGGCCCTGCACGTGCGCGGGGACCCCGTACCTGCCGGCCTGCGCCGACTTCTCGCAGAGGTTCGGGCGATCTTTCCGCCCGTCACCGAGCGAAGACGCCTCGGCGACGGTTGCGAACGGCTCGCCGCCGCGTTCGGCCGCTGCTGCGACGAAGGCGATGCCTCGTTCGGGGTGGGGCCGGTGCCGAAGAGGTCGCCCCGGTGAGCGTCACCCTGGACTCCCGCCGCGATTTCACGCTGCGCAACCTCGAGCGGGTCGCGCTCGGCGGGGAAGCGGTGCAGATCGGCCCGAAGGCGCGGCGCCGCATGCGGGAAACGCGTGCCGCCTTCATGGCCCTGCTCGAGTCCGACCGCACGCGCTTCATCTACGGCACCACCTCGGGCGGAGGCCACCATGCCTCGAAGCCCGTCGCGCCGAAGGAGCAGCGCGCCCACGCGGCACGGGCGATCTGGAGAATCCCGGGCTGGGGGTTCGGCGGCGAGGACGTGCCGGAGCGCGTGGTGCGCATGATCGTCTTCGCGAGGCTCGCCAACTACATCGAAGGCCACGCCAAGTCGCGTCCCGAAGTCGCGGAGCGCATTGCGTCCATGCTCGACGGGCCGATGCCGCGCCTGCCGGAATCGGGTCAGGTGGGTGCAGGCGAGATCCTTCCGCTCTTTCACGTGATGAGCGCGATGCCGCAGGGGGATTACGAGGAAGGCGAGCCGATGGCGGTCATCAATGGATCGCCGGTGAGTGCGGGCCTCGCCGCCGATGTCGCGCTCACGTCCCGGCGCCGCTTCGCGATCGCCACCGCAGTGTTCGCACTCTCCGTCGAAGCGCTCGCCGCGCCGCTCGAAGCCTACGATCCGGCGCTCGCCCGGGCATGCGCGGACCGGCACGTGGCGGAGACGCTGCGTCACCTCTCGCGCCTCCTGCGCAGCGCATCGCGCCGCGGGCGCCGGCCCTACCAGGCGCCGGTGAGCTGGCGCATCCTGCCCCAGGTCCTCGGCGCGGGGCTGCGGGCAGTGGAGACGATGCGCGAGGTGGCGGAGATCTCGATCTCTTCGATAACCGACAATCCGGTCTACCTGCCGCCCGACTCCGAACATCCACTCGGCCGGGTGTACTCGACCGGGGGCTACCACAACGCGCAGGCCTGTCCCGCCATCGATGCGGTCAACGCGCGCTATGCGGATCTGTGCACGCTCTGCGACCACCACACTCACCGCCTGCACGACCCGGAGGTCTCCGGTCTTCCCGAGAGCCTGTCGATGCCGGGCTCCGGCTCGCCATACGGCACCGGATTGCTCGCCTTCATCGGGATCGGCTACCCCGAGGAAGCCCGCCACGCCGCCGCGCGTACCTTCCTGCCCGCGAGCGAAGGCGGCGGCTTTGCGGGCCAGAACGACGTGCCCTCCCCCGCCATGCTCGCTTACGGCAAGCACCGCAGCGCGAGCCGCTGCCTGGACAGCGCGCTCGCGATCCTCGCCGTCGCCGCGTGCCAGGCGCTGCACGTCACCGCGCGACGCCCGCCCCCCGCGCTCGCGCCCCTCGCGCAAGCGGTGAGAAAGCACGTGCCCCCGGTCGTGGAACACGCGCCCTCCGACATGTCCGCCCGCCTCGAAGCGCTTGCCGGCGATTTCTCCGAAGCCGCGGTGCGCGGCGCCCCGTGGCTGCCCCATCCCTCCGCCCCGAAAAAGGTAAAGGCACCGTGACCAAGGCCCCGAACATCCTCTTCATCATGATGGACCAGCTCGCCCCGCAGGTGCTGGCGCCCTACGGCGGCCCGGTCTGCCGTACGCCGAACATCGAACGACTCGCCGGCGAGGGCGTGGTGTTCGAGAACGCCTACTGCAACTACCCGATCTGCGCCCCGGCGCGCTTCGCCTTCATGTCCGGCCGCCTGCCGAGCCGCATCGGATCCTACGACAATGCCTGCGAGCTTCCTTCCGAGGTGCCAACCTTCGCGCACTACCTGCGCACGATGGGCTACCACACCTGCCTGTCCGGCAAGATGCACTTCGTCGGCGCGGACCAGCTCCACGGCTTCGAGAATCGGGTCACCACCGACGTCTACCCCTCGGACTTCTCCTGGACGTCGGACTGGTCGCTCGGACCCACCCACTGGGAACCCTGGTACCACTCCATGCGCGCGGTGCTCGGGGCAGGTCCGTGGCGCAGGAGCGTCAACACGAACTACGACGAGGAGGTCGCGGTCGAGGCCTGCCGCTGGCTCCACGACCACGCCGACCGCGACGACGGCCGGCCCTTCTTCCTCGCGACCTCCTTCATCAGCCCGCACGACCCCTATCTCGCCCCGCCGCGCCACTTCGACCTTTACCGGAACGACGAGATCGACGATCCCCGGGTCGGAGAAATCCCCTTCGACGAACGCGATGCGCACAGCCGCCGGCTCCACTACCGCATCGGCCGGCACATGGACGAGATCGGCCCCGCCGACGTGCGCCGCGCGCGCCGCGCCTACTACGCGGTGATGAGCTGGCTGGACGAGCGCGTCGGCCGGGTGCTCGATGCGCTGGAGGCGATAGGCGAGAAGGAGCGCACCATCGTGGTGCTCAGCGCCGATCACGGCGACATGCTGGGAGAGCGCGGGCTGTGGTTCAAGATGTGCTTCTTCGAGTGGTCGGCGCGGGTGCCGTTGATCGTGCACGCGCCGGGCACGTATCGGCCGCGCCGGGTGAAGGACAACGTATCGCTGATCGATCTCTTTCCGACCTTCCTGGAATGGGCGGGAGACGGCGCCATGCCGGAGCTCGTCGCCCCCATCGACGGCACCGGCCTCGCCGGCCTGGCGGGCGGAAGCACCGAGGGCTGGCCCGACACCGTCTTCAGCGAGTACTGCGGTGAAGGCGCGGAATCGCCGCTGCTGATGGTGCGCCGCGGCCGGTGGAAGTACATCCACTGCGAAAGCGATCCGCCCCTGCTCTACGACCTCGAGGCGGACCCCGACGAACGCACGAACCTCGCGGGCAGAGACGAGGCGGAGGAGGTGGAGTCAGGGCTCCGCGAGGAAGTGTTCCGGCAATGGGACTCCGCGGATCTGAAGGCGCGAGTGATCGAGAGTCAGCGCCGGCGCCTCTTCCTGCGCCAGGCGCTCGCCACCGGCAAGCGCACGCCCTGGGACTTCAGCCCCGAGCGGGACGCCTCGCGCCAGTACGTGCGCGACGAGGGCGATGTTCAGGGAATCAACGATCCGAGCTGGAGCGATCAGATGCGCTGATGCCTCGCGGCCCGCGGGCAAATGCCGCGAAATTCGGGAACGGCAGTTGCCGGCGTATCCGGGCGCGCTGAGGGAGTCCATGCGCTTTTCTTCATGGAGAAAGACACCTGGTCCGGGGGGAAGGCCCAGATAGGGGGCTCCCAGCCCGCATGGGTTGCCTCGAAGCGCCCGAGAGGCGTTCGGCGATGAACGCGGCGGGCTCCCGCGCCGCCGTCCTCGCCGGACGCGACTTCCGATGGCTGGTGGTCGCCTCGGCCTTCAACAGCGTCGGCTTCGGCGGCGACTTCGTGCTCATCGGCCTGCTGCCTCTGCTCGCGACCGGCTCCTCGGGCTGGGTCGGGGTCGCGATTGCGCTCTACCACGTCCCGCAGCTCCTCCTCGGGGTGCCGGCGGGAGCGGTCTCGGACCGGGTGGACCGGCGCCGCCTGCTGCGGGGCGCGGAGCTCGGCCTGATCGTCGCCTTCGGCGCATTCGCACTCGTCTCTCTCCAAGGCGAGATCGGTCTTGCCCTCACCCTGGTGATCGTCACGGTGCTGGGGGCGTTGCGAGCGGTCTACCACCCGGTGCGCCTCAGCTACGCCTTCGACCTCGGGGGCCACGCTCACGCGGTCTCCGCCCTCGGCTGGGTCACCCTGAGCGTGAGAGCCGGGATGCTGGTGGGCGCCGTCTCGTGCGGGGCCACCATCCAGCACTTCGGTCCCGCTTGGGCATTTCTCCTGCTCGGTGTCGCGGAGTGCGCGGCCTTGGCGTGCCTGCTTCGGTTGCGTTCCGCCGGCATCGCGGCGGAGGTCGACCCCACCCCGCTCCGGCGCAACATCGCCGACTACCTGCGGGAAATCGCCACCAACCGCACCCTGCTCATCCTCACCGTGGTCACCGCGCTCGTCGAGGTATTCGGCACTTCCTACCACACCGCGCTGCCGGAGCTCGCCCTCATGCGACTCGAGATCGATGCGGGCGGCTTCGGCCTGCTGCACGGGGCCCAGGCCGCCGGCGGCCTGATCGCGGGAGTAATCCTGACCTGGTACGGGAACATCCGCCGGCGCGGAGTGGCCTATATCGGAGTCGTCGCCGTGCTCGGCGCCGGCATCGTGGTCCTGGGAGCCACAACCTCCGTTCCCGGCGTCCTCCTGATCCTGGCCCTTGTCGCCGGCATGATCTGCGCGTGGGATATTCTCACCCAGGCCATGATGCAGCTCTGCGTCCCCAACCGGCTCCGGGGACGGGCGATGGGGGCTTGGGTGTTCGCGATCGGCAGCTCCCCGCTCGGGCACCTCGAAATGGGCTTCCTCGCTTCGACCCTGGGGCTCGGCACCGCTCTCTACCTGAACGGTGCGGGAGTGCTCGTGGTGATCGCGGTCGCGGTGCTGCTCTCCCCCGCGCTCCGGCGCTTCTAGCTGGCCCCCACGGCGGCAGACCGTTCCGCTCGAGCGAGCGAAGTCCTTCGTTATGCGGGGATTCGCCGGGTTAGGATAGCGCCGCACGGTCGCGGAGGGCCCGCGCCCGGCGTTTGCACAAAAGGAGGCACTCATGGGCAAGCAGATCATCGGCGGCGAAGTCGTCGTCGGCGGCAACAGGATTCCCCTGTCGAAGGCGATTCGCGCCGGCGACTACGTCTATCTTTCCGGTCAGGTACCGCTGCGGGGCGATGGCAGCGTCGAGACCGGCTCCATCGAGGAACAGACCCGGGTGGTGATGGAGAACATCAAGGAGATCCTGGGCGAGGCGGGCTGCGAGCTCTCCGACGTCATCAAGGCCACGGCATGGCTCAGCGATCGGGCCGACTTCGCCGGGTTCAACGGGGTCTACGCCGAGTACTTCTCCGACGCGCCCCCCGCTCGGTCCACGGTGGAGAGCCGTCTGATGATCGACATCCGGGTGGAGGTGGAGGTCACCGCCTACAAGCCGCTTTAGAGACGCCGGAAAGGAGGAGGAACGAAGCGATGAAGAAGACCACGCGCAAGAGCCCCGCCGGACATCGGCTGACCATGAACCTGCACCGGCGTCTGCCCTTCAGCCGCGAGGAGTACGAACGGCGCTATGACGCGGTGCTCGAGAACATGGAGCGTGCGGGAGTGGATGCGCTGCTGGTGCGCAGCCCCGAGAACATCACGTACCTCACCGGATACGAGACCCCGGGTTACTACGGGTACCACTGTCTTGTCATCGCCCGTGGCCAGCAGCCGGTGCTCGTGGGACGACGCCTCGAGATCGAGACCAACGCGCCGGAGTTCTCGTGGCTCACCCGGCTCGCGCCGGTCCAGGACCATCACGTGCCGGCGGAGCTCACGGCCAGGACCGTCGACAAGATGGGGCTCTCACGCCACCGTCTCGGGGTGGAGAAGAACGGCTGGTTCTTCACGGTGGAGGAGTACGAGGCGCTGGAGCAGCTCCTCCCCCATGCCCGCATCGTCGATGCCTCGAACACCGTGGAGGCGGCACGGCTCATCAAATCCGAGGCGGAGGTGGCGATGATCCGCAAGGCGGTCGCGATCGCCGACAAGGCGTGCCTCGCGGGGATCGAGGCGACGCGCGCCGGCCGCACCGAAGACGAGATCGCGGGCGATCTGCATCGGGAGTGGTGCGCGCAGGGGGCGGAGTACACCGGCCTGCCGAACTTCATCGCCTCGGGGCGGCGCTCCGGTGCCTGCCACGCCACGTGGCACGGGCGTCGCCTCAACAAGAACGACCACTGCATCTTCGAGATCGCGGCGGCGAAGAACCGCTACTGCGGCGCGGTGTTCCGCGCCGCCACCGTGGGCCGGGTGAAGCCGAAGCTGCGACGCCTCTACCACGCGACGGAGAGCGCGTTGCATGCGGTGGTCGATGCCATCCGCCCCGGCGCGGTGAGCGAGAAGGTCGACAAGGCGGGCCGCGACGTCATCGCCAAGGCCGGGTTCGGGCCCTGGCACCGCCACCGCATCGGATATTCGATCGGCGTCAACTACCCGCCGGACTGGGGAGAGGGTCAGATCTTCAGCATCCGCAAGGGCGAGAAGCGCGTGCTCGAAGAGAACATGACCTTCCACCTGGTACCCGGCTGCCTCATCTTCGACGAAATGGGAATCGTCACCAGCGCATCGGTGCGCGTCACCGCCACCGGCTGCGAGATCCTGAATACCCTGCCGATCAAGCTCTACGAGAATGAATGACCCGTGCACCAAGCACACCGGGCCGCTCGGCTCCACCGTCCACGTGATTCACGCCGATGCCGCCACCGTCGCCGAGCTTGCGGCCATCGACTGGAGCCGG
The DNA here is from genome assembly GCA_964420925.1 of uncultured Ectothiorhodospiraceae bacterium. GTDB lineage: Bacteria > Pseudomonadota > Gammaproteobacteria > HK1 > HK1 > JAJEAD01. The sequence goes on along the minus strand of CAYQVB010000091.1, from coordinate 4,496 downwards.
CACTTCCGCCGGGTCTGCCTCGACCCGGTACGCGGGCTCATCACCCTGATGTCGCCCTCGCGCCTCCACGAAAACCTGGCCTCGATCTTCGACGACATCGTGGACGTTGCCGGCAGCATCCTCACCGGCGCATCGATGGGACTTCGCAGCACCCGCTTGCGCGGGCGGGAGGATCCCCCCGGCACGGGAATGGAGCCCGATTGCGCGTTCTACGTCGGCGAGCGCGCCAGGAGCTATCTCCAAGCCCTTCGCGAAGGGGAAACGGCGGCCGACTCCTTCCTCGAGCGCACCGCACCCGACCTCGTGGTCGAAGCCGAGATTACGAGCGCCGACGCCGGCAAGGCCGAACGCTACGGCGACCTGGGCGTCCGGGAACTGTGGCGGCTGCACGGCCGCAAGGGCTCGAGAGAGCTGAAGGCCGAGTTCCTCGCCCTGCATCCGGGAAAGGCACCACGAGCCCTCGACGCCTCTGAGGTGCTCGATGGACTCACCCCGGCCGACGTGTGCGAGGCGGTGGACGGCGTTCGTTTCAGCCTGACCCCGTCCGAACGGATGGAGGCGGTGGCCCGCATCGTGCGCCGGCGGCAGCGCGCCAGCGTGCGAGTCAGCGAAGACGAGGCTCCGCCTTATGGGCCGGGCTCGGAGGATCGATCGCGAACTGCGGTGCCCGGCACTCCGTGTTGATGGGATGCTCCGGCCTTCAGGCCGGCCATCCGCTCGAAAAGAGGAGACATCCGACGAGGGAGGGGACGGACCTGACGAGCCCGTCCCCCCGTTTCCACGCTGGTGGCGAAGCTTCCCGCTGCGCTTGCACCCCGCGACCGGGAAGTCAGTCGATGGATTCCGGCTCGGTCGCCCTCAGCCCTGGCCGGGGATCGAGTCGGGGCCGTTCCATTTCTTCCAGATCTTTTCTTTCAGCCCGCTCGTCTCGGTGCGCTCCATCCAGACGTTGATGAACTGCTGGAAGTGATACTCCCCCGGCGCCATCGCGTAGGCGTAGCCCTGGGGATTGACCGGATCGAAGCCGAGGTCGCGGATCTTCATCTCCGGGTTCTCCTTGATGAAGAGGCGCGCCGTGGTCGTCTCGATCAACATCGCGTCGGCGCGTCCTGCCGCAAGCTCGAGAAACACCGTTGCCAGCTTGTCGGTCACCACCGAGCGGACCTGCGCCTTTGGGAAGAAACGCTTCATCGCTTCTTCTTCAGCGGTACCGGAGATCGAGGCGAGCGTCACGTCTTCGCTGTTGATCTCTTCCATCGACGCGAAGTTCCTGTCTTCGCGCGCCACCACGATCATGGTGTTGAATCCCCAGGGATTGGAAAACAGGATGACCTCCGCGCGCTGCGCGAGCCGGAACAGGCCGACCATCGCGATGTCGCACTTGTCCGCCTTGAGGGCGGCGATGATGGTTCCCCAGGTCGAGTCGACGTACTCCGGCTGTACCCCCATGACCTCCGCGAGGTGATTGCCCATGTCGACGTTGTACCCCTCCCACTCCTGGGTCTCGGGGTTCTTGATGTTGGCGGGCAGCGCTTCCGCCATGCACATCCGCAGCACGTTGCGATCCTTGATCTCCTGGATCTTGTTGTCGCGGGCGTGGGCGCTGGTACCGAGCAGAGGAATGGCGATGGCGACAGCGAACAGAACACGCAAGCACTTCATAATCATGATGATTCCTCCTCGTTGTGCGCTCTGCAGACTACGCAAAGCACATTCGCATCGTAGCACGTCGCTGGAGACTCGAAGCGCGTGGCCGCTGGCCTCCCCGAAACGCGCGCAATAGCCGAAGATCCCGGCCGCAAATCCAATACACTACTCGGGCGGGGCGTCCGGAAGGCGCCGGCTACAACACCTTCGACAGGAAGCTCACCAGGCGCTCGTCGGAAGGATTCTCGAAGAAGCTCTCGGGAGTCGCGTCGACCTGAACCTGCCCGCCGGCCATGAAGAGGACCCGGTGCGCGACCTCGCGGGCAAAGCCCATCTCGTGGGTCACCACGAGCATGGTCATGCCGGTGTGCGCGAGCTCGGTGATCACGTCGAGCACTTCCTTGATCATCTCCGGATCCAGTGCCGAGGTCGCTTCGTCGAACATCATCACCCGAGGCTCCATCGCGAGCGCCCGGGCGATGGCCACCCGCTGCTGCTGACCCCCGGAAAGCTGGCTCGGAAACTTGTCGATCTGATCCTTGATGCCGACCCGGTCGAGCAGTCGCTCGGCCCGCTCGTTGGCCTCTTCCTTCGAAACTCCACGCGCGGTCATCGGGGCGAGCGTGATGTTCTCCCGCACCGACATGTGGCCGAAGAGATTGAAGCTCTGGAACACCATGCCCACTTCGCGGCGCACGTTCTGGACGTCCTTCTTGGTGCCCGGTAATTGAACACCGGTGATGACGATGCGCCCGCGGTCGATCGTCTCCAGTGCGTTCAAGGTGCGCAGAAAGGTGGACTTTCCGCCGCCCGAGGGACCCACGATGCAGACCACCTCCCCTACTGAAACGGACAGGGAAATTCCCTTTAGCGCCTCGAACTTGCCGAAGGACTTGTAGATCTCGTGGGTGACCACGATGGGATCATCGGCGATTCCGCCGGCGGACATCGGCTCGGACATGGCTCGAGGTTCCCCTATTGCCCGGTGCGGGCGACGAGACGCCGCTCCGAGCGCCGGGCGTACACGCTGAGCGGAAAGATGATCGCGAAGTAGAGCACCGCGATCGCGGTGAAGAACTCCATGTGACGGTAGGTGGTGTTGCCGAGCACGCTCGCCTGATAGAAAAGCTCGCCAATGCCTATCGCGGAGAGTAGCGCCGAAGCCTTGACCAGGTCGGTGAGGAAGTTCACGAACGCGGGCACCATCCGCCGGATCGCGACCGGAAGAATGATCCTCCGCCAGATGTGGAAGGTGGGAATGCCGAGCGCGTTGGCGGCTTCCACTTGTCCCGGCGGCACCGCCAGCACTCCCGCCCTGAAGATCTCGGCGAGGAAGGCGCCGGCGAAGAGGGAGAGCGCGAGGATGGCGCAGGCCTCGGCCGATATCGTGATCCGCATCAGGATGGGAAGGCAGGAGTACACCCAGAAGATGATCACCACCTCGGGGATCGTCCGGAAGAAATCGATGAATCCGGAGGCCAGGTGGTATCCGAGCCCGCGCTCGGCGAGCTTTCCGATGCAGGCGAGCAGACCGATCGCCGCGCCGATCGCGAGCGAGACGACGCTCATGAAAACCGTCATCCAGAGCCCGTACCAGATCACGTTCTGGTAGCGCAGCAGCGTGTGGAGATCGAATTCCATGGACTAGTGTAGTGTCCTTAACAAAACGGTTTTTAAGGTGTTTTTAGTAATGCCGATCGGCCCCGACGGACCTTTTCGACGATCTCCTCGACCGTCTTTGTCCACACCAAGGCTCGAGGGTTTTCGTTGTAGCTCTGTAGATAATCGCGCAAGCACTTCTCTAACTGTGGCACCGATGTAAACACTCCCCGACGAATCTGCTTCTGCGTCAGAATCGCGAAGAACCTCTCCACCATGTTCGCCCACGACGCGCTGGTCGGAGTGAAATGCAGGAAGATGCGCTTCTTGCGTTCGATCCACGCGAGCACCTTCTCGTGCTTGTGGGTCGCGTAGTTATCCAGCACGATGTGGATCTCCTGGCCTTTGGGAACCGCCTTGTCGACCTCTCGCAGGAATCTCAGCACTTCCTGGTGACGGTGCTTGCGATAGGTTTTGCCGATCACCTTGCCCGTCGCCATATCCAACGCCGCGAACAACGTGGTCGTGCCGTGACGCTTGTAATCGTGTGTCATCGTTGTGCAACGACCCTTCTTCATTGGCAAGCCGGGCTGGGTGCGGTCCAATGCCTGGATCTGGCTCTTCTCGTCGAAGCTGAACACCGCAGCGTTGCGAGGGGGGTCGAGGTAAAGCCCGACCACATCGCGCAACTTCTCTTCGAAGCGCGGGTCATTGCTGAGCTTGAAGGTGCGGATCAGGTGCGGCTTGAGCCCATGGGCACGCCACACCCGGTTGACGAAGCTGTGGGTCGTGCCCAGATGCCGTGCCATCGACCGGCACGACCAATGCGTGGCGTCGTTCGGCGTCGTTTGTGTCGTCGCCTCGATGACCTTGCTACGCAATCGCGCCTGCGCCTCGGTGTTCTTGCCCCCGTGGTTCGCGCCCCGCGGGCGTTCCTTCGCGATACATGCTGCACCCTCCGTCGCAACACGACTTCGCCAACGCCCGACCTTGTTCGTGTCAATCCCGAGCTGTGCGGCAATGGCTTTGTTCGTCATCCCTTCGCCGGCCATCAGCACAATGCGCGCTCGCTCGCGCAGGCGCACCGACGTGCTGCGCGTCGATGCCCACTTCTCCACTGTCCTTTGCTCTTGCTTCGACAACACGATTCTTGGCGCCACGCGCATCGGTTCTCCTCCCTCATCCCGACGCCGGGCAGTGTAACTCCATTGAATAGAATATACACTATTTAATTCGCGACACTACACTAG
>CAYQVB010000090.1:0-11293 GCA_964420925.1 uncultured Ectothiorhodospiraceae bacterium | reverse complement strand
CGGGTCCACACGCGGCGCCCAACTGTCGGGGTCCTCCTCGATCCGGGGCAGATTTTATGTGTAGCTCTGCAAAGACAAGCCTCTTGCAATCAGTGAGTTGCAAATGTGACTCCACATAAAAGCTCACACCCCACAATAGACGCCTTCGGTTCCCTCGGGAGCATGAGACTGGACCACCGGGACGCCGTTGCGTACTCCCACGTCCTCGACCGTTCCCGGCCAATCCATGAGCAGCTCGCCGAGTGCAGTCGCCGTTACGCCGCGCGCCTCTTCCAGCAGAGCGGCGTTGTCCTTGGCCGCGCCGCCACTGCTACAACCCGACACCACGATCGCGAGGGAACCCATCGTTCCGAGAAACAAACATCGTCTGTATCGAAGCATCACTCTTGTCTCCTTATGCGAACCGGTAGGGTTAATCGAACTAACCGGCAGGTGAACATACCACATAAGGTACAATGCCATCTTGAAGTCTGAAGACGATCGTCCAACTTATACTCAGTACCGGAAGCATAAGGCGTCGGCTCGCACGCTCAGAAGAGCCGGCGCAAAGCGACCCGCATGGAGAGCAGCTTCCGGTCGTACACCGGGATGTTCGATGCGGTCCGGCGCCAGCTCACCGTGAACTCGGGCAGGTAGCCCTCCCAGGAAAGCGAGCGGTGCGATACGGTGAGGCTGGCGCCGTGGGACCGGTCGTCGCGCCGGACCCCGAAGAGCCGGTGCTCCCCGTCGAAACGCGTCCCGGAAAGACTGCCCCGGAGCGACAGGTTCCAGCCTCGTCCCAAGTCCGCCGCATAGGCGAAGGAGAGCGCACGGGAGGTCCAGCGCAGTCTCCGGATCTTCGGCGTTTCCCGAGCGAGCGTGCCCCCCACCGTCAGCCACCCCGGGCCGATGCCCCGCCTGACCTTCACCGCGACCGAGCGTCCCACGGGGTCCACGTCGGCGTCCTCGCCTTCGTAGCGGGTGGTCCACAGGCGGGTGAACACCCCGGCATTCCAACTGCGGGTAAAGGTCTGCCGGACGCCGAGCCCCGTCCACAGGCTCGTCGCGTAGCCGTCGCCGCCGCGCCAGCGCCGCTCGGCCCCCACGTCGGCGAGCACCATTCCGGGGCGCGGCCGGCCGGCAAGCTCAGTCGAGAAGCGAAAGCGCGGGCCGAAGGACGCTCGCGCCCAGGTGCGGTTGTGCTCGCTCGCGCCGAGCGCCGTGTTGCGCGCAAGCGAAGCACGCGTTTCCAGAGTAGTACGCCGTCTCTCGTCGAGCGCATGGCGCCAGCGCGCCTGGACACCCGTGCGCGCCACCCAGGCGCTGACCGGCTGCTCGTTCAGCGTGAAGGACAGCGGAACGCCGAAGACCGGCACCTCCACCGTCTCGCGCTCCGGCGCGTTGTTCACGTTGTTGTCGTGCCAGAAGCCCAGATCGAAGTCGATGCGCAGGGGCTGTCGGGCGCGGATCCGCTCGAGAAAGCGCTCCACGTTGCGCCGCACCGCGGGGGGAAGCTCCCGCTCGCTCCTGACTTCCCTGAACACCGCCCGCGCGTCGTCGTCCCGCCCCAGCTCGAAGAGGACCGCGGCATAGTCGAGCACGAAGCGGTCGACGGCCGGGTGCTCCGCGACCAGCCCGGCCAGGACGAGCGCCGCCTCCTCGTTCCGCCGCAGCCGCATCAGCGCCTGCGCCATCAGGAAGCGCACGGGCGTGGTATCCGCGCCGTGCGCCTCGGCAAAGGGCAGGACTTCGCGCAACAGGGCGAGCGCCTTCGCGGATTCGCCCCTCGCTATCCACGCATCGGCGCTGCGGAGCGCCCCTTCGATACGTTGCCGCGGGCCGTCCTGGGCCGCCGGCGCCGCTTCCTGAATGGCCGAATCCGGACCCGTGGACTGAAGCTCCTGCGCCCGCCCTTCACCGTAGAAGAGAAAGGCGCACAGAAGCGCCGCAGCGGCAATCCATCCCTTCCCCCGGAGCGAAGAGCTGTTCAGAGCCGGATTCACACCATCTCCCCGGTGCCCGCCTTCCGGCGGCGCCCATCGCCCGCTACCCATGGTGAGACATGAATGTAACGCATCAACCACGGCTCCGGGCGCGGGCCGATATCTCTGCTTGTCCGCGGACGTGGAGCCCGCCCGCCGCCTCGCAGTAAAGTGTCGGCCGGGAGGCGCGCCGGGCGCCGCGCGGGGAGGACACCATCCATGCAATCGCACGCGAGAGTGGTCGTGGTCGGCGGAGGCTGCATCGGGGTCAACATCCTGCACGAGCTCGCCCGGCGGGGCTGGAGCGACGCGGTCCTGCTCGAGCGCACCCAGCTCACCGCGGGCTCCACCTGGCACGCGGCCGGCCTCATCCCCATCTACAGCTTCAGCTACAGCTTCGGCCGCCTGATCGCCAAGTCCATCGAGATCTACGAGGGACTCGAGGCGGAGACCGGCCACCCCGTCGGCTGGCACAAGTGCGGGCAGTTGCGCGTCGCCAACTCCCGTGATCGCATGGACGAGTATCTCAACTACGCGAGCATCGCCGAAACCCAGGGGGTGCGGGCCGAGATCCTCTCCCCGGGCGAGGTGCGCGCGCTGTGGCCCCTCTTCGAAGGGCACCGCGACCTCCTCGGCGGCGTCTACAACCCCGACGACGGCCACATCGCACCCGCAGACGTGACCCAGGCCGCAGCCGCGGGGGCCCGCGCCAAGGGTGCGAAGATCCACCAGGAAACGCGGGTCACCGCCTTCGAGGCGCAGCCCGGCGGCGAGTGGCGGGTGCGCACGGACCAGGGCGACATCGTCTGCGAGCACGTGGTGATCGCGACCGGCAGCTACGCGCGCGAGACCGGAGCGATGGTGGGCCTCGACATTCCCGCCGTGCCCATCCTGCACCAGTACTGGGTGACGGAGACGGTGCCGGAGCTCGTCGCGCGCCACGCCGAGGGTTTGCCCGAGATGCCGGTGCTGCGCGACGAGAACATCAACGGCTACGTGCGCGAGGAAGGCGACTGCCTGATGTTCGGCCCCTACGAGCGCCCGGAGAAGCTCGAGCACTTCGCGCTCGACGGCGTCCCCGACTGGTTCGGCGCCGACCTCCTGCCCGAGGACATGGAAGCGGTCGAAGTCAACTGGGAGGCCGCGGTCGAGCTGGTGCCCACGCTCGGCCGGGCCGGCATCCGGCGCAACGTGCGCGGCCCCATCTGCACCACCCCCGACAATCTGCCGCTCGTCGGCCCCGCGTGGGGCCTTCGCAACTTCTGGATGGCGCAGGGCTGCTCCGGCGGCATCCTGATGGGAGGGGGGATCGGCCACTACCTGAGCGAGTGGATGGTCGAAGGCGAGCCCGGCATCGACCTCTCCGAGATCGACTGCCGCCGCTTCGGCGCCTACGCGAACAAGCGCTGGACCTCGGTCAAGACCCGCGAGGCCTTCGGCCACAACTTCGGCATCCACTACCCGGGCTACGAGTGGCCGGCCGGCCGCCCCAACCGGACCGCGCCGAGCTACGGCCGCCTGTCGGAGCGCGGTGCGGTGTGGGGGGCGGTGTACGGCTGGGAGGTGCCGAACTGGTTCGCCCCGCCGGGAGTCGAGGCCCGCGACATCTACAGCTACCGCCGGTTCAACTACTTCCCCCACGTCGGGGAGGAGGTGCGCGCGGTGCGCAACGCGGCCGGGCTCCTCGAGATGACCCCGATGGCGAAGTTCGAGGTGAGCGGTCCCGGCGCGGAGGACTGGCTCGATCGCATCCTCGCGAACCGCCCGCCCCGCGCACCGGGACGCATCGCGCTCTGCCACCTGCTGACCGAGAAGGGCACCGTACGCAGCGAGTTCACGGTGACCCGCCTCGGCGAAGACCTCTTCTACCTGGTGGGCACGCCGCGCGGCGAGCGCCACGACTTCGACGTGCTCTGGCGCGCCCTGCCCCGCGACGGCAGCGTAAGCTTGCGAAACGCCACCGCCGAGCGAGGCTGCTTCACGGTGGTCGGCCCGAAGGCCCGCGAGGTGCTGCAACCCATCGCGGAGGGCGACCTCGGCAACGATGCCTTCCCGTGGCTGCGCGCGCGCACGATGACCGTGGGCTTCGCGAGCGACGTGCGGGTGCTGCGCATCGACTACGAAGGGGAGCTCGGCTACGAGCTCTACCACCCCATCGCCCACCAGCTCGCGCTCCTCGACGCGATCCTGGAGGCCGGCAAGGAGCACGGTCTCCGCCTCGCCGGCTACCGGGCGATCGAGTCGCTGCGCCTCGACAAGTCCTACCGCGCCATGTACCGGGACCTCGACGTGGAGCACACCGCGCTCGAAGCGGGCCTCGACCGCTTCCTCAAGCTCGACGGCAACCGGGACTTCGTCGGCCGCGCCGCGCTCGAGCGCCAGCGCGCAGGCGGCCTCGAACGCCGCATGGTGACGTTGAAGGTCGACACCAAGGACGCCGACGCCTACATGAACGAAGGCGTCTACGCGAGCGACGGCGGCCCGCTGGTGGGGCGCGTCACTTCCGGCGCCTACTCCCACACCCTGGGGCACAGCATCTCCATGGCCTATGTCTCCATCGAGCACAGCCGGCCGGGCACCGAGCTCGAGATCCCGCTGCTTGGCGAGCGCCGGCCCGCGACGGTGATCGAGGACTCCCCTTACGATCCCGCCAACCGGCGCCCGCGGATGTAGTCCGATGCCGATAAGCGCGCGGGACGCTGGACTACGCCCGACCGGACGCCCGGGCCCCCTGAACGAGGCGCTGCCGTGTTAGCATCGATCTTGCAGGAAACGGAGAAAGAAAGAAGATATGGAAATCATCTTCGCCGCCGGCACCGTCATCGCCTCCGTGGTAGGCGTGGGCGTGGCGCTCGGCACCATGATCCGCGGCCTTCGCAGAGACTTGGACCGCCGCATCGACGGGCTGGAGCGCCGAATCGACGCACTGGATCACCGCATCGACGGGCTCGAAGCACGCGTGCGCGCCCTGGAAGCCTCTCTGAATCGCGTTGTCGGCCTCCTGGAAGGGCTGGGCCTCACCGGACAGCTCAGCGCCGAGCGAAAGCCGGTCTCCTGATTCCGCCAGGGGCAGCCGGCCCGTCATGACGGGAGCCCGCCGCCGGGGACGTGGCGCGCGGCGGGCAGCGCGGCTGCACGGCCCCATCGTCCACCTGCCCACCCTGCGGCGCCGGGTGCCGGTCTTCGAGGTCGCGAACGCGGAAGGCGTGGAGCTCATCCACGACCTCGCGATGCGGATGGTGGAGGAGATCGGGGTCGAGTTCCGCGACGAGGAGTCGCTCGCGCTGTGGCGCGGCGCGGGCGCGGAGGTCGAGGGGGAGCGGGTGCGCATCGGCCGCGAAGCCCTGCTCGCCCTCGTCGCGCAGGCGCCGCCGGAGTACGTGCAGCACGCCCGCAACCCCGAGCGCACGGTGCGGGTGGGCGGCGAGCACATGGTGATCTCGCCCTCCTACGGCCCGCCCTTCATCCTGGATCTGGAAGGCCGGCGCCGCCACGCGACGCTCGAAGACCTCGACAACCTCCAGCGGCTCAACCACATGGCGGCCTCGGTGCACATCGCGGGCGGGCCGATCGTCGAGCCGGTGGACGTGCCGGTGCCCCACCGCCACCTGCACATGGCCTTGAGCGCGCTCACCCTCTCCGACAAGCCGATCGTCGGCAACGTGACCGCGCGCGAGCGGGCCGAGGACACCGTCGAGATGCTGAAGATCGTCTTCGGGGAGGCGCGTGCGACCCGCGACACCTTCGCCACCTCCCTCATCAACAGCAACTCGCCGCTCGTCTGGGACCAGACCATGCTCGATGCGCTCAAGGTCTACGCCGCCGCCAACCAGGCGGTGATGTGCTCGCCCTTCTGCATGACCGCGGCGAGCACGCCGGCGAGCAACACCGGCACCATGGCGATGGTTACCGCAGAGGCGCTGATGGCAGTCGCGCTCGGACAGATCGTCCGCCCCGGCTCGCCGATGCTCTTCGGGGTGCCTGCGATGACCGTGGCGCTCAACACCGGGGCGCCGGTGCACGGCAGCCCCGATTCGGCCATCGTGCAGTTCCTCGCCGGCGCGATGGCGCGCCGCTACCGCCTGCCCCACCGCGCGATCGCGAACTGCGCGACCTCGAAGGTCCCGGACATGCAGGCGGGCTACGACTCGATGTGGGGCCTCTTCCCCTCCTTCATGAGCGGCGCGCACTGGATCACGATGGCCGGGGGCATGATCGAGGGCACGCTGGGCCTCTCCTACGCCAAAACGGTCATCGACTTCGAGCAGGTCGACGCCTTCTACCACTTCATGCAGGGCGTGGCCTTCGACGACCCCGACGAGCTGCTCGACACCGTGCGGGAGGTGGGCCCCGGCGGGCACTTCCTCGGCGCCGCCCACACCCGCCGCAGCAACCTCTTCATCTTCCCCTCCCAGAGCAACATCACCTACGAGCAGTGGAAGGAGGAAGGCGCCAGGGACTCCGCCGCCGCGGGCCTCGAGAAGGCGAAGCGCTGGCTCGCCCGCTACGAGCCGCCCCCCATCGACCCCGCGCTCGACGAGGCGCTGCGCGACTTCGTGGCCCGCCGCGAACGGGAGATCCCCGCCACGCTCACTTGAGGGGCACGGGCAGCCGGGGACAGCTCGCAAGCCGGCCTCCTGAGCCCGCCGGAGTGCTCCCGCAGCGCGGGGCCCCGAAGTCAGTCGTGACGTTCCGGCGATCCGGAAGCGGGAAGCAGCGCGCGCATGCGGGCGAACTCCGGCAGGTAGGAGAGCCGCAGCAGCCAGAACTCCAGCCGGTGCGCCTTGCCGCCGCGCTCGCCCCGCGCCACGATCTCCGGAGCGATTCGCATCTCTTCCGCCACCCCGAGGAATGTGAAAACCCGCCGCAGAACGTCATCGTGGCGTCGCAGGAGCTCTTCGGAGCGGATGACGAGCACCCGGTCCCGGTCGAAGAAGCGGTAGAGGTTGCGCAACTGGAGGCTGTACAGGCCGCGGATGCGGTAGGAATGCGTCCGGAGGGCGGAACGGAACGCGCGGGCATCGCGGCAGCGGCGCACCCGAAAGGGCTCGCAGAGCAGGGCGAGCCACAGCGGCAGATGCTCCCGCTCCCGTCCCTTCTCCATGTAGTAGTGCGAGATCGCCCGCTCCACCGGATCGCGCAGCAGCACGATGACTTTGAGATCGGGGTTGTAGCGCGCGAGCTCGCGTGCGATCTCGGGCAGGAACAGGTAGATCGGCGTCGCCTCGCCACGGACCCGGGCCCCGGCGCCGTGCTCGAAGAAGGGCCGGTAACGCTCGTCGATCTCCGCCGGGGTCCAGGCGCTCGAGTACCCCGGCGCATCGAAGAGATGTGCCTCCTTGGGGGAGGCCATCTCAATCTCGGGATGCTGCGCGAGGAAGTGAGCGAGCGCCGTCGTCCCGCACTTCTGGGCGCCGGCGATCACGAAGCCGACGAGAGGTCGACAGGGCTCAGGCATCTACCGTTCCGGTGCCGGCGTACTCGGCGCGAGAGGTTGGCGATGTGTTCACCGGATACCGACTTCGAGCCTCCCGCTCTCCAATCATCCCATGCGCCAGAGGCGGTCGATGTCTCCGAGGATGGCCTGGAATCGCGCCCTCTCGGCGTCGAGGGAGTGGCCGGCGGCGGTGGCGCGGGCCCGCCGATGCACGCGCCCGCGCTCCGCGCCGGGCAGGGTGAGGGCTCTGCGCGTCTCGTCGAGCAGCGATTCGGGCTCCGGCTTCGCGACCAGGCAGTTGTCTTCGTGCCGGCAGAAGCCGCGGTTGCCGATGCAGTCCAGGGTCACCACGACGGCGCCCGCGGCCATGCCCTCGAGCGCGGGCAGGTAGAAGCCCTCCTCCGCCCGGGGCAGGCAGACCGCGACCCGGCTCTGCGCGAGCAGCGCGAGGAAGGCGTCGCGATCCAGGAAGTCGGTGAGCAGCCGGTGCGCGATGCACGCCGCATCCAGCCGCCCGGCCAGGGCCCGGGCGAGGTCGGGGCACTTGTACCCCGCGATGGTGACAGCGACGGGCCGCGTCTCGTACCCCGCGGGCACGCCGTCCGGGGCAGCCCCGCAGAGCGGTGCGTCGGTGCCGTTCGGGATGGTGAGCACCGGCCCCGTGGTGCGCCCGGTGGCGGTGATCGCCTCGGCAACCTCCCGGCTCACGCAGATCCGCACCGCCCGCTCGGGGAGATAGTCGTAGAGCTCGGTGCCCTGGTGGGCGTGGCGGACGTGCTGAACGAGGTTGATGCGGGGGTTGGCGAGGTCCCGGAAGCCGCTCTGCGCGAGGTAGCGCCAGTCCACTCCGGCGACGAAGAGCAGGTCATGGGGACCGGGCGCCCAGCGATCGGCCGGGCCGTGCTCCCCGGTGGGCCAAAGGCGCGCGCGCTCCCGGGCACGCCCCTCGTCGGGGGGCTCGCCGCTGAAGACAATCCGCGGCGCGAATCCCGGCGTGCGCCGCACGTGATCGAAGTAGTGGGAGTGCTTGACGTGCCCCCCGGTCAGACGCCGGTAGTCCCGGTGGAACCAGACGGTCCTCACGCCGTCTAGCTCCACGCTTTCATGGAAGGTCCCCGCCACCTGGGCTCGGGTGGATTCCCGCTTGCGCGGGAATGACGGCTAGGGACGCTCTGCACGCGCGAACACCTCCGAAGTTCCTCGCGCGACCGCGGAGGCACGTCCCCTGTCCGTGGCAGGCTTTCATGGAAAATCCGCCCGCTCGTGGAATCGTGCGGGCACGGCTCGCCCGGTGTCACGAAGCGCTCAACCCTCGAGCCAGCGCGCTTCGTGCACCGGACGCGGCGCGTCCCGGAGCATCAGCGCGTCCCCGTCGCGCTGCCGGGTCGGAATGAAGGCGCGGTCGATCCCGCCGTGGAGCACGCACGCGAGATCGCGCGCAAAGACCCGGTTCCCGATGTGCCAGGAGTGACAGAAGGTGCCGAAGACGGCCTGGGCGCCGGGATCGATCCCGTCGAAGTACGCGCTGCAATCGACGTTGGCCACCGAGGGATGGGCGTCTTCCGGGGCGCCGACCCTTCCCGCCCGCGGCCGGAGGCCGAGCCGCTTGGCGTTGGAGACCTTCAGCACCTTGTCGTAGCGGTTGGAGTAGTTGGTGATCCGCAGCGTCCTCGAGAACATCGCGGCCGACACCGCGTCCCTCTCGGCGAGCGAGGCGCTCGCGATGTCCCCGCCCACGAAGGCGATCTGCGAGACCTTCCAGTCGCCGCGATGGAGAACGCCCTTCTTGCGCGCGTGGTAGAACGCCTCGCGGATGACGTAGGCGCCGGTTGAGTGCCCGAGCAGGTGGACGTTGGTCGCGCAACCGTTGCGCTGCCGCGCCGCCAGGGGCATCGCGCAGGCGGTCACGAGCGCGATGGCGGTCTCGGACGCATCCCAGCGATCCTCGAGATAGTTGAGAGTCTTGTCCGCGCTCGGCCAGTCGAGCGACACGACGAGGCCGCGGAAGCCTTCCGCCCACAGATCGGCCTGCAGGCGGCGGTGCCGCTTCATGACGATGTCCTGGTCATTGTTGTAGCCGTGCACGAACACGAGCACATCGCCGGCCGGATCGATCCGATTGTCCGCCGCCCCGTCCGCCCGGTCGTTCACCTCATCGAACCAGAGGCGCTTCCCGATCTTGTCGCCGGGAGCCGGGTTGCGATCGTTCGCAACGCGGAGGTACATCGCGGGCCCCGGCTCGCTTTCGAAGCGTCCCCGCCGCACGCGCCGCGTGCAGATGACATAGGTATGGTCGAAGGGGTGGTGCTGCATGGGATCCGAGCTCCGGTTTTGCGCGTGCCGGCGGGGGTCCGGATCATGTTACGCGCGCAGAGCGATGGCCACTCCTCGGGACCGTCCGGATCGATGCGCTTCCGGGACGACGCAACGTGGCGCTCATGCTCTCCGCTGCATGCGCATCGCCAGCGCCTCGCACTCCGAGGGCGGGTAGAAGTGCATCCAGGCGCCGCGCCGCTCGAGCAGCGCCCGCAAGCAGGCATCGACGGCCACCGCATCGTAGCGGGCGTCCGTGTTGCCGCTCTCGAGGGTCACGGGAGGGGCGTCCTCGTGTCCGAGCCTTCGGAAGAGATCCAGGCCTCCGCTCTCCACCACGTCCTCGTAGCGGATGATGTCCGAGGGGGGAAGGTGGGTCCGGTAGCGCGCGAAGAACCAATCGAGGATGACGACCTGGCGCCGCAGCCGCTCCGGCTCCTGCGCCAGCACGCGGCGCAGCTCGGGGTCGAGCTCCTCGCCGGCGGGAAGGCGGCCGCGGTTCACCGGCAGGGCCACGGTCTGCCAGGAGGCGAGAACGGACAGAGGGTTGCGCACCAGGGCGAGGAAGGGGAAGGAGTCGGCGAGGCGCGGCAGGAGGGCCGCGAAAAGCGCGTTGTGCTTCACCACCAGGGTGAAGCGCGGGGACAGGGGCTTGTCGATCGCGATCTCGCCCCACTCGCCGCGCAGGCGGCGCAGCCCCTCTTCCGTGACGCGGGCCGCCCCGCGGTTGTCGTCGAGACGCCCCTCGACCTGAAGCGAGGGCGCCCGGCGATCCGACAGGATCCGCGCCCGCGCCTGCGTTGCAAACTCTCCGATGCGGGCGCAGGCTCCCGACGGCGTCTCCATCCCCCCGAATGCCTTGCGGCGGATGGGCTCCGAGAGCGCCACGGTGTCCGGCAGATTCCCCGCCAGCCGGCAGCACAGCGAGGTTCCGGAGCGGGGAACGCCGCTCAGCAGCCACGTGCTCGCTCCATCCCGCCGCGCGGGGATGCCCGCCGCGCCCCGGACTGCCGCCGCCGTCACGATCGCCGGTTGACGAGCAGCGCCTCCAGCTCCGCCACCCGCGCCTCCGCCGCTCGGCGGGCGACGGCCTCCTCACGGCGGGCAGCAGCCTCCCGCTCGGCCCGGTCTTCGGCTGCCAGACGAGCAGCGGCCTCCTGATCAGCCCGGTCTTCGGCGGCCCGGCGGGCGGTGGCTTCCTCAAGGCGGGCGGCGTCCGACTCGGAGTGGCTGAGCAGGACCTGACCCGTCGCCGGGTCCCGGAAGCGCATCTCTCCGCCCAGCGCGCGCAGCTCCAGGCCCAGCGTCTCGCTCGTCAGCGTCAGCGCGCCGTCCGGCGAGGCCACCGCCAACTGGCGCACGTACCCGCCCCCGGACAGGCGCAGCCCCTGCAGCACCGGCCTGAAGTACTCCCCCGTCGGATCGTACTGCCAGTACTCCCTCACCCCGAGCCGCGCGTAGAGCTCCCGCTTCGGCCCCATGTCTTCGCGCCACGTGCTCTTCGAGGCCACCTCCAGCACGAAGTCCGGTCCCTTGCGCTCCTTCCAGACCAGGTAACTCTCCCGTACCCGGTCTTCCACCC
>CAYQVB010000089.1:0-17189 GCA_964420925.1 uncultured Ectothiorhodospiraceae bacterium | reverse complement strand
GTTCGTCGGCCGGGGGAGCTGCAATCTCTGCCATTTCGGACCGGCCTTCACCAACGGCGAGTTCGCCGATGCCGGCGTGCCCCACTTCGTCGAACCCGGCCGGGTCGATCCCGGCCGGCACGGCGGCATCCGCAAACTGCGCCAGAGCCCGTACACCCTGTTGGGCCGCTTCAACGACGATGCCCAACGCTCCACCGCCGCCAAAACCCGTTATGTTCGCCTGCTTCAGCGCAACTTCGGCGAGTTCCGGGTGCCGGGCCTGCGCAACGTGGCGCTTACCGCGCCCTACATGCATGCCGGCAGCCTCGCAACGCTCGCCGCCGTCGCCCACCACTATTCGACGCTCGACGAAGAACGGCTGCACGCCGGAGGGGAACGGATTCTGCGCCGCCTGGACCTGAGCGCGCGCGAACAGGCCGATCTCGTCGCCTTTCTCGAAACGCTGACGGAAAAAGCACCGCGTCACGAATTCGTTGAGAAACCCGGAAACGCCGTGTGCCGAACCCTGAAACCTGCGCGGAACTGGGACTGGCCGTCACCGACTCCCTACAGCCAGGGTCTGCGCTGCGGTCCATGGGTGTTCGTCGGCGGTCAGGCAGCGCTCGACGAACACGGCAAGGTAGTAGGTGCGGGAAACCGGGCGGAGCAGACCGAGCTTGTCATGCGCTACGTGGCCCAGGTCCTGGGAGCGGCGGGCGCCTGCTTCGATGACGTGCTGAAGCTCAATAGCGCGAGGCACGTGCAGGGTCCGCCCGGGTTCCCGAAGCCCCGGCCTCGCTCAAGGCCGCGTCGAGGATGTCGAGGGCGCGATCGAGCTCGTCGCGCCCGATGGTGAGCGGTGGGCTCAGGGTGAGGACATTGCCCATCGTGACCTTGAAGCTCAAGCCGCGATCGAGGCAGCGGTAGAAGACCTCTTCCGCGGCGTCCGCCGCCGGCTCCCGGCTCGCGCGGTCGCTGACCAGCTCGACGCCCATCAGGAGCCCCCGACCGCGCACGTCGCCGATCAGAGGATGGTGGTCCATCATCTCGAAGAGCCGTTCGAGCGAGTAGATGCCGAGCTTTCGCGCACGCTCGACCAGCCCTTCCTCCTCGATGATCTCGAGAGTGGTGAGCGCGGCCCGGCAGGTCACCGGGTTCTTCTCGTGGGTGTAGTGGCCGAGCGCGTAGGTTTCGGCCACGTCCAGCTCCGGCCGGCACAGGGTGGCCGCGATGGGCAGGATGCCGCCGCCCAGCGCCTTCCCCAGCACCAGGATGTCGGGCACGACCCCTTCGTGCTCGCAGGCGAAGAGGCGTCCCGTCTTGCCGAGCCCGGTCGGGATCTCGTCGAAGATGAGCAGAGCGCCGTGCGCGTCGCAGGCGGCTCTCACCTCCGCCCAGAACCCGGGGGGAGCGATGTGGGGCACCGCGCGCATCGGCTCCGCCACCACCGCCGCGACGTCTTCCTCCTTCTCGAGCACGGTGCGAATGAGCGCGGCGCACACTCGCCCGCACGTCTCATGGTGCGGCTCCCGCGAGGTGTGCGAGTAGCCGAAAGGGTTACGGTAGCAGTCGTAGCCCGGAACGTGCTCTCCGCCCGGCAGGAGCGGCCCGGCCGGACCGGAGCGAAACAGGGCCTCGCCGCCCACGCTCGCCGCTCCGAAGCCGGCGCCGTGAAAGGCGTCCCAGAACGACACCGTCTTGAAACGGCCGGTGGCGGCGCGGGCCACCTTGAGCGCGATCTCCATCGCGTCGGACCCGCCGGTCGCGAAGAGCACTTTGCCGAGATCCCCCGGCGACACCGAGGCCAGGCGCCGCGCCAGCGCCACCGCCGGCTCGCAGGTGTATCGGCGCGGGGCGAAGGAGAGATCGTCGAGCTGCGCCTTGATGGCCGCGACGAGGCGCGGGTGGCGGTAACCGATGTGGTGCACCGAGTTGCCGTGGAAGTCCATGAAGCGGCGGCCGGCATGGTCCTCGATCCAGATCCCCTCGGCCTTGCGAATCGCCGCGAGACACGGCGTGGACACGGACTGGTGCAGGAAGTAGCGCGCGTCTTCCGCGAGCAAGTCCTCGTTCTCCGCCCCGGCGGAGCCCGCGGCCCAGCGCCGGCGCAACGCGGAGAGATTCGACTCCCCTTCGGACTGCGCCGGCGGCAACCGGTCTCGCGTGCTCGAATCAGCCGGCATGAGGGTCCCTCACCGGCAGGAGGTCGGGTGCAAGCGCCGTCGCCTCGAGACCGAGGTCGGCAACTCCGGAAAGTACGCCGGTACCCCGACCCACGTCCGGCGCATTCACGGGAGGGGCGCAAACTGCGAAGCGGGCATCAATGCCTCTCGCTCCCGGCGGCGGGCGCGCCGCTCGAAACCCCCATCTCTTCGAGAATGCTCTCGACTGCGGCGAGCGCGCCGCGCATTTCGGCAAGGCCCAGGCGCCCGATGCAGCCGATGCGGAATGAGGGAGCCGCGGTGAGCTTGCCGGGATAGATGACGTAGCCACGGCGTCGCATGCGCTCGTAGAAGCCCTCGAAGGTGAAACGCGGATCCGCCGGCATGTGGAAAGTCACGATGATTGGCGCCTGCACGGCGTCCGGCAACAGGGTCTCGAAGCCGAGCCGGCGCATGCCCTCCACCAGGGTTTTCAAGTTCTCCCGGTAGCGCGCGCCGCGCGCCGCGACGCCCCCCTCGCCCTCGAACTCTTCGAGGGCGCGGTCGAGCGAGAGGATGGTCTGGACCGGCGGCGTGAAGCGCCACTGCCCGTCCTGTTCCATCGCGAGGTACTGCGCACAGAGGTCCAGACTGAGCGAGTGGGCGTTGCCGCGCGTTCGCTCCAGGGTCTCGCGCCGCGCGATGCAGAAACCGAGCCCGGGCGTGCTCTCCAGGCACTTTCCGGATGCGGCGACCATCGCATCGAAGGGTGTCGCGCGCGCGTCGAGGGGCAGGGCGCCAAAGGAGCTCATGGCATCGACGAGGAGGCCACGCGAATGCGCCGCGCAGACCCGGGCAATCGCTTCGAGGGGATTCACGATCCCGGACGTGGTCTCGCATTGGACCACCGCAACATGGGAGATCCCGGCGTCGGCGGCCAGCGCCCGGTCGAGCACCTGCGGGTCGACGGGCCGATCTTCCGCCGTCTCCAGCACATCGAAACGACGGCCCGCCACCTCGCAAATCTTTGTCATGCGCTCCCCGTAGGCCCCGTTGGCGAGAATGAGCACCTTGCCGTCGCGGGACACGAAGGTGCCGAGCATCGCCTCAACGACGAAGGTGCCACTCCCCTGCAGGGGCACGCACACGTGGGTCCCTTCCCCACCCGCAATCGCAACCAGCCGCTCCCGCACCCGCCGGTTGATGTCGATGAAGCGAAGGTCGCGTGATCCGTAGTCGTGCCGCGCTGCCTCCTTGACCTCCGGCGACGTGGTGAGCGGGCCGGGGGTCAACAGCCAGGGATCACCGCTCGGCGAGCGAGCGCTCACGGCCTTTCCCCACCTCGATCACTCATCCTGCGTGCCCGCCCTCTCCAGGTCCAACTACTCCTGCGTCGACCGACACCTTTCCTCCGGGTGAGACGATTGACGGAAGTGGCCCGAGTGAACATTGTATGGATCAACATCGGCTTTCGGCGAGAGGTGAGCGACGGTGCCCGGCTACGGTCCCTACAATGAAGAAGAGCTGAACCTCCAGTACAGCTTGCGGAACGTCAGACCGACATACGAAACAACCATGATCCCGCAGTGGCAACGCCAGTCCGCTGAGTATCGGCAAAGAGCGGGTGGCAAGTACGACATGGCATACGGTGACGGTGAGCGCGACCTCGCCGACTTCTTCCCGGCAAGGAGTCCCAATGGTGGATTGATTGTCTACATCCACGGCGGCTACTGGCAACGCGGCGACAAGTCCATCTACAGCTTTGTCGCCGAGCCTTACAACAATGCGGGGTTCGCGGTACTGGCGATCAACTACATGCTCTGTCCGAAAGTGAAAGTTGGGGATATCCCTCCTCAATGCCGACGGGCGCTGACCTGGACGTGGGATCACCTGACGAACTTCGGGGCAAGCGCGGACAGGTTCTACCTGATGGGTCACTCGGCGGGCGCCCATCTCACGGCATGGATGATGGCTACCGATTGGCCCAGCTACCACCCTCGTTATCCCGAGGACATGATCAGGGCGGCAGCGCCGATCTCCGGGCTCTACGACTTCGAACCCATTCGACACACGTCCGAGAATCGAGGGACGGGAAGCAACGAAGGATTTGGTCTCAACATTGAAAGCGCAGAAGAAGCGCGCGCCGTGAGTCTGGTGGACCACCCACCGGCGACCGATGCACCGCAACTCATGGCCTGGGGGCTCCGGGAATCCGATGAGTTCATTCGCCAGAATGAAGAGCACTACGCGCGTCTGTGCATGACGACGACCCCCGTCACGGCGCTACGGGTGCCGGACAAGGATCACTTCGATCTGGTCGATGTCATGGGTGACGAGAAGAGTGAGCTGGTCTCGAAGATCCTCACCCTCTTCAGCGAGTGAGGGTCGCGGGTGAATGTACATGCCGATGCACTCGTCGTCGCCGGCGTGACCGCGGGAATCGAAGGATCGGGCAGCACATCTCAGGCGCCGTCGTCACCGGAGGTATGGGCGTAGTAGCCGATGACGTCGCCCTTCAGGGTAACTCCGAGCCCGTTCAGCAGCCGATTCACGTAGTTGAAGTAGCCGCAGACCTGGTTGACCTCGAGAATTTCGCCGTCCTCGGCGCCCTCGTCCCTCATCGCCAGCACATCGGCCTCCACCATTTCCCCGGGCGAGAGGGTGAGCTTGCGCGCATAGCGCAGCATCGCGAGCTCCTTGCCTTCGAAGGCGCGCTCGGGAGCATCCGCATCGAGGGCGTTGCGAATGGCCTTCGCCCTTCCCTCGTCGGCCATGAGATGGCAGGCGTTGGACCAGTGGTTGGTCAGGCTGTAGTGGCAGTGGTTGAGGATGCTGACGTAGGAGGCTACGGTCTCGAGAAACCACTCCGGCAGGACATTGGCCTCGTCGTGGAGCGCGCTCATGTAGAGCGCGTGGTGCCCGGTCATGGTGCTCGGGCGCAGGCTGTGCACCCGCATCACGTTGTCCACCGTCCCCGCCGGGGCGCGCACGCGCTCGAAGGCGGCGGCGAGCTCGGGGCCGGCTTCGGCGTCCGTGAGCATCCGGATCCAGGCGCTCATCGTTCGTCTCTCGCTCGCGCCGGTACGCGCGGGGCGCGCATTCTATCGCGCCCGGTTCTGTACCGCCCGCCAAAGTCCGCTAAAGTCACCTCTCCCCGGGGCGAGCCGCCTCGAACGCCTACAGGAGAAGCCCGATGACCATCAAAGCCGGCGACAGACTCCCCAACGTGACCCTCCACGAGATGGGCGCGGACGGCCCGCAGGCACTCACCACCGACGACCTCTGCCGGGGCCGCCGGGTAGTGCTCTTCGGAGTGCCGGGCGCCTTCACTCCCACCTGCTCGAACGCCCACCTGCCGGGCTTTCTCGCCAACGCCCACGCGATCAAGGGAAAGGGCGTGGCCGAGATCGCCTGTCTCTCCGTCAACGACGCCTTCGTCATGGGGGCCTGGGGAGAAGCGCAGAACACCGGCGACGAGGTGCGCATGCTCGCCGACGGCGACGGCGCCTTCGCCGAGGCGGCGGGACTGGTGCTGGATCTCACCGGCCACGGGCTCGGGGTACGCTCGCAGCGCTTCGCGATGGTGGTGAACGACGGGGTCGTCGAATCGATCGAGATCGATCCCGATCCGACCAAGGCCGAAGTGAGCAGCGCGGAGCAAACGCTCGAACGCTTGTAAAAGTCGTGGCTCCTGGGCGGGGCCTCTCAGCTCATCGAACGCTCATCGCGACAGGCTCGCCAGATAACCCCGGGGGCTCCTGACGAGACTGAGCACGTGAAGGGCGCGGTCGGCGCTCAGCGTGAGGCGCCACTTGCCCTCACCATCACCGAAACGTCCGTCAAAGCCTTCGGCGCCGCTTTCGAGCACCTGTGCGCTCAAGTCGCGCGCCTCGCCTGCCGGCAGGGTGAAGGTGATATCGCCCTCGGGCGCGGCATCGCCGAGGTCGTCGCGCGCGGCTATCGTGACCTCGGCATCGCCATCTCCGGGGTTGACCAGCCGAAGAATGCTGCGCGTTACCACGTTGCTCCCCGGGTTGAAGAACGCCACCTCGTAACGATACCCCGTTCCGAAATCTGTCCCGGGGACCGTCCGGTCGATGCGGCTCAGGTAGCCGTCCGGACCTCGCGCATAGGTGCGCACGGCAACATCGAGATCGGTAACCAGTTCCAGGCGCCAGTGTCCGCTTCCGTCGCCGACGCCTTCCGGGAGCCCGCGGTGCATCGCGCCGTTTTCGAGGTCGCGCGAAGAGAAAGCTCCGACTGCGCCCGCACCGAGCGCGAGAGACACCGGCCTGAAACGGGCTCCGGTGTCGTCGATTGCCGTGATCTCGACCGTGCCGGGCTCGTCCGAGCGATTGACCACGCGCACGAACCCCCAGGGCGGCGTGTTCGACGCGGCGACGAGAAAGGGCGCCGTGACGAAGGCAGGCGCCACGTTGAAGCGGGCGGAAACGGCGCAGTGGTCGGGGTGCGGGCCGCCGCGCTCGGCTTCCTCGAAGGACCCGAGCGCCATGGAGAGCCCCGGGCCGGTGTCGAAGGCCAGGTGATCGATGTACTCGAGAAAGCGCTCGTCGCAGCGCGAGATTCGCCCCTCGGCGGAGAGCGAGAGCGCAGGCGCGTTCTCGCGGAGCAGCGCCCACGCCCAATCTCCGGGCACGGTCAGGCGGCGGTTGAAGTCGCCCGCGATGACGAAGGCCTCGCCGGCCTCACGCCGCTCCGCGATCCAGTCGGAGAGCGTCTCCATCTGCTCGCGCAGCGTCGCGCAGGTGTCCTCGCGCGACGGATCGTCGTCCTGGTCCGCGCCCCAGCACCCGGACTTGAGGTGCACCGAGAGCAGGCGCAACTCCTGCCCGTCGCGTACGAGCGTGATGTCGGTTCCCCAGCGCAGATCCGGATTGCCACCCGCCAGCGCGGAGAAATCGTCGTTTCGCCGATACTCGATCCCCTCGCGCACCGCGATACCGGTAGCGAGGTGGCCGAGGCGCTGCCGGGGTCGACCGTAGCAGGTGCGCCCATAGCCGGTGGAGGGGCGATAGGAGACTTCCACCCTCCAGCGCTCGGGGTCGAAGACGCGCTGCGCGGCGGCGGCGTTCTCCACCTCCTGGAAAGCGACGATTTCCGCGCCGAGCGCGTCGATACGCTCTCCGAGCGCATGGTAGTCGCCGTCCTCGCGCCCGACGCAACCCGCCCCGTTCGCATCGTCCAGGTGCTCGAGATTCCAGGCCGCGATCCGCAAACCGAGCGCCCCGGCGGGCGCGGCGAAGGCGAAGCACGCCGCCGCGAGCAGCCCTGCCAGAACACACCGCGCACGTTCCGATGCATACATCGACAGCTACCCCCTCGAGCCCGATCGACACGGCCCATGCTACGCGATGTACGCCCACGCCCCCCAAAATCGCTTCGGTGGCGCCAGGCATACGCAAGTCGCACGAATCGCGCGTGCGAGGCTGGTGCGCGGAAACGAATCCTCGCCCAGTCTGGCATATCGCACCCATTGCCGATAACTTCCCGGCGCAGTGATGGAAACCGAGACCCGAGCAGAACCCCATGCTCCCCCTCGAAGGCGTCCGGATCCTGAGCGTCGAACAGTACGGCGCAGGCCCCTTCGGCACCCTCTTTCTCGCCGACCAGGGCGCGGAAGTCATTAAGATCGAGAACCCCGTCAACGGTGGCGACATATCTCGTGGGGTCGGGCCCTTCTTCTTCGAGGAGCGCGACAGCCTCTTCTTTCACGCCCTGAACCGCAACAAGAAGAGCCTCACCCTCGATCTCTCGCGCGCAGAGGGCCAACAAGTACTGCACGAACTGACGGCAGGCGCAGACGCGCTTGCCTCGAACCTGCGCGGCGACGTGCCCGCCCGCCTTGGACTCACCTACGAAGCGCTGCGGGCCTCCAACCCCCGGATCGTGTGCGCGCACCTCTCCGCCTACGGGCGCGAGGGACCTCGCGCCGACTGGCCCGGATTCGACTACCTCATGCAGGCCGAGGCCGGCTACTTCTCCCTCACCGGTGAACCGGGCGCGCCGCCCGCGCGCTTCGGACTCTCGATGGTCGACTTCATGACCGGACTCGGTCTCGCTTACGCGCTGCTCGCCGGCCTCACCTCGGCCCGCGCGAGCGGAGTGGGCCGGGACATGGACCTCTCCCTCTTCGACATGGCCCTGTTCAATACCAGCTACCTCGCCGCGTGGTACCTGCACGAAGGATTCTGTCAAGGACGTCTCCCGCGCTCCGCGCATCCTTCGCTCACCCCTTGTCAGCTCTACCGCAGCGCGGACGGCTGGATCTACATCATGTGCAACAAGGAGAAGTTCTGGCCGGAGCTGTGCGATCAGATCGGCCGGCCCGAGTGGGTAAAAGACGCGAGATTCGCGAACTTTGCGACACGCCTCGAGCACCGTGACGTGCTGACCGGACTGCTCGACTCCGAGCTCGAGCGGCGGAGCACGACGGAGTGGCTCGAGCGATTTGCGGGAACCGTGCCCGCCGCGCCCATCTACGATCTTGCCGAGGCGCTCGAGAATCCATTCGTCACCGAGCACGGCCGCCTGCAATCCCTCGAGCACCCGCGAGCGGGACCTTACCGCCTGGTCGCCCCTCCGGTTCGCAGCGGCGACGAGGAGGCGCCGGCCCGCCCTGCGCCGGCGCTCGGAGAGCACACCGGCGAGCTGTTGCGAGAGCTCGGCTACGACGAGCGGGAGATCGAGCGGCTCGGGGATGAAGGAATTGTCTGACGCGAGGGCGGGATTCTGAAGCCGCTCTCTCCCTCACGATGAAAGTGCGCAGTTCGTCCCGGGTGCCGTCGTGCGCGCTTTCCCCGAACCCGCCTTCCGCGGCATCGGGAACCCGGGCCGCATGGGCGCCAACTCACGCCCTTTGCCGGCCGGGGGTCGAACGAAGCCGTAAGGACGGCCGAACCGCTCTCCTGGCTTCGGCAAATCGGACAGGAGCGTATGACCGATGAACGACGAAACCGATACCAGAGTCGTCGACGAAGCGGCGGTTCGCGCGTACCGAGCCGAACGCATACGAGGAGAGCTCAGGCGCCAGGACCACGAAGCGGTGCTGGTGATGGATCCCATCAACCTCCGATATGCAACCGGTTCCAGGAATATGCAAGTCTGGACGATGCATAACTTCTGCCGATATGCAATCGTATTCGCAAGCGGCCCGTCCGTGCTCTTCGATCTGGCCACCGGCAGGCACTTGAGCGCCGGCCTCGAAAGCGTGAACGATGTACGGACCTCGATTTCCTTCGACTACATGCTGGTCGGACACAACGCGGAGGAAATGGCGCAACGCTTCGCCCGGCAGATCGACGAGACCCTGCGTGAGCACGGGTGCACCGGGAACACCCTGGCCGTGGATCGGGCCGATACCCTGATGGTGTGGGCGCTCAGCCGGCGTGGCCGGCGCGTCGTGGACGGAAAGTCCGTCCTGGAGCACGCGAGGGCCATCAAGTCCGAAGAGGAGATCGCCGCGTTCCGCGCCTCGCTTCGCACCTGCGAGCAGAGCGTCCGGTCCCTGTACGAGTTCACGGCGCCGGGCATGCGCGAATCCGAAGCACTGGGGCACCTCGTCGGTCAGAGCATCGCCCTCGGCGGCGAGTACCCGGAAACGCGCCTGCTCTGCTCGGGTCCCCGGACCAATCCCTGGTTCCAGGAAACCTCCGACCGGGTCCTGCAGGCAGGAGATCTGTTGTCCTTCGACACCGACCTCATCGGCCCCATGGGCTTCTACAACGACCTCTCGCGGAGCTGGACGGTCGGCGAGCGCCGACTGACTCCCGCCCAGAAGACCCTGTTCGACATCTCGAAGGCGCAGCTCGCGCACAACATCGACCTGCTCCGGCCCGGCGTCTCCTTCCTGGAATATGCATCGAATGCATATCGCCTTCCCGACATCTACCTCGCGAACCGGTATGCCGACATCGTCCACGGATGCGGGCTGGGGGTCGAGTATCCCTTTGTCCTGTACCCGGAGGATGCCGAGGACGGGGCCTACGACGGCCACTTCGAGGCGAACATGATCGTCTGCGTGGAAAGCTACGTGGGAGCTCTTGACGGCCCGGAAGGGGTCAAGCTGGAACAGCCGGTCCTCATCACCGACCACGGCCCGGAAGTCCTGAGCGACCTGCCCCTTGACGCGGCGGACTTCTGAGCGCTCGCGCGGCCGGGCTCCGAAAATGCCATGCGCCTCGAATGACCGCAATCTCCGGCAAGTAGACTAAGTTCAGACTAAGGTTTATGGTCCCCACGCTGGAGTCCTGCATCTGCCCCAGCGACGGAGAGTCCCGTGAAGACTGTGACGACCCATCAAGCCAAGACCCATCTTTCGCGTCTGCTGAAGGAAGCCCAGGCCGGAGAGACCATCGTCATCCTCAGCGGTAGCAACCCGGTAGCCAAGCTGAGCGCAGTCGAGGCGGCAAAAGCGACTCGCCCCCCGGTCGGAACGTTGACCTCGGCGGAGGTGCGCTACTCCGACGATGCCTTCCGGCCCCTGAGTGACGAAGAACTCCGGGCATGGGGGCTGTGACCGCGTGCGTGCTCGACACCTGCACCTTGATCTGGCTCTGCGCGCAGCCGGATAAGCTGTCCGCCCCTGCCCGTAAGCTGATCGACGCGCCGGAAACGCGACTCCTGCTCAGCGAAGTTTCGGTCCTGGAGATTTCGCTCAAATGGAGCGCCGGCAAACTCGAATTGCCCGATCCCCCGCGTCACTGGATCGAGGCGCAGGTGGCGGCGTGGTCACTGGAATGCCTCGCACTGGGCCGCGAAGACATGTACCGCGCGGGCGAGCTTCCGTTCCACCACCGCGATCCCTTCGATCGCCTGCTCGTGGCCGCAGCGCTCCGGGCCAACGCCGTCATCCTGACCCCGGACGAAGCCGTCCGGCGCTATCCCGTGAGTTGCCGGTGGTAGGCGCCGCAGAATCGGCTACCCTCGCCGCCCTTGGCGACCCCACTCCCTCGATTCACCGGAACCGCACTCCATGACCCGATTCAGCATCATGACCGCGCTCGACCCGAAGGCGCCGGTCAGCGAAGTCACGATTCTGGCGGACGCCGCCGAGGCGCTCGGATTCCACAAGCTGTGGCTCTGGGACTCCTGGGCCTCGAAGGACGGCTACATCGGCCTCGCGCTTGCCGCACAGCACACGGAGAAACTGCTGCTCGGCACCGGAGTCGCCCCGACGCCCCTGCGGCACTCGGCGCTGCTCGTCAACGCCATCGCGACCGTCGACGACATCAGCGGAGGGCGCGCGGTGCTCGGCATCGGGAGCGGGGGGCAGGCGACCTGCGGGCGCCTCGGGGTGCGCAAGGCCCGCATCGCGGAGTTTCGCGAGGAGATGCAACTGATCCGCCGCCTCCTCGCGGGAGAAGAAGTGGTCGGCGGACAGCCCTACCGCATCGAATCGGTTGCGCGTCCCATTCCCCTCTACACCGCGGTGTGGGGCCCGCGGATGCAGACCGTGAGCGGCGAGCTTGCCGACGGCGTCATCATCATGGGACCGGAACGGGCCGAAGTGTTCGACCGGAAGATGCAGCGGATTCGAGGCGCCGCCGCCGGCGTGGGACGTGACCCGAACGAGGTTCGGTGCGTGCTCCAGGTCTCCTGCGCCTACGCCGACGATCCCCAGCCTCTCATCGAGAAGTACAAGTCGCTCGCCATCCACCACATGCAGCGCCTCGGCTACGAGGGTGAGTACCCGGATGCGTTCCGCCCCCTCTTCGACCGGGTACGGGAAGCGGTCCGGCTGATCGCGATGCCCGAGGGCGAGTCACCCGGCACTCAGCACGTGCCCGACGAGTTCGTCCGGCACTCGCTGCTGGTGGGCACCGAGGCGGAGTGCGTGGTGCGCCTGAAGGACATCCTCGCCCTCCGGCCCGACGAAGTGGTCTTCAGCATCGGCTACGCTCAGGTCTCGGATCTGGAGAAAGCGGCGTCCCTGTTCTCCAAAGCGGCATCGGCCTGACCGGCCTCGCGATCAAATGCCGAGCGCGGGCTACCGCGATGAACACGTGTGCGCAATACTCGACGGCAACCGGCTGTGTCCCGCCCGCGAAGTCTGGAGGATACCCGCGGAAGGGGCATGAGCGCGTCCGCGGCGCTGCACCCGGTATCGGGTCAACCCGCCCTCGAGCCGAACCATCCAACGCCATGATGCAAGCGACCGACGATTCCAGGCCCTTCGCGACGGCAATCCACATGGGGGACGATGCGCGCACGGTCGCGGACATGCTGGGACGCCGGCTCGCGGGTTCCGCGGGACGGCTCGGTGTCCTCTACGCGACCGAGAACTTCGCGCCCCACCTCGAGGGCATGGTGGAGACGCTCCGGCAGCACACCGATGTGAGGGACTGGGTCAGCGCAGCGGGGTACGGCGTAATCGCCGGTGGCGAAGAGCATTACAGCGAGCCGGGAGCGGCCGCGCTTCTGCTCGATCTGCCGGCGGACGGATACCGCCTCTTCGCCGGGGGAAGCAAGGCGGGCGCCGAACTCGCCGCAAAGAACGCTAAGTGGCTGAGCGAAGCGACCATGCCGCTCGCGCTCACCCACGTCGACCCCCGCCACCCGGAAGCGACGGAAGCGGTGGACCGACTCGCGGCGGACACCGGCAGCTTCCTCGTGGGGGGACTGACCGCGGCGGCCGGCGATGCGCCCCACCAGGCCGGCGACGCCACCGGGTGCCTGAGCGGAGTCGCCCTCTCACCCGCCGCGATCGAGATCGCGACGGGCTTGAGCCAGGGCTGCACGCCCCTGGGCGCGGCCCACACGGTCACGCAGAGCAAGGGGAACGTCCTCGTCGAGCTCGACCGACGCCCCGCTCTCGACGTCTTTTCGGAGGACATCGGAGAGGAGCTCGCCTCCGACCTGCGCCGGGTCGGAGGCCTCATCTTCGCCGCCCTTCCCGTCACCGGCTCGGACACCGCCGACTACACGGTGCGCAACCTCGTCGCCATCGATCCGTCGAGCAAGGCGATCGCGATCGCCGCGACCGTGCCCGAAGGCGATCGGGTGCTCTTCTGCCGGCGCGACCGGGAGAGCGCGGTCCTGGACATGCGGCGGATGACGGGAGATCTCAAGCGGAGAATCGGCAACCGGGCCGTCCGCGGCGGGATCTACATCTCCTGCGCCGCGCGGGGCCCCAACCAGTTCGCCGCTCCCGAGTCCGAAACGAAGATCATCATGGACACCCTCGGCGACTTCCCGATGATCGGGTTCTTCGCCAACGGGGAGCTCAACCGGGACCGCATCTACTCCTACACCGGGGTGCTTGCGCTCTTTATCGGGTGAACGGGACCGCCACACGCCGCCGTCCGCGCTGGTTCGAGTTTCAGCGCCCGATCCCCGCGCGCGCGAGCCTCCTCCTCGGCATCTCCATCTGGCTCATCTTCTTCCTGCTCTGGGAAGCGGCGGTCGTCTTCGAATGGGTCAACGCGCTCTTCATGCCTCCGCCGGAGAAGGTCCTGCTCGGCCTGTGGTCGCTGCTGCTCGAGGATGCCTTCCTCGTGGACATCGGCATCAGCATCTACCGCATCGCGCTCAGCTTCGCGCTCGCCTGCCTGGTCGCGATCCCGCTCGGTATCCTCATGGGCTCCTTCCGGCGGGTCGAGGCATTCGTCAACCCGCTGGTCTCGGCCTGGCGCTACCTGCCCGCGCCCTCCTTCATCCCGCTGCTGCTCATGTGGTTCGGCACCGGGGACGGACAGAAGATCGCCCTGCTCTTCATCGGCGTGATCTGGTTCCTGATCACCATCATCATGGATCACGTGAAGTCGGTGCGCCGCGAGCTCATCGAGACCTCCATGACGCTCGGCGGCAGCCGCTGGCAGATCTTGAGCACCGTCATCATTCCCGCCTCGATGCCCAACATCATGGTGGCGATGCGCCAGATGCTCGCGGTGAGCTGGACCTACCTGGTCATCGCCGAGATCGTCGCCGCCACCACCGGCATCGGCGCCGTCATGATGCGCGCCAAGCGCTTCCTGCACGTGGAGAAGATCATGGCGGGCATTCTCGTCATCGGGCTGCTAGGGTTGCTCTTCGACTTTCTCTTCCGGCGCCTCCATCGCCTGCTCTTCCCCTACCTGGAGAGCGAGCGACGATAGCCGGACGGGGTTTGGGCGCCGGGCCGGGGCAAGATGCCGGCCGGACCGGCAAGTGGACGTTCTCGAGACAGGAGGGACGAACAAGTGAAACTTCGCGTGATTGGAAAGCTCGGCCGCCGGGCATGCCTTGCGCTCTTCGGCGCGGTCTTTCTGTTGACGGCCGGACCCGCGCTCTCGGCCAAGGAGGAGGTCCGCATCGCCGGCCTCACCTGGCCCGGCTACGGCTTCTGGTACATCGCCCAGGAGAAGGGCCTCGCCCCGGACCTCGACATCAGCTACCAGGCGATCGAGGACCCCTTCCAGACCTTCAGCCTCGCGACCGCGGGGAGGCTGGACGTCGTCTCCAGCACCATCGAGTTCGCCCCCATCGCCACCGCCGAGGGCATGCCGGTCAAGCTGGTAGCCTACGGCAACATCTCCTACGGCACGGACAAGATCGTGGTCGGTCCCGGCATCGAGAACGCCGGCGACCTCGTCGGAAAGAAGGTCGCGGTGCTCGAAGGCGGGCTCGCCCAGCTCTACATGGCGATCTGGCTGGAGCAGAACGGTGTGGCCTACGACCAGGTCGAGTACGTCAACCTGATCATGGACGATGCCGCCTCGGCGATGATCGGCGGCGACGTGGCCGCGGCCGAGTTCTGGGATCCCTTCGGCCCGCAGGTCCTCGAGTCCCGGCCCGACACCCGGCTCGCGGCCCAGTCGCGCGAGCCCTTCTGGCTCCAGAACGCGCTCATCGCCGATGCGCTCTTCATGAATGCCGACTTCATCGAGAACCGTCGTGAGGTCGCGCTGAAGACCATGCAGGCGCTCTACGACGCGATCGCCTGGTGGCAGGAGAACCCCGAGGAAGGCAACCGCATCATCGCGGAAGGCATGAAGATGCCGCTCGACGACGTCGTGATGGTGATCGGCGCGGACGGCAGCGGAAAGGACGGCGGACTCTATCCCTACACCTTCATGGAAGCGGCGCGCTTCTGCGGCGCGGCGCCGGGCGATCCCCCCTTCGGACAGAGCAACGGCCAGATCGAAGACCACTGGCGCATGACCAACGAGTGGTGGATCAAGTTCGGCCAGATGTCCAAGACGATCGAGCCGGCCGAGGGCATCGACTGCTCGCTGCTCGCGGAGCTGCACGCGGCCGGCTACGGCGGCGGGTAGGCGGAGGCGTCTGTAAGTGAGCCCTCACTTCCGGCCGGACCGGCGCTTGCGCCCTCGGTCCGGCCGGATGATTCTGGCGCCGGCACACCGGAGCCTACCTCGCAGGGCACTGCGAACAGCAAGACTCTCATGAGCGATCGCCAGCGGAAGACCAAGCTTTCGGTCG
Organism: uncultured Ectothiorhodospiraceae bacterium; assembly: GCA_964420925.1. Classification (GTDB taxonomy): domain Bacteria; phylum Pseudomonadota; class Gammaproteobacteria; order HK1; family HK1; genus JAJEAD01. Next base: position 1,632 of record CAYQVB010000089.1, on the reverse strand, counting down.
TCGATCTCTCGAAGGATTTCCGCCTCGGTTCCGGCGAGCGGATCCAGGCGGTTGCCGATGTCTCCTTCGACGTTCGGGACAACGATCTCTGCGCCCTGCTCGGCCCCTCCGGCTGCGGCAAGTCGACGATCCTTCGCATGGTCGCGGGCCTGGAGGAGCCCACGGCGGGCTCGCTCATGCTCGACGGCAAGGCGATCGCGGGCCCCGGACGAGACCGCGGCATGGTGTTCCAGTCCTACACCTCCTTCGACTGGCTGACGGTGCAGGAGAACGTGGAGTACGGCATGCGGCTCAACGGCGTTCCCAAGGCGGAGCGCCGGGAACGAGCCCGCCACTTCATCGATCTGGTCAGCCTCGGCCGCTTCCGCCACGCATTCCCCATCGAGCTTTCCGGCGGCATGAAGCAGCGGGTCGCGATCGCGCGGACGCTGGCCAACGAGCCGGCGATCCTGCTCATGGACGAGCCCTTCGGAGCGCTCGACGCGGAGACCCGCTGGACCATGCAGGAGCTCCTGATGAACATCCTGGAGTCCACCGACACCACGGTCCTCATGGTCACCCACGACATCGAGGAAGCCATCTTCCTCGCCGACCGCATCGTCTTCATGACCCGGCTTCCCGGCCGGATCCGCGAGACCATGACGACCGACTTCAAGCAGGGGCAGCGGATCGCCGACAAGGAAAGGGTGGTCAACCTGCCGGCCTACGCCGAGATGGAGCGGCACATCATGCACATGATGCGCGAGGAGAGTCCGAGCCGTGAGCACCTCGCGGCCAGTGAATGAGCACGCGGCAGGCGCCCTCACCGTTGCCCGCCGCGTCACTCCGACCAAGGAGCAGCAAGCGATGAGTGTGACAGACACCCGCGCCTGGGAGTTCGTGCCCCACCAGCATCAGGGTCCGCAACGGCACGTCGACGCGGACGACCACATCCGTTCACCTCGGCTGCACAACGGCGCCTTCAAGGCGAGTGGGCTGGCGACCTTTCTCGGTGCTCCCTACTGCCCTCCGGATCGCGAAGCCATCCGCGCGATGGGGGCCAAGCTCTGCTTTCTCGGCGTCCCCTGGGACCAGGGGCAGATCGTGCGGGCCGGCACCTCCCAGGGACCGGCCGGCCTGCGCGAAGCCTCGACCCAGTACTTCCCGTACATGTTCGAGTACGACGTCGACCTGGTCAGCTTCTTCCAGCCCGTGGACTGCGGGGACGTGCCGGTCGTGCCCGGCAACAACGACCGCTCCCACGAGTACATCCACCAGTACATCACCGAGTGCCTCGAAGGCGGCGCCAAGGTCATCTTCTGCGGAGGCGACCACTCCGCGCCGATACCCGGCGCTCGCGCCCTCTCGGACTTCCACCGGGACGGCCGGATCGGCTATCTGCACATCGACTGCCACCTCGACTCCGCACCCGACTGGGGTGGCATCGACAACACCAATTGCTCGGGCCCCTCCCGCGCCTTCGACCTGCCCAACTGCCACGGCGCCAACATGGCCCACATGGGCTCGCGCAACGGTCTCAATCCCAAGGACTGGCACGACTTCTTCGTCGACAAGGAGGTGCGCCTCATCCCGATGATGGAGGTGGTCGAGCGAGGGATCGAGAGGTGCACCCGGGAGATCTTCGAGATCGCC